>CAZPUL010000002.1:0-218157 GCA_964589735.1 uncultured Verrucomicrobiota bacterium | reverse complement strand
CGATAAGTCAGCTTCTCGTGATCGATGCCCAATAGATGCAGCACCGTCGCATGCACATCATGCACCTCCACCGGATCACTCATCACCTTCGCCCCGATGTCATCCGTCTCCCCATGCACGATGCCGCGCTTCACCCCACCGCCCGCCATCCAGATGGAGAAACAATCTCCATGATGCCCCCGCCCATGCTTGCCTTCCATGGCCGGCGTGCGCCCGAATTCCGTTGCCCACAAGATCAGCGTGTCCTCCAGCATCCCGCGCTGTTTCAAATCCAGGATGAGTGCCGCCATCGGCTGATCCACGTTATACGCCAATTGTTCATGCTCTTTCATGTCCCCGTGCGAATCCCAATTCGGCCGCGACCCCGTATCGATCAACTCGATGAACCGCACACCCCGCTCCGCCAACCGCCGCGCCACCAGACACTGCCACGCGAACTCGCTGCCCGGCCCCTTGAATCCCTTGTCCAATCCGTAAAGCGCGCGCACATATGCCGGCTCCTTCGAGATATCAAACGCCTCCGGAGCCGCCTGCTGCATCTGGAACGCCGTCTCAAACGACTTGATGCGCGCCGCCAGCGCCGTGTCATGCTGCCGCTGCTTGAGATGCCCGCGATTGAACGCATCCGCCAGGCCCAGCTCCAGCTCCTGGATCTCCCGCGCCGCCGCCGGTGAATTCAAGTTCGCGATCGGCTCCGGCCCCGGCACTACCCGCGTGCCCTGATGATACGCCGGGAGAAAATCATTCGCATACACCTGCGTGCCGCCATACGGCAGGAACGGCGCCACCACGATGTAGGACGGCAGATCGCGATTCAACGTCCCCAGCCCATAACTCACCCAAGAACCAAAACTAGGCCGCGCAAAGGTCGCCGACCCCGTGTGAAAACCCAACGTCGCCTCCGAGTGATCGAAGTGCGCGGACTTCGTCGAGCGGATAAGGCACACCTCATCCATCACCGCGCGCATGTGCGGGAAAAGATCCGTGACTTGCGTGCCGCATTGGGAATTCGCGCTCCAATCCCACTGGCTCCCCATCAGCCTGTCCTTGCCCGAACCATCGCGCCCGTTTGCCGACGACTTCGGATCAAACGTATCGATGTGCGACACACCACCCGTCGCATACAGGAAGATCACCCGCTTCGCCTTCGCCGGATACTGCGACGGCTTCGCCCCCAACGGATCAAAACTGGAACCGTTCTTGACCGCCTCCCCTGCCAGTAACTCTGAGAGAATCCCCGGCAAAAGCATGGAACTGCCCACGAGCGACCGGATCATCGCACGGCGGTTCAGACGCACTTGCTGGGACTTCATAAGAAAATAAAAGCGTCCCCCGCCAAAAAAAGCAACCTCTCTCGCTTGTGCCCGTGCCCAATTATGTCACTCTATCTCCGGAGAACTTGTTATGAGCGCAAAAAAGATCCTGATGATCACCGGTGACTTCGTCGAAGACTACGAGAATATGGTCCCCTTCCAGGCCCTGCTGATGGTCGGCCACACCGTCCACGCCGTCTGCCCCGGCAAAAAAGCGGGTGAGAAGATCCGCACCGCCATCCACGATTTCGAAGGCGACCAGACCTACAGCGAGAAGCCCGGCCACAACTTCACCCTCAACGCCACCTTCGCCGAGCTCAAGGCCGCCGACTACGACGCCCTCCTCATCCCCGGTGGCCGCGCTCCCGAATACTTGCGCCTGAACTCCGAGGTGCTGGACATGGTCCGCCACTTCGCGAACACCAACAAGCCCATCGCCGCCGTCTGCCATGGTGTGCAACTCCTCACCGCCGCCGGCGTCGTCAAAGGCCGCAAATGCGCCGCCTATTACGCCTGCGGCCCCGAAGTGACCCTCGCCGGTGGTGACTTCCAGAATATCGAAGTCGATGGTGCCTACGTAGATGGCAACCTCGTCACCGCCCCCGCCTGGCCCGCCCACTCAGCTTGGCTCGCCAAGTTCCTCGAAGTCCTCGGCACCAAGATCACGCTGTGACTCTAGTGGAGCGCGTCCGAAGCGAAGAACGGTTCAAAATCTTTCGCGCACTCTCCTGCTTATCAACTGCTGCGGCTGGTCCTCGGCGGACACAGCCGCGCCCCTCTCTACTTCTCCGCGATACAATACAAACTCTGATGCCCGCGCAGGAACAGCTCCTTGCCCGCCGCCGCCGGTGACGCATCGATCCGGTCATCCAGCTTGTTCGTCGCCAGCACCTCCAGCTTCCCACTGTTCTTCAGCACCAGCGCCCCGCCATCCCGCCCGATCACGTAAACCTTGTCCGCCGCGCCTAAGGGCGACGCGTAGATTCCATTCACGCCCGTCAACCGCTCCTCCACATAGTGCGGCGTCCCCTTGATGGCATCGAAGCACGAGATGAACGCATCGTTCACCTTGTGGAAATACAGCTTGTCCCCATACAGCAACGGCGACGGCACATACGGTGTGGCGCGATCAAACTTCCACGCGATGCTGTCCGTCCCCGTCAAGTCCCCCGTCTTCCCCAGCTTGATCGCATGCAACGTGCTCCCGCGAAAACCGCTCATCACATACACCATCCCATGCCCGGCCACCGGCGAAGGAATGACATTCACCGTCTGTCCGCCGCACTCCCAGACCACGTCACCCGTCTTCAGATCATACGCCCGCACCTTCGTCGTCGCGTTCACGATCGCCTGCGCCTTGCCATTCACTTCCACAATCAATGGTGTGGCCCAGGAAGTAACCTCTTCCCGCGGCTTGCGCCAGAGCTCCTTGCCTGTGTTCTTATCCAGTGCGACCACAAACGAATTCGCCTCCTGATCCCACGTCTGCACCAGCACATCCCCGTGGAGTGCCGTGGAACTCCCTTCGCCGAAGCCATTGCGCGTCGTCATGTTCCCCAGATCCACCTCCCACTTCACATTCCCATCCAGATCCAGGCAGTAGATGCCGCGTGAACCGAACGAAATATAGAGATGCTTCCCATCCGTGACGGGCGAGGCCGAGGCGAAACCATGATCCCGATGGTGCCCTTCATGCGGCACCTCTTCGCGCACCGTCTTCTGCCAGATCGTCTTGCCATTCGTGCGATCCAGACACAGCACGACAAATTGATACTTGTCCGTCTGCTTCTCCGAACCAAACCCGCCGCCGCCCTTCCCTTTCTTTCCACCCGGCGGCGGACCACCCGGTCCTGGCCCTTTCGATTGCGCCACTTGGCCCGCAGGAACTGGACTTGGCACCGCGGCCGTCGGGCTGGGGCTCTTGATCGCCGTCAGCAGGAAAACCTTGTTCCCCCAGATGATCGGCGTGGAGGTGCCGAAGCCCGGCGTCTTCACCTTCCATTTCACGTTCTTCGTCTCGCTCCATTCTGTGGGCGGATTGGCCTTCGGCGCGACACCATCCGCACTTGGCCCGCGCCACTGATGCCAGTTCTGCTCCAGTTCAGCCGGGGTGGCGGCCAAAATGGACGCTGTCCCCATAGTCATCAAGCCCAAGGCCAGCAGCGAGCGCAGCGTCGTGGATTTCATAAGCTTAGTTGTCAGAAATTAAATACCTCACGGCAAGAAAAGTTGCGTGAAGAGTTTTGTGCGCAACCTGTCTGGGCGTTCAAAAATTAAGAAATAAAATTCATCACCCTCAGACTGGCGAAATCGCGGCCTCTTCACTATGCTGTGGGCAATCCCCAAGCATTATGAAACCCAACGGCAAAGCAGTCCGGTCCGAGGTGGCCAAATTCGTCCGCGGTCTGGTTCGTCGCAATCCCGGCGAGACCGAATTCCATCAGGCCGTCCAAGAGGTCGTGGAATCCGTCATGCCCCATGTCCTCGAGAACAAAAAGTATCGGGACGCACAGATCCTCGAGCGCATGACCGAGCCGGACCGTATCATCATCTTCCGCGTCACGTGGGAGGATGATCAGGGAAACTTCCGCGCGAACCGCGCCTGGCGAGTGCAGTTCAACAATTCTATCGGGCCCTACAAAGGCGGCATGCGTTTTCACCCCAGCGTCACTTTGAGCGTGCTGAAATTCCTCGGCTTCGAGCAGGTATATAAGAACAGCCTCACCGGCCTGCCCATGGGCGGCGGCAAGGGCGGCTCCAATTTTAATCCCAAGGGCAAGAGCGAGCACGAGGTCATGCGCTTCTGCCAGTCCCTGATGATTGAACTGCACCGTCACATCGGCGAAGACACCGATGTGCCCGCTGGCGATATTGGCGTGGGCCGCCGCGAGATCAGCTACATGTTCGGCCAGTACAAGCGTCTCGCCAACCGCTTCACCGGCACCCTCACCGGCAAGGGCCTCTCCTTCGGCGGCAGCCTCATCCGCACGGAAGCCACCGGTTACGGTGCCGTTTATTTCATGCAGAACATGCTCGGCGTGCGCGGTGAAAGTGTCGCGGGCAAAACCGCGGTTGTCTCCGGTTCCGGCAATGTCGCACTCTACTGCATCCAGAAACTCGTCCAGGAAGGCGCCAAAGTGGTCACCGCCTCGGATTCCAAAGGCTTCATCCACGATCCAACCGGCATCACGCCTGAAAAATTCAAGTGGCTGAAGGAACTGAAGGAAGAACGGCGTGGCCGCATCCATGAATACACCGAGCAGTTTCCCGAAGCGAAGTTCTATGCCGGAGCAACGCCGTGGGGCATCAAGTGCGACCTCGCCTTCCCCTGCGCCACGCAGAACGAACTGAACGGCGATGATGCGAAGAAGCTCATCGGCAACGGCGTGAAAGCCGTCGCCGAAGGCGCGAACATGCCATGCAATCTCGACGCCACGCGACTCTTTCTCGAGAACAAGATCATCTTCGCCCCCGGCAAAGCGGCCAACGCCGGCGGTGTGGCCGTCTCCGGCCTGGAGCAAAGCCAGAACGCCATGCGCATCGCCTGGAGCCGCGATGAAGTGGATTCCCGCCTGCGCGACATCATGAAGGGCGTGCACGACCACAGCCGCCAGTTTGGCGATAATGGCAAGGGTTACGTGAACTACGTCCAAGGCGCGAACATCGCCGGCTTCGTGAAAGTCGCCGATGCCATGCTGGCTTACGGCGCAGTATAAGCGCAGTCTGAATCGGAAAGCAGAAAAGCGTCGGGCTGTAAACAGCCCGACGCTTTCAACGCTTGTCCCTCACCCGTCTCCGGGCATGGAGGATGGTGCTTACGGCAGCAGCTTCGCCCGGTAGAACCGGGTGCCCGGACCGGTTGGCTCGGAGAAATAGCTGCCCGCCCTGCCGGAACCATTGGTGAACACCGGACTCCAGTTGATCAGGTCACTGGAGACTTCGACCACATAACCTTGGCCGGGAGTGAAGAACAACTGCACCGAACCGGCCGCCCCCGTGCCCGTGGAAAGCAGTTGCAAGCCGCCCGAGCCCGCCGCTCCGCCGTTAAACGTCAGCACCATTCCCTCACCCGCCATCACCTCAAAGCTGTCACTGTCGCCAGTGTGGTTGAATCCGTCATCCGCCCGGAGCGTGACCAGATCAGCCGTCGCCGGCATGGTGATCTGGCCGTTCCATACGCCATTCACAAACACACCCGACTCCGTGGGCGAGACGGAAACAGGCGACACATTCCCATATACTGCATAGCGGAGGTCCACAAAGGGAATACGCTGCAGCGCCGTCATAGGAAAGAAATCACCCGGGGTCTGGAACCCGCCACCCACTGTCCCATGGGCAAATGCAGGCAAGGTCACCTGTCGCGTATAATACCCCTGGCTCAGGACCCCGACGCGATAGGTCGTGCCCGCTTCCAATATCACCGGCGTATCCAGCTCCGTTTCCCGCCAAGAACCCGGCGTACTCGTCACATTCTTGCTGGCGATCAACTGGCCATCATTCCTCCAGATGGAGACTTTCGTGCCGCTGTAGTGGCGCACATGTGTCACCAGGAGCCGCTGATTCGGCGTGAACGCATATCCGGCCGTGCGTAAACCAGCAGCCTGCACGTTATGCGTAGGCGCTCCCAGCAGGTTATGCAGCCCCTCGTCCGGCGAGGCGGCCAGCGCCGTCAAGTTTACGATGCCCGAGTAACTGGTCACCACATCACCAAACCGGTCCCGCGCCGTGACCGTCACCGGGAAAGGCTGGTTGACGGTCTGTTGAAACGGGATGGCACTCCAGGTGAAGTGGTTCAAATGTCCCGGCAAACCGTCATCATTGACAATAGTGCCGATGCCCTCGCCGTCCGCGATCGCGGCATTGACCGCTGCGGACAACAGCATGCGCATGTATTTGTCAGCCTCGATGGTCGCATTGCCGCAAACTACGACCGCGACACATTGCGTGGACGTCCCGGACGGGAAGACCAGAATGCCGCTGCGGGCAGCATAGCTGCCCGGCGCCAGCGCGCTTCCGTCGGCCGTGGCAAAATTCACCGAGATGGTGCGGCTGCTGGTCCCGGAAAGGCTGAGCTCAAACTCCATATACCGGGTCCCGCTGTCGCCTTCCACCGTGCTCGTATCGTGGATGGTGATGCGAGGCAGCGGGTCATCATTCACGATGGTGCCTGTGGCCCGGTTCCGGAGCAAGGTGGCATGCACCGGGCTGCTCAAGGTGACGCTCAAGGTCTCATTGAGTTCATTCACCACATCGCCCAGCACCTGGATCGTGATGGTCTGGCTGGTCGAGCCCGGCGGGAAGATGACCGTACCGGAGGCGGAGATGAAATCCGTGCCGGACTTGGCCGAACCGCTCGCGGTCACGTAATTCGCCGTGACCGTATGCAGGCTGGCGAAGGGCATCGTCACCGTGAACGTCATGTGCGTGATCCCCTCATTGCCCTCGGCAACGCTGACATCAGCGATCGTCAACAAGGTCGGGGTGTTCTCGTCCGTCGCGTTCAGGATCGTGCCGGTACCTACCCCGTTCTCAATCGTCGCATTGACCGGCATGCTCAAGTTCACCACAAAGGTCTCAGCATCTTCCAGCAAGGTTTCCCCGTTCACCACCACGGCCACTGTCCGGCTCGTGACACCAGGCGGAAAGGTCACAAAGCCGTTCTTGGCAGCATAATCCGAACCCGCCAAGGCCGTGCCATTGGCGGTGGCAAACCGCACGGTCACTGCCTGGCCGCTAGGTTCGGAGAGCGACACGGTGAAAATCGCATTCACCGAACCGGCACTGGGCTCCAGCACCGTCACGCTGTCGATGAAAAGCTGGGCCGTGACCGGATCATCATTCACGATCGTTCCCGTGGCCTTGCTGACCAGCAGCACACCCGTACCAAATTCATGCATTGACGGACCGGCCAGGAAGAAATCCACCTCATTGCTCAGGTTGACAAAGAAAGTTTCATTGGCTTCGTTGACCAGATCGCCATTGATGCAGACATCGATCGTTTTGGACGTCTGTCCGGGCTCAAAGAAAAGCAGCCCGTTGGCCGGGATGTAATCGTTATCCGACACCTTGGCGGTCCCATCAGCCGTGGCATAGCTGATCACCACGGGATATTCGCTCGCGGCAGCCAAGGTCACCTCGAACTGGGCGGTGGTGATTCCTTCGTTCCCCTCCGTCACGGAAGTGTTATGGATCGTCACGGCCGGCAGTGGGTTGTCCTGGATGGTGCCCGTCGCCTGACCGTCCGCGATCGTGGCAAACAGCGGTGTGGAAAGCTGCACCAGAAAGTTCTCCGAGGCTTCCACCAAGGCATCGCTCTTCACCGTGATGGAGACCGGCCGGCTCAACTGTCCTGCCGGGATCGTGACCAGCCCGGCAGCGGAAACAAAATCACTGCCGGCAATGGCCGTGCCATTCACGGTGGCAAACCTCACCCCGACCGCCTGGCCGCTGACCTCCGTCAGGCAGACTTGGAAGGTGGCCGTAGCCGTCCCGGAATTCCCCTCCATGACCGTGACGTCAAAGATATTGATCTGGGTGGTCACCGGATCGTCATTGAGGATGGTCCCCATGCCCCGGTCATCCCCCAGCACCGCATTGACCGGATTGCTCAACACCAGCGAAAACTTCTCATCCGCTTCATTCAGCAGATCTCCGTTCACCGTCACGCAGACGGTCCTCTGTAGCTCACCCGGCTCGAATTCAAGGATGCCGTTGATCGCGACAAAGTCCGTCCCCTGCGTGGCTGAACCGTTCACCGTGCGGTAGTTCACCCGCACCACGCTCGCACTGGGACAGGAGAGCATGACCGTGAAAACGGCATTCACCGTGCCGGAATTCCCCTCCGTGACCGTGACATCGCTGACCGAGGCGAACACCGTCATGACAGTATCCGCATCGTCATCAATGATGGTTCCGGTGACCGGCGGCCCCGCAAAACTTGCCCCAACCGGGTTCGTCAGGCGGATCTGAAAGGTTTCATCGCCTTCCGCCACCGTGTCACCCAAGATCGGCACCGTGATCTGTCGGGTGGTCGTTCCCGGTGGGAACGTCAGCAAACCGCTGGTGGCAGTATAATCAATACCGGCCAGCGCCGAGCCATTCACCGTGTTGTAGCTGACCCGGACCGTTGTCCCGATGGCTGTCTGCAAACCGACCTCGGTCTCGGCCAGCTCCACCTGGAACACCATGTTCCTCGTGCCGTCATTACCTTCCACTACCGAACCGTTGCTGATGGTCAGCGGCGGCGGCGGCACGGAAGCCCCTAGGGAAAACACAAAGACCGTGGTGTCCAGCGCCGAATCCGAGGTGTCAGCCACGATGAACGTAAGCTTGTTGTTGACAGAACCCGGCGCCACCAAAGCCGTGAACTGCATGATGACCGTCCCCTGCGGACTCAGGACACCGTCCAGTTCCGTGCCGGCGATGGCACTCATCTCCGGGTGATTGATGTTCACCGGCTTGCCGCTGGCCAAGGCGATGTTCTGGCCGTTCAGGTAGATGCCGAAACCGTCGATATACTGCGAATTGACGTATTCCGCATACTCCTCTGACCCGAAAACCACATAGAACGAGATGAAATTCTTGTCCGAAGTGACGTCAAATTCGATATCCAGCTGGGTGACGTCGAAATGGCTGAAATTCGAGGTGGCAGTACCGGTGATCGGATCCAGCAAGGTTTCCTGGTCCCCGGTGGCCGAAACACCATACCCGGTGGTGCGGCTGCCAGTCGTATTGGGGCCCGATTGATAATCGGTCACATTGCCAGTGCTGAGCACGATACCCGGCTGATTCAATCCGTACCCATTGTTGTCTCCCTCGGTGCCGAGAAAATAAAGGCCCGTCGAGGCTGCGCCTTCAAAGGAATGCCCTTGCAAACTGGCCTGCCGGATGGTCAGACCGGAACTTTCCCCTTGGGTCAACGCGGTGGCAAGCGCACTGGGAACCGTATTACGCTCGATGATGATCGGCCCGGAAACCGGAAGGGCATCAGCTCGCGTCAGCACCAAAAATAAGGCCACTGTCAGCGGGAGGAGGTGTCTGATTGTTTTCATAGTAAGACTGAGTTTTAGCGCCAAACATGTTGGCACCTAAATATTTGTCGCATCTGACGAGGCGCAGAGCCGCCCGCTAATTGCTGTTTATTTTGAAAAAATTGTCGGGGAAAGAAAGCACCCGATTTCGCCTATGATGAAGACAAAACTGCTCAAATACAAGCCAATTAAGCTCCTTAAAAAGCCGATTTTACAGCCGTTTGCATTTTGCAATACGGACAGCTACAAGGCTTTAGAGATAATTGTGCAACCCCCGCTCGTTCTTCCAGCATCATACGGAGATAACGCTCCGGCAAGGTGTTGATCACCCCTAAAACCAGCACCAAATCAGGGCTCTTCAACTTACTCGTTATTCGTGAAGATGGCTTGCAGCGTGTTCAGGTCATGCCGGTTGGTGAATTGCAGGAACGTCTCCCCTTCTTCCCGACGGCGCAGGTAACCCTTCAGCATTTTCTCCAGCAAGGGCTTGAGGTCATCGAACGAGATACCTTGGAAAATCTGCCGCCCCACCGTCTGCGTCTTCCCAAAGCCGCCGCCGATGAACACGTGATACCCTTCCACCGTTTCACCAGACACCTTCACCTTCGCACCGAGCAAGCCGATATCGCCCATGTAATGCTGCGCGCAGGAGTTTGGGCAGCCGGTCAGATGCACATTCACCGGCATGTCCAGCTTCACACGCTTGTCGAGATACTCCATCAGTTCCAGTGCATTACCTTTCGTGTTCGCACCGGCGAACTTGCAGTAGCTGTTCCCCGTGCAGGCCACGAAACCGCTCTTCAGGTTCGATTGCTGCCAGCCGAAGCCCATCTTCACGAGCGCCTTCTTCAGCGTCTCCACAAACGCATCCGGCACGTTCGGGATGATGAGATTCTGCCACACCGTCATGCGCACTTCGCCGGAGCCGTAAGCATCCGCCAGTTCCGCGATGCGCAGCATCTGTTTCGGTGTTATCTGGCCGACCGGGATCACCACGCCCACCCAGTTCAGCCCTTTTTGCTTCTGCGGATACACCCCGATCTGCGGATGCGCTGGACCAACGCTCTTGACCGGAGCCGTCGCCTCCAGCTTCGGTGCCCGCAGCAACGTGTAGCCCAGCAATTTCTCTGTCTCCGCCAGGTATTGCTCCAGGCTCCACGTCTCCAGCAGATGCTTCAAACGCGCCTTTTTACGATCTCCGCGATTGCCATTCGCGATGAACACGCGCAGCAAGGCCGAGGTCACCTTCACGACTTCCTCAGGCTTCGCGTAAACACCCAAATCCTTCGCAAACGCCTTGTGGCCCGTCGCACCACCCAGCACGCAACGGAAGTAAACGCCCGCCTTCACCTCACCGTTGTCTTCCGTCACCCGCACGGCCGTCCAGCCAATGTCGTTCGTGTCTTCCACGCTGCTGATGAGACCGCCACCGTTGAACGCGATGTTGAACTTGCGCGGCAAATCATAGAACTCGCGCGTGTTCAGGATCACTTGCCCCATTTCATGCGTGAGCGGTAGCGTCTCGATGATCTCATTCGGGTCCAGGCCGCTCGTCGGATCGCATGTCAGGTTGCGGATATTGTCCGCACCGGAACCGCGCGTGTGCAGACCCACGCCTTGGATTCGACGCAACACTTCCGGCGCATTTTTCGGCTCAATGAGGCGGATTTGAAGATTCGCCCGCGTGGTGATCTGCACGTAACCCGTCGTCAATTCCTTCGCCACGTTCGCGATCTCGCGCAATTGAAACGTCTTCAACTGGCCGCCGGGAATCCGCAGGCGCGCCATGAATGCTTCTTTGTTCGGCGTGAGGTAGAACAACCCGTGCCACTTGAAACGGAACGTGTTCTCCTTGTCCGGCGCCTGATTCGAGGCAGCGTGCTGTAACAGGAGCGGATACGCATCCAGCGGAAACAGCTCATGCTTGATTCGTTCTTCCGGGATGAGATCTTCCAGATTCGGTTTCGCCGGACCAGTAGGTTGTGCCGCGGGATTCGGCATGACATCACCGAAGGACACACCGCGATTCTTCAGACCGGAGAAAAAGCCGTCAAGATAGGCCGTCTGCTCGCCGGAAAGTTTTTGTCCGGAAATTTCAGTGATGGGCGTTTTGATTGCACTCATAGGTTCCTCCCAAAAATTCATTCTAATACACGTCGCGTTGATAACGCTTGTCTGACTTCAACTTGGCCACGTAATCCGCCGCCGCTTCCTTCGACAGCCCACCGAACTTCTCCGCCACTTCATGCAAGGCCGCATCCACGTCCTTAGCCATGCGCTTGGCGTCGCCGCACACGTAGAAGTGCGCGCCTTCTTCCAGCCACTTCCACAGCTCCGCGCCGTTTTCCAGCATGCGCGTCTGCACGTAAATCTTCTCTTTTTGATCGCGGCTGAAAGCGAGGTCCAGACGCGCAAGCGAACCCCCCGCCTGCATCGCGGTCAACTCATCGTCATAAAGGAAATCCGTGGCGCGGGCTTGATCACCGAAGAAGAGCCAGTTCTTGCCCTTGGCACCCGTCGCCTTGCGCTCTTCAAGGAACGCGCGGAACGGCGCGATGCCCGTGCCCGGTCCCACCATGATGACGGGTTTGTTAGTATCGTCCGGCAAACGGAAGCCGTGGCTGGTCTGGATGAACACCGGCACCGGCGTGTCGTTCAGGATGACGCGATCCGCCAGCCAGCAGGAGGCCACGCCTTTCTTGCCACGTCCGGCACCTTCATACCGCACCGCACCGATGGTCAGATGAACCTCACCCGGATGCGCCTTGGGCGAGGAGGAGATGGAGTAAAGGCGCGGCTGCATCTTGCGCAGGAAACCGGTAAACTCGGCCACCGTGAACTTCGCACCTGTGCAGGCACGCAACACATCCACGATATCCTTGCCCCACATCCACGCATCCAATTCTTTCTTTTTGTCCACCGCGAGAAGCGCCAGCAGTTCAGCATTGTTCGACTTCTCCGCCGCCGCCTTGATGAATGACGGCGGTGCTTGCGTGATGACATAGGTGCTCAGCAACGCCTCATGCAGCGTGCTGTCTTTGCCATTCGCGTCTTTCACTTGCTCATCACCATTGAAACCCAAGGTCGCAAGCAGTTCTTCTACCAGCACCGGATCATTCTTCGGCATCACGCCGAGCGCGTCACCCACTTCGTAGCTCAGGCCGGAACCTTCCAGCACGATCTCAAAGTGCCGCGTGTCTTTGGCCGAACCGGCCTTGTTCAGGCGGCGATTCGTCTTGAGCAACGCGGGGAAAGGATTGTTGCGCGACCACTTCGCCGTATCTTTGGCATGTGCCGGATCGGCGACAACTTCCGCCGGAGCTGCTGCGGGCAAGGCGGGCGTTGCCATAGCGTTTTCCAGCACCGGCCAGACACCTTCGGTCCACGCCTTGGCTGCCGCTTCGTAATCCACATCACATTCACCACGCGCCACCAGGCGCTTGGCCCCCAAAGCCTCCAGGCGTTCATCGAACTTTTTGCCAGCACCGCAGAAGTCGCTGTAGTTCTTGTCGCCCAAGCCCAGCACGGCGTAGGAGAGATTTTCCAGCTTCGGCGCGGTCTCGGCACTCAAGGCAGCCCAGAAGTTCACGGCGTTATCCGGCGCGTCCCCATCGCCCCACGTGCTGGTGATGATGATGAACTTCGATTCCTTCGCGAGATCGGCGGGCGATATCTTGTTCAGTTCCGCGACCTTGGGCAGGAAGCCGCGCTTCTCCGCCTCTTTGCCAAGCTTCTTGGCGAGTCCTTCCGCCGAGCCGGTTTGCGAACCGAAACCGATGAGCAACGGCTGTTTCGGTTTCGTTTCGGCAAGCGCGCCCATGGAAGCCGTCGCACCGCTCGCGAGCAGGCCCGCGAGATAACCATTGAGCCACGCGCGTTGTTCCGGCGTGAACGGAGCGTTTTCAGGGAGTGTAGGGATCAAGTTCATGCTTCAGCCTTTTTCCAACCGATTTCAGGAGCCGAATAAATGGAGAGAAATACCGCGTCTTCGGCGCCTTCGTTCACCGCACCATGCACTTCATCGTGATCGGCGATGTCCAGTTCGCCGGCGCGGATGACCGTGCGTTCGCCATTGCCCATCAGATACGTAAGTTCACCGCGCATCATCACCCAGGTATCCTGCCCGCTTGGATGCGTATGCGTGGGCACCTTCTGACCGGGACGCACGCACCACACCGCGATGCGTGAGTGGTCCGTGACCGCGATCTCTTTCACGACTGCCGCCTTATCCGAGAAGCGGACGAACTGATCGACGTTGAAAATGCGGTTACTCATGGTCAGGCACAGAAATGGTTTCCAAGTAAGCCGGGCTGCCGGAAGAGATGGCTTCCACCCGCACCGCGCAGTGCTTGTAGCTGGGTTGGCGCGAATACGGATCGAAGTCGGCCTTCGTAAGCCGGTTCGTCACGCCGTAATGCATAGGAATGAACACCTGTCCGGCCTGCACAGAGGTGGTGACAAAGGCCGTGCATTGGATGCGCCCGCGCCGGGAGATGACCGCCACTGTAGAATTAGGCGTGATGTTCAAACGCGCCGCATCCTGAGGGTTCAGCTCCACATAGGCATTCGCGGGATAGAGCGTTTGCAATACGGCGGACTTGCCCGTCCGAGTTTGCGTGTGCCATTGCGCCGAAGTACCGCGGCCCGTGAGTAGCACGAAAGGATACTCAGGCGTGGTGGGTTCAGCGACCGGCCGCGGATTCTCAAAGAGGAAACGCGCCTTGCCATCCGGCGTGAAGTAATGACCATCCGCGAACAAACGGCGTTCTGGAAGATGCGCACTGCTCGTACCCGGCCCCTCTTCCTTCACCCCTTCCTTGAGCGGCCACTGAATGCCGCCACTTTCGTCCAAGTGCTCGTAATCACGGATGCCCGTGATGTCGCAGGGGCGATCCGCTGAAAAGCGTTTCAAGATTTGGAAGGCCGCTTCTGGTGAATTCCATTCCTTGAACAACTCCTCACAGCCCCAGTAATGCGCGATGAGCCGGAAGATGTTGAAATCACTCAGCGCCTGGCCCGGTGCCACGGAAACTTTCTTCACGAGCCCGAAGCGGCGTTCGCTGTTGATGAACGTGCCTTCCTTCTCGCCCCACCCGGCAGCGGGCAATACCAGATGCGCCTGCTGCGCGGTCTCCGTGGTCGCATACATGTCCTGCACCACGAGGAAATCGAGCTTGCTCGCCAGTTCGCGGAAGTTCCGCTGGTTCACCCACGAGTGCGAGGTGTTCGTGGCGATGACCCACAAGCCCTTGATCTTCCCCTGCGCGATGCCATCGATGATCTGGTCGTAGGCCCAGGAGTTCTTCGCCGGGATGCGGTCCTCAGGGATCCACAACAGGCTGGCGATCTCAGCCCGGTCCTCGGCTTTCAGGAAATCACGCCCCCCTGGCAGGCTGGTGACATTCGCATAGAGACGCGATCCCATCGCATTGCACTGGCCGGTCACGGAGTTCGCCCCCGTGCCCGGGCGCCCCATGTTGCCGGTCATCAGCGCGAGATTGATGATGGCCTGCGCAGTGCGGGTCGCCTCATGGCTTTGGTTCACGCCCATCGTCCACCAGAAGGAGACGGCCTTGCCCTTGCCGATGCTCTCGGCACAGTGATAAAGCTCACCCACCGTCAGACCCGTCTCCGCCGCCACCTTGTCCGGCGTGAACTGGCGCACGAACTCGGCGAAATCATGGAAACCAGTCGTGTGATGCGTGATGTAAGCGAGTTTGATCCAGTGATTCTGGATCAACAGATTCGCCAGACCGTAGAGCAGCGTCAGATCAGACTTGGGTTGCAACGCCAGATGTTGCGTGGCCGCTGCAGCAGTCTCCGTGCGGCGCGGATCAATGACGATGATCTGGGGCTTGTGCTTATTCCGCAGCACGCGCTGCCACATGATGGGATGCGCGATGCAAAGATTCGAACCGATGAAGACCAACACATCTGATTCTTCGAAATCAGCGTACGTATAAGGCGGCGCATCGAAGCCGAAGCTCTGCTTGTAGGCCACGTGCGAAGTGGCCATGCACTGGCGGGTATTGGAATCGCAATGCAGCCCGCCCATGCCGAACTTGAACAGCGTGCCGAGGAAGGCCATTTCTTCCGTGCAGATCTGGCCGGTGCTGAGGAAAGCGACACTCTCGTTGCCGTGCTGCGCCATGATGTCCTTGAAGCGCCCGGCGAAAAGCTTCATGGCCTGATCCCAAGTGGCAGGTTGCAGTTCACCGCGCTCATCGCGGATGAGCGGGGTAGTGGCGCGATCGGACGCGTAAAGCGGTGTGAGCGCCTCCCAGCCTTTCGGGCACGCCATGCCGAGGTTCACCGGATAGCCGCTGCTCGGGCTCAGGTTCACGGCCGCGCCATCCTTCAGATGGATATCCAGCGAGCAGCCCGTGGAACAGAACCCGCACACACTGCGCGTGGTGGCGTCCGGCTTCAGCCGGGCCGGCACATTGCCCAACCCGAATTCACCGGGCCGCAACAGCAACTCGGCAGTCAAAGGACCGTGCCACTGGCGCAGAAGTGTATTGGGCTGTTCGTTCATAATCCTCCCGGCATCTTGCGTGCGGCTTCGGCAACGAAATAAAGATGGCGCTCGAGCAGTTCACCCAGCAGGCAAAAACCGAAGATAAATGCCGCCATGCCCGCCTGCGGAGTGCCGGATAACAGGAGCAGCAAGGGCAGCACCAGGCCCCCGATCACCGCGAGCATCAAGCGGCCGCGGAAAACCTCACTTAGTGGGCGCAGCAGATGAAGGCGGGCGGATTTGCTCAGCGGCGCATCCGGCGTGTGACGATGGTTGGCAAAAATGGAGCACTCCACCGCGAGCTTCAGGGCCACAAGCAATCCCGTCATCGCGACCAGCACCATCCTGTCGCTGCCAGCAGGCGCAAATATCATGACGCCAGTCCAGCCGAGCAGCAGCGCGGTGAGACCAAACTTGGGGAAGCTTAAGGACGCCTTCCAGAAAGGCCGCTGGGTATCCACATAAATCATCGCGGAGCAGAATACCGCCAACAGACCGACACCGGCCGCAATCCAAGCGGTCCACGGCTGCAAGAGCATGGCGTGCAAGCCCAGCGCACCAACGAACTTGCCAAAGACGATCAGCTCACGGCTCAGCCAGGATTTCCGCCAGCCCAGAAAACCGCGCCAAGCCTTCAGCGGCTGGCCGAGGTGCAAGGTGCCCGCGACCATGCCGATCACCGAGATGATCAGGGCGAAGATCGTCTGTGATCGGTTTGCCAGGCCATTGATTGCTTCAAACAAACTCATGCCCACGCCAGCTTGTGTCAGTACCAGCATGATGGTGAGGGGCAGATGCGCTTTGGCCGGACGCACTTCATGGCTGTCGCCTGAAACCAGTTCAGCCACCGGTTGACGGGAGCGATAACGCGTCGTCGGCACCGTGATGGCCGCATCCGGTGAGCTCGGGAGAAATCTTGGAATGACAGGCGCCACCGCATGAATGTTGAAGGAATGGCCATTGGTCACATGCCCATTCAAAGGGGGTGACGTTTTCTCCACTTTGGAAAGCAGGAGCAGGTCGTTCTTTTTGCGATAGCCAGTGATGATCTCCGCCTTGTCCACCACGGCGATGCGAATGGCTTCGTTTGGACAAGCTTGCACACAAGCCGGAGCTTCACCCACGCCGAGGCGGTTCGCGCACATGTCGCACTTGCGCACGATGCCGAGACGGTCCGAATACTTCGGCACGTCGTAGGGACACTTCATCACACAGTACTGGCAACCGATGCATTGATCGTCCAGATGCCGCACGATGCCCGTCAGCGGGTCCTTGTCGTAAGCGAGCACCGGGCAGCCGTTCAGACAGCCCGGATCAGCACAATGATGACAGGCGGTCGTGACGTGCTTGTGAAAGGATTTCGGCTGGAGGATGGAGACTTCATCTGGTTCCTCTTGAACCGGAGGCGGCACCAGCAGACCAACTCCGCGCCAAGTTTCCTTCTCATCCAGACCGTTCAAGGAGTGGCAGGCGGTCACGCAGGCCTTGCACCCGGAGCAGACGTCCAAATCGACGTCGAAAGCATATTGCTGACCTTTACCGGGAGGCTGGGCGGGCAGGAGGCTGCGATAACGGGACTCCCTCGTCGGCGCACTATGTCCCTCATGCCAGTTGGCGAAGCGCTCAACAGCCGTGAGCGACCGTTGCTCGGCGAGCAACTGGTCGATCAGCGTCGTTTTCGGTTCTTCAGCCACAAACTTCATGGTCTGCGCGTTAGCGCCAACCCCTTTCAAGCAGACCCAAGGCCGAAGCCTTAAATCATGACGTTCATATTTTTATGAAAATCCATGAATTTTATTCATGGATTTTCAAAGCCCTTTATCGACACCGCTTTGAGCGCAGAACAGGCCTGCAATGGCCTGTGCTGGCTGGCTTCAGGCGCTATACTGTTGAGCAAAAAACAACTGGCCGGAGATGCAGATTTTTGCCCAAACTGCACAGCAAGTTAAAGACTGGCTGGAAAGGCACCCGCCCGTTTGAACCACGTGTTCGAAACGGGCGGATGCGTGACCCGGCCATCAGCCGGTGGTCGCGGGGAGGAACCGCGAAAGCACATAAACCAGCGGCTCAGTAATTGAACTCCACCTGAGCCCAAAACTTGTGGGCATCGATGGGGGCCGCAGGAGCGAAAGGTGCGTCCTTGCCGTCGTAGTAGGCGTATTTCGCCATGAGGGTCCAGTTCTTGCCGAGCTTCTTGCTGGCCAGAACATTGAACTCCTGGCCGTAGTCACCAGCAGGGCCGCTGTCAGCGTTATACTTGTGGTAAACGAAGCGCACGGGAACACCACCCGGCAAGCCAACCTGCGCGAAGGCATACATGTCCTGCAAACCACGCGCTGGCGTGGCCAGGAACACGTCCGCCCAGCCATTGAAGGCATGCAGCGTGGCCAGCGGTGTCTTGAAGCCTTGGAGGTTGTCCGTGCCCAAAACTTCATAGCCGACACCCGCCGAGTAACGGGAGTAATCCGCGCTCACTTCGAGGTTGTAGTACTCGGCCTCGTAGTTCAGCGCGCTGGTGCCATAATCGGTCTGCCAGGCGAACTCGCCCTTGTAGTTCACCTTGCCGCCCTTGTCCTTGTCGAAGGTCCAAGCTCCGCTGATGCTACCGCCATAGGTGGCCGTGGAGTTGGCCGCCGAATTGTCGAAATCCAGCAGATAGGAGTAACCGGTGAGCTTGGCGTAGGGACTGGCCGCGTAGGAGACGTTCACCAGGTGCGAATCTGAATGGAAATCCTGGTTCGCCGCTGGCAAACCGTTGACATCGCCAAACACCCGGTGTGCTTCCCACAGATAGCCATAGTAGAGGGTCAGCTTGTCGATGGACTTGTTCTCGAACGTGATCGCATCATAGGTCTGCATGTTCTGCCGCCAGCCGACATCACCGATAAAACGGTGGTTGTCGAGGGCGATGCGCTGACGGCCGACTTTAGCCACGGACTTCCAGTTGGAGTAGCTCACCCAGGCCTGGTTCAGTTCCGTGGTGGTGGGATCGGCGATGATGGTCTTGGTGGGACGGCCGTTTGAACCGGCCGCATTATATGCATCATCATCCGTGATGTTGGAGATGTGCTCGCCCTCGATCATCGCCTGGAAGCCGTAGAATGGTGCGGTGGTGAAGCCGAAGCGCGGCCGCACCGTGAAGGCTTCACCCTCTTCAAGGTTGGACTGGTCTGCGAACTCATAACGCAGCCGGACATTCAACGAGAACTTGCCCTTGGCGATGGCCTCAGGAAGTTTGCCGTTGAAGAACTGGTCCACCTTTTCCATCGGCGTCAGGGCCGGTGGCGGAGTCGCCGGTGCTGCTGCTGCCGGGGCGGCGGGCTTGTCTTGGGCGGAAGCCAGGCCAGCGCCCAGCACGACGGTGCCCAGCGTCGTAGTCAGAAGTTTCAATTTCATAGGTGTGTTTCTTGGGTTTGGGTTGATTGCTTTGTGATTTGGGACAACGGGTTCCCTTTCCGGGAAATCGTCCTCCCGGCAAATTGATGGCTGGTTGATTTATAGAAGCAGGTTCAGGCCGCTTTCGGCTCGGCCGCCGCTTTCTTCATGGTGTCAGCGAGGATGCCATAGACGGTGGCCCAGGCTTCCTTCACATCAGGAGTGAAGGCATCGCCCAGTCCTTTTTCCAAAGTCCACAGCAAGGCGGTGCCGACAGTGGCATAATGCTCGTCCTTGACGCCGTAACCGACATGGCGACGGCCCAGTTCCTGCACCGCCGGAACCAGTTTACCGAGGTCATTGAGGCCGCGCACCGCGACGGTGATCATCTGCATGAGCTTCTTGCCCTGCTCCTTGATGTCGCTCGTGAAAAGCGGCTTAAGGGAGGGATCGAGCTCGAACAGCTTGCCGTAGAACAGCGCGGCGGCGGTTTCAGAGATCGGGACCACTTTTTCCCAGGTGGTCTGGACGAGTTCAACTTGCGTGGGAGTCATAGGATTTTTGCTTGGGATTCAGGAATCATTCGACGGGGATGCGAATCACCACCCCGCCCATTACATCTTCGAGTTTAAAATCTGTGCGGGGCGAATCCGCATGGCCGTTGTGACAGGAGACGCAGGCCTTGGAAACCGCCACATCCGCATAGACGGCGGTGAAATACTTTTTCCCGCCGAGCGTTTCCTCGGAGTAGTAATTCTCCTTGCCCATTTTGTCGGCGACAAATTGGAGACCGGTCTTCTCCGCGTCGGTCTTGGGGTTGTTCTGCTTGTTGATAGGCCAGAGCGAGAGCAAGGCATAGGTGAAACCCGCATTCTTGGACGCCACCGTCTCAGCGCCCATGCGGAACATCTGGGCCGGCAGCGGCAACGCTTTCTCATCCTTCCAGTGTTCGCTGGCTTTGATCACTTTTTCCTCGTTTTGCAGACGGGCCACTACTTCCTTGGTGTAAACCGCGCGGTCGGAGGACATGACAGCGAACAAACCGTCCGCCATCACCTTCGGGCTGATGCCCTTCGGCGCGGCAGGCGCGGCTTTTTCGACTGGAGCGGCGGCAGCCGCAGCAGGAGCCGGCTTGTCACAGCCGGTCAGGAGAAGGGTGGAGGCGAGCGCTCCGGCGGCCAGGGCGCATGAGGCAAGGATGCGGGGTTGGGCTTTCATGGGTTCAGGTTCTCAGGGGTTAGCAGGGGTGGTTTTGCGGGTTTGTTTTTCCAGCTTCCGCCGCTCCGCCAGGTCGATGCTCTCGACGTGACGGGAGGGACGGCCGTTGAAATTGGTATGGACGAGCGCGGCGTCGGCCAGGGAATCGATGGAGAACTCCAGACCATGGCAGTTAAGGCACACGCTACGGATCATCTTCTCGTTGGGTCGCAGGTTGAGGTTCTGGTTGTGCTGGACGAGCACGCGCGTAGCGCCGTCCTCCTTGTGCAGTTCACGCGGGAGATGGCAGGTGGCGCAGGAGACGCCGGTGCCTTTCGCCCCTTCTCCCTTCAGTTCGGCCACGAAGAGTTCAAAGTGGGAGGAGTTCTTGTAGGCGAGGCTGTGGGAATCGTTATGACAGCTCAGACAGGAATCCACCGCTGCGGTGCGCGTGTCAAAGTCATGCGAGCCGTGGCAGGAGATGCAATTGAGGTCGCGATGCGCCGCCTCGGGCTTCATCGGCTGGCGGGCAAGGGCGGGCTGCATGGGTGACAGGTCAAAGGCCAGACGCATGCCATGCTTGCCGCCGAGAAATCCTTTTACCTCTTCCGCGTGACACTTGTTGCAAGAGTTATGGTCCAGCTTGTCCTGCCATGTGAGCGTCTTGGTATTCTGATCCATCACCTCGTGGCAATCACGGCAGTTCACACCCGCCTTGGCATGCGCAGTGGCGGCCCACTCAGCCAAAATCCCGGCATCGGCGGAAACGGTGGCGGGAGCGTTCTGGTCTGTGGCGGTGAGCGCTTTGGCCGGCTGGCGGGTCTCGCTTTCCAGCAGGAAAGCCAGCAACTGGCGTTTGGGCACCTCAGCCTGGTCCTTGAACTTGGGCTGGTGCAGGTGCTTGGTAAGGAAATCTTCATACAGCGCCGTGTTGTCGTGATAATTGTGGCAGCCGGCATTGGCGCAGGAGTTGTAGGCGAAATCTTTGTGGCTGGGACGTTCCTCCGCGATGGTGTTGTGGCAGTGGTAGCAATAGTCATCCGGCAGACTGACGCCCATCGCGCCGGTACGCTCCGGCATGTGTTCCTTGTGGCAAGTCAGGCAGTTGCTGGCATCGAGGAGCTTCAGGCGGTCGGCGTTGCGCGGATCGGTGAACTTGCTCTTGGGATGAGAATCGTTCGCCAGCTTCAGTTCGGCAGCATGGCATTCGATGCATGAATCCTCCTTCACACCCATCATGGATGTGTGGCACGCATTGCACGCCAGCTCGATCTGATAATGGCCATGCGTGGTCCGGTCCGGCAGGAATACCCGCCGGTCAGGGCCGCGCAGTCGATTTGTCAGATAAGCACTCATCACAGTCGTCACAAGCAACCAAGCCGTAAATAGCAGCAACGTCTTCCGCACAGTTCAGAAGTAGTAGGATGCCAATACGTGGAACACGATCAGCACAGGCAAAGGCCAGACGAGCAAGATGTGGGACCAGGTCCAGAGAGCCCGCAACTTTCTCGCTGCCGGCCCGTCCAGCCGGTTTTCCAAAGCTGTCACCCCACCCGCCAGCGCACCCAGCAGCGCCAGCGCCAAGAAATTGAACATCAGGACACGGTTTAAATTCTGCCCCAGGCGGAATCCCGTGTGTGTCACAAGCGCCACCAGCGTGAGGACACCAATGGCAGCATGCACCGCGCGCCACCAGCCGAAGCCGCCCAAGGTGAAACGTTTGATGCGCTTGCGCAGGGAAAAGATCAGGCTCACCAAGGTGATGCCGAGCAAGGTGAAGCCGGTGACCTGACGGGTGAAAGTATCCGTCCACAAACGGTCGGCCAGCGTCTTGGCCTGCACAGAGCCGGAAAGCGGGATGGGTTGCAACAGGGCGATGGCCAGCACGAACAGCAAGGCCAGCACGGCGGCAGTGATGAGCAACCCGTTGCCACGCACCGGCGGAAAGGCCACCGCCTGTCCGGCCAGTTCTGCGAGCAGCGGCTTGCACGAACCGCAAACCGTCGAAGCCTTGGTTTTTTCAGCGAGCTGCTCGACCGTCCGGCAACCCGCAGCACAAGCGGCACTCAAGGTGCCGCGGCGCACCCCGACACAATTGCAGACCAGCGCTTCGGCCGGCCAGTGGGCGACATTGCGCACCGCTTCATCGCTCCAGAGGCGGCCGGTCCGCTCAAAGCGTTGCCGACGCCAGCGCCAAAGTCTTCCACGCCGGTCCACCAGTTCCTGCAAACGGGGCAGCTCCGGCCACGGTCCGATGCCCACAGCTCCAACCAGATGTCCCCCAGACATCACGAGGCGGCGGTAACCTTCCCTGTCCTCGCGTACAACACTTTCCCCGTCGGCCTGATAATCGCCCAGTGCTACGACTTCTATACCCGGGAGCTTGAGCCGGGTGGAAAGATCGGCCCCGGTAAATTTCTTGCGCTTGCCACCGAGCGAGGCGGCAAGCGCCTCCGCCATGCGGTAAGCCGGGGCAACGAGTCCGTAGATTATTCCGTTATGCACGGCACATTCGCCAATGGCATGAATATCGGCATCCGACGTCTCCAGCCGGTCATTGACCAGGATGCCGCCCCGGGCACCCAGGCGCAGGCCACAGGCGGCGGCCAGCTCATCGCGCGGACGAATGCCCACGGCCACCACCACCATCTGCACACGCAAAGCTTCCCCTGTGTTGAATTGCACCATCAGGTCCTTGCCGTGCAGTTCCATGCTCTGGGTCTCGCGGCCCAGACAGACATTCAGACCGAGGCGCTCCACCTGTTTGAGCAGCGTGCTGGAAGCTTGCGGATCCAACTGGCGGGCCAGCAAACCGGAGCCACGCTCCACAACCCAGGTCTTCATCCCCAGCTTCTGCAACGCCCAGGCGGCCTCCAGTCCTAACAGTCCACCACCGAGCACCGCCGCACGACCACCCTGGGCCGCGCAGGCTCGGATGGCTTCCAAGTCCTCGATCGTCCGGTATACAAAAACACCCGGTAAATCATGGCCCGGCACGGGCGGGAGGTACGCACGGGAACCGGTGGCAAAGATCAGCTTGTCATAGGCCACTTCCTTCCCGCTGGCCGTGCGGACACAACGGCGACCCCGGTCAACGGCGACCACCGCATCGCCCACATGCAGTTCGATGCCGTTTTCCACATACCATTCCTGGCGGGCGAGAAGGAGATCCTCGGAAGATTTGCCGGTGAGGAAATCAGTGAGATGGACGCGGTCATAGGCGGGCCGTTTCTCTTCACCCAGCACGGTCACGCGATAGCGGGCCACAGCCCCGGACTCAACGAGACGCTCGCAAAATTTGTAACTGGCCATGCCGTTGCCCAAGATGACCAGTGCGGGCATCTCCACGGACCGGCGACGGGCCGTCACCCGGCTCTTAGAGCCGGCCTTGCTCGCATCAGTTGTCTCGGTCATCAGCGACATAACATCTCTCCGCCCGCCGGGCTGCACCCGCAGCCTGCGGAACATTTAGCAACGGTGATGCCATGTGCCCGTTTTTCGACCCCTCATAGATTGCCGGATTCCCATGAGCCGCATTCATGCGGACGGCAGTCCGCACATAGCGTGGTGTTTGCACAGGGAAAAACATGCATGAAACTTACTTCTATGATGAAACACCTTTAAATTCAGGGGTTTTATCACGCAAAGGAAAGCCATCGCTTGGCCAGTATGGGCAAAAACCGACATCCTCATGGACGAAGTGATACACTTTCACACGGGCCTGGATACCGTGAAGAAATCAACTGGGGACCGGAAAAGAAAAAAGCGCGGTCCCGTTTCCACGAGACCGCGCCATGAAGGATGGACCGATCAGGCAACCGCGGCAACTTCCGGCTCCGCAGGCTTGGCCGGGACGGGCTGGTGATGATGAGCTCGCTCTTCGAGAAACGTGATGATGCGCTCGCGCAGTTCGTAATATTCCGCGCTCTCCATAAGCTGTTTGCGATTGCGGGGACGCGCAAAGGGGACTTCCAGAATCTCCCCAACTTCTGCCGCCGGACCGTTCGTCATCATGACGATGCGATCCGAGAGGAAGAGCGCCTCATCCACATCATGCGTCACCATGAGCGCAGTCTTGCGGTCGCGGCTCCAGAGGTTGAGGAGCACCTGTTGGAGCTCGATGCGGGTCAATGAATCCAGCATGCCGAAGGGTTCATCCAACAGGAACATCTTGGGCGAAAGCGCAAAGGCGCGGGCGATGCTCACGCGCTGGCGCATGCCTTGCGAAAGTTCACCCGGTTTCTTGTGCAGTGAATCCCCCAGGCCGACGAGCGTGAGATAATACTCGGCGATCTGGTGGCGTTCCTCCGGGGAGGCCGTCCAGAAGACACGGTCCACGCCGAGCAGCACATTGTCCAAAGCCGAAAACCACGGCAACAGGCACGGGGCTTGAAAAACGATGCCTCGATCCGGACCGGGGCCGGACAATTCCTTGCCCGCCAGCACGATATTGCCGTCACTGATCTCATTCAGGCCGGCCACCATGGAGAGCACGGTGGACTTGCCGCAGCCCGAATGTCCGATGAGCGTGATGAACTCGCCGGCTTTGATGCGCATGTCGAAGTTCTTGACGATGACCGCCGGTCCCTTGGGCGTGGGATACACCTTGGACAGATTGGATATCTCCAGATAGTCGCTCATAGCTCAACCTCCACCGTTTCGCGTTTCTGCTCATTTCGCCGACGGGGCGCACGGCGCGGGGTAAATATATCCGGCGGAATGGTCAGGTCTTCCGGCTCGATATCGGGCAGCACCAGTTTTCTCGTCACCGTGGTGTGCGTGTGGCCGCCCGGGCCCAGGAGAAAGTCCAGCACTTCACGGCGGATGCGCTGGAAGCGCGGATCGTGATTCAAGGCCTTGCGGTCGCGCGGGCGCTCGATATCCACCCGCACGGAAGGCCCCAAAGTCGCCTTGGGCCCGGCGCTCAAGGGGATGATGCGGTCGGCAAGCATGATGCCCTCATCCACATCGTTGGTGATGAGAACCACCGTTTTGCGGTCCTCCTGCCAGATGCGGGAAATCTCGTCCTGCAAGACCGCACGGGTCAGGGCGTCCAAGGCGCTGAGCGGTTCATCCAGCAGGAGGATGCGGGGATTCATCGCCAGAGCACGGGCCACGGAAACACGCTGGCGCATGCCGCCAGACAGTTCGCGCGGCTTGCGGTCTCGAGCGTGGGAAAGGTTCACCATCTTGATGTATTTCTCCACATGCTCGCGGCGTTTCTCCGCAGACCAATCTTTGAACAGGCTGTCCACAGCAAGCGCGATGTTGCCATACACACTAAGCCATGGGAGCAGCGAGTAGTTCTGGAAGACCAGCGCCCGGTCAGGGCCAGGTTCGGTGACCTTCTGGCCGTTCAGGAGCACCTCGCCCTGGTCCGGCCGGATCAGTCCGGCGATCATGGAGATGAAGGTGGTCTTGCCCGCGCCGGAGTAACCGACGATGGCCACGAACTCGCCTTCCTCGATCTGGAGGTCGATGTCCTCCAGCACTTCGGCGCGGGTGGGCCCGGAGCCGTAACCTTTCGCCACGGATTTTAGTTCCAATAACGGCATGGCAGCACCTTTCGTTAACGGACGGTGGCGGCATCGAAGCTCACGGCCTTCTGGAAGACGAACATGATCCGGTCCAGGAAGAAGCCGATGATGCCGATGGTGAAGACGGCGACCATGATCTGGGCGAGCGTCTGCGAACTGCCGTTCTGGAACATGTCCCAGACGAATTTGCCCAGGCCGGGATTTTGCGCGAGCATCTCGGCGGCGATGAGCACCATCCAGCCGACCCCCAGGGAGAGGCGCAGACCGGTGAAGATGAGCGGGAGCGCAGACGGGATGACGATCTTGAAGATCTTGGTGAACCAGCCGAGCTTCAGCACCTTGGCCACGTTGAGGTAATCATTGTCGATCGTGGCCACGCCGAGCGCGGTGTTGATGAGCGTGGGCCAGAGCGAACAGAGCGCCACGGTGATGGCCGAGCTGATGAAGGATTTTTCAAACGCCGGGTCGGCCGGATTGTACAAGGCGCTGACCAAAATCATGACGATGGGCAGCCACGCGAGGGGGGACACCGGCTTGAAGATCTGCACGAAGGGATTCAAGGCAGTGTTCAGCACCTTGCTGAGGCCACATACGATGCCCAACGGCACAGCGATGAGTGAACCGATGAGGAAGCCGGTGAACACCGTCTTCAGGCTGGTGACGATCTGGTCGAAGTAAGTCGGTTTGCCGGCGTACTTACGCTCCTTCCATTCACCCGCCGGGTTCTCGGCCAGAAACGCTTTTTTGCGGTCGGCCTGGCGCTGGTAGAATTCCACCTCTTTCCGGCGCTCCGCCTTGTGCTCGGCCCAGAGGTTCTTGGATTCCTCCAGCACGGCCTTGGGTCCAGGCAACGCGCCGAAGCTGACTTTGACGGTCTGGGCGATGGACGACCAGATGCCGAGGAAGATCAGGAATGCCACGATGGGCATGCCGATGTAGAGCAGTATCTGACGGAACTGTTCCGCCGGATTGTCGCGGGCCAGCAGGCGGGCGAACGGGACGAGCCAGTTCAAGCCGAAGGCTTCCAGTGTTTGGATCAATTTGTTCATTTGCGATTCCTCCCCGATGGCAATGGTCAGTCTTTGTTACCGATCTTGAATTGCTTCAAATAGTCGTTGGGCTTACGGCCATCAAAAGTGATGCCGTCGATGAAACCAGCGTCGGCAGGCTTGTATCCGTCGGTCGTAGGCACTTCATCCGCCTTGATCTTGCCTTCCTTGATAAGCATCTGCGCGGCCTTCAGATAGACGTCCGGCAGATAAACTTTCTTGGCGGTCTCATGATACCAAGCGTCGGGCTTGGCCTCGCCGATCTGGCCCCAGCGGCGCATCTGGGTGAGATACCAGATGGCGTCACTGTAGTAAGGATAAGTGGCGTAGTAGCGGAAGAAGACGTTGAAGTCGGGCAGCTCGCGCTTGTCACCCTTTTCGTATTCAAAGGTGCCGGTCATGCTGTTGGCGATGACTTCATAATCCGCGCCGACGTATTCCGGCTTGGACAGGATCTGGCAGGCCTTCTTGCGGTTCTCCGGGCTGGCATCCAGCCACTTGCCTGCGCGGATGAGGGCCTTGACGACGGCGAGATGGGTCTGCGGATTCTTCGTGGCCCAGGCGGAAGTCACACCGAACACTTTCTCCGGATTGTTTTTCCAGATCTCGAGGTCCGTGATGACGGGCACGCCAATCTTCTTGAAGACGGCCTGCTGGTTCCACGGCTCGCCCACGCAGTAACCATGGATGGTACCTTGCGCAAGCGTAGCAGGCATCTGCGGCGGCGGGGTCACGGAGATGAGGATGTCCGCATCGGTATTGCCGTTGATGTCCGTGGGCGTGTAGTAACCGGGATTGATGCCGCCGGCAGCGAGCCAGTAGCGCAGTTCGTAGTTGTGCGTGGAGACGGGGAATACCATGCCCATCTTCATCGGCGTGCCCGCGCTCTTCATGGACTGGACGACGGGTTTCAGATAATCCGCCTTGATGGGATGTTCGGGCTTCGCTTTGGCCAGTGCCGGATTGGCCGCCTTCATCTTGTCCCAGATCTCGTTCGAGACGGTGATGGCGTTGCCGTTCAGATCCATGCTGAACGCAGTCACGACGTGCGCCTTGGTGCCGAAACCTATGGTCGCGGCGATGGGCTGGCCAGCGAGCATGTGCGCGCCATCCAGCTCGCCGGTGATCACACGGTCCAGCAGAATCTTCCAGTTGGCCTGGGCCTCGATGGTGACGTAGAGCCCCTCGTCCTCAAAGAAGTTCAACTCCTTGGCGATGACGATCGGTGCGCAATCCGTGAGCTTGATGAAGCCCAGCTTGAGGTCCGATTTCTCCGGGTTGAGCAGGCTGGACGCAGGGGCGGAAAGGGCCCCGGCCATCACACCGGCCAAGGCGAGACCGAGCCAGCGACGGCGGCTGACCGGCGTGGCAGAGAAGGTTTCAAGGTTGGATTTCATGAGGTTATTTCACAAGAGGTTGAGGTTGGGACACACAGACCGCAGGAACATTGGACAGGCGGCGACGGGCGAAGCAGGCCACGGCGGCTTCGAGGGCGGACTGCTTCGTGCCGCACTCGGAGTCCGCCAGCAAAAGGATGCGCGACCAACTGCTGGAGCTGGACGGGCGCGCTTCCGGTCTGGCTGACTTCACATTCACCATGGCACAAGCCTAAGCGCCAGCCATGCCAGCCCGGCCACAGAAGCGGTATTAACGCGGTGATTTATACTTCTGCAATCAATGAAATCCATTCATGAATCACGCAGAGCGCTCCAAGGCAACAGTCCGGAGGATAGCAAAAGGTAGTAATTGAAATTATTCCCAATGAAAACAGACCTGAAATGACCATTCATGAAAGGGCAAGATTAGCCAGAAATCGGAGCTGAGTGGCGAAATTTATTCAAAGACGACATTAACAGGCAGGCGGAGCAAGTGAACACGAGGAAGGCACAAGGAGGATTATAATTGATCCGCGCAAGCAAGCGCGACGGCGGGTTAATGCGAAGAAACCTGTGGAGCGGATGCGGTTGACCGGATAACCCGCCCCCGGCAGAAAAGCCGTGGCGGGCGGGCGAGGAGACCGTCGCTGTCCGCGCTCGCTAGACCACGAGCGGTTGATTGCCGGCGTTGGCGATGGAGAGGGGGCGACGGCACTCGGCGAATAACTGGTGCCCTTCTTCGTAGAGGTCCTGGCGGAAAACTTTCGCGGCCGTGCCGCGCACAATGCCGTCCGGCTGCGTAGCCATGCCGCTGTGGATGAGGTGATTGATGACCCACGCCGCTTTGTCGAGCGAAGGCTCGTTCGCGCCGTGCTTGTGGAACACGAGAAAATCATCGGAGGCACGCGTGCGGCCGTAACCGCAATCGAACGTGGTGGTCAGGCTCTGGCGCAGGTTCTGTGCGGGTACATTGAGATAAGCGGGGCGAGAGAGGATGTTGACGAGTTCATCGCGGTGCTCGGGATTATCGCAATAATCGCAGGCTTCCAACATCGCGGCGACGAGGCGGGTGTGATCGTCGGAGTGATGATCCAGAAATTCTTTCCGCACCATAAGGACTTTTTCGGGATGATTCGGTGCCAGTTCCGCGCTGGTGGTCACACACCAGCCGGTGCCCGCACGCACAGCTACCGAGTTCCAAGGTTCACCGACGCAGTATCCATCCAAGTTACCTGCACGAAGATTGGCGAACATCTGGGGTGGTGGCACGACGACGATGTGTACGTCCTTGTCCGGATCGATGCGACCGCTGCGGAGCCACTGGCGCAGGAGGAAATTGTGCGAGGAAAAAGGATAGACGACGCCGAAGGTATAGGTGCGCTCGCCGCGATCGCGATCAATGACCTGCTTCAAGGTGCGGGCATCGCGCACGCCCCGGTCGTAGAGGTCCTTGGAGAGCGTGATGGCGTTGCCGTGGAGATTCAGGACGAGAGCGGTGGCACATTCGCAGACGATGGAGCCCAAGCCAAGAGTCGCGGCGAAGGGCATCCCGGCCACGGCATGGGCGGCGTCCAGCTCGCCATAGATAACCTTGTCCCGGATGGTGGCCCAGCCGGGCTCACGGGACAGCTCGACGTTCAGGTCGTAACGGGCGAAAAAACCTTTCTCTTGGGCGACTAGGAAGGGGGCGCAATCGATGAGTGGCACATAGCCGATCTTGAGGCGCCGGATATTGCGCGGGGAACGGTTACGTATGGTCATAGAAGGTGGTTCAAATTGCCCATCGTCATTTTATAGAGCCTTCCGCGTGCCATTTTCTGAAAGTTGGCCCAATGAATGCTCTGAATTGTTTCGATGAAGAGTATGAACCAGTTTCATCCATGAATCAGCCGCTCGATAGCCGCCAATTAAGGGCCTTTGTGACCCTTGCCAGAACGGGAAGCTTCACGCTTGCCGCCAAAGAACTGTTCCTGTCCCAATCGGCCGTGAGCCATTCGATGAAGGCTCTGGAGAACGATGTAGGGTGTCGTCTTTTTGACAGGGTGGGCAAAAAGGTGTCGCTGACGCTCGCAGGTGAACAACTTTTGCAGTATGCGGAAAAAATTCTCCAAGAGATGTCCAGTGCCCGGGATTCGCTCGAAAACTTGGGTAAATGGGGCCGGAGCCGCTTGCGTCTGGGGGCCAGCACCACCGCCTGCCAATATGTGCTGCCCTCCGTGCTGCGGGAGTTCAAAGAGAGCTTTCCGGACTGCATCGTGACCATTGAGCCGGGTGATTCCCCCGCCCTTGTGGAGCTGGTACGGAATCATCGCGTGGATCTGGCGCTGACGCTGGAGCCGAAACTGGATGATCAACTGGCGTTTCACCCGCTCTTCGATGATGAGCTGATGTTCCTAGTGAGCCCGCTGCATCCGTGGGCGGTGAAGGGCCAGGTGAACCGCGCCGAAATTCCGAAGCAGAACTACATCCTCTATAACCGGAACAGCTACACCTTCTCCGTGGTGGAGGAATATTTCACGCAGGAGGGTTTCGACCTGAAGACGTTCATGCAGCTCGGCAGCATGGAGGCGATCAAGGAACTGGTGAAGCTGGGCCTGGGGGTCAGCGTGCTGGCACCGTGGATCGCGCAGAAGGAATTGCAAGAACGCTCACTGGTCGCCCTGCCCTTGGGCCGGCGCAAATTGAAACGCACCTGGGGCGTGCTGCACTGGAAGAGCCGTCACTTGAGCCTGGCGGAACAGACCTTCCTAGGGCTGTGCGAGTCGGTGACAGAAGAGTTGTCGCGGAAGATTGCCATCACGGAAGCCGTCGGTGAAGCCGCTTAAGTTCCTCATAGCCACCGCAATAAAGGGCGAATCTTTACGGTTGTCTCAGGTATTTCACGGCCTATCTTGAGGGGTGATGACCCTGGACGGAAAGTCGTACCATAAGCCATGGGCGTATTGTGCCACCTGGTTGCTCTGCTGGTTGCTTTTTTGCACCAGCAGCCTCCGAGCGGACGAGTATGATGACCTGCGATTGAAGTGGTTCGATACCATCGTTGGTTCAGGTTACGATCAGGAAGACCCGACGGTCATCTCCAAGCTGAACAGCATCGCCAATTCGGCCAACTCGTATTGGTCGAGCATGGATAAGTCCCCGACTCGTACTTACCTCTGGAGTGACGTCGCGAGCACGACCAGCTCCAGTGACATCACCACCAGCTTCTCCCGCTTGCGTTCCATGGCGCTGGCCTATGCGACGCCGGGTTGTGCGCTGCAAGGGAACGCCTCGCTCCTCGCCGACATCCAAGGCGGGTTGGACTGGATGTATGCCAACCGTTACAACCCTTCCAAATCCATCTACGGCAACTGGTGGGATTTCGAGATCGGTTCGCCATTGCAGATCGGCGACATCGCGGTGTTGCTGTATGACCAGTTGACCGCCACACAGATGGCCCATCTGACGGATTCGGTGGAGAAGTTCACGCCGTCCGCCACCACACAAGCACCAGGCGGGACCACGGGCACCTTCACCGGGGCGAACCGCATGTGGAAGATCCGCGCGGTGGCCGTACGGGGGGCCGTGGTGAAGGATAGTGCCAAGCTCAGCGCGGCCCGGGATGCTTTCAGCGAGCTTTTCGAATACGTAAGCAGCGGCGATGGCTTTTATACAGACGGTTCATTCATCCAGCATACCTACCACCCTTACACCGCCGGCTACGGGGCAAGCCTGATGAGCAACATCGCACCGGTGATGAGCTGGCTGGCGGGGTCCACCTGGGAAGTCACCGACCCGGCCCAAAGCAACCTCTATCGTCAGGTCTTCGATTCCTTCGAGCCGATCATCTACAACGGGGCCGCGCTGGATTTCGTCCGAGGCCGCGAGGCGGGCCGTTCCGGGAGCAATCCGCAGAGCACGGGTCATTCGATCATGGATTCCATCCTGCAGATCGCGCAGTTCGCCCCGGCGGAGGATGCCTTGCGGATGAAACGGATGCTCAAGGAATGGGCGCTCAAGGATACGGTGCGCGACTTTGTCAGCCTCCGTCCGCTCCCCACGCTTGCGCTCGCGCAAGACTTGATGAATGACGATTTGATTCCACGGCGGGGGGAGCTCATCACGCATTACACGTTTCCGGAGATGGACCGGGTGATGCATCTGGGCGCAGGTTACGGCTTCGGGCTCAGCATGTGCTCCACGCGCATCGCGAATTTCGAATCCATCAACGGCGAAAATCTGCAGGGCTGGTTCACCGGAGATGGCATGACCATCCTCTACAACACCGACCTCAACCAGTATGGCGACAATTACTGGCCGACCATCGACCCCTATCGCCTGCCCGGTGTCACGGCGGATGTGACCAAGAGCAAGCTGCCGCATCAGAGCAACTCATTGGGACCGCGGGGCCAAGGCCAGAGCACACGCTCGCCGCACAACTGGGTGGGCGGCGCGACACTGGGCAAGTATGGCACGGCCGGCATGCAATTCAAAGGCGTCGGCGTGACGCTCACCGGCAAGAAGTCGTGGTTCATGTTCGATGACGAGATCGTCTGTCTCGGGGCGGGCATCACCAGTACGGATGGACGACCGATCGAGACGACGGTGGAAAACCGCAAGCTTTCCAGTGCGGGAACGGATGCCTTCACGGTGAACGGCACAGCGCAGCCGTCGGCGCCGGGTTGGACCAATAATTTCGCCAGTGCGGGCTGGGCGCATCTGGCCGGACATATCGGCGGGGATGACATCGGCTATTATTTCCCGCAAACGGGAGCGCTCACGGCGGTGCGCCAGGCACGAACGGGTGCGATTTCAGATATGGATGACGGGGGCTCCACCACGCCGATCACGCGGAACTATCTGCGGATGACTTTTGAACATGGTTCCAACCCGGCGAATGCCACGTATCAATACGTGCTGCTGCCGGGACGCTCGGCAAGCCACACGAAAACCTATGCGCAACATCCGCAGGTGAATGTGCTGGTGAACAATGCCAACGTGCAGGCGGTGACGGAGACGACGCTGGGCATCACGGCGGCGAACTTCTGGACGGATACGACCCAGACCGCGGGCGGCATCACGGCGAACAAGAAGTGCGCGGTGCTGGTGCGGGAAGATGGCGCGTTCGTGGACGTGGCGGTGAGTGATCCCACGCAGGCGAATACGGGGAGCATCACGCTGCAAATCGCAGCTACCGGCACCTTCATCAGTGCCGATCCAGGAGTGACGGTGACGCAGAGTTCGCCCACCATCGCGATGACCATCAATGTGAACGGCTCCGATGGGCGCACGTACAAGGCGCGGTTCTACCGGGGCACGCCGCAATTTCAAGCGGTGACGGCGGCGGCGGATGCGTATGTGTATGATGCCACGGCGAGCAAGGATGCCAACTTTGGCACGGCCTCCACGCTGGTGGTGAAGAAGAGCGGTGCGGGATTCAATCGGGAGGCGTATCTGCGGTTCGAGGTGCCGAGTTACTCGGGCATTTTGCTCGGGGCGTCACTCAAGCTGATGCCGCTCTCCACGAGTACACCAGGCGTGCATGGAGTCTCGGTGGTGACGGACCCAAACTGGACGGAGACAGGCATCACGTGGAACAACGCCCCGACGGCATCTTCCACCCTGCTGGCGACTTGGACTCCGGCGGTGGGGATGGCGACCAGTGCCGATGTCTTGGCAGCAGTGAGCGGCCCGGGGCAGTTGGATCTCAAGGTGTATGCGACGACACAGACCACGGATGGGTATGTGACCTATGCGAGCCGACAGAACGGGACTACGGCAGACCGTCCGCAGCTCGTGCTGGCGTTGGGGCACACGCCGCCGGAGATCGTGCTCACCAGTCCGGCGGATGGCGAATACCGGTCGCAAGCCGGTGCCATCACGCTTACCGCTGATGCCGTGGCCACGGATGGAGCCATCACTTCGGTGGAGTTTTTTGACGGAGCTACTTCGCTGGGCACGGATGAGACTGCGCCTTATGAACTGGCGACAAGTCTCCCCGGCGGCAACCATGCCATCACCGCGGTGGCCATGGATGCCAATGGTTTGAGCCGCACAAGTCTGGTGCATCATGTGGAGATCGCGTATGCGCCCACGGCGAGCGGCTTGGGGGCGATGACCACGAGGAACGCACCGGTGGATGTGGATCTCCGGCCATTGGTGAATGATGTGGAGACGCCCGTGGATCAACTACGCTTCAACGTCAGCGCGGCGCAGAATGGCACGGTGACGTTGCTGGCGGATGGACATACGGCGCGGTTCACCCCGGCAGCGGATTACAGTGGGCCGGCGCAGTTCAGCTACACGGTCACGGACAAGTCTTATGACGGACGGGCGCTGGTGCATTATGATTTCAGCGCGGGCGATCTGACGGATGCGACGGGGCAACTCCGTGATGCGACGGAGAATATCCAGGGAAATGGCACGGTGACTTATGCCGCGGATGTGCCCGCCAGCTTCGCGCCGCAAGCCGGGCAGAGCGTGGTGCTGACGGAGAACGGGCTGTCCGGCGCGGCACGGATCGACCGGTATCTCACGACCAGCGAGGTGGATTTCAAGAATGATGACTGGAGCATCAGCGGGTGGTTCAAGCGGGGCACGCCGACGAACATGGACATGTTCGTGCAACTGGGCGAGTCCGGCGGTTACGCGAGCAACGCAATGTCGCTGGGCTTCTACAGTTCGGCGAACACGCTTTATCTGCGGAATTACAATGGCTCGGTGCTGGATGTGGAGATCAGCAAGAGCAATGTGTCGGCAGGAGTTTGGCATCACTTCGCCATCGTGCGGAATGGCACGACGCTGAGCCTGTATCTGGATGGCGCACTGGTGGGGAGTGACAGTGATTTCACGTTCACGCTGGATAACAGCAAGCCGTTGCACTTCGGCGGGGTGAGCACGGGCAGCACCGTCTGGGATCGCTGGTGGAAGGGGTCGCTGGCGGACCTGGCGATGTTCAACGTGCCGCTGGGATCAACCGAGGTGACGAAGCTTTATACACAGCCGACGGCATACTTCGCGGGGCAGACGGCGAGCAATACCATCGCGGTAACGGTGTTAAGTCCGCTGGAGAGCTGGCTCATCGAGCACTTCGGCTCGGCGAATGGTAATGCCACGACGGATTCCGATGGCGACGGTCTGACGAACGCGCAGGAGTATGTGCTGGGGACGGACCCGATGGTGCGCGATGCAGCGCAGATGACACCGGCGGTCAATGGCGGGATGATGAATTTCAGTTTCACCGCGCTCAAAGCGGAAGGGAGCGCCTACACCGGATTGACGCGCCGCTACACCTTGGAAGGCACCACCACGCTGGGCAGCGGAGCGGAATGGGTAGGCGTGACCGGATACATCGACATTGCGGGGAACAATCAGGCCGTCGAGATCAGCCTGCCGACGGATGGGGCGCTGCGGTTTTACCGGTTGAAGGTGACGCTGGGGTTGTGAGAGTCCACTCAAGAACCCGTACAATTCACATGTTCCTGACAAGAAACTTTATAATAAAGCTCCACCTACCCTTTGAGATGCCGCATAAAAAAATTGAGGCAGCGAATAAATAAACTGCAAAATTATGAAGGAGTTTGAAACTTTGCATGTGCCTCCCGAACACACCTCTTGTTTATGTTTTTTTCTCAAACGATAAAAACTTCTTTTTTGGGAAAATCACCTTGCCTGCACTCCTCAAATCGTGAATCGCTTTGTCACACTTGATTAAGGCGTTGTCGGTGATTTCGTACAACGAATCAGTGGTATCCTTCAAAAACCGGAGATCTCTTGGATCTGCCGCTATTTTACACGTGCCTGCACCACTATCCGCTTCAATTAATCTTCCTTTCGCATGGAATTTTTCAAATGCTATATTGCGCATCTCTAAGGCCGACATAGCACTTTGATAGCTCCTTTCAGCAACACTGATCTCCAAGGGTAAATTCGAATAATCAGTCATCAGTAAAAAAGCCAAAGCATCATAGTTTATGGCCAGTTGAGAACCCACCTGAGAAAACATCACCATTTCTTTGTCCCTGCGGGGATTGTTTCTGTAAGGATCAAGATACTGCTCACGCAGATTCTCTAAAGAATTGACCTGCCCAATCAGCGCCAGTTGAGCCAATATAAGCGCACCATGATGCTCCTCTTGAAGCCTTAGTTTTTCGGCTTTCTGTTGTCCGTAATAGGCAGAAAGAGAGCCAGCCAGCGCACCCAAAAGTGCGGCAATAAACTCGCCTCCGAATTGTTGAAGTAAACCTTCGGCCATATTGCTTATATAGTTTTCTTAGTGCCGAACCTAATGTGTTCTCCAAAAAAAAGGAATACGTCTCCTTAACTGAATATGGTGCGCGAGAAAGGACTTGAACCTTCACCCCTTGCGGGACCAGATCCTAAGTCTGGCGCGTCTGCCATTTCGCCACTCGCGCATCCGCTGGTAGGGAAATTGCCGGTTTTCCGCCGGAAGCTCAAGTGCGAATACGTGGGTGAAAACCGCAGAATACGCGGAATACACAGAACCAAAAAGGCCGGAGTTCCTGATACTCATGTCTCAAAATCAGGAGCGGAGCCGGCATCTAATCCAAGCTACCGATCACTTGCCGGCGATGGGGTAGCCTTGCCAGAGCCATTCGAGGGCGTGGGGGGTGATCTGGGCCCGCGCTTTGCCAAGGCCGTGACCGGCGTCGAGGCAGAAGATGTATTGGTAGTGGTAGCCCTTGGCTTTCAGGACTTCGGCCATGCGGTGATTGGCTTCCACCCAGTCGTGCATGCCGTCGCGCATGACGTTGGGGTTGTAGTTATCGCGGTCGCCCACGGCCATGAAGATGCGGAGGGGTTTCTTGGCGCTTTCCGGAATGAGCTTGTTGTGGAAGCCCCAGGCGCCATCGGGCATCGCGGGATCGAAGGGCCATTGCTGGTTCACGAAAGTCCCCGAGGTGGTGAGGACGCGGTGATACCACTCCGGGTGAAACCAGGCCATGATGAGCGCGGCGGAACCGCCGGAGCTGCTGCCCATGGTGGCGCGGCCTTCCGGGTCCTTGGTCAGCTTGACGTTGTAATTCTTCTCCACGAGCGGCAGGACTTCGTGCTCGATGAATTCGGCGAACAGGCCGGACATGGTGTCGTATTCGCGACCGCGTTCATGCCCCTGCGCATCGCCACCGCCGTTCTGGATGAGGATGCCGATCTGGACGGGGATGCGCTTCTGGGCGATGAGGTTGTCGAGGATGTGCGCGAAGTTCATATCGGGCTTGCCCATGCCGGGACCGTCGTGCTTGACGATGAAGGGGGCGGCCGTGCCGGGCACATATTGCGCGGGGATATAGACGGTGATGGTGCGGGTGTAATCGATGGGATGGGTCTCCACGATGAGGGTCTTGGGGTTCTTGGGGTCCACGGTGCCGAAGACATCGCGGGCGATGCCGGGATTGAACCGCTGGCAATCCTTCGAGTTCATGGTGAACTGCATCACCTTTCCTTGCGGCACGCCCGGCACGACTTTTTCCTCCGGCGGGGCCACGTATTCGGGGCCGATCACGAAATTGCCATCGGCAGTGGCCGGTGGATTGACGCCCGGTTTGCCATCCAGGCGGGTGAACTTGGGCGCGCCGGGGGCATCGAATTTGCGGGTCGGCGGCGTGGGGCGGGCGTCCTTCTTTTGTTCCTTGGCTTTCGCATCTGCCGCAACTGCGGGCAAGGTGGCGGCGACCAAAAAGACGGCGGAAAGGCTGAGAACAGCGGTGCAACGGGCGCGAGTGAGGGCGAACATAGGGTGGACGGAACCTAGGGGGCGGCTGGGAAAAAGGCAAGAGCGGCAAGCGGGAGGAGGGCAATTTCGCTGGAGTTATCCAAGGGAGACGGTAGTTTTCGATAAAGCCAATGAAGTTCTATTTACCCATGTTGTTTGCCTTGCTGCTCATGAGCGCCTCTGCGACGGCAACGGAGACGTTGGATGAGTTGACAGCGGCAGTGAGGAAGGCATGTGAAAATCATGATGGTGAGGCGCTCTGGGCGCTGTATCACGTGAAAGGACAGCCGGAAGAACTGACGGCCGCTTTCAAACCTTTTCTTGCCGGATCGTTGAAGAATAAGGATCTGCTGGTGGTGGAGATCAAAAGCATCGATGTGAGCAAGGATTCGTCGGGAATCACCCAGCCGGGCAAGTTCAAGGATAAAGACTTGGAGTTTCTGGTGAAACCGACACATGCAGTGCAAATCCGCATGGCGACACCTGAAGGTGCCAACCCATCCTTAAAGTGGAACGCGAATGCCGCTGCAGCGAGGGTGGATGGCCAGTGGAAATTGATCGGCATAAAATTCAAGGAATGAAAAGCCAAGTATGACGCTTTTGTTTTTCCTGACGCTGGCTCCCCTGCTCGTTTTGCTGGTGACGTATGGGGATCGCTCGCGGACGGCGTTCACAGCTCGCGCCGTGGCGCTGGGGGCTTTGGCGTTTTTCTGGCTGGTGCTAGGGATGGTTTATTTCCTGGCGGATGGGGTGGAACCAATCCTGCGCGGGGTGCCAAAGGAAACGCTAGGCATAGCGTGGCTGGGGGTGTTCGCCGCCGCGTTGTGGGGGATGGTGTGGAATGTGAAGCAGGCGGGGAAGGAACTGGCGCAGAAAGCTATGGGAATCATAAAGACGCCGTCGGCGTATGCCGGGCCAGATGAGGAACCGGTGCCGCCAGCAATACCGGTGAAGGCACCAGCGAAGCCGATGGATATGAAAGCAGCAGAGGCGAAGCTGGCGGGTTTGGTGGGTGGGGAAGGAGCGAGCAAGGGCTAGCCTGAATATTTCACAAGTCTTCCGCGTTTTTCCACGGAAACAGTTCAGGCCGACGCTAGAGCGGTTTTAAAAACGCTCTAAGGAGCGTGACGGGCCAGTTGGACGAAGTTGTCTGACTGCGAGTCGGCTGGCCCGGCGACCACCACGGGTGTCGGCGAGGGCTGGTGCTGGTGCAAGCCGAAGGGAGGCAGTGGTGGAGGTGGCAGACCGGGCAGACGGGGCAAGCCAGGAGGATGAGGCAACCGGCAACCCGTCTGTGTCAGCAGAAGGGCAACGCAGACAGCCATCATCCATTTCATTACCGAGTGTTTGATCGTATTCATGGGATTCCATTTCATTTTTAAATGGCGGTTCAGGTCGGCCACCAGTTGAAGGGTCACCTGGCAGCGCTCCCAAAAGGACCGCATCCGGGAGGACCACCGGGTTTGAAACGTCTGTTTTGTTTCGTATGTTTGCCTTCATATCTCTGGGTGTGTGCAGGTCGCCCATACGCACGCGTAATTCAGTGACAGGTAAATATACATCGGCAACTCCTGAGCGCACTCGGGAGCGGCCGGAAGAGGGCTGCTCAATTTGTAAGTTTTTGACGGGCAAAGAGTTGGCAAACAGGACCGAGACAGGCAAAAAGGGAAGGAAAATCGCATCACGTAAGTTGCTTACGGCCAGTTAGTTACGATAAAATAGTCGAGAATCCTGAAAGCACGGCCACAGAATCCGGGATTGATCGAGAAAAAATCTTGGGATGCAATTTCTTGAGCGGCAAACGGTTCGGAAGCGGGAGGGTTTGGGTGAAGAAAAATCGATTGAGGGTGACGGTTTTTCTGATAGTCTTTTTGTTGCTGGCAGCTCGCTGCTGGTAAAGGAGAGGCGGAAGACCAATTCTCAGTTCTTAGTTTTAAGTTTTAAATTGGGAACCAAGAAGAGTCTGAAAATCCTCATGCCAATGGTTCATTGGAATTTTTTTGGCAATCCTTATGGAATCATCAGGAGAAGGTTCGAAGTGAGAGGGGCGAAATGCGACTCTTGCTGCGGAGTCTCTGCTGAAGTTCGGATTCCCAGTTGTGGGAAAGAGCCAGGGCGTCGCGGCAGCAACGCCCTACCGGACTAAGGATAGGATCTGTGGGTGGGTCGGGTGTTTGGGTCGGGGCCCGTAAGCTGGAGGGCGAACTGGACGTCGGTGGGCGTAGGATTTTACGATCACACCGGGGAATCCATGAGTCACTGCGGAACCAGCCGGGTCATTGAACGGACACTGAAGCTGGACTCCCAATCGTAGGGAGGAGGTAACGACACGGCACAGGGGTCGGGTGGTTTCATTGCTCTTTGACATAGTTCCCTAAAAGGGAATGCCGAGGTTCGACGTCTGAGTGGCGGCGAAGTCCGAGATTTATTGAATCGCCCCGACCTAAGGGTACGGGGTTCAGGATGACGACGAGAACGCCCCGACCAAAAGGTGCGGGGTAGCAGGACGAGGACGAACGGCGTTGCCTTGTGGGGTGGCTGGCGGGGGTTTGGTGCGGGAGGTGTGGACTGGTGGCTAGAGTACCGCAGGACAGGATGCTACTGCGAGAGTGTCACACTGAACAAACTGGATGGCAGGCCACTTCGAGGGAAGTGATTGCATCACGGGCCAATAGTTGCACTACGGGCCAATAAATAGTTGATAGTGGATGGTGGATTGTCGATGGAGGGAATAGTCTTATAGGTGCGATGGGACTTATGGGATGGAACACGGCTGGCTGGGCCGCGTTGCTGCGAGTTGGGACAACTCGCGCTCCTATAACTGGGAGCGGAAGGGGGTGGTGAAGACTTCCATGATGCGGCGATGAAGGGGGCGGCGTTTCCATTCTTCGAGGGTGACTTCGTCAGCCTTGGCTTTGTCGGCTTCAAAGATGGCGACTTGTTCGGCGGCGAAGCTGGGCGAGAAGATGTTCATGTTGGATTCGTCGTTGAGGCGGAAGGAGCGGTTGTCCACGTTCGCGGAGCCGACCGAGACCCAAACGTCATCGACGATCATGAGCTTACAGTGGAACATGGTGGGCTGGTATTCGTAGAACCTGGCGCCAGCGCGCAGGAGCGGGCCCCAGTGGCCACGGGAGACGTGGCGGACGATGGGGACATCGGTCGTGGAGCCAGGCACGATGAGTTCCACTTTCACGCCGCGTTCACAGGCGCGCACCAGCGCTTCCTCGGTGCCTTCACCGGGCACGAAGTAAGGGGTGCAGATGCGGATGTTCTTGCGGGCGGAATCGATGGAGAGGAGGAACATCATGCGGACGGTCTCGACATTATCCTGCGGGGAACTGCCGAAGACTTGCACGTGCTGATCGCCAGCGGGCAGCAACTCGGGGAAATAATCATCACCGGCGAGGACTTCACCGGCGGCCTTGCGCCAGTTGTCCATGAAGACGGCCTGCATCTGGCCGACGGCGGGGCCTTCGAGCTGGAACATGGTGTCGCGCCATTGGCCGGGGCCGGCGGCGTTACCAAGCCAGACATCGGCGATGCCCGCGCCGCCGGTGAAGCCGACCTTGCCATCGACGATGAGGAGCTTGCGGTGGTCGCGGTGATTGATGCGGAGTGCGCTCCACGGGAGGAGCGGATTGTATTTCACCACTTGCACACCAGCGGCGCGCATGCGGATGAAGTGGGAGGAATCGACCTCGCCAGAGCCCCACCAGTCCACAAGCACACGGACGCGGACGCCTTGCTGGGCCTTTTCGCTGAGGAGGTCGGCGAATTCCTTGCCGATGTCGCCGGACCAGTAGATGTAGGTCTCGAGGTTGATGGATTTCTCGGCGGCTTTCACGGAGGCCATCATGGCGGGGAACATCTGGTCGCCATTGACGAGGCTGGTGACTTTGTTACTGGCGAGGAGGCCGGGGCCGGTGAGGTAGCTGAGGGAGCGGAGGAATTGCGGACTGCCCGCCGCGTGGGAGGGCTCGATGTGATACTTGATGCGCTTGGCAAAATAGGACGAACAGCCGGACGAGAGCGTCAGGCAGAGGAGCAACAGGAGTATGCGGGGGTACTTCATCAGTTGGGCACAGTCTGGGGGAGAAGCGCGGAGTTCAAAGCCAAAATTGCAGGGCTTAGTAGCAAGACCGGGCCACGCCGCCATCCACTCGCAAGGCGGCACCGTTGATGCCCGAGGCTTGTGGACTACACGCGAAGGTGACGAGGGCGGCAATCTCCTCGGGTGTCTCGAAGCGTTTCAGCAAAGAACTCGGGCGGACGCTCTGGAAGAACTCCTTCTCGAATTCAGCGAATGGTTTGCCGCCACTGAGTTCCTTCACAAATTCCTCCACCCCGGCTGAACGCGTCGGGCCAGGCAGGATGGAATTCACCGTGACGGCGGTTCCGGCACAGGACTCGGCCAGGCCACGGGAGACGGCGAGTTGCGCGGTCTTCGTCATGCCGTAGTGGATCATCTCCACGGGAATCTGGAGGGCGCTCTCGCTGCTGATGAAGATGATGCGGCCCCAGTTCTGTTTTTTCATGCCTGGCAGATAGGCGCGGCTCAAACGAACACCACTGAGGACGTTGACCTCGAAAAAGCGGCGCCAGTCTTCATCGGGAATCTGCTCGAATGGCTTGGGCTCGAAGATGCCGAGGTTGTTCACAAGGATGTCCACGACGGGGAATCCCTTCACCAACGCTTCCGTCGCTTCCACCGTGGAAAGGTCACCGGCGAAGGATTCCAGCTTGGCGACGGGTACAATGGTTTTGAGTTCCTTTATCGCTTCCGTCACCGATTTCTCGGAACGGCCATTCACGATGACGCGCGCGCCTTCCCGGGCGAGGTCAGTGGCGATGGCAAAGCCGATACCTTTGGTAGAACCGGAAACGAGGGCTAGCTTGTCCGTCAGTTTTAAATCCATGCGCGCAGACTAGGGCATAACGGCTGGGCCAGCAAGGTCACCAGTAGAAATCGCCCTCTCCGAAGGGGAAAATTCAGCCTATTTTGACACGTCTTTGTCTTCCAGGTGAAGCCGGTGCAAAACGCGATGCGCAAACGGTGCCACCAAAATGGACGCCACCACGATAAAAACGAACCCGGAAAAGAGCGCGTAAAAGGACGCAAAAAGTTTGCCCGCGACGTTTTGCAGAGTATCCACGGGGCCCATGCCGCTCAGGATCATGGACGCATTCAGCAGGGCATCTATCCAGGCAAGATGCCCCATATAATGATAACCGAACACTCCCAAACCAAGCCCGAGGCCGACAAAGGCGAAGGCCAAAAGCAAATGACTCCGGATACGTCTTAAAAAGCCGGCCCGGTTCAACAGCGGATGCGAGCAGTGTTCATACATGGCGGCAAGATCAGTCACCCGTTTTTCCACACGCTTTCGCCACGGTCATCGCCAGTTCGTCCTGGGTGAACGGCTTGGCAAGCGTGTAGGCAGCGCCCAACTGTCTGGCTGCTTTCAGGAGATCCTTAGCACTGAGACGTCCGCCAGCAGACATGGCAATGGTCACCACACCGGGATAATTCCGCTTAAATTCCTGGATGACCTCCAGACCTTCCCGCTCCGGCATGATCATGTCGGTAAGCAAGACGTCGACCGGCTGCCGTTGCTGCAACTCCAAGGCAACCTTGCCGTTGTCCGCTTGCAGCACTTCGTAACCCAGTTCTTCCAGGGCCAAGCCAAGGGCCCCACGCAGGGTGTCATTATCATCTACGACTAAGATTTTCGGCATATTGCAATCCCATTTGGTTGGCAGTTTGCACAATCACTGCAGAGACACTTCCAGGCAAGGGGCAGACACTCGGTGGCGATCCACATATCAGCCGAAGGTGCAGCAAGGATAATTTAACCGAATTTGCCTCAACCGCAAGTTGTCGGCGGCTTCAGACTTTCCTTTGCCTTGAGCACATTCCTGACGTATAAAGGCGGGCCGATTTAATGTATGAGTTCAGTATCTGGTACCGCCATGAAGAAAGCAGCGAAAACAACGGAAGCAGCCGCAACCGCGAGCCCCAAGCCATTCAAGAAACTGATGGCCGCGAACCGCTCGGAGATCGCCATCCGCATCTTCCGCGCCGCGACCGAACTGGGTCTCCGTACCGTGGCCGTGTTTGCGCAGGAGGACCGCTTCTGCATGCACCGTTTCAAGGCCGACGAATCCTACCTCGTCGGCCAGGGCAAAGGACCGGTCGCCGCGTATCTGGACATCGAGGGCATCGTGGCGCTGGCCAAGGAAAAGGGCGTGGAGGCCATCCACCCCGGTTACGGCTTTCTCAGTGAGAACCCGCAGTTCGCCCGTGCGTGCGCCAAGGCGGGCATCACCTTCGTCGGCCCCCGGCCGGAGTTGCTGGATATGATGGGCGACAAGACCGCCGCACGGGCGTTGGCGCAAAAGATCGGGGTGCCCGTCCTGCCCGGCACGGAAGAGCCCATCGAAGACCGCGAAGTGGCGCTGAAGCAGGCCAAGCAGATCGGGTTCCCGCTCATCATCAAGGCCGCGTTCGGCGGTGGTGGTCGCGGTATGCGCGTGGTGCACAAGTCCGGCGAACTGGCGCACCTTTTGGATGAGGCCCAGGCGGAGGCCGGTCGTGCGTTCGGCAATCCCGCCGTGTTCCTGGAGAAATACATCCCGCGCGCAAAGCATCTCGAAGTGCAGATCCTCGGTGACCAGCACGGAAATGTCATCCATCTGCACGAGCGCGATTGCTCGGTGCAACGCCGCCATCAAAAGGTCGTCGAAGTCGCCCCGAGCTTTGGCCTCCCGGAACACGTTATCAAAGACCTTTGCGATGCCGCTGCGCGCATGGCACGGGAGATCAAGTATGACAATGCGGGCACAGTGGAATTCCTCTACGACCTGGACAAGCACGAGTGGTTCTTCATCGAGATGAACCCGCGCATCCAGGTGGAGCACACGGTCACAGAAGTCATCACCGGCATCGACCTCGTGCGCGCCCAGATGCTCATCGCCCAGGGCTACAGCCTGCACTCGCGCGAGATCGGGTTGCCGGGCCAGAACGAGATCCCGCGCAATGGTTACGCCATCCAATGCCGCGTGACCACGGAAGATCCGGAGAACAAGTTCATGCCGGATTACGGCAAGATCCTCGCCTACCGTTCCCCCGGTGGTTTCGGCATCCGTCTGGATGGCGGCATGGGTTACAGCGGTGCGGTCATCACGCCCTTCTATGATTCCATGCTTGTAAAAGTCATCGCCAGCGGCCGTTCGTATGACATCGCGATGGACCGCATGGATCGCGCGCTCTCCGAATTCCGCATCCGCGGCGTGAAGACGAACATTCCGTTCCTGGAGAACGTCATCCGCCACGAGCAATTCCAGACGGGTCAAGCGACCACGACGCTCATCGATACGACGCCCGAGCTCTTCTCCTTCAAGCTCAAGCGCGACCGCGCCACGAAGATACTGAACTTCCTCGGCAACGTCATCGTGAACGGCAACCCGCACGCGAAGGGTTACAAGCCGGCCAAGCAGATCGAACTGGCACCCTCACCCACGTTCGAACGCACGCAAACGATTCCGAAAGGCACGCGCGATCTGTTACTGGAACTTGGGCCGAAGAAATTTGCTGAATGGACGCTGAAGCAGAAGCGCCTGCTCATCACCGACACGACGTTCCGCGATGCGCATCAATCCCTCATGGCCACGCGCGTGCGCAGCTATGACATGCTCGCTTGCTCGGATGCCCTCGCCCGCCGTTTGGGCGATGTGAAGAGCGGCTTGTTCTCCTTGGAGATGTGGGGCGGTGCGACGTTCGACACCTCCATGCGTTTCCTGAACGAAGACCCGTGGGAACGCCTGCGCGAGCTGCGTGAGAAGATCCCGAACATCTGCTTCCAGATGCTCTTCCGCGGCTCGAACGCCGTGGGTTACAGCAACTACCCGGACAACGTCGTTGCTGGTTTCGTGAAGCACGCGGCGGCTTCCGGCATGGATATCTTCCGCATCTTCGATTCGCTGAACTACCTCCCGAACCTCCGCGTGGGCATGGAAGCGGTGCAGGACACGCACGCCATCTGTGAAGCGGCGATCTGCTACACCGGCGACATCCTCGACGAGAAACGCGACAAGTATTCGCTGAAGTATTACGTGAAGCTCGCGAAGGAGCTGGAGAAGATGGGCGCGCATTTCCTCGCCATCAAGGACATGGCGGGCCTGTGCCGTCCCTTCGCCGCGAAGAAGCTGGTGAAGGCCCTGCGCGAGGAGATCGGGATGCCGATCCACTTCCACACGCACGACACCGCAGGCACTCAATCCTCCGCCATCTTGAATGCGAGCGAAGCGGGCGTGGACATCGTGGATCTCGCCATCTCCTCCATGTCCGGCAGCACCTCGCAGCCAAACCTGAACTCCATCATCGCCGCATTGCAAAACACGCCTCGCGACACGCATCTCGACTTGGATGCGTTGGGTGAATTCTCGGATTACTGGGAAAAGGTCCGCGAGTATTACACGCCGTTCGACACGGCCCCGAAGACCGGCAGCGCGGAAGTCTATCTGCACGAGATGCCCGGCGGCCAGTACACGAACCTCAAGGAGCAGGCTGCGAGCATGGGTGTCTCGCACCGCTGGCCGGAGATCGCCCGCACGTATGCGGAAGTGAACCAGCTCTTCGGTGACATCGTGAAAGTGACGCCGTCCAGCAAGGTCGTGGGCGACATGGCGCTCTTCCTTTTCAGCCGCGGCATCAAGCCCGCCGATGTGGTAAATCTGGAACCCGGTGCGACCCCGTTCCCGGAGAGCGTGATCGACATGCTCAGCGGCGGCCTTGGCTGGCCGGAAGGCGGATTCCCGGCGGATGTTTCGCGCGTGGTGCTCGGTGAGAAACGTTGCGCCGAGGCGAAGAAGAATTACGAGAAGGGCGTGGTGCCCGGCGCCGTAGCCACTCCGGCGAACTTCGACAAGATCCGCCGCGACGTCGCGGAGAAACTGAAGCGTGACGCGACGGATGACGACGTGTTCAGCTACCTGATGTATCCGCAAGTGTTCCTGGATTTCGCCAAACACTTGCGCGAGTTCAGTAATGTGAGTGTACTGCCGACTCCTTCGTTCTACTACGGCCTGCGCCGGGGTGAAGAGATCTCCGTGAGCATCGAGGAAGGCAAGACGCTCGTCGTGAAGCTCGTCAATGTGAGCGAGCCGGACAAGGACGGACGCCGCACGGTGACGTATGAGCTGAACGGCCAGACGCGGGAGGCGTATGTGCAGGACAAGAAGGTCGCTCCCTCGACCAAGACACGCAGCAAGGCGGACATCAGCGATCCGTTGCAGATCGGTGCCCCGATCCCGGGCCTCGTGGCCGCCATCTCCGTGACCGTCGGCCAGAAGATCGCCAAGGGCGACAAGCTCCTGATGATGGAAGCGATGAAGATGCAGACCACCGTGACCTCCCCCGTGGACGGCGTGGTGGAGGCCATCTACGCGCAAGTCGGCGAGACGGTGGAGAGCAAGGACATGCTGATCAAGCTGCGCGAATGAGCCAAAAAACATAGTGAACATCATCATCTTGGGCGCAGGTGAAGTGGGGCGGCATCTCGCAGAAAGCCTCTCCAGCCGGCTGCATAACATCATCCTGATCGAACAGTCGGAGGCTCTGGCCGACGAGCTGAACGAACTGCTCGACATACATATCCTATGCGGCAACGGCGCCTCGGTAACGACGCTCGCCGAGGCGAACACCGCCGAGTGCGACCTGTTCCTGGCGCTGAGCAGCGATGACAACACCAACCTTGTCTCAGCCTCGCTGGCCAAGTCCATGGGGGCGAAGAAAGCCATCGCCCGGGTTCACGGTGCCTTGCAACGGGAAGAGTGGCTCTTCGACTACAAGGCGCATTTCAAGATCGACTACCTGTTCAGCTCCGAACGCCTCGCGGCCGTGGAGCTGGCCAAGTTCGTGCGCAACCCGGAATGTCTGCTGGTGGAGGAGATCGCCCGGGGCCGGGTGGAACTCCAGCAGGTGAACATCTCTGCCACCAGCCCCGCCGCCGGCAAAACCCTGAGGGAAGTGGGGCTGCCGGCCCGGGTCCGCGTGGCCGCCATCCAGCGGCATGGCTTGCAGACCATCCCTGGCGCGAACGACCAGTTGCTGGCGGGCGATCTGGTAACCCTGTTCGGCGACCCGAACCGGCTCCCCGAAGTGCGCTCCCTGCTGCACCCTGAATCCAAGCAGGACCGGCAGCTCAACGTGGTGATCTTCGGCGGCGGCGAGACCGGTTGCGCGCTGGCGCAGATGCTGGAGAGCGGCAACTACCGTGTCCGGATCATGGAGCTTGATCCCAAGAAATGCCGCGAACTGTCCGACATCCTGCAAAGCACCGTGGTAATCAATGGCGACGCCACCTCCCTCCAGCAGTTGCGCGAGGAACAGGTCGGCCAGGCAGATTTCTTCATCGCCACTTCGCGGGATGATGAGGACAACGTGATGACTTGCCTCCAGGCGAAAAGCCTCGGGACCAAGTACACGCTGGCGCTCATCCACCGGGCGGATTACGCGAACGTCATTTCCCGGAACAGCGAACAGTTGGGCATCATGGGCGCGGTCAGTCCGCGCGTGGCGACCAGTCGTGACCTGATGCGCTTCATCACGTCCGAAAAATTCCACTCAGTGCTCACCCTGACCGGAGGTTCCGAGGTGCTGGAGCTGCTGGTGAGTGAGAATTGCAGTGCACGGGGGCGCAAAGTCGCCGAGATCCATTGGCCCGAGGGCAGCGGCCTGGTGGCCATGCTGCGCGGCCAGGAGGCGATGGTCCCCTCTGCGGAAGACACCATCCTCGCCGGGGACACGGTGTACGCCATGGTCTCCCCCTCCGCCCGCGAACCGATGATCAAAATGCTGACGGACAAATGAACCTGCGCCTCCTGAGCAAGCTGATGGGCACGCTGCTGCTGCTGCTGGGCGGCGCGATGTTCCTGTGCCTGGGGCTGGCTTACCTGCTGGATGTTCGACGAGAGGGGTTTGACGCCATCGAGAGCTTCTGGATCTCCTCCCTGCTCACAGCAGGCACCAGCGCACTGCTCATCTTCTTGGGGCGCGAAGAAAAAAGTGAGTTGCTGCGCAAGGAGGCCATCGCGGTGGTCGGCATGAGCTGGATCGTGTGCAGTGCCTTCGGTGCCCTGCCCTACATCTTTTCGGAAGCCAAGTTGACCCCCACGGAGGCATTCTTTGAATCCGCATCCGGCTTCACCACCACCGGCGCCTCCGTCTTCAGTGATGTCGAGATCCTGCCCCGCAGCATCCTGTTCTGGCGCTCGCTCACGCAGTGGCTGGGCGGTTTGGGCATCCTCGTCTTGTTCGTGGCCCTGCTCACCTATCTGGGTGTGGGCAGCAAGGCGCTTTTCCGTCACGAATCCTCCGCGAAATCCGGCGAAGGCGTGCAGGCACGCATCCGCGATGTGGCCGCCCGGCTCTGGCAGATCTATCTGGGATTGAGCGTGATCTGTTGCGTAGGACTGATGGTGTTGGGCATGGATCTGTTCGATGCCATCAATCACACCTTTGCCGCCATCTCCACCGGCGGCTTCAGCACCCGGAACGCCAGCGTGGCCGCCTTCGATAGCTTCGCCATCGAGTTGTGGCTGGTAATCTTCATGCTGCTGGGCGGCATCAGCTTCATGCTCTACGCCTGGTTGCTGCGGGGCAAATGGGAACGCTGGAAAAAGGAGGAGGAGACCAAGGCCTTCCTCATTTTGGTCGCGGCCAGCACCGTGATCATCGCCTTGGATCTCTGGGTGCTGGAGTATGAGCAATCCTTTGGGCGGGCTCTGCGTGATTCACTTTTTCAAGTGGTGACCATTGTCACAACCTCGGGCTTTGCCACGGCCGACTTCGATAAATGGCCGCACTTCTCACGGTTGGCACTGATCTTTCTGATGTGTGTGGGCGGTTGTGCGGGTTCGACCTCTGGCGGCATCAAGGTCAGCCGCTGGCTGCTCTTCTTCAAGATCGTGCGGCTGGAGACCATTCTGGCCTTCCGCCCCAACCAGGTCATCCGCCTGAGCATGAACAGCAACGCAACGGATGAGCAATTGAAGGCGCAGACCATTTTCTTCATCGCGCTCGCCGGTGTGACCGTGGCGCTGGGTACCGGCCTGGTCAGCCTGCTGGAACCGGGACTGGATATCGAATCGTGCTTCTCCTCGGTGATGGCCACGCTCTTCAACATCGGCCCGGGCCTGGGCGCGGTTGGTCCAACGCAAAACTTCGGTTTCCTCAGCCCGTTGACGCACATCCTGCTCAGCCTGCTGATGATCCTTGGACGTCTGGAGTTCTTCGCGATCCTCGTGCTGTTTGCGCCATCGCTTTGGAAACGGTATTGAGCGGCTCACCCGCTTACCGTTACGTGCTTTTTCAAACCCAGCTTCTTGATCTTGGAAGCCAGCGTCGTGGGCTTTAGTCCCAGCTTGGCCGCCGCACCTTCTGCTCCGTAAATCTTCCCGTTCGTCTTTTGCAGGGTGGTGAGGATCAGCTCGCGTTCACGCGCTTTCAGATCGGCCAACGAAAGTCCTTGCGGGATATCAGCCGATGATGGTGCGGTGGGCGCACTCACTACGGCCACACTTGGCAAGGGCCGTGACAGAGTATTGCCCAGATCGAAACGCAAGCCGCCATTCCGCGCGAGAATCACCGCACGTTCTACCACGTTCTGCAATTCGCGCACATTGCCCGGCCAGTCGTAAGCCATCAATTCGCGCACATGCACCTTCGCCAGCTTGGGTAACGGCACCAGCATGCGCTTGGCCGATTGCTTCAGGAAATGCTCGGTGAGCGCCGGGATGTCCTCGCGACGATCACGCAAAGGCGGCAGCTCAATCGGAAAAACGCTCAGCCGATAATAGAGGTCTAAGCGGAAGCGCCCCGATTTCGCTTCACTCAAGAGATCGCGGTTCGTCGCCGCGATGAGGCGGATGTTCGTCTTGCGTGTGCGCTCCTCCCCCACCCGCTCGAACGTCCCTTCTTGTAACACGCGCAACAGCTTCGCCTGCAAATCCAAAGGGATCTCACCGATTTCATCGAGAAACAGCGTGCCGCCATCCGCCAGTTCAAAACGGCCCACGCGATCTTTCACCGCACCGGTGAAAGCCCCACGGACGTGACCAAAGAATTCGCTCTCGAACAATTCCTTGGGGATGGACGCGCAATTCACCTTCACCAACGGACGGCCTTTGCGCCCGCTATGCTCATGGATATCGCGTGCAACGAGTTCTTTGCCCGTGCCGGATTCGCCCAAGATAAGCACGGTCGCTTCTGTCGGGGCCACGACACCGATTTGCTGCAAGACCTTCACGAGCGCCGGGCTGGTGCCGACGATATTGCAGGTGTTGTGATGGGTCTTGATCTCGGACAAAAGGTATTCGTTTTCCAGTTCCAGATCTTTCTGTGTCTGGATGCAACTGAGCGCTCCCACGGTGCCGATGATTTCCCCTTGCGCGTTCCGATACGGTGTAGCCTTCACGCGTATCCAGTGCATCGTGCCGTCCTTTCGCCGGATCTCGTGCTCGTATTCCTCTTCCTTGCCGCCGAGACGCTCTTTCAAACGCTTCTCCATGATGGGCCATTCCTTCTCCGGCAGCAGCAACTTGTAGCTCACCATGCCCATCATCTCATCCTTCGGGTAACCGGTGATCTCTTCGAGACGCGCATTCGCGTAGATGATCTGGCTGTTGTGATTCGTGATGAGGATGCCTTCCGTGAGACTTTCCAGCACCGTACGATAAAGCTCCTCGCGTTTGCCCAGCATCTGCTCGAGCTGCTGCTGGCTTTTCAGCAGCGTCTCCATCTCTACCAGTCGCTGGCGAAGCTGCTTGATTTCATTGGCTGGCGCGTTGCTGTCCATGAATGCTATGCGTGACGCGGTTTTAGTAAGCGCGGGAACCCGAAGGAGGGCAAGGAGGATTCGCGGCCTTCCCCGGAGGAAAGCGTCAGGTAACGGACTGCACCAAGAAGTAGTACGCCAAAAAACTGCGGCATTAGCCGGTCACCAAGGCCACCTAGCGTGGTGACTTGGATTTGCCTGATGAACTTGGCGCGCCAGAGCCGGAGCTGGGCCGGATACGGTCTCCGCCACCGCCAGCGCCCGAAGATTTGGCCGCCTCGCGGACAAGCATTTCCAAAGCGATCTGCTCTTGCGTCTTCGGCTTACGGTCACGATCGGAACTGGTGCTGCCACCGCTGCGTCCATCACCACCACGCCCATCGCCTCGACTTCCGGTGAACCCGCCCGGTTGACCGCTAAAGCCGCTGCTCCCACCGGGCGGGCGGCTCCCCATGCTTCCGGTCGAGGCAGGCGGCCGGGGCATCGCCATACGCACACCGGTCGGCACTGGCGGAGCACCGTTGGGGTCCACGATGACGATGCGCGACACCTCCCCGTGAGTTTCGCCGTAATAGTTGAACCCGTCCAAGATGCGGGCCAGCCCCTCACTCATGGGCTTGCCCGAAAACTTGAGCGAAATGTTCTTGGTCATCCCCGGCGGCACGTGGATTTCCCGACCGGTCGCCTTCTTGAAATCGGCCACCACCACGGACAACGGCTTGTTGTCGATATCCACATCCAAAGTGTTTGCCTCGGCGTGCCACACGATGGAGTTCGTCGCCTCCGCAGCCACTGCGCGCCAGTCCGCTACGGCCGTCGTGAACAGCCAAACCAAGGCGAATCGTCCGCAAGATTTAAACCACATCGGCAAAGTTTTCATAAGTCCGGAACAGGTTCAATACGGCACACGTCAGACGGGAACGGCAAGATGTGTCGTGGATGCTCAATCTCTACTGTAACACCACAGTTGCCACAAGGTTGCTGATTGTAATGCTTGGCCGACCTATGGTCCACCAGCGCATCTTCCGATCCAGATTAACTAATCCAGCAACCAGACCCCACTCCAGCGTCAGCCCGACTACACCTCCTACTGGCATCAACAACCCTCCTCATACCCCTACTTCCCCGGAAACACCGCCTTCTTGAAGCTCTCCGTCTGCGGATCCTTCGTCTTCTCCATGTGCGCCAGCAGCAATTTCTTAAGCCGCTCAATCTCCTTCTGATGCTTCGGATTCGTCAGTTCATTCGTACGCTCCTCCGGGTCATTCTTCAGGTCATAATACGCTACTGGCGTGCCCTTGATGAATTGCTCCACCCGTGACTGGATCTTCCCGTCCGTCTTCCCCGCTTCCGCCAGCGCGTTGTAGGTGATGCCGTTCATCGCCTCCACCCGGAAACTCGTCGTTCCATCCGCCCACGCATGGAACATCAGCGCGGAATCCTTCGTGCGGATGCATCGTTGCGGGAACGCCTTCCCGCTGCTCACTGTGTTCACATGCGTGATCACGTAGTCACGCCCTTCCTGCTTCTCGCCCTTCAATAAAGGCAGCCACGACCGCCCGTCCATGCCTGCCGGATGCTTTACTTCGAGGATATCCAGCAAAGTAGGCATCACATCCACGCTGCTCACGAATTCTTTGCGCTCTTGCGGCTTGCCCATCCCCGGCCAGCGCAACAGCACCGGCGACCAGGTGCCATTGAAATACACCGAAGCCTTGGAGAACGGTGCCGAGATGCCGTGGTCCGACATGAACAGCACCACCGTCTTATCCTCCTGCCCGGAGTCCTTCAGCGCCGCGATGATTTCACTGAACGTCAGGTCCAGCCGCTTGATGCTCGTGTAATACTGCGCCATTTCCTTGCGAACGAGCGGTATGTCCTCCAGAAACCTTGGCGTACTGACCTGCTCAGCCGTGAGCGGCTCCACCACGTCGGCATCGGACTTTTTCGCTGCCTTGCCGCCTTCTTCAGTCGCTTTCCCTTTCTTCGCCTTCTTTTGCTGGCCTTGTTCGCTGCCATAGAAGGGCCGATGCGGGTCCGTGATGTTCGCATTGATGAAGAAGGGCTTGCCCGCCGTTTTCGCCTCCTTCAGTGCTTCTTCCATGTGCGTGCGAAATAGTTTGGGATTCTTGCCCGAGCCATCGAACGGGTGATCCCACGGAAATTTCACCTTCGGCGCCATGTGTACCACCTTGTTGATCGCCGCCGTGTAATAACCTTGCTCCTTCAACACCTCCACCAACGTCGGCACATCCAGGTTGATCGGATTGAAACCCAGTCCCCCGTTGCGATGCGGCACCCGCCCCGTCATCAACGCCTCGCGCCCCGGCTGGCAGATCGGCACCGTCACGTGGTTGTTCACAAACTTATGCGCCGTCGCCGCCAGCGCATCCACATTCGGTGTCAGCTTCAGCGGATTCCCCATCCACCCTGGCGAATCCGCATTCATATCATCCGCCGTGATGATGAGCAGGTTGAACTTCCCCTTCGCCTCCGCCGCGCTGAGTTGCACCGATACGACAAGTAACGCCAGCAAGACTCCGAATATGTATTTGCTCTCCTTCATGGTATTCCTTATTTGACGTTCGCTGACTTCAATAAGTTACTGCGCAAGTGATGCGCCCTTCGCTCATCCCTCGCCCCTCAACGGGGAGAGGGACCGAGGGTGAGGGGTGAGAGCGACAACCGTCTCTTTCGCCCCTCGCACTTCTCACCTCGCCTTTCAGGGGACTGGTTCCGACTTCTTCTGATACCCCTTCGTCGCTTTGTAATCCGCTCCCGGCAATTGCTCCCACGGCACCACCCCCACCTCATCTGCCCACTGCTGATACCGTGCCGCCAGTTCCTGCACCCGCTTCGGATACTTCGCCGCCACGTTATTCCCTTCCGCGCGATCCTTGCTCAGATCGTACAGCTCCCACTCGCCCTTGAAGGTCGCCACCAGCTTCCAGTCTCCATCGCGAAATGCCCGGTTCCCTTCGTGCTCCCAGCCCAGCGCCCGCTCCCCGAGCTTCTTCCCCTGCAACACTGGCACGAGGCTTTGCCCCGCCAAGGGCGTCAGATCAAAACTCCGGTACCGCGCCGGATAACTCCCGCCCGCCAATTCCAAAAACGTCGGCATCAGATCGATGATGTGTCCCACCTCACCCGTGATCTTCCCACGCATCTTCGTGATGCCCGTCGGCCAATGCGCGATGAACGAGGTGCAGATGCCGCCCTCATGCGTCCACATCTTGTTCTCGCGGAACGGCGTGTTCGCCGCGTTCGCCCAGCCGATCTCGAGGCACCGGTGCGAATCCCGCGTGCCCGTCACACTGCCCGGCTTGTGCCCGCGACCCGGATTCGGCCATGAATCCAGCGCTTCCGCACTCGCACCATTATCCGAGAGGAACACCACCAGCGTGTTCTCCTCCGCCCCCATCTTCTTCACCATCTCCATCACCCGCCCGATGCCCTGGTCCATGCAATCGATCATCGCCGCGTGCACCGCCATCCGCAGATCCCACTCGTCCTTCCCCGCTTCCGGCACATCGGCCCACGCCTTCGCCACCGGATCACGCGGGGAGAGTTTCGTCTTCTTGTCCATGATGCCCAGTTCCTGCTGCTTCGCGAAGCGCGTCTCCCGCAGCTTGTCCCAGCCCGCGCGATACTTCCCGCGATACTTCGCGATGTCCTCCGGCTTCGCGTGCAACGGAAAATGCGGTGCCGTATAACACAGATGCAGGAAGAACGGTTGCTCCTTATGCCGTCCCTGATGCTCATCCAGGAACCGCACCGCCCAGTTGCTGAACGCATCCGTCGCGTAAAAATTATCTCCCGGCTTGAGATTCTCCCGGTCCATGTACAAGGGTTGCAGCGCGAAATAATTCCCGCCACCACCCGAACCATACGCGCGATCAAAGCCCCGGCTCAGCGGATGATTCCGCGGCTCCGCCTTCGCGCCGATGCCCCCCACGTGCCACTTGCCCACGTGATACGTGCGATACCCCGTCTCCCGCAGCAGTTCCGCGATGGTCGCACTGTTGTTATTCAACCCGCTCGTGTAACCCGGCTTGTTCAAGTTCCCCAGCATGTGCCCCACACCCGCCTGATGCGGATAAAGCCCCGTCAGCAACGCCGCGCGCGTCGGACAGCACCGCGCTCCATTGTAAAACTGCGTGAACCGCAACCCATTGTTCGCCAGCCGGTCCAGATTCGGCGTGCTGATCTCCGAACCAAACGCCCCCAAATCCGAATACCCCATATCATCCGCCAAAATGAGGATGATATTCGGCCGCGCCGCTGCTGCAGCCTGAGAAGAAGAACTGGAAAATGACATCACCACGGCCAAGCACACTGCCAGCCAGCGCAAAGAGAGGTTCATGCCAAAATAATGACCACCCCACGCCCCGAGGCAAGGCCGCAATCTCCCGCCCTTTTCGACCTGCTCGCTTCTGTTATCAATCTTCACTTTCATACCCTCCTTTTACGCGATTTTTCATGCCCGTGTTAGCCTTGCATCTCACTACATCCCACTACATCCACACAAAATGTTTCCGTCCGCCCCTTTTCTTCATTCTCAGGAGGCCGAACTTCGGCTTCTGCCTTCGTTTTCATGTCTCCACCCTGCCAGCCCCTCCGTCCGTGCGTTATCCTTATTCTCGCTATTCCTCACTATCCTCGGACAAAATTTCAATTTCATGCCCCCACCCTGCCCAATCTCGCCACCATGCGTTATCCTTCCACTCGCTACAACTCACTCCAGCTACACAAAATTTCAAAAAACTGAAGGATCAGGCGATTCAGTATCTCATTGCTTGATCGACGGCCTTGCGCCAGAAATGCGTCACCACCATGGAGAAACCACTTAAACGAAAACTGCTATGGTCCGTTTTGCTGGCCTTCATGGTCTTCTTGTGTCTAATAGTTTACAGTGCCATCCAGGCTCCGGGACAGCTCCGTGAAGCTTACGCTGCTTGGGATACCGGCACCCTCCTCGTGGAGTATCTGAAAGCCCATGATGATCAATGGCCCAAGTCCTGGGACGACTTGCTCACCGTCATGGACGGTAAAACTGAAAGCGATTTCATCCTGCGGGGCCGCGGCAGTCTTGATCGCGAGTATGCGGTCTCCTTGCGCGAGAAAGTCGTGATCGATTGGAACTTCGACCCGAAATCACCCGGTCAAAGTCAACCCGTGACCCGGCTGGACGGCAAACCCTTTCCCGTCACCTGGCAGGGTGCCGAGCCCAATAAAATGATCCGCGACCACCTCCACTCCCGCTCGAAACCTCCGCAGAATTGACTGCTGGCATTTCTCGCAGGCCCGAACTGATTCCTCATCACTACGGAACGTTTCAAATTCTTGAAGTTTCCCTAAGAACTTGGCGATTTCCCACTCTCGATGTTCGATGTTGGGCGTTCGATGTTCGATGTTTCCCCAATAAAACAGAAACAGCGCTGTTCCTCACGAAACAGCGCTGTTCCCAAAAATGTCCGAAGCCTTAACGTTGATGCGATGTCCGCCGCGGATAACCCACCAGCTTCCGCTTCTCCTCGTCCCACAGCCGGAACGTCAGCGATTTCATGCTGGACCACAGCGTGATCGGTTTCACGTTCTGGAAGAGCGGCTCCGCCTTGTGGCACCGCTCCAGATTGTAGTTCGGGATACGTGAGCTGAGATGATGGATGTGATGAAACCCGATGTTGCCCGAGAACCATTGCAGGATCTTCGGCAGCTTGTAGAAGGAGCTGCCCTGCAAGGCGGCCGTCGTGAAATCCCAGTTCTCGCTGCGTTCCCAGTACGTCTCCTCGAACTGGTGCTGCACGTAGAAGAGCCAAACCCCCGCGCTCGCCGCCACCCCCATCACGATGAGCTGAATGATCGCATAATTCTTGAACCCGAAGATCATGCTCATCACCGTGATCATCCCAAGCAAAGCCAGATTCATCCAATACACGGAATGCTTCTCCCGCTTGCTCGCCTTCGCCGTGGAAAAACGCTGATACACCAGGAACAGGAAGGTCGGCACGATCAGGAACAGGATGAACGGATTGCGGTTCAGCCGGTAGAGGAACTTCGTCCAGCGCGAGGAGGCCTGATATTCCCGCACCGTCATCGTCCAGATGTCCCCCACGCTGCGGCGGTCCAGGTCACCATTCGTCGCGTGATGGATGGCATGCTCCCAGCGCCATTGATAATACGGCGTGAAGGCGATCATGCCCGTGATGAACCCCACCACATTGTTTGCCGTGCGGTTGGCAAAGTAGGAGCCATGACCGCAATCATGGAAAATGATGAACGCCCGCACCACGAACCCCGCCGCCAAGATCGCCAGCGGCACCGTATACAGCCAGGAAACTTGCACCGTGAAATACATCAAAACCCAAAGTGCCACGTACGGGACTATGGTATTGACCATCTGCCAGATGGCGCGACCGAGCGAAGGCTTCTCGAACTTCGTGACTACAGCTTTCCAAGCAGGGGTGGCCGGGGCGGCGGCGGCTTTGCGCTCCTCAACGGGTGAGGCGGTGACGTTCATCATATATTCTTCCGTGCGAACTGCTTCCTGAGGACCTGCCAGAGTCCCAACTAGAATTTTCGACTACCAAGCCTAGTTCACGAAGGCCAAGGGTTCAATCTCCAAAATTCGTCAATTTTTGGACCGCCCACACCATTTTTGGCTAATCCGCCCCGCCCCGCCGGTCCCAAGTTCTGCTTGCCGCCGCCCGGCCGTTGCGCTGGCAGATGTCAGTGGCAGAACGCGTTAGGCAGGAAAGGATTCATCACCCGCACCACCCCGATCCATTCCACCCCGGTGGCTGTTTGGACAAATTAAGTAAATCCCCGTGATTCGCCGGAGATGGGAGAGAAGCGTTCTGCAAGGAACCCAAAAACACGCCCCGCAGCCTCAATCAACCGGAAGCTCTCAGCTTGTGACCTAGCACGGATAATGGCCGAGAAAGTCGCAGCCATTACCGAAGACGATCCGGGCGTGCTGAGTTGAAACACACCCGCCAAACCACGCCCCTAGTTGACCGGGATCCCGCATGTGGGACATTTGGTTGTTCAGTGTGACGCAGGCCAACTTTCCCCCGCACAAGAGGGGTTCATAACCGAGACCACGGATCGCATAAGCGATAGGCTCTTTTCCGGGGCAACTGGCTGTGGCGGGCTTGGGAAAGCCAACGTGCCCTTTGCGTTCATTTTCACGGCACGTTTGCGCCAAGGCGTTTTTCCCTGGCACACACGGTGCTTTGGCTGGCTCGTCACGTTCCACTATCGTTCTAACCTCACTCACTTAAAACTTATCGCTTTTGACCAATTTGGGATAGGTGCATTAGTTTTCAATACTATACCAATTGAAGAGAAATCCCCTCCTGATGCGTAAACCTTTTTCCAGTCATTTGAGCCAAACCGCCATTGCTCACCCACATCTTGTTCCCCATTACGCCCAATTTTGACAGTCTCCATCATAAAATAATCCGACGGCCCAACAATTCCTTTAACTTCTCCCAAGCGGTAATCAATTTGAATATTTACCGCATAAATGAGAGTATATCTATCGTACAAATACACCACAGTCTGCCAACGCGTCGGCTTTGTTTTATCAAATCCAAAATGAGCAATACTATTATGCACAGGAAAGTTTGTTAACACACTGCTAATCTGCCCAGCTTCCGGAATATTCCTAATTCCACTTTTTACCACCTCATCATGAGATGCCGACCTCGCCCCGCGACACGCCGCGTTAAAAAGGGCCAGCGCAGCAACTATTGTAATGAATAAATATTTCATAAGCTATTAGTTCCCAATCACAAAATACGGATCGTCAGCGCTTGAATCCCACAGATTGCCTACAGGGCCTTTGTGGACAACTTCCTTAATCTTACTATCAATCCAAAGCTGACGCGACGGATAAGCGCTCCCCCTAAACCACTCGATCGTGGCTAACAATCAATCAAACCGCAAATTGGCTCCATCGCCAACACCGCATGCCGCCTCGCCGCTAATAACGGCACACAATCTCCCAAGCACAGCACTGTCAAACCATCCACACTGCAAAAAGTTATTACGAGAACCGACATCAGCTTGATTAGATTTCATCACGAAAATGTTGCGGAATTTGAAAAGACTATAAGTTTTAACTCAAAACGAGAATTGCAAAAAAGATTTTACATTTAATTTCACAATTGCATCTGCATTTTCATTATTATCGCGAATATTCACTCCCGCCCCCGACATCCCTTTCCATTACAGCGGCCATCCCATCAAAATATGCTTCGAGCAGTTCGGCAAAATTGCCCGGAGAAACTTTGGGTTGCCCCATCAATTCCCGGCTAAAGTTGAGTTTTTTTGCGAGCTCAACACAATACTCCCTCTCCCTAGCTTCGACGGCAGCTCGAACTGCTCCATCAAAGGCCCACCATCGTTTTAACTCGAGCCCCAACGTGCTAAAGGCTATTATAAGCGCTATTATAGATATTTTTTTGGGATCTATATTCATATTATTTTTTAGCATCTTGAAAGGGGCCCACACATTGTGTACTTTTTCATTCTCCAATGATCTTCACTAGCACCCGCTTGCGCCGGTTCCCGTCAAACTCTCCGTAAAAGATCTGCTCCCAAGGCCCCATATCAAGTTTCCCCTTCGTGATGGCCACCACCACCTCGCGTCCCATGATCTGGCGTTTCAGATGCGCATCCGCATTATCCTCGCCCGTGCGGTTATGCTGATACTGCGTGGTGGGCGCATGCGGTGCCAGCTTCTCCAGCCACACCTCATAGTCATGATGCAACCCGCTCTCATCGTCATTGATGAACACCGAGGCCGTGATGTGCATCGCATTCACCAGACAAAGCCCCTCCATGACACCGCTCTTGCGGACCAGCGCTTCCACCGTGGGTGTGATGTTCTCGAAACCGCGCCGTCCGGGGATCTCAAACCAGAGATGTTCGGTGAGGGATTTCATGGCCCCTTCATCCTGCCCGCAACCCCCGCCTTTCGCAAGCCGGTTAAGCGATGAACAGGCTGCAACGCGCGGTAAGGACCGGTTCCACCCGGTCCCAAACCCTTTTCGCCGGCTGCCTCACGAATCCAGAAGCGCCATGGCAAGCATTGCATGGTCACATCTCACGCTACCTTCCCACTGGCAGCCCCATGCCATTCCAATCACGGTGATTTTTTCCAAGGCAAAGTGACGGCGGCTCTGTTAGTGTCCGCCCGTGACTCAAGTTGCCATTGAGATATTGATCGTTTTCCTGTTGCTGGTCGCGAACGGAGTGTTCGCCATGGCGGAGATCGCCGTGGTTTCCTCCCGCAAGGGCAAACTGCGCCAGCTCGCGGATGCCGGCAGCAAACGCGCGCGCGCCGCACTGGAGCTGGCCGAATCACCCAACCGCTTCCTCTCGACCGTGCAGATCGGCATCACCTTGGTGGGCATCATCGCCGGTGCGTTCGGCGGGGCCACCCTCGCGGAAAAACTCGCCATCGTACTGACAGATGTGCCGGTCATCGGGGCTTATGCCAAGCCGGTTTCCTTCTTCCTGGTGGTGGCGGTCATCACGTATTTTTCATTGGTGATCGGGGAGTTGGTGCCCAAGCGCATCGGGTTGGGCAATCCGGAGGGCATCGCCATGTCCCTGGCGGGTTTCATGAACCGGCTCTCAGCCATTGTCAGCCCGGTCGTGACGTTCCTCGGCAGTTCCACGGATGGCATGCTCCGCCTTTTCGGCGTCAAACCCACGAACGAGAACGCCGTGTCCGAGGAGGAGGTCAAAGTGCTGATGCAGGAAGGCCTGCGCGCGGGGGCGTTCCATCATACGGAAAGCCAGATGGTCAGCAGTGTGCTGGAGCTGGACCTCTTGAAAGTCCGCGACCTGATGACGCCGCGGCCCAAGATCATCTGGCTGAGCGCCGATGAGCCGCATGACCTGCTCTGGCACAAGATCGTCGTCAGCGGGCACACGTATTTCCCGGTGTATCGCGGCAATCGCGACAATGTGGTGGGCATCGTCTCCATCAAGGCCATCTATGCGAACCTCGCCGCCGGTGTGGGCGTGAAGGTCAAGGACGTGATGGTGCCGCCGCTCGTGGTGCCCGAGACGCAGAACAGCCTGCAATTGCTGGAGACCTTCAAGAGCAGCGGCAAGCACATCGCGCTCGTGACGAATGAATTCGGCTACATCACCGGCATCGTCACCTTGAACGACATCATGGAAGCCATCGTGGGCGATCTCACCACGCAGGAGGAGCGGGCCAAACCCGAGGTGCGCCAGCGCGATGATGGCACCTGGCTCATGGATGCGATGGTGGAACTGGAGAAAGTGGAGCGGGCCTTGCCCGGGTTCAGATTCCCGGGGAATGCGACCAGCCACTATCAAACCCTTGCCGGGTTTGTGATGCAGCAGTTCAACCGCGTGCCCAAGGAGGGCGAAACCTTCGAAACGCAGGGCTATGTCTTCGAGGTGCTGGACATGGACCGCCACCGCGTGGACAAGATTTTGGTGATGAAGGCCAAAGGGGATTCGTTGAAAGGTTGAATCGTGATTGGTTAAAACGTGGGGAAGCGCTTTGAAGCAGTCCTGCGGATTTAACGATTCACCTTTTAACGACCATCACACCCGCACCAGCTTCGCCACATACGCCCCGTCCACCCCGTCCTTGAAGGGGATCAATTCGCGATCGGTCTCGAACTTGAAACCTTTCTCCAGCTCAAGGAAAGCATCCACCACCTGGCGGTTCTCCTCCGGCTCCAGACTGCACGTGCTATAGATGAGCGTGCCCTTCGGCGCGAGTTGCGCGGCGGCTTTGCGCAGCAGTTCCAGTTGCTGGACGCGCAACCGCTCGATCTCCTCCGCCCGTATGCGCCAGCGCAAGTCCACGCGCCGCCGCATTACTCCAGTATTGGAGCAAGGTGCATCCACGAGAATGCGGTCAAAGCGGAACTTCAATTTGGGTTCATCCGCCAGATCCGTCTCCACCGTGGTGAAGCCCAGGCGCGCGCAGTTTTCCTTGATAAGTTTCAGCCGCGGTTCCGAGACATCGCGGGCGACGACCAAGCCGCTGCTGCCGATCTTCTGCGCGATGAAGGTCGCCTTGCCACCCGGAGCTGCACAGGCATCCAGGATGCGTTCCCCCGGTTGCGGGTCGAGGAGTCTGACCGCCAGCAAAGTGCTGGGGTCCTGGACATAGAACAGCCCCTGCCGAAAACTGGGCAGCGTTTCCAAGGCCGGATGGCTCTTGAGGCGGAACATAAGGTGCTCTTCCAGCCAGTCGCGGGCAAAAAAATCGTATTCCACCCCTTCCTCGCGCCATTGCAGGATTATTTTTTCCGCATTGGTGCGGGTGGTGTTCAGGCGGGCGAAGGTGGGCGGCGGGCTGTTGTTCCAGGCCAGCAGCTTCTGGGTGTCCTCGGTGCCGTAACGTTGCTGCCACTTCTCCACCAGCCAGGCCGGTTGGGACCAGCCGATGGCCGGGTCGCTGATCTTCAGTTCCGCCAGCAATTGCTGCGTGGCTTCCTTCTCGCGACCATAACCGCGCAGCATGGCATTGATAAACCCGGCTTGTGGACCGTAACCGAATTCCCGCGCCAATTCGACCGTTTCATGGACGGCGGCGTGATCCGGGATGCGGTCCAGCCAGAAAAGCTGGTACAGACCGAGACGCAACAACTGGCGCAGATCGCTCTTTTGCGGGCGGCCATCCGTCTTGCGATCGATCAGCCAGTCGAGTGTGGCCCGGGCACGTACGATGCCATAGACCAGCTCCTGCACCAGCCCCCGGTCAGGACCAGAAAGTCGCTGGCGAGAAAGCTCGCTATCCAGCAAGTGTTCCGTATATTCATCCGATAGTTCGCATCGTCTCAGGACGCGAAGGGCAATTTCTCTTGGTTTTTGACCCGTCACGCCCTAAATATGACGGACACTGTATTGCAGGCGAGTTATTTGATATGAGAGAAGAATTTGAGAAACTGGCGCTGGCGGGAAAAATCAACATCAAGCACGTCGATGTGCTCGTTCAACTTGCCCAAGGTGGTTACTGCATGCATCGCAGTTGGGGTTTTGGCCGGATCACGACGGTCGATACGGTCTTTGCCCGGTTCGCCATCGATTTCCAGGGCAAACCGGCCCATTCGATGGACCTGTCCTTCGCCGCCGACTCCCTGAAGCCCATCCCCAAGGACCACATCCTCGCCCGTAAGGCCTCGGACCTGAACGCTTTGCGCCAGATGGCCGCACTGCATCACTTGGACCTGATCAAGGTCGTCTTGAGCAGCTTCGGCGGCCAGGCCACCGTGGATCAAATCCAAGGCGTGCTGGTGCCGGATATCATCGCCAGCGACTGGAAGAAGTGGTGGGAAGTGGCCAAGCGCGAGATGAAAAAGGACGGTCATTTCCTCGTGCCGTTGAAGAAGAACGAGCCCGTGGTGATGCGCGAGCAGACCATCTCCCTGCAAGACCGTTTGCTGAAGGAATTCCAAGCGGCCAAAGGTTTGAAGGCCAAGCTCATCGTGGCCAATGAGATCCACAAGAGCTTGGACGATTTGCAGGACAAGGCGGGCGCGGTGACGGAAGTCATCACCCAATTGAATGCAGACATCACGTCCCACCAGCGCACCCAGCCGTCGCTGGCCCTGGAAGCCGTCTTCCTGCGTGACGATCTGCGCCAGGCCTGCGGTTTGACTGCCCAACCGGGGGAAGTGACTTCGAAGGATGTGTGGGCAGGCGAGAGTTCCTTCCAGTCCATCATGGAATCCATGGCGGCCGCGAAGTATCGCCGGGCGCTGCAATCCTATCAGGAGGCGCACCCGGCTTCCTGGCACGAGTCCCTGCTCTCCCTGCTCAATCTTTCCTCCGCCAAGCTGTGCAGCGAGTGTGCCGCCGTCCTTTTGCAGGCCGGCAAGCTCCAGGAATTGAAGAACACCTTGGCCCGGCTCATCAGCCAGCATGTGGCCAGCAGCGAAACGCTCCTGTGGCTCGCCAAGGAACGCTCCGACACCTTTGCCGACATTCTCGGGCCCGAAGTTTTCCGCGCGATGCTCACCGCGATGGAACGCGACCAGTTCAACGAGATCCGCTCCAACCGCCTGCGCGATTTCATCCTGGATGACGCCACGCTGCTGGTGGAACTGATCGGTTCCGCCGACATGGAGGTCATCAAGGACCTGACCCGCGCCCTGCAACTCTCCCCGAGCTTCGATGACATGGACAAGCGCTCCCTCCTGGCGCGCATCGTGAAGAATTACCCGTCCATCCAGTCGCTCATCACGGGTGAAGCCTCCAAGCAGGACAGCGGCCTGGTGGTTTCGTGGGAAAGTCTGGAACGCCGGAAGGCCGAGTACGAGGAGCTGGTCAAGAAGAAGATCCCGGCCAACTCGAAGGACATCGCCATCGCGCGCAGCTACGGCGACTTGCGCGAGAACCACGAATACAAGTCGGCCAAGGAAGCCCAGAAGCTTCTCATGCGCCGCAAAGGCGAGCTGGAAGGCCAGCTTGTGCGCGCCCGCGGCACGGATTTCTCCAACGCCAAAGCGGACGAATCCGGCATCGGCACCGTGGTCAAAGTGACCGAGCTCGCCACCGGCAACAGCGAAACCTTCAGCCTGCTGGGCGCTTGGGATTCTGAACCCGAGAAGGGCATCATCAGCTACCTGTCCCCCGTTGGCCAGGCGCTCATGAACCACAAGGTGGGCGATGAAGTGGAGATGGATCTGGAAGGCGGCAAACGCAAGTTCCGCATCGATTCCATCGCGCTCTGGAAGACGCCTGCCGCTCCAGAGAGCAACTAAGCCTGCATCAATCTCATGGCAAAGCCGGACAGGTCACCCTGTCCGGCTTTTTCTTTGCCGGAAAACTCTCCCTCAACTGCCCGTCTGAAGAAAAATAAAAATATTCGTCCAAAGTTCCCGAGTTGTAACATCTTGTAGGCAGAAGCAACGACTATGGACCAGCCGTCCAACCAAAATTCTGGCGATGCCGAAGGTGCCGAACAGCGCACCGAGGCTTATCTGCGTCTCCTGACGCAGAACGATCGCTGGCTGGCGGCCTACGTGTACAGTCTGGTCCATAACCAGCCCGATGCGGAGGACATCCTGCAAGATTGCAAAATGGTGATGTGGAAGCAGTTCCACAGCTTCCAAGAAGGCACCAACTTCCGTGCTTGGGCCCGTAAGATTGTCACCTTCCACATCCTGAATTTCCGGCGTTCCACCGCCAAGCGGTCCACGGAAGCCCTCGATGAAGCGTTCATTGAGGCCATCTCGGCCGAGATCGACCGCAACGCCAGTCAACTGGACCGCCGGTCGGAAGCCTTGCAGGCCTGCTTGCGTAAACTGCCGGAGGCACATCGCAAGGTGATCGTGCTCCGTTATTTTGAGGACCGGGACATCGAAGAGATTGCTGCGGTAACGGGCCAGACCGCCACGGCGGTTTACCGGCTGCTGAGCCGCATCCGGCAGGTGCTTAACGACTGCGTCAACCGTCAGGCCAAGGCCACCTAATCCGATGAACCGCCAAACTACAGACCAAGACCGTATCGAGCAGGCCATCGAGGGGCAGCTTTCTCCGGTGGAGTGGGCGGCATTTCAGGCGGACATCGTCAAGGATGCCGCCCTGCGTGAGCAATATGTGGAGCAGCTCTGGTTGCATTCCACCTTGCAGGCGGAACGGGAGTCTCTCGGCAAATTGTTGGAGGCCGAACCGGCCCCCATCGTGGTTCGCCGCTGGCCGGTTGCCATCTGGTCGGCGGCAGCGGCTGCTGGCATCACCCTGCTGTTCAGCCTGTTCCTTGCCCCCCGGGAAGCGGCTCCCGAGACCGTGGCCACGTTGATCCAGGCGCACAATTGCAAGTGGGCGGGCTCGGATCTGCCCACGGCAGAGAACGCCCAGCTCCAGGCAGGCACGCTGAATCTTTTGGAAGGCATGGCGACGCTGAAGTTTGAGAGCGGAGCTACCGTAACGATGGAAGCCCCGGCCAAGATCAAGATTCTGGACAAGATGCATTGCCAGTTGCTCGAGGGGTCCGTGACGGCGGACGTGCCAGAACCGGCGCACGGTTTCACCATCGATACCCCGGACTTGAAGCTGGTGGACCTCGGCACCCGCTTCGGCGTGACCATTGGGTCAACCGGCAACTCGCAAGTATTCGTCTTCGAAGGCGAAGTGAAGGTGAATGACCTCAACGGCAAAGAAATCCGCCGGTTGACGGAAGGCAAAGGGATGCAGCACGGTCAGGCGACGAACACCGCCGACTTGGAGCCGAAGCGCCAGCAACCTACCACGATGGAAGCCGACGGCTGGACGGCGATACCCACTTCCTTCGGTCGCGGCAAGGATGCTTATGCCCGTCGCGGTGATGCCCACGGGCCTACGGGTGCTCACCCACTCATCATGGTGAAGCACAGCGATATTCCCGAAAGCAGCAAGAACGAGCGCCGGGCCTTCCTCACGTTCGATGTTTCGCAGATCGAGGCGGCCAAGCTGCACTCGGCGGAACTGGTGTTGGACCCGGAACCCAGCGGTTTGGGCTTCGCCTCCTTGGTACCGGATGCGCAATTCGCCGTTTATGGCATCACCGATGAGTCCCTCGATACATGGGCGGAAGATGGCTTGCTTTGGGGTATGTCCCCTGCCTGCATAGACGATGGGTTGTTGACCGAAAAAACCAAACGGCTGGCGGAGTTCCTCATGCCGGTGGGGCGCGCGGGCGGTCCCTTGACCATCAGTTCACCGGCGTTGGCCGAGTTCATCCGGGCGGACAAAAACGGGCTGGTAACGTTCATTTTGGTACGCGAAACTGGGGAAAGAAACCCACAAGGCTTGGTGCACGCATTTGCGTCCAAAGAACATCCATCGGCGAAGCCGCCGACGCTGAGAATCAAGTAAGTTTCATAACGAGATGAAGATACTTTTGACCATATTGACCGCCGGTGTGCTGAGCGGGGCCGCGCAGGCTGCGACCATCAGCGCCGCCCAGCGGGTCTTGTTCGAGGACAAGGTTTTGCCGGTGCTGCAGGGGAAGTGCTTTGAATGCCACAGTCATGCCGGAAACAAGATGAAGGGCGGGCTGGTGCTGGATACATTGGGTGGTTTTCTTACGGGCGGTGATACCGGTCCGGCAATTGTGCAAGGGAAGCCGGATGAGAGTCTGCTCATCAAGGCTATCCGCCATACGGGCGAGCTCAAGATGCCGTCGAAAAAGCCCAAGTTGAGCGATGAGGAGATTGAATATCTCGCCGAATGGATTCGCCAGGGGGCACCTTGGCCCGGCTCCGATCTCTCCAAGATCAAGCCGCGCGGCAAGATCACGGATGAAGACCGTCAGTGGTGGTCCTTCCAGCCCTTGAAGCAACCGGCCGTGCCGAATGTGAAGGACAACGGCTGGTCGAAGAACGAGGTGGACCGCTTCATTTTCGCGCGTTTGGAGAAGGAAGGGCTCAAGCCGGCCAACCAGGCCGAGAAGGGGGCGCTCATCCGCCGCGTGACGTTCGACCTCACGGGTTTGCCGCCGACGCCGGGTGAAGTGGACAATTTCCTGCACGACAATTCACCGGATGCGTACGAGAAGCTGATCGACCGGTTGATCGCCAGTCCGCGCTATGGCGAGCGCTGGGCCCGGCATTGGCTGGACCTGGTGCGTTATGCGGATTCTGACGGCTATCGGCTGGATGAATATCGCCCCCTCTCCTGGCGCTATCGCGATTACGTGGTCAAGGCTTTCAACACGGACAAGCCTTACAACCTCTTCGTGAAGGAGCAGCTCGCGGGTGATGAGCTTTATCCGAACAATCCGGAGGCACTGGTAGCCACCGGTTATCTGCGCCACTGGATCTACGAATATAACAACCGGGATGTACGCGGCCAGTGGACCACCATCATGAACGACATCACCGACACCACGGGGGATGTGTTCTTCGGCCTGAGCCTGCAATGCGCCCGCTGTCACGATCACAAGTATGACCCGCTGTTGCAGAAGGATTACTTCCGCCTGCAAGCGTTCTTCGCTCCCATCCTGCCCCGGGAAGACCTGATCGCGGCGACGGAAAAAGAAAAGGCTGATTATCAGGCCAAGCTCGCCGTTTGGGAGACGAAGACAGCGGAAATCCGCAAGGAGATCGAGGAGATCGAAGCCAAGTACCGCCCGAACGCGGCGCACAAGGCCATCATCATGTTCCCCGAGGACATCCAGGCGATGATCCACAAGCCGGTGGCCGAGCGCGACCCGCTCGAGCATCAGTTGGCCGAACTCGCCTACCGGCAGGTGACCTATGAATACGAGCGCATGGAACGGACCATCAAGGGCGAGGATAAAGACCGCTATCTGGCCCTGAAGAAACAGCTCGCGCAATTCGACAAAGAGAAACCGGCGGAATTGCCCATCGTGCTGGCCGCCACCGACTTGGGCCCCAAGGCGCCGCCCGTGCTCATTCCCAAGAAGGGTAAAGAACCGGTGGAGCCCGGTTTCCTGAGCGTGCTGGATGAACGTCCGGCCACCATCAAGCCGGTGCCGACGGCCCCGAATTCAACGGGTCGCCGGGCGGCTTTGGCCGAGTGGCTCACGCAGCCGGAGAATCCGTTGACCGCCCGCGTCATCGTGAACCGCATCTGGCAGTATCATTTCGGCCGGGGTCTGGCCTCGAGCGCCAGCGATTTGGGCAAGCTGGGCGAAGAACCGTCGCACACGGATCTGCTCAACTGGCTCGCCGTGGATTTTGTGAAGGAAGGCTGGAGCATCAAGAAGCTGCACAAGCAGATCATGCTTTCCGCCACGTATCGGCAGGCCGTGACGCATCCGCAGATGGAAGTCGGCAAGCTGAAGGACCCGGAGAACAAACTCTACTGGCGCGCCAATGTGCGCCGCCTGGATGCCGAGCAGATCCGGGATGCGGTCTTTGCCGTGACGGGCGAGTTGGAGAACAAGTCTGGCGGACCGGGTGTCATCGCCACAGAACCGCGCCGTTCCATCTACACCCGCATCATGCGGAACACACGCGATCCGCTGCTGGATGTCTTCGATGCGCCGCTGTGGTTCAACAGCGCTTCCGCCCGCGATACCACGACCACACCGGTGCAATCACTGCTGCTCATCAACAGCCAGTTGATGCTGCAACGTGCGAAGGCCTTCGCCGAGCGCCTGGAGAAAGAAGGTTCGGCGGACGAATCTCGTATCGTAGAATACGCCTTCCAGCTCGCGTATGGACGCAATCCAACGCCGAAAGAAACGACGGCGGCGGTGCAGTTCATCAAAGGACAGGAAGAACGCATTGATCCGGTGCGCGCCGGTTCGGCGAAAGCGGCTTTCCTCTATGACAAGCTCCCCTACCGTGATGGTCAGGCCGCCGTGATGTCGCCGGAAGGACCGCAGAGCCGCTTCGAGGTGCCGACGGCGGGTATCATGCCCACGAATGAATTCACCATCGAGGCGTTCGTGCTGGTGCGCTCCATTTATGAGAACGGTTCCGTGCGCACGGTCGCTGCGAACTGGACGGGCAGCGAGGCCCAACCGGGCTGGGCCTTCGGCATCACGGGCAAAGGCTCACGCCGCAAACCGCAGACACTGGTGCTGCAACTGACGGGTACGAAGCTGGACGGCAAGGTGGCCAATGAAGCGATCTTCTCCGATCAGCACATCTCGCTGGACAAGCCGTATTACATCGCGGCCGCCGTGAAGCTGGCCGAGGATGGCAAGCCAGGTGAGGTCTCTTTCTACGTGAAAGACTTGTCGAATGACGATGAGCCGCTGCTGGTCGCCAAGATCAACCACACGATCACCGGCGGTTACGCAGGCAAGAATCCTTTCACCATCGGCGGACGCTCCGGCCAAGGGCAGTCGTTCTTCGACGGCTTGATCGATGATGTGCGGCTCTCGAACAAGGCGCTGGGTGTGGACCAGATCTTGTTCACCTCCGAGACGCTGAACAAACATGTGGTAGGTTACTGGCAGTTCGAGGCGAAGCCGGACGTCTTCCGCGATGCCACGGGGCATGGGCTGGACATCCGCCCTTCGGCCACATTCGCGAAAACGAAAGTGGATGTGCGCAAGACTGCGTTGATGGATTTTTGCCACATTTTGCTCAATTCGAATGAATTCCTTTACGTCGAATAGTTGTAAGTATGAAGAAGTCATCTGATCCCCGGTGCCATCGTTACGACCCGATCTATACTCGGCGCGATTTCCTTTCGCGCGGCGCGTTGGGCTTCGGCTCGCTGGCGTTGAGCTACCTGATGGGGCAATCATCGGGCATGGCGAACACGGTGAAGTCGCCACTCGTGGGCAAGCCCGCGCAATTGCCCGCCAAGGCCAAGAGCGTGATCTTCCTCTTCATGGAAGGCGGCCCGAGCCATATCGATCTCTTCGACCCGAAGCCAGAGTTGAACCGCCTCGCGGGCCAGCCGCTGCCGCCGAGCTTCGGCAAGGTCATCACGGCGATGGGCGAGGTGAATTCGCCCTTGCTGGAGTGCAAGCGCACCTGGAAGCAGCACGGGCAGAGCGGCATCTGGGTCTCCGACTGGCTGCCGAACATCGCCACGTGCGTAGATGACATCGCGGTGGTGCGTTCGTGCGTGGCGGATGGCATCAACCATTCCTCCGGCGTTTGCCAGATGAACACGGGTTCCATTCTCGGTGGACGGCCCTCATTGGGCTCCTGGGTAAGTTACGGTCTTGGCACGGAGAATACGGATCTGCCGGCGTATGTCGTCATGCAGGACAACCAGTCCAGCGTGGTGAACGGGCCGCGCAACTGGAGCGCCGGGTTCATGCCCGCGCTGTATCAGGGCATCCGCCTGCAAGGCGGCTCCGAGCCGATCCCGAATCTGAACACGCCCGAAGGCATCACGCCGATGCAACAGCGCGGCAAACTGGACTTCCTGAACCAGGTGAACCGTGGATATGCGAGCCAGCATCCGGAGCAGACGGAGCTGGAGGCGCGCATCCAGAGTTACGAGCTGGCCTTCCGCATGCAGGCAGCCGCCCCGGAAGTGGTGGACCTGAGCCAGGAAACGGAAGCGACGAAGGAACTCTACGGCATGAACCAGAAGGAAACGGCCACGTATGGCCGCATGTGCCTGCTGGCGCGCCGGATGGTGGAGCGCGGTGTGCGCTTCGTGCAGCTTTATCACGGCGCAGGCAGCAAGTGGGATTCACACAGCAAGATGGAGCAAAACCATTCGCAGCTCTGCCTGTCATCCGACCGGCCGATCGCGGGCCTCTTGAAAGATTTGAAATCACGCGGCTTGCTGGAAGACACGCTGGTTGTCTGGGGTGGCGAGTTCGGGCGTACGCCGATGTCCGAGAAGGGCGATGGGCGTGATCACAATCCCACGGGCTTCACGATGTGGTTCGCCGGTGGCGGGGTGAAGGGCGGGCAAACCATCGGCAGCACCGATGATCTGGGGCTGCATGCGGTGGATCAACGTCTGCACGTGCATGATCTGCACGCCACGATGCTCTGGCTCATGGGCCTGGATAACATGGGGCTGGTGTACAAGTATCGCGGCCGTCCGGAGCGCCCGACGCTGAATGAGGGCGAGCCGTATAAGAAGATCGCTACCGGATAACCGGAAAACATCGAACATCCAACGCCCAACATCGAACATCGAGATTGGGAGTTAGCGCCGACTAATGTCGGCGGCTACGAGGTAAGGGCCTATGCGGAGGAGGAGGCGCAAAATCTTCATCATCGGCGGGGTGTTCCTGCTGGCCGGTTTTATCCTCCTGAATGTGATGGCGTACCGGCAGGTGTGGACGATGACGCATTTCGTCCGCAGCGGTGGCGAGCGCACAGAACCGCCTGAGAAGCTCTCCAGCCTCGGCAAAGTGAAGGTGCTCTTCACGGGAGTTTCCATTCCCCGACCGGAGAATCAGCAGACCCCGAAGGATTTTGGGCTCGCGTTTGAGACGCATCGTTTTGCCGGAGCGAAAGGATTGGAGCTGGAGGCGTGGCAGATTCCAAATAATGCAGCGAAAAAGGTGGTGATGCTGTTTCACGGGTATGCGGCGGCGAAGGATTCACAACTGGAGACGGCGAAAGCGCTATACGAACTTGGCTGTGAATGTTGGCTGGTGGATTTCCATGGGAGCGGCGGTTCGGCAGACGATACGACGAGCATCGGATGGGAGGAAGGCATCGATGTGGCGGCCAGTTTTCGTTTCGTGAAAGAGCGGGCCGCAGGGAAGAAAATTGTGCTGCTGGGCTCCTCCCTAGGTGCGGCCGCCATTCTTCGGGCAGTGGCGCACGAAGGTGTGGCCCCCGATGGATTGATCTTGGAATGCCCCTTTAACTGTCTGCTCACCACCACAGGGAACCGGTTTCGCGCGATGAAGCTGCCCGCGTTTCCGCTGGCGCACTTGCTGGTGTTCTGGGGTGGCAGGCAGCATGGGTTCGACGGGTTCACGCATAACCCGGCGGAGTATGCGCAGGCGGTGAAGTGCCCCACCCTGCTGCTGATCGGCGATAGCGATGCACGCGTGACGCTGGCGGACATCGAAGCAGTGCGAAAGAATCTGCCGAAGGATTCAGGATTTCATGTGTTCAAGGATACGGGGCATGAGTCGTATCTGAAGAAGTGGCCGGAGGAGTGGAAGACGTCAGTAGAAACATTCGCGCTTGGGTTATCTCACCCCTCGCCTCGTTGAGGAAGATAGGGAAAAACATTCGGGCGCGTTGAAGTTTATCAGTCATTCGGATTAAGCGTCCACTTGCCGTGATGGGCGGATTGATTGGTGCCAACGATTCCCCCTCTGCCCACAGTCTCTTCCGGAGCGAGTAACTCGACGTGGCCATCGATCATCAGGTAGTTCAGCTTCTCCTTGTGGTAAGGATCAGGTTCGCGGTCAGCCCGCCGCTCAACATGATCAGCGGCGACACGGATGGTCGCGCCCGAGCTATTGGCGATGATGTTGTTGGAGCGTGATTGCTCGGCCAGCAGCATGGTGTCTTGCGGATTCAAAATGGTCGCAAGTTTAAGCGAAGGGAGCACCCAGCCGGTCTGTTTTAGGAAAGCGAGCGACGCATTGCCCTTGGCTCCGGCCCGCCAGCCCAAGCCGGGGCCGGTGTTATTCGTGTTACCGGGCGGCCAGTTGGAATTATCCATGTTGTGCGCGGGCATGGAGTAGGTGCGGCGGCCTTGGGGTTTGCCCCATTCTCTGGGCCCCGTGGTGTCATCCGGGCAGAGGAGGATTTTCTTGAATTCGTTGGTGCCGGGCGCAGGCTGGTTCCGGTCTTCACCCCGCATGCTGGCGCGGGCAAGGGGCCGCACCAGGGTGTCCCAACTAATTTTGTCATGGTCACCCAGGTGGATGAAGGCGTAGGGCAGTTTGTCGTTGTTCTGCGCCGAATACATCTGCACGGAGAGGCCGAGCAGTCGCAAATTACCGGCGCAGGCGGTGAGCTTGCTGGAAGACTTGGAGTAAACGAAGTAACCAGCACCCACCCCAAGCAGCAAGACAACCACCCCGAGAGTAATCAAGAGATCAGCTCGCGAAAATCCGCGCTGATACGCAACTGGTCTGAGGGGAATCGGTGTCACTTTGGTGCTTTCTTCTGGGTTAAAACGCAGAATGAATCAAGGGCAATCAATCCAAAATTGACACCCTCAGCAGACTTGGCGAAGGTGAATCCAGTACAAGGATGCCACCCAAGGCCATACCAATCATGTTTTCAGCTAAAAAGACCGCACATGGTTTCACGCTGGTGGAATTGCTGGTGGTCATCGCGGTCATTGGCATCCTAGCCGCTTTGCTGGTGCCAGCACTGGGTGCCGCAAAGCAGAAGGCGCGCAAGATCAAGTGCGTCAATAATCTGAAACAACTGGGGTTGGCCTTCACGATGTATGCCGGAGACCATCAGGATCAGTTGCCACCATTCAATAGTGGCGGCCCTTACAACAGCCCGGTGATCCCGCACAATCCCACGAACTGGTGGTATCGTATCATCTCAGACAAGGGGTACATGCCGGATGTGAGTATCAAAGGAAAATCCTGGCGCTGCCCAAATGTCGCCACGGAAGACATGCGCGCTTCCTTTGGCGAGCTGATGGAAGGTTACGGGCCGGTGGATCATGCCAAGCCGGGCTGGAACTCGATCATCTGGTATTCCTTCGATGCAACCGGGCAAAAGAAGGGAAGCGACCGGATGAACTCCATCAAGCGGACTTCCGAAATCTGGCTGGTCGGTGAAGTGGGCGTGCCAAAGGGTGATGACTTCAACCTGGAACAACACCCCAATGGTGATTACTACACGACGACCATCAGCGCGCTCGTACCCAATGCGGCGGGGCTATGGGATCAGGCGGTGCCCAAACAACCAGCCGTCAGGCACGGACGAAAGGCGAACATCTATTTCGTGGATGGACACGTGGAGGCGTGGGAATACAAGGATTTGGCGGCGAACAAAAATGACCTTTATAGTTTACGGGCAAGGTAACAGTCACTTGTTCCTGACATAACCCTTGGTGTTTTTCTGAGTCCTGGCCACACAGCTCAAACCCAGCACCTGCTAAAAGGCATTGAGTTTGAGGTAGTTCTGTGGATGCTGGGGGCATCACACACATCCTCCAAGACACCAAGGCAAGCTTTGCTCAAGAACAGGCAAGAAACGGGGTGCAGGACGGCGGGATTGAAGGAATGCTAACTCAGAATCTAACCGGAGAATGACATGAGAATCTTGGTAGGCACGGACTTCTCGGATCAGGCGGTTCAGGCTGCGAACGCGGCGGCCGCGCTGGCCAACGCATGGGGCGAAAGCATCGTGCTGACGCATGTGTATGACCGGAGCGGGTTTGAGGATTTCTCGCCGCGCGTGCTGGCGGAGATCGCCACGGCCGCCCAGCGCAATCTGAAAGCGGAGGCGAAGCGGCTCCGGGCGACTGGGGTGACGGTGGAGGAGAACCTGATGACGGGCGCGGCTTACGATTGCCTGGTGGAGAAGGCGAAGCCGGATTTTGTCCGCCTGGCCGTGGTGTCCTCGCACAGCCGCACGACGCCGATGCGCTGGTTGCTGGGCAGTGTCTCGGAGCGCGTCGCGGAAGGGGCGCATGTGCCGACGTTGGTGGTCCGTGATGCCGCACCGATCGAGGATTGGGCGGCCGGGGAACGGCCTTTGCGCATCTTGGTGGCGTGCGATCTCTCGCCTGCATCGGATGGCGCATTGCTGTTCGTGAAGTCACTGCAAAAGATTGGGCCGTGCGAATTGACGGTAACTTATGTAGATTCGCCGGTGGAAGAGCGGGCGCGGCTCGGTCTCAAGGGACCGGCCTCGCTGACCAGCAATGACCCGGAAGTGGAACGCGTCATCGAGCGCGACTTGCGCCGCAAGGTGGAAGATATCTTGGGCGACATCCGGTTGAGCATCTTGATTGAGCCGAACCTTGGCCGTCCAGACTATGCGGTGGCGCATGTGGCGAACAGCAAGGGCGCAGATCTGGTCATCACGGGCACGCATCAACGGCACGGACCTTCGCGGCTCTGGCACACGTCGTTCTCGCGCGGCCTTTTGCATACCTGCAAGACGAACGTGCTATGCGTGCCGATGTCCGTGGCGGGGACGAATGTGGGCATCCATCCGGTGAGCCGGGTGCTGGTGACGACGGATCTCTCGAAGCTCGGGAACTCAGCCGTGCGCCAGGCGTTCAGCCTCTCACGGGCCGGTGGCGTGGTGCATCTGCTGCATGTGCTGCCCTCGAATGAACTGCCGAATCCGCTGATCGGCGGGCATCTGGAGAATAAACGTCCGACGAAGAAGGAGTGGGCGAAATTGAAACGACAGGTGGAAGCGAAGCTGGCGGAATTGATCCCGGCAGAAGCCGCCGAGCATGGCATCGAGAGCGAGATTGAGCTGGTGGAGAGCCGCGATGCAGCGAAAGCGATCGTGCAGGCGGCGGAACGGTTGGGCGCGGATGCCATCTGCCTGGCCACCCATGGTCACACAGGGTTGAAAGGCAGCCTCATGGGCTCCGTGGCGCAAGCCGTGCTGAGCCAGACGAAACGGCCGGTGCACCTGGTGAAGCCGCAGGACGTGTGAGCTAGTTCGCCGACGGAGAGGCCGAGGCGTCAGGCGGATTGTTCCCCTGCCCTTTGCCAGTGTGGCGGATGTCCTTGGCCTCGAACAGATAGACTACTTCCTCGGCGATGTTCGTCGCGTGATCGGCGATGCGTTCGAGGCTCTTGGAGATGACCATGAGGTTCAGGCAGCGCGTGATCGTGGTGGGCTTCTCGATCATGTAGCTGGCGAGTTCGCGATGGAGCTGCTTGTTGAGGGCGTCCACGTCCTTGTCGCGCGGGATGACGGCGCGGGCGCGTTCGGAACTGCGGTTCACGAAGGCAGCCAGACCTTCATTCATCATCTCAAGCGCCATGTTCGCCATGCGGGGAATGTCCACGTAGGGCTTGAGCTGCGGCTCCTGGCTGAGTTCGATGCTGCGGCGGGCGATGGTGGTGGCCTCATCGGCCACGCGCTCCAAGTGGTGGCTGCACTTCATGGCCACGGTGATGAGACGGAGGTCGGAGGCCAGCGGTGCCTTGCTGAGGAGATGGATGGCCATCTCGTCGATCTCCTTTTCGATGCTGTCGAGCACGCTGTCCGATTCGATGACTTTGCGCGCGAGGTCATCATCACGGTCCACGAGGGCTTTGACGGCATTGGCCACATTGGATGTGGCGTGGCTGGACATGGTGAGGAGCTTTTCCTTCAGCTGGTCCAGTTCGCGTTCGAAGTGCGTCTGCATAGGAGGAATATGGATACTTGGCCGAATACCGCAAGCGTGTCATCAACCGAAACGGCCGGTGACATAGTCTTCCGTCTGTTTCTTGGAAGGGTTGGTGAAGATCTTGGAGGTGGCATCGTACTCGATGAGTTCACCGATGTAGAAGAACGCGGTATAATCCGAGATGCGCGCGGCCTGCTGCATGTTGTGCGTGACGATGACGATGGTGAATTCCCGCTTCAGATCAAGGATAAGGTCCTCGATCTTGGCGGTGGCGATCGGGTCAAGCGCCGAGGCCGGCTCGTCCATCAGGATGATCTCGGGCTTGATGGCGATGGCGCGGGCGATGCAAAGGCGCTGCTGCTGGCCACCGGAAAGCCCCAAAGCGCTGGAGTGCAGCCGGTCCTTCACCTCTTCCCAAAGCGCCGCACCGCGCAAGCTACGCTCCACCACCTCATCCAGCTCTGCCTTGTTCCTGGTGCCATGCAGGCGCAGGCCGTAGGCGATATTCTCGTAGATGGACTTGGGGAAAGGATTGGACTTCTGGAACACCATACCCACGCGCTTGCGCAGCTCGATGACGTCCACATCCGGACCGTAGATGTCGTGCCCCGCGATCTTCACCTGGCCCGTGATCTTCACATGATCGATGAGATCGTTCATGCGGTTGAAGCAGCGCAGGAAAGTGGATTTGCCGCAGCCGGAAGGGCCGATGAACGCCGTGACCTGCTTCTCCTTGATGGTCAGGGAGAGTTCCTTGAGCGCCTTGGACTGGCCGTAAAACAGGGACAGATCCTTCGTCTCGATGATGGGCTCGGACGCAGCACCATCCGATGGGCCGCGCGAATTGGAGCCCACTTCGACTTTCAGATTGGGAATGTTGGTTTCAGCCATAAACGGCAGATCAATGACCTAGGAGGCGCATCTTCCGGCGCATCTGCGCACGGACCAGAATCGCCACGATATTCAAAGCAAAAGTTAGTACCAGCAGCGCCAGCACCGTCGCATACAGAATGGGCCTGGTCTGCTCGATGTTCGGTGACTGCGTGGACAGGATGAAGACGTGATAGCCCAAGTCCATGAACTGGTCCGTCAATGCTTTGGGATAGCTAGCCATGTAATAGGCGGCGCCGGTGAACAGGATGGGAGCGACTTCACCCGCCGCCCGGCTCACCGAAAGGATGCCGCCGGTCAAAATGCCCGGCAAAGCCTGCGGGAGTACGATCTTGACGATGGTTTCCAGCTTGGTGGCACCCAGAGCAAGGCTCGCCTCGCGCAGGCCTTGCGGAATCGCTTTCAAGGATTCCTCCGTGGCCACGATCACCACGGGCAACGTCATGACGGCCAGCGTCATCGAGGCCCAAAGGATGGCTGGCTTGCCCCAGACCGGTTCGGCGGTCCGCAGCACATTGTCGTCAATGCTGCCGCCGATATAGCTGATGAAGAAACCGAGCCCGAACAGACCGAAGACGATGGAAGGGACACCGGCGAGGTTGTTCACCGCGCCACGGATGATGCGCGTCCAGATGGAAGTCGTGTGCGCGTACTCCGTCAGGTAAACCGCCGTGATCACGCCGATCGGGATCACAAAAATAGTCATGAGGATGACGCGGATCGTCGTGCCGACAATCATCGGCAGCACCCCGGCCTTATCCACATCGAACATGTCCTGATCCGCACTGGAAGAAAGGAACCGCCAGGACATCCCGGACCAGCCATTGATCAGGACGTTGAAAAGGATGACGGCCAGCATCGCCAGGATGATCAGCGTCGCAAGCCCTGTCAGCCCGCTAAAAAAGAACGACCAGAAATCAAACTTCTGGGATTTGAAGTGCTTTCCCTCCGGACCGGGCCGTTCGAAAGACAGCATGGGGGTTTGCGTATCCATGGCCTAGTGCTTTCCCTCCAGCTTGTTCTTCAATTTGTGGATGATGACGTCCCCCAAGAGGTTCGAGAGGAACGTGACCACGAACAGCAGTGCACCCAGCATGAACAGCATGCGGTAATGGTGGCCGCCGAAGACCGCTTCCGCCAGCTCGGCGGCGATGGTCGCCGTCATCGTGCGGGCGGAATCAAAGATACTGCCCGAGACGATCACCGCGTTACCACTGGCCATCAGCACGATCATCGTCTCACCGATGGCGCGGCCGAAACCTAGCACCACGGCGGCAAAGACACCGGGAAGTGCGGCTGGCAATACGATCTGCCACGCCGCCTGCCAGCGGGACGAACCCAAGGCCAACGCCGCCTGGGTGTAAGCGCGCGGCACGCTGGTGAGTGCATCTTCCGCAATGGAGAACACCACCGGGATGATGGCCAGCCCAAGGGCGATGCCAGCCACAAAAGCATTCAAGCGCGATTCATAACCGAACACGTTGTGCAGGACGGTGGCCATCACAATCAGCGCGAAGAACCCCATCACCACCGAAGGGATGCCCGCCAGCAATTCGATCGTGGGCTTCAGCCATTCCTTGATCCGGGGACTCGCCATCTGCGAAACGTAAATCGCGGCACCCAGCGAGAGCGGCACGGAAACCAGCAACGCCACCAAGGTCGTCTTCAGGCTGCCGATGAGCAGCGGGATGATGTTATATTTATGGATCTGCGAGACCGGCTGCCACATGTACACTGGTTTGTCATAATCGCTCCACTGGTACGGCAGTAGCAAGTAGCGCCAGGCGGTGGTGTTCACGGCCACGTCCTTGTCCTTCGGCGCGGCGGCGATCTCCTCGATCTTCACTTCCATCAGGAGTTTGATCGTATCTTTGTCTAGCTCGGCATACTCCTTGGGGCTGACGCCGAGCAGTTTCTGCAATTCGGCGGGCGGCAGCTTCTGCATCTGCTCGATGCTGATCTGCTCCGTGCGCGAGGAACTGTCCATCGTGCCCATGAAAATGGGGAAGGCCTCGCGCGCCACGAACAGGAAAATGAGGAAGACCATGACGATGGTCGTCGAGGCCACAAGGAAAATCCCCTTCTCCACCAGCCACTCAAGGGGGCGGGCTTTGTGGCCGCGGTGCAACCCCATCCACCCATGGGAACGGGAGCCTTTATTTTGCGTCGTCAACATCGTCACTCTTTAAAAACTGACCGGGGCGGAACAGGTCGCTGGCATTGTCCAGTGGCAGCCCGTTCCGCCCCGCGTTTATCGCCGGAGGAACTTCCGGAGGCGAATCTTTTTAGTTGGTGCGAAAGTTCTTCGGCAGCGGGTAATAGCCCACGTCCTTGACCACTTTCTGCCCTTCGTCACTGCAGATCCATTTCAGATAGGCGGCGATCTCGCCCTTGTCCAGAGCGGGGTTCAGATAGATATACAGGTAGCGCCAGATGGGGTAAGTGCCATTGACTACGTTCTCTTCCGTCGGTTCCACAGCCGGGCTGTTCGCGTCCTTCTTGACCTTAAGATGCTTGGCTCCGGCACCATAAGCGGCGCCACCGTAACCAATGCTCTTCTCATCCTTGGCCACGGCCTGCAACACTGCGGCGGTGCCGGGCATCGTCTGGGCGCGGGCGGTGAAGTCCTTGCCCTGCAACACATGTTCCTTGAAGAATTCGTAGGTGCCGGAACTGTTCTCGCGGCTATAGACCACGATGTTCATATCCGCCCCGCCGACGTCCTTCCAGTTGGTGATCTTGCCGGTGAAGATGCCTTCCAATTGCTCCAAGCTCAGATCTTTGACCGGATTCTTCTCATGCACATAGACCGAGAGCCCGTCCAGGCAGACTTTGTATTCCTTGGGACGGGCCTTGAAAGCCACCACGCAGGCGGTCGATTCCTTCGGCTTGATCGGGCGTGAAGCGTTGGCCAGGTCGGTCGTCTTGTTCTGCAACGCGGCAAAGCCGGTGCCGGAACCGCCACCTGTGACCTGGATTTTGACATCCGGATTCTTGGCCATATAGACCTCGGCCCACTTTTGACCAAGGATGACCAACGTGTCGGAGCCTTTGACTGTGATATTGCCGGCGAGCGCGCCTTGGGCGGCGAGCAGCAGACCGGTAAGGCCTGCGAGTAGTGTCTTCATTTTCATAAAAGTTGCGAATTGAGTTTTGGGTTTGGCTTTAGAACTTCCAGATGGCGTCCACCTGCAAGCGCTGGGCGTTGCTGTCTGAACCGGCGGGGCTTTCGTGGATGTTTTCCGTCATCCAGAGGGTGACAAAGATCGCGAACGAGTCATACGGCGAGTAGCCGGCCTTGATGATGTGACCGCGCACGTTGGTGCCGTTCACATAACCCGTGCGATTGCCGAAAGCACCTGCCGCCTGGGTATAGGCGTTGAAGTCCGATTCCGGCAATTCCTCGTAGATGGCGTCCGCCTGCAGTTCGCGGAGTTCATAGCTGACCTCCCACGTCTTGCGCTTGCCGGCCTTGCCCAAGGTGAGCTTGACGGAGTAGCCCTCGTTGTCCTGCGGGGCGGAAGGGTTGTTCAGGTAGGAACCCGCCAGACGCACCGGGAACGCACCGTTGTAGAAAGGTGCCTTGTCAAAGGTGTAGGTCACCGAGGCATCGGCGATGATTGGATCGAAGTTATACAAGGGCGGACCGCCAGCCGGGACACGGGTATTGCCCTCACCGATATCCAACAAACCGGAACCTGCCTCCGCCAAAACCGTGCGCCCCGGGATGGTCAGGGCCATGATGCCCACACTGGATTGCAACTTCTGCGACCAGCGGGCGTCCCACTTCAACTGTGCGCCCAGCATGTAGGCGTCCGCGGACGTGCCGCTCTCATCCAGTACGAACTGACCGGCATTGAACTGCAGGTCATGGTTCTCATGGACGCGATAGGTGATCTGCTGTCCAAAGCCCTCGGGAGTGTAATCTTGATCGACGAAGGTCGGGTTGATCTCCAGCGGGTTCTCCATCTTGCCCACCGTGAACTTCGTGACCCAAGTGCCGTTGTCGATGGGCGTCCACTTGCCATAGGCCATGTCGATGGCGATGCCCTTTTTGGAGGCGTTGTTATCGAACGTGTTGTTGGAGGAGATCTGGTTGCTGCCAGTGTCACCGATGCTGGCGAGTCGGAAACCCACTTCCATGTTCTCCAGCACATTGGCGGTGACGCCATAGCGGAGGCGGTATTGGAAACGGTTGCGGTCGGCAGAGGTGGCGTTGCCGGAGTAGAAGCCTTCGTAACGGGCGCGGAAATCGCCGCCCAGCTTATACGCCGTCACCCATTCCGGCATGCCCATGCGGGTCTGCAACGCCTGCGAGAAACCCTGATCGGTCTCTTCCCGCAGTTCGCCAGCTTCCTTCACGGTCAAAATGCCTTTTTCCACCAGTTTATCCAGCAGGGCATCCGAGGATTGCGCCTGTGTTTGCGCGGTGAGGGCCAGAAACCCGGCCACTCCCGCCGCCATCATGTAAGGACGTTTGTGCATATATATCTTCAATAAGTGCACCCGCATAACAAGCCGGGCGGGTTACGGGTCCGTGACGCAATTGTTACAATTGTGTTACGAAGCCCAGCCGGTCGGCTTTTTTGCGCAACTCCTGCCTCCGCCGATGTTCCCGGAGACGCAACAAATAGAGTAACCCCGGACGCTGGCCCGGATGTTCACGCCAAGCGACATATTTTGCATAACCTGTTGATTCACAAGACATTGATGAATCAGCAGCCGAAGCGATGCTTGCCGTTTCAGTTATCATGGCGCAGCCTTCTCTTCCTAGTTGGGGAGTAATGGCAGGCCCCGGATTGCACACTCGTCCTAAGTTTATTTCCGGAACCTGCCTGTCCCCGCCCAATGAGGACAATCGCTAACTCAAACAGGAGCCAACGATTTAACCCAAACCATCGGAAAACAACCGACAGCAGGAAGAATATGGCTGGGGGAAATTGCGGGAAGATGTCACGGGTGTTACGATTCCGTGACACAAAAATGCACCATCACTTCCGTGATGGTGCTTACATCAGAGTGTTACGCTCAAGGCGTCACCCGGCCAATGGCACGGGCCAGGCCGTATTGGGCCTTGTTGTGCTCAGCGACGGCTTCGAAGTAATCGTTCCGGACGCGGTTGAATTCCTGCTCGGCCTGGATGTTTTCCAGCACGACACCGACACCAAAGCTCTTGCGCTCGCGGGTGAGCTGCACCGTCTTCTGCGCGAGATCGAGGGCTTGCTGGGCGAGCTTCATCTGGTCGGCCAGAGAGTTCACGCGCGTGTGTTGCTCCACGACTTGGCGGACGATCTCATCGCCCGCCTTCTCTGAAATAATCTTTGCCTGTTCCAGACGGGCTTCGCTGGCTTTGATGCGGCCTTTATCAAAGAGACCGCCGGGTCCGATCTTCCAGCCGAAGAGGAGTTGGTAATCCTGTGTGTCTTTGAAGTTGCCCCAACTGTCATTTACGCCACCACCCAAGCCACCGAGATACATCTGCGCACCCACCGTGGGAATCAGTGGGCCATACTTGGTCCCCTGCTTTTCATCTTTGGCCGCTTCCAGCAGGGAACTCTGACGCTTCATCTCCGGACGGTTGTTCATGGCTTGGGCGACAAGTGTGGCCAGGGCGCTGTTCGCGGGTAGCAGGTTCAACGGTGCGAGTTCATTGTCCGCCGCGGCGAGTTCAATCGCAGGGTCGAGATTCAATGTCTGCGACAGGCGGGCGGAGGCGATCCGGCGACGCTCCTGCATCTGGCGGAGGGTGAGTTGATAGCGCTCCGCCTGCACTTGCACGCGCAACTGGTCGCCTTTGAAGGCGAGCCCGGCCTTCACCGCGCCGTCAAGTTGCTTGGCGTAGTCATTCGCCACGCGGATGGATTCCTGCGCGACCCCCATCTGGGCCCCGGCTTTGACGAGTTCAAAATATTCTTGGGCAGCCTGATAAACATTGGCTTGGGTCGCAGCCTCGACTTGGTGGTCTGCGGCCTTGGCCCGTTGCTTCTCGGCGAGCTGGCCATAGATGGCATCGCCCAGTTCCCATTGGGCGGCGATGTTCGCGCCGGCGCTGTAAGACTGTTTGCTCGCGGTGAACATGTTGCCGCTGACATCCTGGATCTGGCCGTCATGGCGACGGTAGGCCAGGCCGGGCATGATCCACGGGAAGAAGCGTTGCCGGGCGATCTCATGCTTGGCCTTGGCTTCGCTCAATTGCGCTTGCGCCAGTTGCACATCCAGATTCTGCGCGCCCGCGAGCCGCAAGACCGTCGGCAGATCGATGACACGTACATTGCCCGTTTGCTGAACAGCAGGTTTAGGCGTGGTCTTGCCCTTCTTGGGCGCGCTCTTGGCTTTCTTTTTCTTCGCTTGGGCGAGCTGGATTTCCGCGCTGGCGGCTTCTTGGGCGCTCAGAGCGGAGGGACTGAAGGCGAAGGCGATGGCCAGCAAAGCTACGCCGAGAAATCTAACCTTTATGAAAGCGCGCTTCATTTGGCCTCCGTTGCGTTGACCGGCTGGCCATCGGCGGGCGCAGTCTTACCGAAGATCAGCACGCGTTCACCACCGCTCAAACCGCTGGCGATCTCCACATTCGTGCCGTCATTGAAACCGATTTTCACAGGCGTCTTTTTCGCTTTGCCGTCGATGAACTGGAAGACCGAGGCGTTCGCCTTCTCCATCAAGAGCGCGCCTACGGGGATCAACAGTGCATTCGTGTGTTTCTCCACGCCCACACGGATGGTGGCATACATGCCGGGGCGCAGTTCCTTGCTGGCATTGGGCAAATCGGTCTCCAGATGCAGCAGGCGGGTGGCGTCATCCAAGGCAAAAGAATGGCGTGTGATGACGCCGGAGAAGACGCGGTTCGCCACGCCTTGCACAGTGACTTTCACCGGCTGGCCGTTCTGAACCAACGAGGCTTCCAATTCCGGCACGCCCACACTGGCGCGCACGGTGTCAAAATCCATGAGCGTGAGGATGGCGGCATTGCGCGCGGCCGAACCGGAAGTCGCCGCCGGGATGAAGGCGCCAGCATCCACGAAACGTTCGGTGATGGTGCCCGCGAACGGGGCCTGCACTTGCGCAAAGGCCAGTAGGGCTTCGATGCGCTTCAGCTCCGCTTGCGCTTCACCAGAACGGGCAGCGGCGAGGTTCTCACCCGCCTGCGCTTCGCCCAGCGAGGCTTTCGCCGACTCAAAGCGCGCTTTGGCATCATCCAGGGCTTGCGGGGTGATGAGGTCGGGCGAGGATTTGCGCGCTTTGCTGACGCGGTCGTAATCCGCCTGGCTCGCGTTCAATTCCACGCGTGCTTTCGTGACACTGGTAGCGGCCTTGGCCTTCTCCGCATCGGCGCGGGCCACGGCGGCCTTGGCACGGACGAGGTCGGCGCTCAGCTCGGGCACTTCGATCTCCGCGAGCAATTGCCCCGCTTTCACCGTGTCGCCGATGTCCACCTTGATGGACTTCAGGTAACCCGGCACTTTCGCGTAGAGCGTGGCCTGCTGGTTTGCCTTGATGCTGCCCGGCAGCGTGACGAAGCGGTTGATGTCACCGCGCTGGGGCGTGGTGAATTTCAACTCCGGCGGCGTGGCGGCGTGCAGGGAGGTGCAGAGCAGCAGCGCGGTGCTGAGCAATCCGCAGGCGATGGTTTGAGAGGTTCGTAGCATGGTCCTATAAAGTTGATTGGTTCGTGGCATCATCAACGACGGCGGCTCAGTCGTGTCCTACAGGTGAAACAAAATGACCGCTCAACGGATCATCCGGATCCAGTGAGCTGGAATGCGTGCTGGCCTGGTTGCGGAACAACACGAAGAAGGCGGGCAACACAAACAAGGTCGCCAGCGTTGCCATGGCCAAGCCGCCCACCACCGCGCGACCCAAGGGTGCAGTCTGATCGCCGCCTTCGCCCAAGCCCAAGGCAAGCGGGATCATGCCTGCGATCATCGCGCAACTCGTCATGAGAATCGGGCGCAAGCGGCTGCGCGCACCTTCCACGGCGGCGGCCAGCGCATCCGCACCCGTGATGCGCGCACGCTCGGCAAAGGTGACCAGGAGAATCGCATTCGCCACCGCCACGCCCACCGACATGATGGCACCCATGGCAGACTGGATGTTCAAGGTGGTGCCCGTGAGCCACAGCGTCAGAGCCACACCCGCGAGTACAGCCGGAACCGTGGAGACGACCACGCAGGCGAGACGGAATGATTCAAAGTTCGCCGCGAGCATCAGGAAGATGACCACCACCGCGATGATCAAGCCGGTGCCGAAGCCGGCTTGCAACTGCTCCAACGGCACGACTTGACCGCGCACATCCACCTTGGTCTTGCCATCCGCTTGAAAATTCAGTTCCGCCAGCGTCTTACGAATCTCCCGCGTCGCCGTGCCGAGATCCGTCCCGTGAATGTTCGCCGTGACACTGACGATGCGCGCCATGTTGTAGCGCTCATACGTGCCCACCGAGGTGCCGGGGGTGATGCTGGCCAGATTGCGCAGCAAGACCGTGCCGCCGTTGTCGGAGGTGACCGGGATGTTATTCAGGTCTTCGATGGATTGCGTGCGTTCCTCGGGAATCTGGACCTGCAAGTTGAAGCTGATGCCGCTGTTCGGGTCCGCCCAGAAGTTCGCCACGGTGAACCGGCTGGACGTCGTGGCGGCGACGAGCGAACGGGTGACATCCTCGACTTTGACCCCGAGAAGACCGGCGCGTTCACGGTCGATGTTCACGTTCACCGACGGGAAATCGAGCGTCTGCGCGATCTGCACATCACGGAGGAACGGCAGCTTGCCAAGGCTTTCCGTCAGCTTGTCCGCATACCCCTTGCCCACCGGCAAAGAAGGTGCGCTGATGGCGATCTCAATGGGCGTGGGCGAACCAAAGCTCATCACGCGCGTGACGATGTCCTGCGGCTCGAAGGAGAGACGCACATCCGGCAACTCCTTAGCAAAGACGCCGCGCAGGTGTTCCTTGAACTCCTCCACGCGCTTGCCTGAATCGCGCTTGAGCTGGATGGCCAGCCAGCCTTCTTCCGGACCACCATTCCAGAGATGCACAAGGTTCACCGGGAAGCTGGAGTTGTGCACGCCCACCATGCCGATGCTGATCTCCACCTTGTCCTCGCCGCCGGCTTCACGGGCGATGGTGGCGAGAATCTTTTGGGCGGTCTGCTCGGTGATGCCTACTTGCGTGCCGCTGGGATTGCGGAAACGCAACGCGAACTGGCCGGTGTCCGTCTTGGGGAAAATCTCCGTGCCCAAGCGGCTGCCGACGAACCACACCACCAGGCCGGCGACCACGACATAAACGATGGCGAGCGGCCAGCGCAGCGCGACGACACTGCGCAGGACGCCCGTGTAATTCTTCTGCATCTTGCCGATGAATGAGGCGTCATGCACTTCACTGGTATGCCCTTTCAACAACCAGACACTCAGGATGGGTACCAGCGTGCTGGAGAGGATGAAGGAGGCGATCATGGAGAAACCGACCGCCAGAGCCATCGGCACGAAGAGCGCCTTCGCCGCACCCACCATGAAGAAAGCGGGGATGAACACGGCCAGAATACAGAGCATGGCCAGCAAGCGAGGCAACGCCGTCTCGCGGGTGCCTTCATACGCCGCCCGGGCCAGCGGACTCCCCCGCGCGATATGGGCATGGATGTTCTCAATGGCCACCGTGGCTTCATCCACGAGGATGCCGACCGCCAAAGCCATGCCGCCGAGGGTCATCAGGTGGATATTCTCTCCGCTGAGCCAGAGTGCAAAAGCGGCAGCGAGCAGCGAGAGCGGAATGTTCACCACGACGATGAAGGCGCTGCGCCAGTCGCGCAAAAAGAACAGCACCATGAGGCCCGTTAGGATGGCCCCCAGTCCGCCCTCTTTCAGCAGGTCGTTGATGGAGCGGTTGACCACGGGCGATTGATCGAACGAGTAGCTGACCTTGATGCCATCCGGCAGGAGCTTCTGAAACTCCGGGATGTTCTTTTTGACGAGGTCCACCACGTCCACCGTGGAGGCATCGGCACGCTTGGTGACGGGCAGATAGACGGAGCGTTTGCCATCCGCGAGCGCATAGGCGGTGGTGACATCCGCCGCATCCGTCACCGTGGCGACATCCCGTACAAAGACGGAGCCGGTGGCCGTGCGCTTGAGGGGCACGCCTTCGAGGTCCTTGACGTTCGAGACGATGGCGTTGGCCGCCACGATAGGGTATTTGCCGTCCAGATTGATATTGCCCGAGGGGCTGATGGTATTGCCCTGCGAGAGCGCCTTCACGATGTCATCGGGCGACAGGCCGTAGGCGCGCATGCGGTCTGGGTTCACGTTCACCGTGATGGCGCGGGAGCTGCCACCGAAAGGAGGTGGTGCGGAGACACCGGGCAAAGTGGCGAAGGCGGGGCGGACGCGGTTGAGCGCCTGATCCTGCATCTGGTTCAGCGTGATGTTCGGGTCTTCCGTGGAGAACACGAGGTAACCGACGGCCACGCTGCCGGCGTCAAAGCGCATGATGAACGGGGCGACCGTGCCCGGCGGCATGAAGGCGCGAGAGCGGTTCACCTGGGCGACTGTCTCGGACATGGCCTGGCTCATGTCCGTGCCCGGATGGAACTGGAGCTTCATGATGGAAGCGCCCTGGATGGATTTCGACTCCACGTGTTCAATGCCCGCGATGTAGAGAAAGTGATATTCGTAACGGTAGGTGAGGTAGCCCTCCATCTGGGCCGGGTCCATACCGCCATAAGGCTGGGCTACATAAATCGTCGGGATGCCCAGCGGGGGAAAGATGTCCCGGTCCATCCGCTGGAGGGCCAAAAAGCCGCCCAAGGAGATGGCGATAACGAGCACAAGCATGCTCAAAGGACGACGCAGGGCAAGTTGGACCACGTTCATTCGATGCAAAAGACGGTTTGACGGCAAAGGCCGGTTACAATGATTGCGCGGATACTCGGATTGCCGGTCTGGCCAGACGATGAGGAAATCCTGAAGATTTCTTAAGGATTCAAGCCGTGCCCGGTACTGGAAGGATAACCTGGAAGCGACTGCCTTTGCCGACTTCGGTGAACAAAGCGATGCGGCCACCCAATTGCTCGACGGAAAGCTTGGCGATGGCGAGCCCCAAACCGGCGCCGCCCTCGGCTCGTGAGCGGGCCTTGTCGATGCGGTAGAACCGCTCAAAAATCTTGGTCTGATGTTCCGATGCGATACCCGGACCTTCATCGGCAATCTCGATCACGGCCTGGCCGTCCTGAGAGAAACAGCGCAGCCGCACCAGTGTGCCGGAAGGGCTGTAGCGGATGGCATTGTGCAAGATGTTCATAACCGCATGACGCAACAACAGCCGGTCTGCTGAGACGGTCACGCCGGGGTCGCCGGCAAGTTCGATGCGCTGCTTTTTCTCCGTGGCCAATACCTCCACGCTTTCGCATACCTCGGCGGTCAACTCTGCCAAACGCACCGGTTCGAGCTGGAGCGGCAGGCGTCCGCTTTCGGTGCGGGCGAGCAACAGCATGGTGTCGATCAGGTCGTTGAGGCGCTGGGCCTCTTCGAGCATGCTGCCGACCGTATCGCGCAACGCCTTCGCATCCCCGGTCTCGCGCAAGGCGACTTCGCCCACCGTGCGCAAGGCCGTCAAAGGCGTACGCAACTCGTGGGAAGCATCCGCCGTGAAGCGTTTGAGGGATTCGAAGGAGGCTTCGAGTCGCTGTAAGGTCTCGTTGAAAACAGAGGCCATTTGCCCGAGTTCGTCGTGCGGATTCGGATTGGGCAGACGCCGGTTTAATGATTCCGAAGTGATCTGCCGGGCCTGCTCGGCCATGGCACTGATGGGTTTCAAAGTGCGGCCGGCCATCCAGTATCCGCCAACGGCGGCGAGCGCGGCAGCCAGCGGGATGCCCAGAAACAAGCCGGCGAGGATCTCCCGCAAGGCACGGCGCTGGCCGGACTCATCCCGGAAAACGCGCACGGTGACCTCGCGTCCGTCGAGACGGGTAGCACGTTGATAGGCGCGGGCGGGTATGCGCCGGTCCACTTCCAGATTGAGGAAAAGCGGCAATCCGTCAGCAGAAGCAACCGGTGGTTGTGTGACCCGGACCCCGTTTACTGGCCAATGACTGAGCAAATCCTCCCCGTGCGCCCAGACATCGAACCACGTCTCCGCGTAACCCGGACTGTTGGGGGTGGAGGGACTGCTTTTCTTCCACTGGATGCGCCCGTCGTCACTTTCCTCCAAATGAGCGGCGATCAGGTTCCAATCTACCTGCAACTGGCGGTCGAGTTCGGCATGGAGGCGGCGTTCGATCAGGACGTAAACGGCGGGGGTCAGGGCGAGCATGATGAGGCTGGCGACCGCCGTGAACCAGACGGCCAGACGGAGCTTCAAGGATTGGCGGTGCCACCAGCCGTTCACGCCGTTTGCTCCTCCCGCAACATGAAGCCCACGCCACGCACGGTCTGGACCAGCTTGGAACGACGGTCTTCATCGACTTTCTTCCGCAAGTGCGCCAGATGGACATCGATGACATTGTCGAGCGTGGTGGCGCGGTTCGGTTCACGCCAGACCTCCTGCGCGAGCATCTGACGGGTCACCACCTGCCCTTCGTAGCGCATGAGGTAAGCGAGGAGATCGAACTCACGCGGAGTGAGATCAATCTCTTGCTCCGCACGCCAGGCACGGCGTGACTGGAGGTCGAGCACCAGATCGCCCACTTGCCGCCGCAAAAAAGCGTCCGGCCCGGTGCGGCGCAGCAAGACACGCATCCGGGCGAGCAATTCGGCGAAAGCGAAGGGCTTGACCAGATAATCATCCGCGCCGCTGTCGAGGCCCAGCACGCGGTCCTCCACGGCATCGCGTGCGGTCAGGAGCAGGACGGGCGGTTTGGTGCTGCGGGTGCGCAAGGCTTTGAGGATCTCGATCCCGTCACGACCGGGCAGCATCCAGTCAAGCACCACCAGATCGAAAGCCGTGGAATTCAGGTGAGACCAGCCTTCGTCGCCCGTCCGGGCGGCGACGGTATCGTAGCCCTCCGCGGACAGCCCGCGGCGGATGGCTTGCGCGGTTTTCGCGTCATCCTCAACGACCAAAATCTTCACGCGGCCAAGCATCGTCCTTTCTGGCGGACGCGCCAAGCGCGCAATTCTGAAGAAAGATCAACTTGGAACCGCCGGTTTTAGGGTGCCGGAGCGGTGGGGAGGAAAACGACCGGCCGTTGGATCAGCCCTGCCCGCGTTTGATCTTCACGAAGAGGACGTTTTTTTCGTCCAGGCGTTCGTAGAACATCTCACTGCATTGCTGGCGGACGAGGTGGATGCCCAGGCCACCGATCTGGCGTTCGTGGGCGGGTTTGCTGGTGTCCTGGGCGGGCACCTTGGTGGGGTCAAAGGGGATGCCGTTGTCCTGGAACTCGATCTTGATGCTGGCCTCGTCCACGGTGAGCCGCACGTCGAAGGTGTGTTCACCACTGTCATTGGGCCAGGCGTAATTGATGATGTTGGTGCTCAACTCTTCCAGGCACAAGAACACGGCGTATTCCTCCTGCACGGTGAAAGCGTTATCGGCCCCAAACTGCGCGACCAGATCATTCAGACGCTGGAGTTCGTCCGTGTTGTTTTGGAGGGTGATTTGGACAGTCGCACTCATAGTGTTAGGCCGTTGGCTTCCTAAATTCAGGCACCCTTCAGCAGCTTGACCGCTTCGGCCTCATCGACGGCGATCTCCGCCACGGCGTCCAGACCGGACAGGCGCAACACGTCTTCCACCAGTTTTTGAGGGCGGCAGAAGGCGAGTTTGGCACCGGCAGGATTGAGCTGCTTGATGTTGGCCAACAGCAGGCGGATGCCGATGGAGGCGATGAAATTCACCCCGGCCATGTCCACCACGACGGATTGTTTGAGGGCGCCGGTCTCAGCATTGAAGCGGGCTTCAATGGATTGGGTGCCCTTGAGATCCATGCGCCCGGCGAGGCGGATGCAACGGATACCACCCTCTAACGTTTCAACAGTCAGCTCCATAACCACCAAAACCTTTCTTCCAGCTTGGGACGTGGGTTCTGCACTTGAATATAGACTCAGCGTAGCCGTACCGGCGGCTGAATCAAGTCACGATTCGCAAGACCCGTTTCATTGATTGTTCACCGACAAAATCATAACACGATGCGCACGAACGAGTAGTCGTCCTCGAAGTTGCCCGAACCGCGGAATTCCTTGGCGGCGGCGACGATATGGCCCAGCCGCGTCTGCCCTTCCGGAGGGGCTTCCGTCAGGGTCTTGAGGAACGCCTGGTAGTCCCACATGCGGCCTTCGGGATTGGTCAGTTCATACACGCCGTCGCTGAAAAGATAGATTTCGGCGAACTTGCCGATGGGCTGGCGTTTGCTGCGGTAGATGACGCCGGACATGGTGCCGACCACCAGACCGGGGGATTTCAGCTCGATGCGCTCGGAGGTTTCCTGGGTCTCGCCCGTCACCAAAACGGCAGGCGGATGGCCGCCGCGCGCGAAGCTGATCTCGCGCTTCTTTTTGTCAAAGACGCCATACCAGATGGTGAAGTACATGTTGTTCTGGCGGTCCATCTGGAAGGCCTCATTGAGGCCCATAAGGACTTGGGCGGGGTCTTTGAAATCCGTGTTCGCCAGGGATTGTGCGCGCAGCACGTTCATGGCGGAGATGGAGAGCAAGGCGGCACCGACACCATGGCCGCAGACATCTAAAAGGTAGATGGCCAGATGATCTTCATCCAGCCAGTGGTAACCGAAGGAGTCACCGCCCAACTGGGTGGACGGGATGAAGCACCACTCGGTGGTCACCTCGCCGGTGAGCGGCGGGGGGAGCAAAGAAATGACGTAATCCGCCGCCTCATTCAGCTCGGCCGCCAGATGTTTCTGGCTCTCGACGAGGGCGCGATACATGGCCTGTTCCTGTTCGCGGAGCTGCTTCTTCTCAAGACAGGCATTGATACGAGCTTGGAGGAGGACGGGCTTGTAGGGCTTGGGCAGATAATCATCCGCACCGATCTCGATGCAGCGGGCGACGCTGTTCAGGTCATCCAGACCGGAAATCATGATGACGGGGATTTCCTGGAGCTTGGGATCGGCCTTGAGGGCTTTGAGGACATCGTAGCCGTCCATGTCCGGCATCACGATGTCGAGGAGGACAAGATCGAAGGCGGCTTCACGGAGCTTGTCGAGGGCGGTGCGACCGTCGTTAGCGACCTCCACCACGTAGCCCTCGGCGTGCAGACGCTCCTGCAGGAGGGCGCTGTTCATGCAGTCATCGTCCACGACAAGCAGGTGCGCGCCATCGCCGGCGAGGCGGCTTGGTCGGGCCCCAGCGGTCATCACTCCGGCAGTTGGAACGGCTTCGGACATGCTTGGCTGAAGTGACTATGCGAGGTTTAAGGAAGGTAAACCAGCAAAAACAGGAAGTTGAGCAAGCTTTGGGCTGCTGACCGCCGGATGGGTTGGCCCAAAGGGCCAAAAACTATGCGGAGGCCTCTGAGTCTATCATGAATTCTAGAACCGGAATGAACGAGGTGTAAAAGAAGGGATACAACATTTGCTTAGGGACATTCCCTTCCCCCTCACCCCGGCCCTCTCCCTTGGGGAGAGGGAGGAACATTTTCCACGTCAACTGACTTAGCAGTCATCTAATCGGCGTCTAATTCATTAATCAAAAGTGCATGACAGACTCTGGCCGTGGCTCACCCGGCCAGTTCGGCGTCTTTGAGGATGCGGATTTCGCGTTGTGGGAAGGGAATGGAGATGTTGCAACGGCGGAACTCCTCGATGATGGCGAGATTGACCTCGGCACCGGTCGGGCCGTAATGGGCCACGGCGGCCCAAGGCTTGACGACGATGGTGATGGCGGAATCGCCCAAGGCACTGACGCCGACCACGGGGACGGGGTCTTTCAACACGCGCGGATTGGCTTCCAGGACGCGGCGCACGGCGGCGATGGCGGCGTTGAGGTCGGTGGCGTAGGCGACGCCCACGGAGAGGTCGAGCTGCCGGATCGCGCCGTGGTTGTGGAGGATCTCGCCGACGATCTTGCGGTTCGGGATGATGACGCGCGAGCGGTCGGGATGGGTCAGGGTGGTGGTGAAGAGTTCGATGGAGGCGACTTCGCCGTGTTCGCCGAGCATCTCCACCCACTCGCCGATGCGGAAGGGTTTGGTGAAGATGATGGTGAGGCCGGCGACGACGTTGCCAAGGACGCCTTGCATAGCGAGGCCGATGCCCACACCGGCGACACCGATACCGGCGACCATGGGGGCGATGGGGACACCGAACTTCTCCAGCGCAAGGACGGCAGTGAAGGCGAAGATGAGGATCTTCACGCCGCGACAGATGAGGTTGCGCAGGGGCGGCTCCATCCCCTTCTTGGTGAGGGCCTCGTCCAGGATGCGGCCCAGATACTTGGCCAGCAGCGCGCCGAGGCCCAAGATGATCAGGGCGCCGATGATCTGGAGGCCGTAGGAGATGAAGAAATCAATGATCAGCTTTTTTGCGTCTTCCATAATCTTGCTTGAGGATATTTAAGCGGACGTCTGTGGCCAAGGAGACACTTATGGGGCGGGGTTGTAAACTGGAAAGAGGTCGCCTCAAAACACAAAAGCGGTTGACTTTGAGGGGATTATGCGGAATGGCTTGAGCATGCATAAGGCCTTGTCTGACCGGTTGCGGGCTACGTTGTGGCTGGCGGTGTCGCTGTTGATCACGGTGACCGCGGGCACGGGGTGCAAGACGGCGTATTATGCCACGATGGAGAAGTTCGGGGTGGCGAAGCGGGATCTGCTGAAGAAGCGGGTGCTGGCGGCGCGGGATGAGCAGAAGGAGGCGGGCGAGCAGTTCAAGGATGCGTTGACGAAACTGCAGGCGATGTATCGCTTCGACGGCGGGAAGTTGGAGGCGGCGTATCGCGAGCTGGAGGGGGATTACACGAAGTCAAACGAGTTGGCGGAGTCGGTGCGGAAACGTATCAAGGATGTGGAGAGCGTGGCGGGGGATCTCTTCGCGGAATGGGAGCGGGAGCTGGCGGAGATCACGACACCAGCGCTGCAAGCGGCGAGCCGGCGGCAACTGCTGGAGACGCGCACGCGGTATGACGGAATGATGGTGGCGCTGCGGAGGGCGGAACAATCGATGCACCCGGTGTTGACGCAATTGAAGGATCATGTGCTCTTCCTGAAACATAATCTGAATGCGCAGGCGATCGCCTCGCTGAAGGGCGAGGCAGCGAGCATCCAGACGGAGATCACGCGGCTCATCACGGACATGAATGCTTCCATCGCGAAGGCGGATGAGTTCATCAGGACCTTGGAACAACCTTGAGCAACCTATGATTCCCCTGCCCCGTTTGACGGCGTTAATCGCTCTGGCCACTGGCTTATTCCACTCCGGTTGCGCCACAGCGCCTGACCAGGAGTTGCTGGATGTGAAGCTGGTGAACTTGCGGTTCACACAATCGCGCGTGCTGGAGACGGATGCGGTGTTCACCATCCGCATCGAGAATGAAAGTCCGGAGGCGTTGCGGATCACGGGTGGGGTGCACAAGTTCTACATCGAGGGCGCGATGATCGGCAAAGGGATGAGCGGGGAGACGATCGAGGTGCCGCGGCTGAGTTCGGTGACGCAAGAGATCACGGTGCACCTGAGCAACCTCACGATGGCGCGGAAGATCAAGCCGGTGATCGAGAACCAAAAAGTGAACAGCAAGGCGGACAGTCTGTTGTATTGCGAAGCGGGCGGACGGGAACATCGCATCCGCGTGGTGCATGAGGGGACCCTGGATGTGCGGGAGTTCGTGCCGGAACGGCAGACGCCGGGCATTCGGCAGCCGTGAGCGGGCGGCGCTTCTGCCAAGGGGTGTCAGGGAACCGAGCGTCATTCCCAGCCGGATTTTCGGCCAAATACTCCCTATTCTGCAGGCCACACTCCGGCTTGAACTGAAAAGCGAGTTTCGGTAAATCCTTCCCAGCGAGACACACGCGCAAGGGACATTTATGGAGTCAATCGGGCATTATTGGTTCGACGTACTGATCGCCATCGTCGTCATTTCCGGACTGGTTTACGGATATAAACAGGGCATCTCCGTGGAACTGGTTCCGATGTTGAAATGGATCACCATCGTGGTGGTGTGCGGCACCTTTTACAAGGAACTGGGCTCAGAATTGGCACGCTCGGTGCAGATCCAGCCGAATCTGGCCTTTGTCGTGGTTTACCTGGTCATGGCGGGGATACTTATGGGAATCGCCACGGCAATCAAAAATGCGATCGGGGAAAAACTCGTAGGCGCGCACGTATTCGGAAAGGCGGAGTTGCCACTGGGAGCGATCGCGGGGATAATCCACTTTGGCTGTGTGATTTTTGTGGGATTATCCTTGCTCAGTTCTGCCTATGTGACGGAGGAGGAATTGACGGGACCACCCCTCCCGGCAGAATCCAGCCTGGCCGACCACTTCTCCCCGGCCAATATCCAGCGCGGAGTATTCCACCAAGCCCGGAGCGGACAACTGCTGAAGGGTTATCTGGGCCAATGGCTCATCGCGGCGCAACCGCCCGTGCAGTATGAGACCAAAAAGATCGAGGGTTTTGGCCGGAAAATGGAAAAGGCGGTCGAGGAAGACCTTGCCGCAGGGGCGAAATAGCGGTCCCCTTGGCCGTTCAGGAGCATGAAGTAGATCGTCATTTTTCTCTCCTTTCCCCTTGCCCTGACTGCCTCGTGTAAGCAGCATCCTCGCCTTTGTGTCATGCTGACGATTTCTGGTGTAACTAAGAGTTTTGGCGGGCGGACGTTGTTCGAAGACGTAACGTTGCAGGTGAACCGTGAGAACCGTATGGGCTTGGTGGGACCGAACGGGGCGGGAAAGTCCACGTTCTTGAAACTTATCCTGGGCGAAGAGACGCCGGATGACGGCACCATCGAGTTTCAGCGTAACACGAAGGTGGGCTACCTGCCACAGGAGAGCGCGCCCGTGGGTGACGAGACGGTGCTGGAGATCGCCACGGCCATCTCCCCGGAGATCGTGAAGCTCCAGAAGGCACTGAAGGCCTGGGAGGCCGATCATCTGGGCGAACTGGAGCATGATGACGACCTGCACGCGCAATACGAAGAGATGGGCGGCTACCAACTGGAGCCCAAGGCGAAGAAGATCCTCGCGGGCCTGAGTTTCCGGGAAAAAGATTTCGACCGGCCGGCCAAAGAGTTGAGCGGTGGCTGGGTGATGCGCGCGCATCTGGCGCGGCTCCTCGTGCAACAGCCGGACCTGCTGATCCTGGACGAGCCGACGAACCATCTCGATCTCGAATCGCTCATCTGGTTCCAAGATTATCTGAAGGGTTACGATGGCGCGATCCTCATGATCTCGCATGATCGCGAGTTCCTGAACCAGCTCGTGGGTTACATCATCGAGCTGCGCGGCGGCAAGGCGTACCGGTATCGCGGCAACTACGACCAGTTTCTGGTGCAGCGCGAAGCGAACGAGGTGCAGTTGATCGCCGCCTACAAGAACCAGCAGAAAGAGATCGAACGGCTGCAGCTCTTCGCGGACCGCTTCCGCGCGAAGGCCAGCAAAGCTTCCCAGGCACAATCGAAGCTCAAGCAGATCGACCGCATGGAGAAGATCGAGCTGCCGGATGATCCGACGGCACAGATCGGGTTCTCCTTCCCGCAGCCGCAACGGAGCGGACATCGCGTGATCACGTTGAAGGACGTGCATCATGCGTATGGGCAGAACGTGATCTATCGCGGGGTGGATTTCGAAGCGACGCGCGACCAGAAGATCGTGCTCGTGGGTCCGAACGGCGCGGGCAAGTCGACGTTGCTGAAGATCCTCGGCGGGGCGTTGCCGCTGCAACAGGGCGAGCGCGAGCTGGGGCACAATGTGAAGGCGGGTTACTACTCGCAGTACCGCATCGAGATGCTGCAACCGGACCGCACGGTGCTGGAAGAAGCGCTGGATACGCCACAGAAGGTGACGGAGCAGTTCATCCGCACGCTGCTGGGCAGCTTCCTGTTCCGCGGGGATGATGTGTTCAAGCCGGTGAAGGTCTTGAGCGGTGGGGAGAAGAGCCGGCTGGCGCTCGTGAAGTTGCTGCTCGATCCGCCGAACCTGTTGCTCATGGATGAGCCCACGACGCATCTGGACATGCCCAGCATCGACGCGCTGGTGTATGCGCTGGAACAGTTCAAGGGCACGCTCATCTTCATCAGCCATGACGTGTATTTCATCAAGGCGCTGTCGAACCATGTGGTGCATGTGAACGCGGGCGTGCTCACGCATTACTCGGGCAATTACGAATACTATCTCGACAAGTCGAAGGCGGATTCCGCGCGCTCCGGCCTGACCGCCGGTGGCGCCAGCGGGGCGGCGGCGAAGGCTGTGGCCGCGAAAGCAAAAGCAGCCGAGAAACAGGAAGATCCGCGTAAGGATCAGAAACGGATCGAAGCCGCCGACCGCCAGGCCCGCTCCGAGGCGCGCAAGAAACAGCAAAAGCTGGTGAACGAGCTGGAGCAAAAGATCACGCGCCTGGAAGCCCGCCAGAAGGAACTGGCCGCCGAACTGGAGAAGCCGGAGACGTACGAGAAGACCGGGGCGGCCATGACGATCAATCGCGAGCTGTCCTTCATCACGGCGGATGTGGAACAGGCGCAGAAGGACTGGGAAGCGGCCGCCACGACATTGGAGAAGCTGGTTGATTAACCAGTCTAATCAACCATAGACAGAGCAAATTCCCCAGCTTAACCCATTGGAGAGTTCCGGTGGGGGGTGCTTGATTTTTTGACCAGCTCAGACTCATCTGCCAGACTTCTTTGACCCAAAGGTGGTGAGGCACCCGCTTGAAACCTGCCTATGGAGCTTCACAAGTTGCTTACAAGCAAAAGGATACATAGCTAGTCAGCCTTGTTTTCACCGATTGGAATTCTTAGCTTACTTTTGATAAGTTTATTTTATCATATTTGAAATATTATAGGCATAAATGCCTATTTCTTATCTGTTATTGAAGTGTATCTTTTGGATACATAAAAATGAAACACAAGATACCAGTTTCAACATTATTCCTTTTTCTGCTTTCAATTGTTGCATGCTCTCCCAAGGCAGAGCCGGCTTCCGAACAAATCCAAGCCAGTGCAACCCAGCCCGTCACCATCGCAGCCGGTTCTGCCACCGTGGCCCCGCCCCCCAGCACACCGGTTCCCGGTGCCCAGACAGCCCAGGCAATTCCAGCGATCACGGAAATCGAGCGGCCCACCAACGCGCAGGGCAACCCCATGTCCGATCTGGAATTGCTGAATCACCTGGTGCAGGAGCTGAACGAGTCCCGGGTCTCTGACGCGGACATCCCGCAAAAGACTTTCAAAACAGAGGCCGAGCAAATGGCGTATGAAGCGGCCCAGGAGCAGTTGCGCAAAGGGCCGGTGAAGGATCTGAACGAACTGGTCACGGCCGGCATTCTCAAGGCATTGCCCCAAGCCCCGGCCGGTCAGCGTTACGCCATCGATGCCACCACCGGCAAAGTCGTCCTCCAATAAAGCAACCCTCAACCAAAAACTCTATGCCAACCAAAAATCAAACCACCCGACCGGCCCGGCAGCTTTGGCGGGCCTTCACCCTGATTGAACTGCTGGTCGTCATCGCCATCATCGCCATCCTCGCGGGCATGCTGTTGCCCGCGCTGGCCAAGGCCAAATCCCGGGCGCTGGCCAGCCAGTGTACCAGTGGCATAAAACAACTCGCTCTAGGTATGGCCATGTACACCACAGACAATGTTGAGAAACTGCCTTATGCCGGATTAAACATGGCGGCCAGCAAAGGATCCGGTTCTTGGGATAAATTGATTTTCTCCTACATTGGTGGAGCGCAGCCGCGAACTCACGGCAACATGAACTGGACCACGGACGTTAAGTGGGCACCCAAGGTGCTGCGTTGTCCGGGAGATAGATTCGTGCCTAATCTGGTCATTGAGCCGGCAAACAACAATAATTTAGGCCGGGCAAGGCGCACGTACGCGATGCCTCGCTACAAGTTCAATGCCGGACCCAATCTGCATGACGGCGGGACAATCAACAAGGCGCCTAATCCGGCAGCTCAAACCGGTGTAGGTATCGTGTATTATTTCGATCGCGATATGAAGGTGGGAAGCTGGTGGTCGGGTCCAAATGCGGCCACGAACGTCGCTTGGACGGCGACGAAGGTGAGCAACCTGCCGGCAGTTTACACCAGCATGGTCCAAGCACCAGAGGATACCATACTGATGACGGAGCGGGTGCAATATAACAATAACAGCAAGAGTACTGAACAAAAAGTAGGTGCCGTAACGGCCTGGGTGGACCAAGTGAGCTGGAGTTCAGCCGGTGGTCGGTATCAGGCACAAGTCGGCAGCCAGATCGCGCCCAGTTCGGCCGTGTACACCCAGTGGCACCACGATGGTGCCTGGCAATACGGCTTTGTAGATGGACACGCAGAACTGTTGCTACCGGCGAAAACCACCTCCGATCTCAAAAAGCAATTCGGCATGTGGAGCATTCGTGCGAGCGACAAATAGCTGCCGTTTAACTGAACTACATTTGAGGCGCAAGGAACTGCTTCCTTGCGCTTTTTTGCTTGTGTCGCAGTTGTTGTGTCACCACACATCGACCACTGGTTTACCCTCTGAAAGGACGTTGCAGTTTGTGTAATTGCAAACACAAAACTGTGATTCAAAGGCGTGACCGTGACCATTAACACGCAAGGGCCGTGTAGTTCTCAATCATCTGCTGCCAACAAGGCTGGGGGGATGTCTTCTCGGCTATCGTCGCCAAGAGTTGATTGAAGGTGGCTTTGCATTTACCGCCCTGCAGCAGCGTATCCCCACGCCCTGAGCTAGTGAACAGATAATTCACTGTTTCGTATGAGGTGATTGAGAGATGCCCCATCAAGCCGAAGCTTGATGGGGCATCTCAGATTGAGTTTTCAGGACGGTCTGACTTTAGTCGATTTCAACAGTGCCATATAAGCCGGTCCAACCTCCAACGCCGTCTGTGACTGTCCCATCAGTCATGGTTTCATCTGTCCATGTATATCCCCAAATCTCAATTCGCGTTATTTCAGCGGGATCATTTGAGCCGATGTCCACGTATATCACTGTGGTGCTTTCCGAACCGACGCTCCAAGTTGGAGAGTAGGTCTGTGATGGCTCACCCCAGAAGATGGCGAGGGCGTCACCTTCCGGTGGGTTCCATGCTTCGAAGGGACCTGCGTTTGTGATATGTATCTCAATCACAACTGCCTGAGCAGATTGAACGGACCACATACATCCTAATGCTAACAATGCAAACAGGACGATGATTTTTTTCCAGCAATGGCTGGCCGATGCCAACAATGGAGCTCTCATATGTTTACTTTCGTTTAAATAGGAAGCAGAGGCAGTCTCGTGTATGTGATTACCCCCTCCTATTTGATTTAACTTATTGAAATATAAAAACATTGTCAAAGTGTTATATATGTAAATTTATTAAAACATAATATACATCAACATCATTTCATCTAATATTAACTTGACGTGTAGATTGTTCACATTCACGGGGGGCGATATGTTGGCTCATTTTTGCAAGCGAGACATTTGAGGGGCTCCCGTTAAATCGGCGTTTTGCCTGACGCAATGCCAGTGAGGAGCAACTGTCAGCTCAAAGACTATTTTGATAGCCGACCGGGACCACAGAGGTTACCAAAAGCGATGGGCCACGCGCCTGGGGAGCGGGCTTTGGGCCATCGTAGTCTTGAATCGTTGGCGGTGCTTCAAATCAAGCTGGTAAACCAAGCCAGATTCGCCGAGAGTCCCAAGCCCTTCCCACTCTGATTTCACATGCGCTTTGCAATCAGAATCAGATCTTCAGATTAGACTGTTTCCACACATCTCGTGTCCATAAAACTGTGCGAAAAATCGATGAATAAATCGCGTGGGTGGATCAAGTGAGCTGGAGTTCAGCCGACGGTCGCTACCAAGCCAGTGTCGGAACGGACATCGCTCCCAGTTCCGGTGTCTATACCCAATGGCATCACGATGGCGCATGGCAGTATGGTTTCGTGGATGGTCATGCAGAGCTGCTGCTGCCGAACAAGACCACTTCGAACCTGCAGCAACAGTTCGGCATGTGGAGCATGCGGGCATACGACAAGTAAGTCCGCCCAGGAACGCCTGACAACTCACGGCGCAAGGTCCGGCACCTTGCGCTTTTTCTTTGCGCCACAGGGAGTTGAGCCAGGCGCAAACTTCAAACACGCCGGAAGCAGTGAGCTGCCTCGTGGATAAACTGAAGGGATTCGCGTCATGCGCCTTCCGCCATTCGCAGGGAAGACAGGCAACGGCGAGCTCCACTGGGGCGTCAGTTTCGCTTTACGGCCGTCATTTCTCAGTTCACGAAGGAATCTTCGGGGAAAACTTAAGCCACCCGGTCACAGGAGAAGAAAAGTCACATCTTACTACAATACAGTTACTTGTACAACATCTAGCGAGGAGAGACACGCTTACGTGAAAACATTTTAAATCATATACATTTATGCGCACATGACATTTAATTAGTATTAATTATTTCATTAGATATTTATAACCCAAAGTGCCTATTACTTATTTAAAATCATAGTGCTATTTTGAATGAAGTATCACGATGAACAAGCACTACAAAAAACTCCCATTTGCCTTATTGATGGCACTGGTGGCCGGGTGTACGCCAAAAGAGGACGAGGCTCTTGGCACTAGCGGGCCAGCGCCAGCCCCGCAAACGGAGACGGTTTCCATCAGTCAGCCAACCGGGGCTACGCCCCCTCCTCCAGGTGGCTTAGCGGCTCCCGCAGCTTCTGCGGCAATCGATATCGCGCAGGCCGAGCGTCCAAAGAACGCGCAAGGGGATGCGATGAATGACCTCGAATACCTGAACCACCTGGTGGCGCAGGTGAACGAATTCCGGATAAACCCCCAAGAAATCCAGCAAAAAGCCTTCAAGACGGAGGCCGAACAGCTCGCTTATGAGGAAGCCCAGCAGAAAGCGAAAACGCCGGTCCGAGATATCAATGAACTAGTGACGGCGGGTGTGCTGAAAGCGCTGCCCCAGGCACCGGGCGGCCAAAAGTACGCCATCGACCCCACCACCGGTAAAGTGGTGCTCCAATAGCAAACCCTAGCAACAACAACCAAAGATACTTATGAAGAATGAAACCTTGAGCCAGAAACTCCGCTTCTGGCGGGCCTTCACCCTGATCGAACTGCTGGTGGTGATCGCCATCATCGCCATCCTCGCGGGCATGTTGCTCCCGGCTTTGGCCAAAGCCAAATCCCGGGCACTGGCCAGCAACTGCACCAACAACATGAAACAGCTTGCGCTGGGGAATGGCATGTACACCGGAGATAATTCCGAGAAACTGCCGTACGCCGGGTTGCAAATGGGGGGAGGTGCTGGTGCTGGTGCTTGGGATAAATTGCTCTTCTCGTACATCGGCGGTGCCCAACCTAAGACGGATGGTAATATGAACTGGGCGACCGATATAAAATGGGCACCCAAGATCTTGCGCTGTCCTGCCGACAAGAACATCCCCAGCCTCGTGATCGAGGCCGCCAATAACAACGGTGTGGCCCGGGCTCTGCGCACGTATGCGATGCCTCGCTACAAATTTAACAACGGACCGAACCTGCACGATGGCGGCACCCTCAATGGAGCGCCGAATCCGGCCGCCCAAACCGGCGTGGGCATCGTCATCTATTTCGACCGCGACATGAACATCGGAAGCTGGTGGAAGCCTAATCACACCAGCACCAACGCCGCGTGGACGGCGACGAAGGTCAGCAATCTGCCGGCCGTTTACACTACCACGGTGCCAGCGCCCGAAGACACCATTCTGCTGACGGAACGGGTGAACTATAACAATGGCAGCACCACCACCGAGCAGAAAGTGGGTGCGGTGACGGCTTGGGTGGATCAATCGAGCTGGAGTTCCGCCGGTGGCCGCTATCAGGCGCAAGTCGGTACACAGATCGCGTCGAGTTCGGGTGTCTATGTCCAGCAACACCACGACGGCATGTGGCAGTATGGTTTCGTAGATGGCCATGCCGAACTCTTGCCACCGGCCAAGACGACCTCCGATCAGACCAAGCAGTATGGCATGTGGAGCATCCGGGCGGGTGATAAATAAGCGAGCCGGGAAACGATTCAAACGCGCAAGGAAGCGATTCCTTGCGCGTTTTTCATTGCCGGGGCAAACGGCGGGAGAACCAGTCCGTCAGGGCAGCTTTGCTGTTGAGCGCGGCCACCGGCGATTCTCCGTCGATCACCTCGAAACCCTGACCGAATGCCCGCCCATTCACTACGCACAGGTCGGTTTTATTTTCGCGGATCTGCTTTTGACCTTTGGCCAGGGCCTCTTCGCGAGTGCCATCGAGTTCGTATTTCCAGCCGATGAGCTGGGCTTGCGGAAAGAGCGGGCGCAGATGGCTGATGACTTTGCTCGCGGGTTCTAAAACGATCGTGAGGTCCCCTGCCCGGCTGGAGACTTTGCGTTCGGTGAGGGCTTCACCGGCGGCAGTCTGCACACGTTTCACTTTGAAATCGCAGAGGGCCGCGCAATGGAGAACAGCACCGATACTGCCTTGGGCAGCGATGGCCTGGAGTTTTTGCACCAGGTCGTCATTCGTGCTGAAGGGAATCAGATGCTGGGCGGTGCAGGCGCCTGTGTAGGTGGCGGCTTCGCCTTTCAGGCAGAAGACTTCGTGGCCATCGGCGGTGAGGCGGTTCGCCAGCAACACACCGAGTTCGCCGGTGGAGAAATTGGTGAGGCGGCGGACTTCATCCACCGGCTCGTAGCTCGGTCCGCAGGTGATCACGATACGCATGCGGGCTCCTTGGGTTGATCGCCCGGACGCACGCTTTGCTGGAGAGCGAGGACTTCAGCGTGGAGTTCCTTGGCGAGCTGTTTGCGGTCCGCCTTATGGACGCGAGGTTCGCCGAAGATGACTTTCGCGCCGATACGTTCCAGCGAGAAGATGTTCAACAGATGCGGCACCAATGTCATGTCCGCCCAGTAGGCGACTTCTTCCGATACTTTGCCGTGGCCGGGCGGAAGCGAATACACGACACACGCAGGCGTCACCGGCAGATTGATCTGCGTGATGGGCTCAAGCAGCGCAGATTTGAAAGGCAATACGGTATCACCGCCGGAACTGGTGCCTTCGGGGAACAGGGCGAGGTGCGCGCCGGTACTCAGGATCGCCCGCATCTCATCAGCCAGACGGCCGACATCGGAGCGTTTCTCGCGGTTCACGAAGAGTGTGCCGCCCACACCGGCAAAGTAACCGAAGATGGGCCAGCGCTTCACATCACTCTTGGAAATGAAGACGCACGGGGTCACGGCGCAGAGGACGATGATGTCCACATACCCCATGTGGTTGCTGACCATGAGGCCGTCTTTCGGCGGCTGGCCGATGACTTCGAGATCGATACGGAGCAACTCCACATAACGGCGGCAACTGCGATGGAGCCAGAGGGCGCGGTCCATCACGGTGAGGTCTTTGCCCTTGGCCGCTGCCGTGCGACGAAAGTCCCAGGCGATGAGCAGGAGGGAGAAAAGGAACGTCGCCCCCCGCCAGAGTCCGCGCAACGGATGTTGGTAAAAGCCTTTCATCGGTTAATCAGCGGATAAAGGCATGGCGTGGAATGGGCGGGAATGCAAGCCAGTTGAGGGCGTAGAGAAATCGTTAAAAAGTTAAAATCGTTAAATGGTGAAACGTTTTACGATGTAACGATTCAACAGTTTTGACGACTTAGGCCAATCTCAAGGACGATTACGATAAAAAGCGGCGCTTCACATCTGTCGGAAGCGCTTCGAGGTCGAGGAGCGTGAGGAAATCGATGGTCTTGAACTGGCGGTCGAGCGCGGGCGGGCCGCAGATCTTCGCGCCAATGGTCAGGTAGGCGCGCAAGAGCTTGGGCACCTTGGGCGCATCGGCGGCGAGGTGGTCCATGGGGCAATCGTAGGCGGGCTTGGGCAGCGTGCGCCATTCCATGGGAGCGAGGTGCGAGCGGACGAGTTGCGAATACATGCTCGCGCCTTCCGCCGGGTCTTGCGAAGTCAACGAACTGCAACCGATGAGGTAGCGGCCGCCGAATTCGCGGGCGTAATCGGCGATGCCTTTCCAGAGCAGGCCGAGGACGGCGAGGTTGCGGTGGTTCTTGTGCACGCACGCGCGGCCGAGTTCCACGATCTGGGCGCGGCTGGCTTCGTAGGGGCTGAAATCAAATTCCTGCTCGCTGTAGTAGCCGAGGTTCTGCGCGGCGGTGGTGCCCATCTGAAGGCGGTAGGTACCGACGACCTCTTTTGTGGCAACGTGCTCAACGAGGAGATGATGGCAGACGGCGTCGAAGGGATCGGTGTCGCGACCGGTCGCGTAGGAGGTCTCGAGGCCTTCGTTGAGTTCCAGATTGAAGACCGCAAAACGTAGCGCTTGGGCCGACCGAACTTCTTCTTCGGTGCGGGCCAGACGCAAACTGTAATCACCCTGCTGATGGACCAGCAGGCGTGCGACTTTTAGAATCGGCAACATCAGATATGGCGGATAGTGCTAGGTTTTGGACGGCACGCCAGCGAAATTATTCCAGACAACATAGCATGAAAAGAGGGGTTGTGTGACGGGAGGGCAAAGATTGGATGGCGAAAGCAAGAAAAGTGAAGCGAGAAGGCGAAAAAGCCCGGATTTCGATGTTTTCAAGACCAAGGAAAGGCCAAGCACCAAGCCGTAAGTATCACGTTATTAGGTAGTTTTACGGATGTGGTAATGACGGCCAGAGCGCCCGAGTAGGTAGACGGATGCAACAAGGTCTAGTCAGGGCTCGACAGAGTCTCGCCCTACCGGGGTTTGAGGGGAATGGTTTGGAGGTCGGCGAGGAGGACTTTTTGGTCGTCGAGGTCGGTGACGAGCTGGGCGTGTTCGTGGGCCAGGTCGAGGTGGCGTTTGGTGGCGGGGTCGAAGGTCAGGCTGTAGGCGCGGGCGAGGGCTTCGTGAGCGTAACCGAGATTGAAGGGCGGCAGGTTATCGTGCTCGCTGATCTCCAAGCAACGGCGGGCGTGATAGAGCGCGGGCTCGGGGCGCTGGAGCACGGCATAGACGCGGGAAATCTGCCATTCGCCGATGCTGAGATTGGTGGCGTTGCCGACCTGGCTCCAGTGATAACAGGAGGCGTGCGCGCCATGGATCATGGCATCGGTATCCGCCGGAGTGCGGTCGGGTTTCTCCATGAGCGTCCACGTCTGGTTGAAGAGGTCCACGGCGAGGCGGCGGTGGGTTTCGGGGGTGATGGGCGCGGACATGGGGGAAAAATAAGTTCAAAGCGCAAAGTTCAAAGCTCAAAGTATCTGGCTTTTTTAAGCCAGAAGATTGAAGGTGTGGTGGCTGCCGCTAAATCATCCATGGCCAACGAAAAGGAATGCTCACTTGATCACCGATGAGACTGCGAAGAAAAATCTGGATATTTAGCTTAGTGGGTGTGCTCCTGGCCGTTTCATTTTTTATCAGCAAATACATCCGCGATGAAAAGCAATATCTCGCAAACTTGAAGGCTATTGCAGCTATCGCGCATGATCAGGCAATCCCCGGCAGAAGCACTCCAAGGTCCTTTGAGGAGATGAATCCGAAGGATTTGGATTTGAGTATTTTAATTTGCCCTCACACCGATACTAAGATCGGTCCTTTTTCGGAAGCAAGTCGCTGGGCTGATTTCATTTACATTGGAGGACTGCCAGATGGTGAGACCACCGCCATCGTGGCAATTTCTCCTCCGGAGAATCATTTAGGGCTGTACGGGTATGCAACCGATATGTTTCGCCGTAGCAAACGCATCTCAAAGGATGAGGTGCGGCGGCTTATCGAGAAGCCATGGATCTATCACCCGAATGCGGGTGAGGAACATTTCGAGAACTTTATGAAGAGAGATACGGTTGTGCGGATACCGGAGAAATTCAAAGCCGAGTATGGCCATTCTGCGTCTAATAGCGTAGGTAGTAAATAGTTCTTCGAATCTTGGAGAGTCTCGCCGGGAGTTGACGCAACCCGCTTCGGGGTTGAAAGATTTCAGAGGACGTTTTCCCAACGTAGCCCGCTCACGGAATCGCGGGCAACGTTGGGCTTTGGTACGTGACCCCGTTGGGGTCGGGAAATGTGGCAGGAGGCGGAGGAGTTACGGGAATGAGTCAGAAGGATGAGGTAGTTAGAGCCTCGTTATCCCGCATGCTACGAATGCGGTATAGGATTGGAGGGGACGGGTCGTCGCTACGCGACTTGGGGTCAGGTGGTGGGCGTTGGTCCGTGCATTTCATGCACGGCTACCATCGGGTCGTGCCGCTGGCACTTGTGAAGAGGCAGAGCCAGTAGCTGCCACAAAGTACGGCACTCAAAGGGCGGTGACCTGATCGAAGCGTGGGTGTTTCGCTATTTATCAGACCTAACTACCTCGGCTGCAAGGGTGACAAAGAGCGGAATTTCATAGGTGAAATTGATTTCATATATGAAAAGATTGCGTTTATTGAGTTAGTTAACGCATTTTTTATGCAAATTATTTATTGACGGGTTGTTGAAGGTGGAGTAAATGTGTTCTTAGAGCTGCGGGAGGCGTGGTGCGGGACCGGGTTCGAAGAAGGGAAATGGAGGCGGGTATGGGAGTAGTGAAGTGCAAGGGGAATAGGTCCGATGGGACAAATAGGACTAATGGGGCGAATGGGAGTACTGGTATGACGGAGGTTGCTTCGGCGACGATTTCTTTTCATGCTCGCGGGATGATTTTCAGACAGGATTTTCCGAACGTGATTTCTTTTTTCCGGAAGGGGTTTGTTCATTCGCTGAGTTTCGCGGCTTTGCTGGCAGCGTTGGTTTTGGCGGGGTGCCAAAGCCGGTCGCCGGAGGCGAAGTCGCAGACGACCACTACCACCACGACGACGACTACCACTACCAAGGTGGAGGAGCCGGCGAAGACGTCCAAGGGTGTGCGGTCACTGCAGCCGACGCCGCTGAATGTGAAGCCGGCGGTGCCGTTCAAATCGGAGAAGCTGGCGGCGATGGATGCGGCGATCACGAATGCCATCGCGGAGGCGAAGCTGCCGGGCGGGGTCTTGTGGCTGGAGCGCGGGCAGGAAGTCTATCTGCGCGGTTACGGCTGGCGCGCGGTGGAGCCGAAGCGCGAGGTGATCACGACGGATACGATCTATGATGCGGCGTCGCTCACGAAGGTGGTGGCGACGACGCCGGCGATCCTCATCTTGTTCGAGCGCGGACTCCTGCAATTGAACGATCCGGTGCGGCGGTTCATCCCGGAGTTCACGGGTGGCGGGAAGGAGAACGTGACGGTGCGGCACTTGATGACGCATGTGTCGGGTTTGCGCCCGGGTCTCGGAGCGACACCGGCGTGGACGGGGTATGATACAGCGATCAAGCGGGCTTGCGGCGAAACATTGCAGACGGAGCCGGGTACGAAGTTCGTGTATAGCGACATCAATTTCATTCTCCTGGGCGAGATCGTGCGGCGGGCGAGCGGGATGCCGTTGAACCAGTTCGTGGAGGCGGAGATCTATGGGCCGTTGAAGATGGTGGACACAGGTTACCTCCCCTCCCCTGAGAAGTTGAATCGCATCGCGCCGACGGAGGTCATCAATGGCGTGCCCTTGCGCGGGGTGGTGCATGATCCGACATCGCGCAAGATGGGTGGCGTGGCGGGTCACGCGGGGCTCTTCACGACGGCGAATGACCTAGCGCGGTATGCGCGGATGATCCTGAACGGCGGTTCGCTGGAAGGGGCACGCGTGCTGAAGACGTCCACGATCCAGATGATGGCGAGTGTGCATACGCCCTCCAAGGTGCCGGACCGGCGCGGGCTGGGCTGGGACATCGACTCGAGCTATGCGGGGCCGCGCGGGAATGTGTTCCCGATCGGCTCGTTCGGACATACGGGCTGGACGGGCACGTGCCTGTGGATCGATCCGTATTCGCAGACGTTCTACATCTTCGTCTCGAACCGGAATCATCCGACGGAGAAAGGTTCCGTGACGGCGTTGCGTCGCGTGCTGGGCACGCTAGCGGCGGAGGCGGTGAATGGATTTGATTTCAGCAAGGTGCCCGGTGCCTTGCCACCGCGCGCGACGACGAACAAGGTGACGCAGGTCGAAGTGCTGGAGTATGCGGCAGCGGATCGTGAACAGCCACAGGTATTGAATGGTATCGATGTGTTGAAGCGGGAGAAATTCGCGCGGTTGAAGGGATTGCGGCTGGGCCTCATCACGAATCACACGGGGCAGGACAAGGATCGTAATCCGATCATCGACATGCTGCACGAGGCGGAGGGCATCCAGCTCAAGGCGCTGTTCGGGCCGGAGCATGGCATCCGTGGATTGCTCGATGAGAAGGTGCCGGACAGCAAGGACGAGAAGACGGGCTTGCCGGTTTACAGTCTCTATGGCGAGACGCGCGTGCCGAAGCCGGAACACTTGAAGGATCTCGATGCGTTGATCTTCGATATCCAGGACATCGGGTGCCGGTTCTACACGTATCCGTCCACGATGGGGAATTGCATGGAGGCCGCGGCGAAAGCGAAGATCAAATACTTCGTGCTGGATCGCGTCAATCCGATCACGGGCACGGCGATTGATGGGCCGGTGCTGACGGACAAGACGAGTTTCGTGGCGTATCATCAGGTTCCGGTGCGGCATGGGATGACGATCGGCGAGCTGGCGAAAATGTATAACGCGGAGAAGAAATTCGGCGCGGACCTGACGGTGATCGAGGTGGAGGGCTGGAAGCGCGGCATGTGGTTCGATGAGACGGGGCTGCCGTGGAAGAATCCGTCACCGAATATGCGCAGCCTGACACAGGCGACGTTGTATCCCGGCGTGGGATTGCTCGAGACGACGGCGGTGTCCGTAGGGCGCGGGACGGATACGCCCTTCGAAGTGGTGGGCGCGCCTTACATTGATGACGGCAAGCTGGCGGCGGAGTTGAACGCGGCGGGATTGAAGCATGTGCGGTTCGTGCCCATCCGCTTCACACCGAACGCGAGCGTGTACAAGGACAAGGAGTGCCGGGGCGTGAACATTTTCCTGACGGATCGCGAGAAGTGCGATGTGGTGGACATCGGGATCTTGATCGCGTCCACGCTGCACCGGATGTATCCGAAGGATTATGATTTGGCGAAGTTCAACCGGTTGCTGGGGCATCCGGCGACGATCCAGATGATCCGGGATGGGAAGGACTTGAAGGACATCCGCAAATCATGGGAACCGGCGGTGAAGGAATTCATGAAACGGCGGAAGGAGTATTTGATTTATTGAGTGAATTGTTTTCGCTCGAAGAAGCAGAACAACTGAATTAAGATTACGTCATGGCTGAGAACAACGAGATGAAGATTGTGGGGCGCAGACGGCCATCCCGAGGCGGGCTGGACGAAGCGAACCGTTTTCTGCATCTGGTGGCGGACTTGCGCAAGGGGAAGACATTCATTCCGCGCGGCGTTCACCGCTTCACCAGTCATGAAGAAAAGGATGCATGGACGCTGAAGATGCTGAGCCGTTAGAGTCGCGGCCGCCCACCAAGGAAGATCTACTGCTGCTCTGTCGCAGCCTCAATGAACAGGGAGCGAAGTATTTGATCGTAGGCGGGTTTGCAGTTATCGAGCATGGTTTTACCCGCGCGACGGAAGATATCGACCTGTTGGTGGAGGCTTCTCAAGAGAATCAGAAGAAAGTGCGCGCAGCCATGGAAATGCTGCCGGACAAAGCCGTCCGGGAAATGGCCGAAGATGATTTGGAAAAATATCTGGTGGTGCGCGTGGCGGACGAAATCGTGGTAGATCTGATGATCAAGACGTGCGGCGTCAGTTATGAGGAAGCGGTGCCGGGAATAGAGATTCACCACATTGATGGAGTGCCGATTCCGTTCGCTTCCGCGAAACTGCTCCTGCGCATGAAGCAAACGTATCGCGAAAAAGACGCGCTGGACCGGCAATTTTTAGAGGAGAAATTAAGACCCAAGCAGTGATGACAATTTACTCGGTGACTTCGTAAACCGTGTCCGCGAGGACGAATTGGACACGGTTGCCGAGGGCGAGCCAAGGCTTCACTTCGGGATGCTTCTGCATCAGGTCGAAGTATTCCTTGGAGGCGAACTGAAGCTGGACGCGGCGAGCTTGGGCGTTCTGCTTCTGCACGAGGGCATCGGTCCACACAGGGCCGTTCTGATAGAAGGCGCGCCCGCCCGCATAGCGGTTTTGCTGGGTGTAGTCAGAGGAGGGAGGATCATGGAGAGCAGGTTTGGCGACAACGGGGGCACCAGGTGCCGGAGGAGCGGAGAGACCGCCGCGGGTAACTGGCATCGGGGTGGACGCCACCGCTGCGGGGGTGATCGCCTTGTAAGCTTCGAACCGATTTTGATCGAGGGCTTCACCCACGACGGATTGCGCACGGAGGGCCTGATTCATGCGCGCACCGGAGACGGCGAAGGAGCCGGATTGCTCCTCCTTGCTGCGCCGCCACGAATCTTTCGCGACAGTCTGCGCGGCGGCATCGCGCATGAAACCGCTCTGAGTCTGGGCAGTAGTCGGCACACCGCGTTGCTTCTCATCCTCCAAAATCAGGTAGGCGGTGTACGGCGTCACGATACCATACCGGCGCGCGAGGTCGGTGACTTCATCGCGCAGTTCGGCGTTCTCACCGCGCAGACGGATCTCGTCCATGAGCCAGCCCACGCGGCGCATGGCCCAAAGGCGCGGGATGAAATCGTGTTCATTGCTGCTCTTGGGGAAGGACACTTCGTGCGTGATGGTCTTCTTGTCCTTGCCCGCCTGGCCGGTGAGTTCGATGAGCACAGAGCCATGGCCTTTGAACTGGCCGGCGACGACGAATTGATCGCCGTTGAACAAATCAGGCAGCGGGCTCGGATACAAGAGCTTCACCGTCACATCGCCCTTCACCTTCAATTCCGGGTTCGCGAGCACCGGGTCCTTGATACGGGCGAAAAAGCCGGAGAGCTTCAGCTCGAGATCTTCATCCGGCAGCACGTAGGTGCTCACGGCACGGGTTTGCTCGGTGATGTTATCCAACAAGTGCGTGTTCACATCGTGGCCGACGCCGAAGCAGAAGATGCGCGTCTTGCGCGCCACTTCGGACGTGACGAGCTGCACGATGGTTTCATTACGCGTCTCACCCACGGTCGGCATGCCGTCCGTGACGAAGATGATGACGAAAGGCCGGTCCGTGGCATCCGGGCGCAGCTTCAACGCCGTCTGCAAGGCCGCGTGGATCGCCGTGCCGCCGATGGGTTTCAGCGCTTCCACAAAACTCTGCGCCTTCTGTCGGCTCTCTTTGCTCACCTCGCGCAAACCGCTGAAAAGCGTCTCGGTCTCGGTGGAAAAGCGCACGATCTCGAAGCGGTCCTTGTCATTCAAATTCTCCACGCAGAATTGCAACGCCTTGCGCGCCTGATCCATCTTCTTGCCCGCCATGGAGCCGGAAGTGTCCACGACGAACAGCACATCCTTCGGGACGACTTTCGATTTATCCTCCCATTGGCCGGGCGAAAGAAAGAGGAGGAAGTGGCCCTCGTCACCGTCACGTTGCGTGAGCAACTGGATGCCGATCTCATCCGTCTGCCGCGCGAAGAAGACCTGGAAATTGCGGGCGCTACCGGAACTGCCTGCCTCGTAGCCGAGCGTCGCCTTGCGGTCCCCTGCCCGCTTCACTTCCACGGCGTGGGTGGGCGAGTAGATGGTCTTGAGCGGCGTGCGCGAATCGATCTGCACCTTGATGGCCAACGGCGTGCGCTTGTCGGCGGCATCTGGATTTAGCGGCAGCGCATACTCCACAAGCCCTTGGTCCTCTTTCAGCAACTGCGTGTAGGTGAGTTTGATGCGCTTCTTTTCCTGCGGCTCGATGGGGAAGATGCGGACCTTGAAGAGATCGCGACCGGCGTATTCGAGCAGCGCCGGGTCCTTCAGCTTGCGCACAATCTCCTCGTAGATGGCTTTCGCCTTGTCGGCTTTCAGCAACTCGGCCTCCACGGGCTGGCCGTTGATATCCATGGTGAACTTGTCGATCTGCGCGCCTTTCGGGACGGGGAAAAGGAAGGTGCCTTCGATACGCCGTCCATTGGGATTGTAAAAAACTTGTTCAACCTCCGTGCGGGCGATCTGGTCACGGATGGCAACATCCACCTTCTGCTGCTGGGTCTCCAACGGGAGCAAGACCGGGCGAACGGGAATATGTATGGGCGGATGGGGGCGTGGCGGAATGGGCGGGACCGGCTCCGGCGCTATGATGCTCTCCTTGCCCGGCTCCACCACGATGAGCCCGGCGGCATTTGCCGAATGGAAGCTGACAGTCAGCAAGACCGCCAAAATCGCCCACAAAATCCTTTTCATACCCCATTAGACGAAGGGCGGAGAAAAATGCTCCCAGAGAAAATCACCGACTCAAGAACCGGTCTCCTGCAGCTGGCGCACCATCCGCCCCAGGCGCAGGAGCGCGTTATCCAGCGTGGCGGTCCAAGGGTTCGCGCAGTTCAGGCGGATGAAGTTGCCGAACCGTTGGCGGGCGGAAAACACGGGGCCGGGGGCAATGCTGATTTTCTCAGCCAAGGCGCGTTCGAAGAGTTCCACGGCCTTCACTTGCACAGGCATCTCCACCCAGAGCACATGGCCGCCGGTCGGCCGGGTGACTTTCGTCTCGGGCGGGAAGTAGCTGCAAATCGCCTGCGTCACCTGCTGCACCTTGTGCGCATACTCGCGGCGCACCTTGCGGAGGTGGTGATCGTAGCCGCCGTTCGCCAGAAAATCCGCGATGGCCATCTGCGGGAGCGCCGCCGTGGCTACCGTGCTGACGAGCTTGTAATACGAGACCTGTTCCTTGAAGCGGCCGGGAGCCGTCCAGCCGACGCGATATCCAGGCGCCAGGGTCTTGGAGAACGAATCGCACAACAGCACCAGTCCTTTTTGATCATAGGACTTCGCTGTGCGCGGACGTTCGGACGCGAAGGTAAGATCGCCGTAGATGTCGTCCTCGATGAGCGGGATCTCCTTCGCCGCGAGCATTTCCACCAGGCGCTTCTTGTTCTCGTCCGGCATGCAACTGCCCAAGGGGTTGTTGTAATTCAGCACGAAGAGACAGGCCTTCACCGGCTGTTGCTCCAACGCATAAGCCAGTGCCTCCAGGCTGATGCCATCCCGCGGATGCGTCGGGATCTCCAGCGCCTTCATGCCGAGCGATTCGATGACCTGCAAGATGCCGAAGAACGTGGGCGATTCGATGGCGATGGTGTCGCCGGGCTGGGCAACGGCGCGCAGGCACAAGTGCAGCGCCTCCTGTCCGCCGAAGGTCGTGATGATGTCATCGGGCGAAAGTTCGCAACCCGTATCCATCGCGCGCCGGGCGATCTGATTGCGCAACGCCGTGTTGCCCGGTGGCACATCGTAGCTGTTGCTGAGTTCGGGGTAACGTCGCGCCGCAGACGCCATCGCGCGATTCAATTTGGCTGTGGGCAAAAGTTCGGGACTCGGCAACGCGGCTCCCAGACGCACCAGCGAGGGATCGCGCGTGGCCTGCATCACGCGCACCATGAGCGCACCGGTCTTGATGATCGAGGCGACGGGTTTGGGCTTGGAGATCTCCGGTTCAGCGGGCGGCTGCCAGTGCCGCAAGCGCACGAAGTAACCGGACTGCGGTCGCGCCTCGATGAAGCCCCGGCTCTCCAACTGCCGATACGCCTGCATGACCGTGGCGATGCTGACATCCTGCTGCTGGCTCATGCGCCGCACGGACGGGATGCGCTCGCCTGGCCGCAAAGTCCCCTGCTCGATCAAGCGGCTGATGTGCGAGGAAACCTGCTCATAGAGCGTTTCCTCACTGGCCGCGCTAGGAATGATGAGCTTCATGGATGGTTTAATGATAACCACACCCGCCAACCAGAACAGTTACACTTTAAGTTAAATTATACCAGTACAGTTTATCCAGATACGAACTGTACTGGTCGCCTATTTCACCGGGTGAATCTGTGCAGGTCAGCGATTTCGCCTAACCTGATAGCGTATGAAAGTCAGCGGTCTCAGCATGTTCAGCGGCTTCAGCCAGGGGCTCACCCGAGTCTTGCGGCTGGGGAATGGCCTCGTCTCCACGTCCGGCACACCGCGTTACACCGCCACCAAGAACTGCCACTCAATCCGTTTGGCCAAAGGGGAACTTCATACGCTCGATCTGCATGCCGCCGCTCAGTTAATCACCGTCCGCTCGGGCAGCTTTTGGGTAACGCGCGAGGGCGAAAACAAAGATCACTTGCTCAAGACGGGCGAAGCTCTGTGCATGTCCGCGGAAGGCATGACAATCATCGAGGCGTTGCGGACGGGCGAGATCGAATTGCGGTGAGCGAAAGAACGATGGCAAGGCACTATCTGCTGGAGAGTATAGACTCCGCAGATCGCTCTACATACATCAACCAGTTGCCAAAGGCGATGGAGTCGTTTATTGGTATTCCATGAAGATGGCCGATCTGATGAGAGAGGTGTCCGGGCTGCCCATACAGCAGCAGAACGAACTGGCGGCCTATCTTTTGCATCTTCGCCTGGCTCAAGACCCCTCCTGGCATGGTGAAATGGCCCGTCGCTTGGACAACAAATCCAGTGAGGGATGGGTATTGCTGGAGGACTGGAAGAAGGAGCTCAACTCGGATCAAGGGAAGTAATGGACCGATACCGCGTCTTCATCGCAGCGGAAGTCATCCAGACCCTGCGTTCCTTGAACACACGGGAAAAACGGCTCATCACCAGACTGCTGGAGGAACTCCCGAATAACCCTTCAAAAACGGGTGATTATGTCGAGCGGGACAGCATCGGGCGGCCAATCCAGGTGGTCATCGTGGAGCGTTACGCGCTTTTCTTCGCTGCGGACCATCCCGTCAAAGAGATCAAGGTGGTAGATCTGCGGCTGGCAGGAAACTAAGCCGGGCAAGACCAAAACGGTCGCTTCTCCGGCCATTCCTGTCAGGATGAAGCGCATCAACCTGAATTTTATGACCATATCACTATGGAGCTGACCCGTGGTTTAAGAGTCTTAAGTTTCACAATGCTGGCCTTGCTGCTCACCGCTTGCGCGAGCAAACCGGCTCCTTCCACCAAACGCGCGGCGACGCGGGACTTCAGCGCCCAGAAATGGCTCGAAGCGCGCTGGATCATGGAGGTGCTGACCTCGGCGGAAGCGGGCAGCCGTCGCTTGCACGTCGCCCGCTGGACCAAACCGGTCGTAGTCGTGGCGAACAATGGCAACGAAACCCAGCTTGCGGCGTTGCAACAGGTGATCGGCCAGATCAACGCCGCCCTCGACGGAGCACATCCCCTGACCCTGGCTGCACGCGGCACGGACCTGGGCCGCAGCGCGAATGTGCGGGTGCAGTTTGCCCCGCAGAAGGACTGGCCCGCACTCGGGAAAAAATGGGGCATGCCGGTGCCTCTGCCAGACGGCGGTTTGGATGGACTGCAATTTGTGAGCTGGAATGAGAAGATCGAGATCGAAGCCGGTGTCGTCGTGATCGGAGACGGATTGAAGGGAGACCTGCTGCAACACACCTTGCTGGAGGAACTCTACCAGACGATGGGCATCCGCAATGATTCCGGATTCTTCCCCGATTCCATCGTGTATGAATCAGACGGCGACACGGGAGGGCGGACACTCCTCAGTGAACGGGACAAAAAACTCATCCGCTTCCTCTACCAGCATGTGCCGCCAGGCACGCGCCCGGATGGGCTGGCGAAGATCATCGATGAGCATTGGGTATACGGGGTGAAGTGACCCGAAGCCGGAAACCCCGCGCTCCCGGAGGCATTACAAAATATCTGCTGATTGCCGGTTGCGCATCCCGCATGGAGGCGTAAATTCCTCAAGTAGTGGTAGGAGCAGCTTTCGGTCGGTCAAAAATCGCTATTTTACAATATCGGACGGAATCCGTTAGAAACCTTTTTCGGACCGGTTTCGTCACAGAACAACCGCAGTGCCGGCAAAACGCCCCCGAGAAGGCTGAGCTGGTGCTGCGGTTCTTTTTTATTTTTGCCCGCTAAACACGCAAAACAGGGAAAGAAAGGGGCAGCAGCTTCTTGAACTCATGGCTTGCGTGTTTGGGCGAACGGTTTTGTAATACTGTGCATCCCATGAAAGCATCACTCTGGTTATCCTTCCGGTGGTTGATCTTCGCAATCGGTCTCACCTTGCTTCCTGCTCTGCACGCGGCGGAGCCGAAGCCGAATTTCATCGTCATCAACATCGATGATCTCGGGTATGCGGACATCGGGCCGTTTGGCTCGACGCTGAATCGCACACCGCATCTGGACCGCATGGCGAAGGAGGGCATGAAGCTCACTTCGTTCTACGCGGCTCCAGTTTGTTCGCCTTCGCGCGCGCAGTTGATGACCGGGTCTTACTTCAAGCGCGTGGGGGTCAATCGCGTGTTCTTCCCCGGCGAGGCGCAAGGGCTCGCACCGAGCGAGATCACGGTGGCGGAGTTGCTGAAGGAGGCGGGTTATGCGACGGCGTGCATCGGCAAGTGGCACCTGGGCGACCAGCGGGAGATGCTGCCGACGCATCAGGGATTCGATTATTATTACGGCATCCCCTACTCCAACGACATGGGGCCAGCGAACGAGGGCGCACGGAGCAATCTGGGCGAAGCGCCACCCGACGACATGGCGGACGAGAAAAAGCGCAATGCACCGAAGCATCCGCCGCTGCCGCTGATCCGGGGAGACTCGGAACTGGTCATCCGGGTGAAGGCGCAGGAGCAGACGGAGCTGGTGGAGCGTTATACGCGCGAGTCGTTGAAGTTCATCGAGCGGAACAAGGACAAGCCGTTCTTCCTGTATCTGCCGCATTCGTCGGTGCATTTCCCGATCTATCCGGGGAAAAAATTCGCGGGCAAATCGCCGAACGGCCTCTACAGCGATTGGGTGGAGGAGACGGACTGGAGCGTGGGCCAGGTGCTGGACAAGGTGCGCGACCTAAAACTGGATGCGAAGACGCTGGTGATTTTCACCAGTGACAATGGCGGCACACCACGGGCGAAGAACACGCCGTTGCGCGGCTTCAAGGCGAGCACGCTGGAAGGCGGGATGCGCACATGCACGATCGCGTGGTGGCCGGGCAAAGTCCCGGCGAACAAAAGCACGGATGAGATCACCGGGATGATCGATATTTTGCCCACACTCGTCGCGCTGGGCGGAGGCAAGGTGCCAACGGATCGCAAGCTGGACGGACAGGATATCACGCCGCTGCTGCTCGGTGAGAAGAACGCCAAGGGGCATGAGGCGTTTTTTTATTATAACGCGCGGGCTCGCGAAGGTGGGGTGCTGGAGGCGGTGCGCGCAGGCACCTGGAAGCTGGAGACAAAGAGCGGCAAGCTCTATGACTTGAAGAAGGATATCGGTGAGAGCCAGGACGTGGCGGAGAAGAACGCCGATGTGGTGGCCAAGCTGAAGGCGTATGCGGAACAGGCACGCGCCGACCTAGGTGATGGCACAGAAGGACCGGGCTGCCGTCCGATGGGCAAGTCGACTACAGCGAAACCGATCATGGATCAGGATGGGCTGCTACGGAAGGGGTTTAAGGCGGTGGGGCGCTAAAGGGAAACATCGAACATCCAACTTCGAACACCCAACATCCAATGGAGTTAAGCTCATAATCCAAAACTCAAAGCTCAAAAGAAGTTCCAAGCAACAAAGGGGAAAAGTGAACAGCGGGAATAAAACGGACAGGAGAGCGCTAAGCCGTCGGCAATGGCTGAAAGGCGTTGCGTCGGCGGGTGTGTTGCTGGGGGCGAGTGGCGCGGCGTTGTTCGCGGCGATTCCGGCTTGGAAGGAAAAGGTTTTACGGTATCTCGCGCAGCACAAGCGGGGCGACGGTGGTTATGCTTGGATCGATCAGGAGGATGCGCATCTCACACCGACGTTTGCGGTGATCGGGTGCTACAAGCTACTCAGTGAGTTACCTCCGGAGCCGAAGCAACTGGCGGAGTGGGTGCGGACGAATCATCCGCTGCGGAAGAAGAAACCGGAACAAGAGATCCAGAGTTTTCTCTATCAGCAGGTGCAGAGCCTGGTGTGGCTGGGCGACAAGGCGGAAGATCTGCACGCCAAGGTGAAGGCGATGGTGAAGCCGTATCGTTATCTGCCGCAGTATGAGAAGCATTCGTATCCGGTGTTTGAAGGGGAGATGACGGCGTTCGTGGGGCGTGAATTGCTTGGGTTGCCGCTCGCGGACATCACTCCGGAATTCATCGATTACTTGAATAACCGGTGGCGCATCAACGGCAGCTTCAACAGCACACCGAACGCGAAGAATGCGAATGGTAACGTGCTGAACACGTGGTGGGGATTGCAGGCGATGCGCGCGCTGAAACGGCAGGATGAGAAACGCGAAGCGTCGGTGACGTGGCTGAGGGAATGCCAACTGGCGAGTGGCGGTTTCACGTATCAACCGGATGCGAAATTCGGGGCCTTGGATGATGTGGCTTATACACGCGCGGCGGTGAGATCGTTGAAATTGCTGAATGCGGAACCGGCAAAGCGCGAAGGGTGCATCAAATATCTGCTCTCGCTGTGGAATGAGGATGGCGGGTTTGGCGATCGGCCAGGGTGGTTGAGCAATCCGTTGGCGACGTATTACGCGCTGGATGCGCTGAGCGCTCTCGGTGTGCTGGACAACTTAGCGAAGCAAACGCCGCGGCCAGCGATCAAGAAGGCTTTGCCAATGGATTTAAAGGTCTGGTCCATGCAGATCGAAGCGCATGGGCAAGGGAGTCCGACGGAGGCGGTGTTGCTGGCGAAGTCGCTGGGCATTCACATGTGGGGAGCGAAGAATGCCAAGCCTGAATGGCTGGCCAAGGTGCAGGCGCTCGCGGATGCGGAGAAGGTGCCGGTGAAGTTTTTCGTAGCGAATGAGGAGTATGGCACGTGGGTGGACATCCCGGGTTACGGCACTTACAGCCACACGAGCGACATCATCGCGCCTGCTGGTGCGAACATCGGCGATTCAATGGCGAAGGCGGGTGATGTGGACTGGGAGGATTTTCGCGAGCGGCGCTTGAAACCTTTGGAGAAGGGGCAAGGCCGCCTGATCTGGCAGTTCGGCGAGAATGAGGCGCTGGTGCGAGTGTTATTGGATGATTCCATCCAGCGGGGCGGGTTCGCGGCGATCAGCACGTTTCATTTCGGGAATCCAAGGTTCACGAACACGTCGCCATGGCTCATGCGGTATCGAGGGCAGATCCCGTTCGTTGCCTTGCACGATGCGCATGGGCCGGAGCCGTGGTGGTTCGGTGATATGACCGAGGGCTTTCGCACGCTGTTCCTCGCGAAGGAGCCGACGTGGGAAGGTTGGCTCGAGGCGTTGAAAAACAATTGGGTAGTGGCTGTCAGAAAAGATGCGAACAGCGAGGGGAAGCTATGGATGCATGCGGGCTCGGATGAAGTGGCAGCGTTCGTGAAGCAGCACGAAACGGCGTGGCGTTGGTGGGATAATCCGAATATCCAAAGGCCGCTGGCGTCAGTAGTAGTCGTGCGGCCGGAAGATGAATTGGAAACGGGCAGGCCGGAGAGCGGGGTGAATATAAGGGTGCGTTGCCAGTGGGAGAACACGACGCAGGGCTTGCCGAAGGTGGAACGGGTGCAGTTGGTGAAGCTGCTGCTGGATGGCGAGGAAATGGTGACGAAGCAGGTGAAGAAAGGAACGGCGGCGAAGGTCACGGATGTGTATCATGAGTGTCCCCTGCCCTCGCTGAAGGCGGGCAAGCATGTGGTGACGGCAGAGGTGAAGGTGTTGGCGAGTGGGAAGGTAATGAGGGTGGAGAAAGAATTTTTGAGCGTATGAAGTTTGACACACACAAACGGGGTTTCCTGAAAGCGCTGGTCGTTGCCCTATTGGTAACTTGTGTCTCGACGCAAGCCCAACCAGCACCCAAATCCAAGGTCTTCAAAGCTGGCGCGGCGACGAGCAATATCACGCCGTTTCTGGGGGCGGGCATCGTGGGGAATTTCACCATACCGCCGGCCACGCATATCAATGATGAGTTGCACGCGCGGTGTCTGGTACTGGATGACGGCACGACGAAGCTGGTGTTCGCCGTGGTGGACAGTGTGTCGGTGAATCGCGAGGTGTTTGATGCGGCGAAGAAGCAGATCACGGAGGCGACGGGTATTCCGGCGGAGAACATGATGATGTCGGCCACGCACACGCATTCAGGGCCTAGTGCGCGCGGGACGAATGCGATGGAGATCGGCGGGGCTTTCGATGAATATCAGACGTTCCTCGCGCGGCGGATCGCGGATGGCGTGTGGCGCGCGGTGAACAATCTGCAACCGGCGAAGATCGGTTACGGGGCGGGTTCGGTGCCGCAGCATGTGTTCAACCGCCGATGGAAGATGAAGCCGGGCACGAAGATGACGAATCCCTTCGGCGGCGAGGACAAGGTGGTGATGAATCCGGGGGTGGGGAATCCCAACTTGCTGGAGCCGGCTGGCCCGACCGATCCGCAGGTGTCGTTCATCTCCGTGCAATCGACGAATGGTGTGCCGCTCGCTTTGCTGGCGAATTACTCGCTGCATTACGTCGGTGGCGTGCCGAATGGCGTCATCTCGGCGGATTACTTCGCGGTGTTCGCGAATCGCATCGGCGAACTGCTGAAGGCGGAACGGGCGGATGTGCCGTTCGTGGGTCTCCTGGCAAATGGGCCTTGTGGTGATGTGAACAACATCAATTTTGCAGGCAAATCGGAGAAGCGCGCGCCGTATGAGAAGATGAAGATCGTGGCGGAGGATGTGGCGCAGGAAGTGTTCAAGGTTTATCAAAAGATCGAGCATCGGGATTGGGTGGAGCTGAAGGCGGCGCAATCCGAACTGACGCTGGCGATGCGGGTGGCCACACCAGAACAGGTGAAGTGGGCGAAGGAGGCGCTGGCGCGGCCCGCGACGATCTCACCCGTGCATCGGCTGGAGAAGGCGTATGCGGAGCGGACGTTGAGCGCGGCTGAATGGCCGAAGGAAGTAAGCATCGTGTTGCAGGCATTTCGCATTGGCGAATTCGCGGTGGCGGCGATTCCGTTTGAGACGTTTGCGGAGACGGGTCTGGAATTGAAAGCGAAGAGCCCCGTGAAGCCGATGTTTGTCATCGAACTGGCGAACGGAGGTTACGGCTACCTGCCGACGCCGGAGCAGCATGAGCTGGGCGGATATGAAACTTGGCTGGGGACGAATCGCGTGGAAAAGGAAGCCTCGCGAAAGATCGTGGTGAAACTCCTGGAACTGCTCGCGCAGATCAAATGAGCGATATGACATGGAGTGGCGCAGCGGTTGATGGAACTGGTTATGCCCATCCGGCATCACGACGATACCCAAATACTATTTCCGTTAATGCCATTTCGGGGGTATCTAATCAAAGTTGTGATATATTAAGAAGGCCTTGAAAAGCCGGCTGGAAACCATACTTTCATCGATTTGGCATGATAAACACGGGACGCAACTTATTCTGGATGGTCGGTTTGGCCGCCCTGCTGGCCTCGGCTGGCTGCGGCAAGAATACCGAGCAGGCCGCCCAAAAGGCGGCGAAATCCAACAAAATCCGCGTCGGCTACGTGGGCATCACGTGCGAGGCACCCATTTTCACGGCGGTCGAAAATGGGTTTTTCAAAGAGGAAGGCCTGGAAGTCGAGCTGGTCCGGTGTGAGTGGAAGAATTACAAGGATGTGCTGGCCCTCGGCGGTTATGACATCACCCACCACTTGATCATGTATTTTCTCAAGCCGATCGAGCAGGGATTGGATGTGAAGTTCACGGGTGGCATCCATCGCGGGTGTCTGCGGGTGCAGGCCCCCGTCAAGAGTAACATCAAGACCGTCAAAGATCTTCGCGGGAAACGCATCGGTGTGCCGGGCATGGGAACACCGCCGTTCATTTTTGCCAATCGCGTGCTGGGCGCAAACGGCATCGATGCCAGCAAAGACGTCACCTGGCTGGTCTATCCCGCTGGTGAATTGGGTCTCGCACTGGAAAAGGGCGAAGTCGATGCCATCGCCGATTCCGAACCCATCGGCAGCATGCTGGTCGGACAGGGGAAAGTGAAGAACATCGCAGACCAGGCCAATGACGCGCCGTACAATGAAGAATACTGCTGCGCGGTCATCGTGAGCGGCGCTTATCTCAAGGCCAATCCAGCGAACGCAGCCGCAGCCACGCGCGCGCTCCTCAAAGCGGCCAAGTGGGTGGAGACGAATCCCAAGGCGGCCGCCGAGCTCTCCGTGAAAGGAAAGTATCTCGCTTCGACCACCGATCAGAACACCATCGCCATATCGCATCTGCGCTACATCCCCAGCGTCAGCGGCGCGCAGAAAGCCGTGGTTTCCGCAGCCGAGGAGATGAAGATCGCCGGGATGCTCAGTCCGTCAACGGATGTGGCGAAACTCGCTGATAAAGCCTTCGTCCGACTGGACGGTGTGACCGATGAGTGGCTTCAATCATTGCAGGTGGAAACGGTCGCTGATGCGCAAGTCTCACCAAAATGGTTAAAAATGCAGTATGCCAAAATGAATCCGAAGGATGTGTTTTGCGGCCTTTGTATCACCCCGTTTTAATCTCCCTCAGCCGGGACTTACCGAGTTTCAATCTTACCTGCAATGACCGTAAGCAAGCCGCCTCGTGAAGCCCAAAGGGCAGAAAAGCTGCGTTGGCGCATCCTCTTAGCCCTGCCGGTCGCGACCCTCATCGCTCTGGGCGTGCATCTTACCATCGCCAAGGAAGAACCGGAGGCCCAGACCGCCTCTTACACTGCATTCCTTGGAGTAGTGCTCGCTATCTCCGTGCTGGCCGGGGTACTGCAGTTCGCCTGGGTGGGATTTCGCCGCTGGCTTGATCACATGAATCCCCTCTTCGCGGCATCGGTGATGTTGCTGTGCGTGTGGGAAACCATCACCACCGGTTTTCGCTGGCTGCCCATGCCTTATTTCCCGGGTCCCGCAGGCGTGCTGCAAAGCATGATCGATGACCGGAAGCTCTTGTTGGACTGCACCTGGAATTCGCTGATCCTTTTGATTTCTGGCTATGTGCTGGGTGTGATTGTGGGCGTAGTCGCCGGGATCTGCATTGGCTGGTTTCGCCAGGCGCGGTATTGGGGCATGCCGGTCTTGAAGATCATCGGGCCCATTCCCGCCACCGCCTGGGTGCCGCTGGCTATGGTGATCGCTCCTAATGGAAAAATGTCCGCCATCGGTCTGGTGGCCTTGGCGGTCTGGTTTCCCGTGAGCATGCTGACGATCTCTGGCATCGCCAATGTCAAGGCGAGCTACTTGGATGTGGCCCGCACACTGGGTGCCAAGCCATCTTACCTCATCTTCCGCGTGGCCATTCCGGCTGCTATGCCCAGCATTTTCATCGGGCTGTTCATGGGCTTAGGGACATCGTTCCTCACACTCATCGTGGCGGAAACGGTCGGGGTGAAATCAGGCTTGGGATGGTACGTGGGCTGGGCCCAGGGCTGGGCGGAATACGGTAAAGTCTATGCCGCCTTGATCATCATGGCCGCCTTCTTCTCCACCATCATGACGTTGCTCTTCAAACTCCGGGACCGTGTGCTGATCTGGCAGAAAGGAGTGATCAAATGGTAGCGGCGACCGAATCTCAATCCGTTTCCGCCCGTCACGAAGGCTCTTCACTGAGGGTCGCCGGAGTGAGCAAGTACTTCCCTGCGCCCGATGATCCGGAAGGAAATATGATCGCGTTGCAAAACGTCGATCTCTCGATCGCTCCGGGTGAATTTGTTTCGCTGATAGGTCCGAGCGGCTGCGGCAAATCAACTCTGCTGCGGCTGATCGCCGGGCTCGAGGCACCCGATACGGGCGAACTCTGGGTGGGCGATGAAGCCATCACCACCGCCAGTGCGGAGCGCGGTCTGGTCTTCCAAGACCCGAATCTTTTCCCCTGGCTCACGGTCCGCCGTAATATCGAAGCGGGCCTCGTCGCACGCAACATCCTCCAGGAAAAGCGGCACGAAGTGGATGAATACATGCAGCTCGTGGGGTTGGATGGCTTTCAGGATGCCTTTCCCCATCACCTGTCCGGCGGCATGGCCCAGCGCGCGGCACTGGCGCGCGCCTTGATCAATCATCCAAAGATCCTGCTGCTGGATGAACCGCTGGGAGCGCTCGATGCCTTCACCCGCATGCGGATGCAGCATGAAGTGCTGCGGATCTGGCAGGCCCGGGGTACGACGATGGTGCTGGTCACCCATGACATCGATGAAGCCATCTACATGAGCAATCGCATCGTCGTCATGACCCCGCGTCCTGGGAAGATCGAACGCATCATTCCGGTGGACCTGGAATTCCCCCGCGAACGTAACAGTCCTGAGTTTCTGAAAATGCGCGTGGATATCCTGGAGTTTCTCCATCTCGCGGGACACCCGAAGTCCTGACGTCGATTTTCCCATTTGTCGCCAGCCAAGCCAGGCTCTACAAGTAGTCCGCGCCGGGGCGTTACCTCGGCGACTTTTGACGTAACTGAATCATGCCCGCCTATCTGCTGCTGCCTTTGATCGCCAGTTGGTTCTACGTGCTGGGCGTGCTGTTGGTGAAGCGCTCGGGGGATTATGGCGTGGGAGTCTATCGCACCACCTTCGTGGCGAATATCATCACGGGCATCGTTTTTCTGCCGCTGCTGCTTATGGGCGGGTCGTTTCCGGGCTGGGGGCATGTTTGGCAACCGGCGGTCACCGCCCTGCTCTTCGTGGGCGGTCAGGTGCTGACGTTTCAGGCGCTGCACAAGGGGGATGTCTCCATCGCCACGCCGGTGCTGGGGGTGAAGATCATCTTGGTGGCGCTGTTCACCACGCTGCTCACGGCGGAATCCGTGCCGCTCAAGCTCTGGATCTCCTCGGTGATGAGCGTGGCGGCCATCGGCTTGCTGAATCAAGGGGGCCAGAAGAAGCAGCATCATCACGTGACCAGCACCATCGTGGCGGCGGGCGGGGCGGCATTGCTCTTCGCGCTGTTCGATGTGTTTGTGCAGAAGTATTCGCCGCGCTGGGGAGCAGGACGGTTCCTGCCACTGATGATGGCGATGGTGGCGGTGTTCTCACTCGCCTTCATCCCGCTCTTTCACGCACCTCTGCGGGCGATCCCGCGTCCGGCGTGGAAATGGCTGGCGGGCGGCGGCTTCTTCATGTCCGCGCAGGCGGTGCTGTTCATCTCCACGCTGGCGATCTATGGGAAGGCGACGGCCTCAAACATCATCTACAGCTCACGCGGGCTGTGGAGCGTGGTGGCGGTGTGGCTCATCGGCCACTGGTTCGCGAACCAGGAACAGCATCTGGGCGCGGCGGTGTTGAAGTGGCGGCTGGCGGGCGCGGTGCTGATGCTGGCGGCGATCGTGATGGTGCTGGGGAAGTAAGACCGCTTAACTCGTGGCGCTCAGGCGATTTTTCGGCTTTTTCTTCGCAAACCACATCATGCCCAAGACCAGCAGCAGCGTGATACTGCTGATGGCGAGCCCGGTGCGGAACTTCTGGTCCACATAGGTCAGCTTCACCTGATGAGTGCCCGGAGGCACTTTGAGGGCGGTGAATGAATGGTTGGCTTTTCTCAAAGGCAACCGCTGGCCATCAATCTCCGCCGTCCAAGGGTGGTAATAGGCCATGGACAATACCACGATGGATGGTGCTTTGGCCGTGACCTCAAACCGGATTTCCTGATGCTGCCAATCCATCTCCCCGATGGTAGCCTGCCCCGGAACCACGTCCTTCAGATCATAGATCTCGGAAGGGTAAAAATAGACTTCCCGATCCGGGCGGAACCTTTCCTGGTGCAACAGGTGCAGGACTCCCCGCTCCGGCAAGGCGATCGGATTCTGTCCGGCAGTGATGAGCGGCGCAGGGGTCCATTTTTTGATCCACTCGGCGGCCGTCCCGGACTTCTGCGTGTAGGCCAGGCTGGCGAACTCGATAAGCGAGCGCACCCGTTCGTCGGGCTGGGTATAGTACCAGGGCAGGAGCTCCACAAAGTGTTCGAGTTCCAGCGGATAAAATCCGTGCAGCTTGGGCAGCCGGTCCAGCAGGTTGAGATTGTCGAACGCCGCCATCCGGCCATAAGCCACCTGATCCTCGGGCGTATCCAGCGAGTGCCCGCGCAGCCGCATCTCTGATTCCGGGCTGGGATGCAGGCGGGGACCCGCCGGGCCGATGGTTGAGGGCAGGCCGAGCTCGGCCCGGATCAGTTCCGGTTTGTAAACCCAGGAGGCGACCGTGGGGTTGGGGCGCTTGCCCAGCAGCAGCGGATCGCCCCAGACCAGCACCAGCAGGACCGCGCCGAATCGCCAACCCGCAGCCGCGAAGTTCGTCCCCATCAGGCGCAAGATAAGAAAGGCGGCGAGGGCATAAGCAGGCAGGCGCCCCAAGCCGCTCCACAGCGTGGTCTGCCAGCTCACCTCGGGCAGACGCAGATAGGAATCAAACCAGGCGGCAAAGGCCGTGACCACGGCCATGACACAGCCCAAAACCGCCAGTTTGCGGACAATCTGCTTTTGCGCCTCGGGAGCGGCAGGCTCCAAGGCCTGACGCAGGCCCGCCGCCGCCAGGACCGGCAGGAGCGCCACCGCCAGCACGATAAATTTCACTGGGAACCGGATGTAACCAAGCTGCGGCACCAAGGCTCGGACCGGGCCATAGACAAGGCCTTCGCCACCTTGAGCAAGGGCGAGTGATACCAGCACTAAGAGCCAGCAAAAGACGATCAACCGGCTGGGATTGACCCACAGCGCCAGGATCGCCAGCAAGGTCACCAGAAAGCCCGGATAGTATGTGTTCACCCAGGCATGGCCCACCTGCGTGTAAACTTCCTGGGAGCCGGGATAGGAACCGAACAGCGGGACAAACAGGTTGAGCCAGCCCCAAGCCGGCATGGACCATGAGCTGGATGACCAGGCACTGTCGCGCTGGGAATGGGCGAGCAAGTCCAGAAAAGGCAGCAACTGGACAGCCGACAGGGCCAAGGCCAGCACCGGAAGCGCAGCGGCGCGTAGCGCCGTTTTCAAACGGTCACCAGACGACCACCAGTCCAGGGCGAAGAAACCGCCCGCCAGCAGCCACGTCTGGATGACGATCTCCACCCCGCCCGTGAGAAACTGCAGGGCCCAGGCCAAGACCGCCAGAGGCAGGGCTTGGCCCCCATGACGCCAGGCGAGCTGGCCGGACCAGAGAACCCAGGGCAGCCAGCCCCAGGCTGCGACGTTGCAAGGCCACATCAAAGAAGTCAGCGCAAAGCCGTTAAACGTATAAGCGAGCCCGGCGAAGGCAGCAGCAAAGGGGTGCGACCACAGGTGCCGGACAAAAAGAAACATGCCGAGCCCGCCGAGGAAAAGGTGGGCGAGTCCGAAAATATTGAGGGACCACGGCAGGGGCAGCAGCAGATAGATCAACGATCCGGGATAAAGCACCATCGTGTTCCATTGGGCGAGGAAGGGCTGCCCCAAATTGTGCTGGCTGGTCCAGAGCGGCAACTCGCCGTTCCAAAAGCATTCTTTATGATAGAACGCCAAAGGATATCCGTAGAAGGCATAGTCCCGGAAAAAGAAGCTTTTGCCAAAAAAGACCGCATCCGGGTAAGCCAAGACCAGGGCGACCAGCAAGATGACGGAAAAGCGGGCGGTGGTAAGCCAACTTTCAGCGTTTCCGGATTGGGCATGAGGGACAGATACGGAGGCCATCTCCAGCGCAGTTTTCGTCAAACCGGGTCGCCCTGTCACTATTTATGTAGCACGCGAGAGTGATTGTCATTGGCTGCGGCTCACGCGGGCTGGGGAGCGTGGTGGCGGCTGGCGGACGCAGTGCTGGTGCTGAGGTAACAGAACTTGCCCCACAGTATGCTTTTGCTTACGTTAAAAAGGATGACACCCGAGGATTTCATAGCCGCTTTCCGCCCCGGCGCAGACCCCGATTCCACGGCTGACTACGAATGGAATTTTCGGGGAGTGAGAGAACGCCTGCGGGGGTTGGATGACAGCCAACGTTTTGCGGTTTTGTTTCCTATCGCCATAAGGCGTCAAGGAGATGCCCTGGCGCTGGATGCCGCCTGCCTGCTGCGAGAACTCAGTCCCCATTGCCCACTGGCTTGCGAGGAAGCAATTCGGGCAATGCTTCTCACGTGGGATGTCAGCTTGGAAGAAGTGCCATTCTATCTGGCCGCCAGATTTGAGCCAGGACACGTCAGAGACATCGCCCGAAAGCTGATGCAGGAATTCCCCAGCGAGCCAGAGAAAGGCAGTCTCCGCTCCATTGCTTACTGGATGGATATGTATGAAGCGGCTTACACCGAGAAGAATGCTGCGAACCTTCCCCCCTAATGCTTCACCCTCCAGTCAAATATGAACGCACATTCTGATAACCAGAGTTGGGTAGTCGAGCGGGCGGGCGGGGTCTTCCATCGCTATGCGACGGGGAGCGTTCAAGGAGATCACCGGCGGCTTGAAAGCCGTCGCTAAGAATCTTTGGCTCGCTAACGCGAGCGGGGAAATATCTGAGGGAAATTTATCCGGTATGACAACAGATGTCACACCGGGCGTGTTAGACGAAGTGGAATGAAGGGGCAGCAGCAGACGAGGGATCTGGGGTATATGGAAGCCGTCTTTGCTCAGGGGTGTTGCTGCGGGCCAGAGGCCCGCGCTCCGACTGAGGGGAGCCGGGATGGACCCCGACCAAAACGCCGGGGTAAAGCCCGACCTGGTGGTGCGGGGGCCAGCGGCCTGCGCTACGGAGGCAGGAGGAGGCATTTTCCTGAAATTTTGTCTCCATGGAGCGCACCGAAGGCTAACGGTGGTGACAAGAAGCTGGCAGGATGCGGGGCATGAAATTGAAATTTTGTCCGAGAATAGTGAGGAATAGCGAGGCTAAGGATAACGGAGGGCGGCGAGATGTGACAGGATGAGGGCATGAGAAAAAAGAGAACTCAGAATGGAGAAGGCCGAAGTTCGGCCTCCCGAGAATGAAGAAACGAGGCGGACGGCAACATTTTGTGTGGATGTAGTGGGATGTAGTGAGATGCAAGGCTAACGGAGTCCAAGATTTTCTGGCAGATTGGAGGCGTATGAAAAGTAATGCAGAATGGAGAACGCAGAAGGAAGAAAGAGACGGGGGCGGGAAAGCGGAATGGATCAGGGCTTCCATTCCCGGGTGCGATTTTAAACGGGTGAAGGAAACGCGGTTGGCTACGGAGGACGTCACTGACTGCCGGCTGGAATCCGGCAGCACTGGTCACCGTGCTACGTCGTCCGGCTCACGCAGTTGCCCGTCTGAAATCACCCTCAGTGAGACAAACGCTGCATTTCTGTCCTTTCGCAGACTGTTTCAGCCGCTACACTCGCTGCATTGCATGAAGACTGGGATTGTATCCAACAGGTGGTTCGCTGCGGTGCTGGCGATGGTGACGGTGGCGCTCGCTCGCACGGAGGCGGCTGATTTCCCGAAGCCTTACAACAGCGAGACGGATCTGAGCGTGAAGATCATGTCGCCGGATGAGGTGATCAAGGATCTGAAGCTGCCGCCGGGGTTCAAGGCCACGGTGTTTGCCGCAGAACCGGATGTGCAGAATCCCATCGCGATGACGTGGGATTCGCGCGGGCGCCTGTGGGTGGCGGAGAATTACACGTACGCGGAGCGCAAGCTGAAGTTCGACATGAACCTGCGGGATCGGGTGCTGATCTTCGAGGACCGCGATGGGGACGGCAAATTCGACAAGCGCACGGTGTTCACGGACCAGGTGCAGATGCTCACGAGCATCGAGGTGGGCTTGGGCGGGGTGTGGTTGATGTGCCCGCCGCAGGTGATCTTCATCCCGGACCGCGATGGCGATGACAAGCCGGATGGTCCGGCGGAGACGGTGCTGGATGGCTTCCGCATCCCGCCGGAGAATTACCATAATTTCGCGAATGGCCTGCGCTTCGGACCGGATGGCTGGCTGTATGGGCGTTGCGGGGCATCCAGTCCGGGTGACATCGGGGTGCCGGGCACGCCGGAGAAGGAACGGCTGCCGATGCGCGGGGGCATGTGGCGGTATCATCCGCGCACGAAGGCGCTGGAGGCATTGACGGCGGGCACGACGAATCCGTGGGGTCACGGCTGGGACAAGTATGGCGAGCTGTTTTTCATCAACACGGTGAACGGGCACTTGTGGCATTCCTTCCCGGGAGCACATTTCGTCCGCGCCCATACGATCGATCCGAATCCGCACACGTACGGGCTCATCGATACGCACGCGGATCACTGGCATTTCGATACGGGCAAGAGCTGGACGGATTCGCGTGATGGCAAGGCGGACGGTTACGGCGGCGGGCATGCGCACATCGGCATGATGATCTACCAGGGTGACAACTGGCCGAGCGAGTATCAGGACAAGCTCTACACGCTGAACATGCACGGACGACGCGTGAACCGCGAGGTGCTGAAGCGCGAGGGCTCCGGCTACGTAGGCAAGCATGGCGAGGACATGTTGCTCTTCCCGGACAAGTGGTTTCGCGGCATGGAGCTGAGCTACGGTCCGGATGGAGGCGTGTATGTGCTGGACTGGAGCGACACGGGCGAGTGCCACGAGAGCAACGGGGTGCATCGCGAGAGCGGGCGCATCTACAAGATCACGTACGGCAAACCGAAACGCCCGGCGCTCCGCGATCTGCGCGTACTTACTGACGGGCAGTTGATCAATCTGCAACGGCATTACAACGAGTGGTTCGCACGCATGTGCCGGCTGGAACTGGCGGATCGCGTGCAACAAGGAACACTGTTGAAGAGTTCGGCGAAGGATGCCTTCGACCTGTACAAGAGCGAGATGGACATCCCGCTCAAGCTGCGCGTGCTCTGGGCCATCAACGCGATGGGGCTGGCGGATGAGGAGTTTCTGAAGAAGCAGTTGAAGCATGAGAGCGAATACATCCGGGCGTGGGCGGTGCGTTTCCTGACGGATAGCTGGTTGCTGGATACGACGGCGAGCGTGCGTCCCGCCGGAGCGGACAAGGTGCCGGTGGACGATACCTTGAAAGAGATGGTGCGGCTCGCGAGAGCGGAGAAGTCCGCGCTGGTGCGGCTGGTGCTGGCCTCCACGCTGCAACGGCTCCCGGTGGATCGCCGGGCGGAGCTTGCCGCTGTGCTGGTCACGCACGAAGAGGATGCGGCGGATCATAACATCCCTTTGATGGTTTGGTACGGCTTGATCCCGCTGGGGAACAGTCACCCGGATCAATTGGCCGCACTGGCGGCGAAGTGTGATCTGCCCGCCACACGCCAATACATCACGCGACGACTGGCGGAGGACATGGAGAAGAATATCGACCCACTGAACGCGGTGTTGCAAATCGCGGCACGAAAATCCGATGCGTATCAAAAGGACGTGCTCACGGGGCTCTCGGAGGCACTGCGCGGCTGGCGCAAGGCACCGAAGCCGGCGGCGTGGGATTCACTGGCGCAGGACGCTGCTAAGTCGAAGGATGAGAAAGTGGCGACGCTGGCGCGGGAATTGAGCGTGGTCTTCGGCGATGGTCGTGCATTGGATGACGTGAAGGCACTGGCGCTGGATGGCAAGGCGGACATCGCGGCGCGCAAGGCGGCCTTACAGACGATCATCGACAGCCGGCCGGATGACATGCGGAAGATCTGCGAGCAGCTCCTGAGCGTGCGGTTCCTGAATCCCGTGGCGGCCCGCGGGCTGGCGCAATTCAACGACCCGCTCATCGGCGACAAGCTGGTGAAGGCTTACAAGAGCTTCCATCACTCGGAGCGGGCGCAGTTGATCACCACGCTCGTTTCACGCGCCGTGTTCGCCAAGGCATTGCTCGATGCCATCGGCGCGAATGTGGTGCCGAAGGAGGATTTGTCCGCCTTTCATGCGCGGCAGATCCGCAGCTTCAATGATGAGAAGCTGAACCAACGGCTCGGCGAGGTCTGGGGCGTGATCCGTGATTCCGATGCGGACAAGAAGAAGGCCATGGCCGACTGGAAAAGCAAACTCACGACCGATGTCCTGGCGAAAGCGAACAAGAGTGCAGGACGCGAGATCTTCAATGTGGCGTGCGCGAATTGTCACAAGCTTTACGGCGAAGGCGGGCACATCGGGCCGGATCTCACCGGTGCGGGCCGCGACAATCTCGATTTCTTGCTGGAGAACATCATCGACCCGAGCGGCGTAGTGAACGCGGACTTCCGCATGTCGGTGATCGACCTGAAGGACGGGCGCACACTCAACGGCGTGATCCGCTCGAAGACAGCGCGGACGTTGTCCGTGCAGACGATGACGGAGCAATTGACCATCGAGCTCACCGAGGTGGACAAGCTGGCGGAGTCCACGCTGTCGCTGATGCCTGAGGGTCTGGCGGAGGCACTGAGTCCGGAACAGATGCGCGACCTCATCGCGTATCTGATGCATCGCAGCCAGGTGCCGTTGCCGGGAGCAAAGTAAAGACGTGCGCTTCTACGATGCCCACAATCATCTGCAAGATGAGCGCTTCGGCGGCAGGCAGGCGGAACTGATCGCCGCCGCCGAGACGGAGGGCGTCGTACGAATGGTGGTGAATGGCGCGTGCGAGGAAGACTGGGCACAGGTGCAGGCACTGGCACGGAAGTTCCCGGTGGTGCAAGCTAGCTTCGGGTATCATCCGTGGTATCTGCATGAGCGCACGGAGAATTGGAAAGAAGAGCTGGTGCGGTTTTTGAATAGCACGCCGAACGCAGTCGTGGGTGAGATCGGGTTGGACCGGTGGAAGCCGGATTTGCCGTATGAGGGGCAGGAGGAAGTGTTCGTGTGGCAATTACGACTGGCCGCAGAACGCAATGTGGCGGCGAGCATCCATTGTTTGCAGGCTTGGGGACGAATGGTGGATTTGCTGAGTGAGGGACCTAGGCCGGAGCGGGGATTTATGCTGCATTCCTATGGTGGGTCGGCAGAGTTAGTCGCACCGCTTGCGAAGCTCGGCGCTTACTTCTCCTTTCCCGGCTACTACTTGCACGAACGCAAGGAACGTCAGCGCGAGGTTTTTCGGCATATCCCTTTAGATCGCTTGTTGGTGGAGACGGATGCACCGGATCAGTCATTGCCCGAATCGCTCAATCAGCATCCTCTGATGGATACGGCGAACGGCAAGGCGATCAATCATCCCGCTAACCTGCGCGCTGTGTATGAAGGACTGGCCCAAGTACGCGGGATGGCCGTGGAAGATTTGGCGCGACAGGTGGAGGAGAATTTCAAACAGTTGTTCGGCTAACGCCGTGTTGCTCGATTAGTAAAAGAAAAAGGGCGACCATCGTTGATCGCCCTCCTCTCGTAAACTGTTTTGAAACTCTTTAGATGAACTCGTTGATCAAGTTCTCCAGGAATTCCTGGCGACCGCTGGTGTTGGCCTTCGCTTCACCCTTCTTGAGCATGTAGGCTTCCAGCGTCTCGAAGCTTTCCTTGCCTTCCTCGATGCTCTTGCCGAGACCGCTGTCCCAAGAGGCATAGCGGGATTTGACGAACTCCGCGAGACGACCGTCCTTGCGGATGGCGGCGGCGATCTTCAAGCCGCGGGCAAAGGCGTCCATGCCACCGATGTGTGCGTGGAAAAGATCCACCGGTTCGATGCTCTCGCGGCGCACCTTGGCGTCGAAATTCACACCGCCCGTGGTCAGGCCGCCATACTTGAGGATGCCCAGCATGCACTGCGTGGTGAGGTAGATGTCCGTCGGGAACTGATCCGTGTCCCACCCGAGGAGCAAGTCGCCCGTGTTCGCATCGATGCTGCCGAGCGCGTTCGCGGCACCAGCCGTCTCGATCTCATGCTGCATCGTGTGACCGGCGAGCGTGGCGTGGTTCGTTTCCAGGTTCAGTTTGAAATGCGGCAACAGATCGAACTCGCGCAGGAAGTTCAAGCACGCGGCGGCATCGGAATCATACTGGTGCTTGGTAGGTTCTTTCGGTTTCGGCTCGATGTAGAACTGGCCTTTGAAGCCGATCTTCTTGGCGTAGTCCACGGCGAGATGCAGGAACTTGGCGAGATGCTCGAGTTCGCGCTTCATGTCCGTGTTCCAGAGCGTTGAGTAACCTTCGCGACCGCCCCAGAACGTGTAGCCTTCACCACCGAGTTCGTGCGTCACTTCGAGCGCCTTCTTCACCTGCGCGGCGGCAAAGGCGAAGACGTCCGAATTGCAGCTCGTGGCCGCACCGTGCATGTAGCGCGGGTGCACGAAGAGCTGGGCCGTGCCCCAGAGGAGCTTGATGCCCGTGCGCTTCTGCTGCTCTTTGAGGAGGGCGACAATGGTATCGAGATATTTGTTCGATTCGCGGAGGGACTTGCCGTGCGGCGCGATATCGCGGTCATGGAACGCGTAGTAAGGCGCACCGAGCTTGTCCACGATGTCGAAGAACACGGGCACGCGTGCCTTGGCGGTATCGATGACGTCCTTGCCGTTATCCCACGGGCGGATGGCCGTCGGTGCCCCGAACATGTCCGCACCCTGCCCGCGCATCGTGTGCCAGTACACCACGGAGAAGCGCAGATGCTCCGCCATGGTCTTGCCTTCGATCTTCTGCGCGGGGTTGTAATGCTTGAACGCGAGCGGGTTCGTGGACTTCGGCCCCTCGAACTTGATCTTCGGGATGTCTTTAAAATAGGACATAATTCTCTTTCAGTACAAAAACGGTTTCTCGTCTGTTTGATACGTCTAACGAATGGGATTGACTGTAAACTCAGGCAAAGACGTGGCAAGCCGGTAAAAGCACGCGGAACCCCTGAAAATCCACCTGTTTATTAGCTGCGAAAAGGAACAAAACAGGATGTCAGATCACCGCTTAAACAACCCGCGGATGATGTCCTCGATCGGCACTTCCTCGATATCGATATCCTTCACCGGCAACGCATCCAACAGCCCCTTGCACGCGGCGATGACCCGGTCACGCTTCACCTTGAGCTTCACGCTCGTCGCGGTCTTTTCGACGATCTCACCGAAGGCTTTCAGACATTCCTCGCTGCAATTCAACGTCTCTTCTGTCTGGATAGTGATGAGTTTGAAGTCGGCAAAGCGATCCAAGATCTCCGTCAACCGCCCGTCAAAGAAAATGGTGCCGTGATCAATGATGATGACGCGCTGGCACAGCTCCTGGATATCTGCCATGTAATGGCTGGTGAGCAGCACCGTGGTCTTGTTCCGCTTGTTGTGATCGCGGAGAAATTCACGCACCGCTTTTTGCGAAACGACATCGAGGCCGATCGTCGGTTCATCCAGGAACAGCACCTTGGGCTGGTGCAGCAGCGCCGCGACCAATTCCAGCTTCATGCGTTCGCCGAGGGACAGCTCACGCACCATCACGTTGAGCTTGCTGCCCACATCGAGCAGTTGTGTCATCTCATCCACGCGTTTGTTGAACTCTTCCGGCGCGATGCCGTAGATGCGCGCGTTCAGCTCCAATGATTCACGCGCAGGCAGATCCCACCAGAGCTGGTTTTTCTGTCCGAGCAACAAGGCGAACTGCCGCCGGTAACCATCAGCTCGTTCCCACGGAGTGAAACCCAACACCGACGCCGTGCCACTGGTGGGATGCAGGAGGCCGGAAAGAATCTTGAGGGTAGTCGTCTTGCCTGCACCATTAGGGCCGAGAAAACCGACGAGTTCCCCCTCTTCCACGCGGAAATTCACATCCTTCACCGCGTGGGTGGTCTCGTACTCGCGATGGAACAGGCCGCGCAACGCGCCGGAGAATCCGGGCTGCTTCTTGTAAACACGGTAGGCTTTGTTCAGCCCCTTCGCTTCGATTACGGCCATGACTTCGTCAGTTTCGAGTTTCTCGTTTCCAGTTACGAGTTTTAAGTGGCCTATGGAAGCCACAACTCGAAACTGGTAACCCGAAACAGCAAACCTGCAACTGGCTTTAACGCAGCAACTGCTTCTCCAGATAACTGACGACCTGACGGACGTTGGAGTCGATCCCCATACGGTCCTTCACCAGCCGGCAGGCATGCAAGACGGTGCCGTGGTCACGGCCGCCGAAAGCTTCCCCGATGGTGTTCAGCGAGCTCTCCGTCAGTTGACGCGAAAGGAACATGGCGATCTGGCGCGGAAAAGCGATGTTCTCCGGACGACGCTTGCTGGTCATGTCCGCGAGACGGATGTCGAAATGCTCCGCCACACGCTTTTGGATGAGGTCGATGGAGACGATGGTCTTCCCCTCCTCCTGCAAGACTTCGCGCAGCAGGTTCTCCACCATGTCCAGCGAGAGCTTCTTGCCCGTGAGCGAGGAGTAGGAGATCACGCGGATGAGCGCACCTTCCAGCCGGCGGATGTTCGTGCGGATGCGGTTGGCCAGGAATTCCAGCAATTCATCCGGCACCGTGGCGTTCATGGAGTTCGCCTTCTTCTTGAGAATCGCGAGGCGCGTCTCTACATCGGGCGGCTGCATGTCCGTGACCAGACCCCACTCGAAGCGGGAGATCAGACGGTGTTCAAGATTCTGGATCTCGCTCGCCGGCCGGTCGCAGGTCAGCACGATCTGTTTGTGTCCCTCGTGCAGCGCATTGAACGTGTGGAAGAATTCTTCCTGGATACGTTCCTTGCCCGCGAGGAACTGGATGTCATCCATCAGCAGTACATCCGTCTGCCGGTACTTCTTGCGGAAGCGGACGAGCTGGTTGTTCTGGATGGCGTCGATGAATTCGTTCGTGAACTTCTCCGAGGACACGTAGGCGACTTTCGCCCCCTTCTTGTGCGCCGCCACATACTGGCCGATGGCGTGCAAGAGGTGCGTCTTGCCCAGACCGACACCGCCATAAAGGAAGAGCGGATTGTAGGACTTGCCTGGCGATTGCGCGACCGCCAAGGCCGCCGCATGGGCGAAATTGTTATTGTTGCCGACGACGAAGGTATCGAACGTGTTCTTGGGGTTGAATGACGGATCGGTCTCGGTGGCAGCGTGGTGGTGATTCCGCTCAGAAGTTTCGGCGGATTTGGCCTTTGCCGGAGGCGGCGTAACCGCAGTGGCGCGAGCCACCACGGGAGCATCTCCCCGAGCTACCACAAAACGGACTTTTAGAGCGCGTCCGGCGGAGTGCATGAGCACGTCCTGCAAGAGGCCGATATAGTTGTCCGTGAGCCACACTTCGCAGAAGTCGTTGGCGACCTCCAAAGTGATGGTATCTTGCGTCAACTCGGTGGCCTTCAATGGTGCGAACCAAAGATTGAAGATATCCGAGTTCAGCATGGTTCGCAGCAGCCCTTGAGCGGCCGACCAGACTTTTTCGACAGAATCCTGCATGGCGCGGTTGATCCCCTGAATTTCCTGCATTTTCGGCCAATTATTCACTGTTTCCCGTAACTTATCCGTAACCGACGTTTAACCAGCTTAACCCGGCCATCCGGCCTCACCGTCGCGCCCTGTCTTTCACCCTAATTTCAGGAGTCACCCTGAAAAACCCGTTTTATTTTTAATTAAATCGTTGATTATCAACGAGATACAAAATCAACCTAAAGACAGTTTTGCGACCGGTTTAAAGGGTCACCCGGCCAACCCCGATACATCGGAATCGAGTGCGTCCGTTCTAGGAGATGCACTCGAGAGTGACGAGGAATAGATATTAACTCTTGTCCACAAGTTATTCACAGGCTGTTTTTTCTGCATTTTTCTGCTTGCGTAAACAGCCCAAAAATACTTTGTGGCCTAAAAAGGGGTGCTTCCGCACGGAATCCCCTGTGCATGCCGTTGAACGGCTTAACAGTCATAGTAAAGCGAAAATTCATACGGATGCGGCCGAAGCCGCAACGCGTCGTGTTCTTTGCGTTTTTGCGTGATCCACATCTCCAAAAAGTCCGCCGTAAAGACGTCTCCTTTGAGCAGGAATTGATGGTCCTTTTGCAGGCAGTCCAGCGCCTCGCCCAGTGAGCCCGGCACATTGGGCACTTTCTTCAATTCTTCCGGGGGCAATTCGTAGATATTTTTGTCCAGCGGCTCGCCCGGATCGATCTTGTTGAGCACGCCATCCAGACCGGCCATCAACAAGGCCGTGTAGCAGAGGTACGGATTCGCCGCCGGATCGGGCGGGCGATACTCGATGCGCTTGGCTTTCGGGCTGTCCGAGAAGGTCGGGATGCGGATGGCCGCCGAGCGGTTGCGCGCGGAATAGGCCAGATTCACCGGCGCTTCGTAACCGGGCACCAGGCGTTTGTAGGAATTTGTCGTCGGATTGCAGATCGCGCACAGCGCTTTCGCATGCTTCAAGATACCGCCGATGTAGTAGAGCGCCATCTGGCTCAGGCCCGCATATTCATTCCCGGCGAAGAGCGGCTTGCCCTTCTTCCACAACGATTGATGCGTGTGCATGCCGGAACCGTTGTCGCCATAGAGCGGCTTGGGCATGAAGCTCGCGGTCTTGCCGTGTTTGCGGGCCACGTTTTTGACGATGTACTTGTAAAGCATCATCGTGTCCGCCGTTTTCACGAGCGTATCGAAACGGAAATCGATCTCTGCCTGCCCGGCCGTCGCCACTTCATGATGCTGGCGTTCCACTTTGATGCCGAGCGATTCCATCACCAGGCACATCTCCGTGCGGATGTCCTGTTGCGTGTCCGCTGGTGAAACAGGGAAGTAACCTTCTTTGTGCCGGATCTTGTATCCTAGATTCGGCATCTCATCGCGACCGGTGTTCCAAGCGGCTTCCTCGGAATCCACCGAGTAGAAAGTGCCGTTCGCTTTGCTGTCATACTGCACATTATCGAAGATGAAAAACTCGGCTTCCGGACCAAACACCGCGGTGTCCGCGACGCCCGTGCTCTGCAGATACTGCTCGGCCCGTTGCGCGATGCCGCGCGGATCGCGGTTGTAAGCTTCCTTTGTCCCCGTCTCCGCGATCGTGCACGTAAGCGAGAGTGTCGGCACGGCGCAAAAAGGGTCGATGAAAGCGGTTGCCGGGTCCGGCATCGCCAACATGTCCGAAGCCTCGATGCTCTTCCACCCGCGGATGGAGGAACCGTCAAAGCCGAAACCGTCGTCAAAGATTTCCAGCGTGAGTTCCCCGGTGGGAACGCTGAAATGCTGCCAGGTGCCAAAGGTATCTACAAACTTGACGTCCACCATCTTCGCCCCGGCCTTCTTGGCCATGTCCAAAACTTCCTTGGGAGTGCTCATGAACGTTGCGTGTTGTCAGGTGCGGTTTGTGTCTGGAGACGAGAAACCCTGCCTTGCCCCAGGCAAGACAGGGAAAGCAAAACACCGTTTATACGGCCTGATCGCCGGTCTCTTCCGTGCGGATGCGGATGGCGTTCTCGATCGGCAGCACGAACACTTTGCCGTCGCCGATCTTGCCGGTCTTGGCGGCGCTGATGATCGCCTTCACCGCCTGGTCCACGTCGCTGTCAGACAAGACGATCTCGATCTTGAGCTTGGGGAGGAAATCCACGGTGTATTCGCTGCCGCGATAGATTTCCGTATGACCCTTTTGCCGTCCGAAACCTTTGACTTCCGTGACGGTAAGGCCTTCCACACCGATGGCAGTCAGGGCTTCTTTGACATCCTCCAATTTGAACGGCTTGATAATGGCTTCGATCTTTTTCATGAGCGTTCTTTTTTGTGTCGGATGAAAATAGTAACAACGAACCCCCCTCTGTAAACAGCAAAGCGCGGGATGAAAAATTTTCACAGTTGAAGGGTTGACTTTCCATGCGTGATGGGACGCAAGCACCGCGACTTCTTGCTTTGCGTCTGCCAGCAAGTTGCCCATGCTCTGCGCCGATGAGCTGGTGGTACAAACAGTTGGTCCGGCCCGCACTGTTCGAGCTGGATTCGGAAGAGGCGCACAACCTCGCGCTAAACAATCTCGCGCTCGTGAGCCGCGCGCCGGTGTTGTGCGAGGCGATGGCGGAAATGTTCGGCGCGCCGGCCTTGCCGGTGAAATGTTTCGGTCTCGATTTCCCCAATCCCGTGGGCCTCGCGGCGGGCATGGACAAACGCGGTGTCGCTATGCCAGCGTGGGCCGCGCTGGGTTTCGGTTTCTCCGAGGCGGGTGGCGTGACCTGGCATGAACAGCCGGGCAATCCGCAGCCGCGCATGTTCCGCGGCATCGCGGATGAAGCGCTCATCAACCGCATGGGCTTCAATAACGGTGGTGCCCCCGCCCTGGCCGAACGCCTCAGCGCCTGGCGCAGCTCCGGCCGCTGGCCGGATCATCCCGTGGGCATCAACCTTGGCAAATCCAAGATCACACCGAATGAACAGGCGGCTGAGGATTACGCCAATTCGTTCCGCACCCTGTGGCGGCTCGCCGATTTCTTCGTGGTCAACGTCAGTTCACCGAACACGCCGAATCTGCGCCAGTTGCAGGACAAGAGCGCGCTCGACCAGATCCTCGTCGCCCTGCAGCAGATCAATGGTGAGCTCGCGCAGCAAACGGGCTTCGCCCAGAAACCGATCCTCGTGAAGGTCGCACCCGACCTCACCTTCGACGCGCTGGATGAGATGCTCGAATTGGTCGGTCCTAGACAGCTCGCGGGCATCGTGGCCACCAACACGACGATTTCCCGGCCAGAGACCAAGGAGCCCAAGTTGAAGGCTGTGTATGCCGAGACCGGTGGCCTAAGCGGTCGTCCCTTGCGCCAGCGCAGCACGGACGTCATCCGGCATCTCTATCAACAAACGCAGGGTAAGCTCCCGCTGATCGGTGTCGGCGGCATCTTCACCGCCGAGGATGCATGGGAGAAGATCTGTGCCGGCGCCAGCCTCGTGCAGATCTACACCGGCATGGTGTATGAAGGCCCGGGCGTGGCAAAAGCGGTCGTCAGAGGCTTGCAGGAAAAAGTGGCAGCCCATGGCATGAAGAGCATTGCTGAAGCAGTCGGCAGCAAAAAATAAACGGGACCAGCCATTTCTGGCCAACCCCGTTTATTCGCAACCCGTACCAAAAATCAGAACGAGAACCCGAGACCCACATTCAGCGCCACCGTGCCGCCCAGATTCAACCGCGCATTGCGCCCATTAGCCTGCTGGTCGAAGGAGCCCACGTTCTGGTAAGTCACGCCCGTGAAGAGGTTCACGTTATCCGTCAACCACCACGCCACCCGCGCACTGAGATAACCGCCCACCAGCAGATCCGAGGAACGGTTCTGCCCTGACGTCGTCGAAGGTGTGCCGATGACCGGTGTCTTGACCTCGTTGAAAGTGAACTCACTGTCCACCAAGGCGAGCGAAAGACCGCCCGCCAGGGTCAGGCTGACGTGCTCGCTCAAGCTATAGTCCAGATAAGGCCCGAGGCGGAACACCCAGACCGAGGCATCGATGTCTCGGTTGCCCGAGATGAGCGTGCCATTCGGAATGGTCACGGTACCGGTGGTCGTATCAAGCAAGGGACCTGGGCCGGCCACTGTCCCGGCATAGGGAGGCACCGGAGGCACCATGCCTCCTAGCGGAATGACTGCAGTCGTTAGTGGCCCGGAAACGGTCTGGCCGTCCGTGATGCCCACCGGCATCCAGCCAAAGCCCGCTTCAAAACCCCAGCCGCCGTTGTCCCAGCCCTTCAATTGAAAGCAGTAGGTCAGATCCACACCATGGGTCAAACCTGCGTCATTATTGGAAGAACTCAAGCCCGTGGCACCGGCCGTGCTGCTCAGTTGGAGGGCGCCACCTACGATCTGGCTCGCATTATTGTAGCCCCAGAACGTCGTCAATCCACCGGCATTGCCCGAAATGTCCATGCCGATAAACCCGTCATCAAACAACTGAACGTCACCGGGGGCGACCAGCGGTGCAGTGGGACTCGGGCCGGGCACGGCACCACCAACGTTCGAGAAATCCGCCGAGACATTGAAGTTCAGGCTGTAACTCACGCGGAAATGACCAAAGCGGCCCTTGTCCGCGCCTTGGGCGCTGCCCGCCACCAGCGTTGCCGCGAGCCCCAAACTCATCAGGTAAATGCGTTTCATATCGTGTATTCCTTGGTGATTACGGGACTTCAATGATGCGGTAGAAGCGCGCTCCTACGGTTGACGGATGTGACTGTGTCTTGGGTGGCCCGTTATCGATCCACTGTCGCGTGGAGCCCGTGCCCGTCTGGGACGGCACGACCGTTATCCACGTGGCCATGTCCGCACTATACTGGATATGATACGTGCGCCCGGCGACCGTGGCGTAATCAAGGAGCAAGTGACCGTCCGGGATGACCACCGGCGGCGTCCGCAGCAGGCTCTGCACCGTTCCCACCGGCACCACCGGTGCATCCACGGGCATCAACTCGGCAAGAAACGTCGGTGCGGGGATGGTGATGCGATTCGCCACGTAATACTCGATGAAGAACGTCACTGAGCCGCCCGCCGGCACCGGGAAATTGTGCTGCACATAAGGTTCACTCAAGCCGTTCGTGCCCGTGGCGTTGTAAACCACAATGCCCGGCGCGAGCCCCTGCAGGGTCAAACGTACCGCCTGGATCGGGATGGGTGAGGGATTGTTCACCGTCACCGTCTGGCTCATCAGGCCGGACTGGATGAAGAACGCCCCGCTCGCACTCACGGCGCTCACTGCACCTAGTGGTGGATTCGCCAGCACCGTGATGGTGATGGGTGCCGAGGTGCCCGTGACCCCGTCGTCATCCGTCGCGATGGCGACAAAGGTATAAGTTCCCGCCGTCAGATTCGCCAAATCCACCGAATACGGACTCGTCGGGTCTGTGCCCAAGGAGGTGTTGGAGATGGTCTCACGAAACTCCACCTGGGTGATGGTTCCATCCACATCCGTCGCCGTCGCCGTCATGGTGAAGCTTGCCGGGGCAATGAAGGTGGAACCATCCGCCGGGAAGGTGATGCTCGCCGTCGGCGGCGCATTCACACCGGTGACCGTCACCGTTACCGTGGCGGTGGAGAATCCGCCAAAGCCATCCGTCACCGTGTAATCAAAAGTATCATCCACCATCACCCCATTGGCCAGGACGGTAAGTGTGGCCGAGGTGGTCGGGTCATAGCTGAAACTGCCGTCAGCATTCACCACGACCGTCGCCCCCATGGCACTCAGCACATCGAAGGCCGGGCTGGTCTGCACCAACTGATGGAGCACCCCGAGATAGACCGGGTCCGGATCAAACGTGCTCGCGCCGTAGCTGCCAAAGCTGGCCAGCGGTCCGGGGGCCGGCAAGGTGGTGCTGGTGGCATCATTGTCTCCCGGCAGCACAAAACTGGTACCGTCTTCAATGCGGTCGGCAGCGATCAGGTTCGCGATGCGGAATGCATCAATGCGGTCATTCGCCGAAACACCAAAGTCATCAAGATTGAACAGCGTGGCGAAGAGGAACTCACCGGCGACTCCATAAGGTGCCACTTGCGAAGCGGATACATATACCCAGCGGCTCCAAATCCCTGAGTCTGAGCCGCGCACCTGCACCATATAGCCTTCCGGCACATTCTCACTGCCGGTTTCATAGATCACGAAATCATCCCCGGCCAAATTCGTCAGACTCAGTCCGTTTTCCCATGACAATTGAACGCCACTGCGGAACGCCGTTCCCACATCACCCAAGGGGAGATTCACCCCGCGCACTGTGGTGCCGGCGGAAGATTCAAAGAGGCGGCCCAAGGAATACTCACCTTTGAAATTCGTGGCGTCATCCGGAAAACCGCTACGGGCGTTCGTCAGGTCCGCCGGTTCGGCATCGATCACCGCTCCATCATAGGTGCCGGGTGCCAGGGTGGTGAGGATGGTCGGTGTGCCGGCTTGATCAAAAGTGACTGTGGCAAAGGTGTAAAGCTGCTGCCCCGGACCTTCCACCCGCAAGACGTCACCGGCATCCGGGTCCGTGTCATTCGCCAGGACACCAGGCGCGGGCACATTGAGCACCGTGTCCGAAGCAGTGGCAAAACCGGTGTCGGCCACGGCCATGGGCGGGTTGTTGCGGCCGCTCACCGTGATACTCACCGTGATCGCCGTATCACTGCCACCATTGGCGTCAGAAACAGTGTATGTGAACGTATCCACCAGCGTTTGCCCCACCGAGAGCGCCTGGATGGCCGGAACCGCCGCCGGATTGTAAGTGAAACTGCCATCTGTTGCCACCGCAACCACTGCCCCCTGCACGCTGAAGGCGTCGAAGGCCGTCACCGAGAGAACCGCGCCGGTATCCACATCCGTATCATTCACCAGCACGCCCGTCGCGGTGGGCACCGACAGGACCGAATCCTCGCTGGCGGCATACGCATCATTCACGCCGACCGGATCTTCGTTCACCCCGGTCACGGTGATGGTCACCGTGGCAGTGTCAAAACCGTCGTCATCCTGCACCGTATAACTGAAGGTATCATCCATCGTGGCCCCGGCGGCCAGTTGCCGCAGGGTAAGCACACCGCGCGGGTCATAGGTATAACTGCCGTCCGGGTTCACGTTGACGGGCGCTCCCAAAGCGCTGTTCGCGTCAAACGCCGGCGTTCCGGGCGTCAAAGGGCGCAAGATGCCGACATAGATCGGGTCCGGGTCCAGCGTGCTGGCACCGTAAGTCTCGAACGAAGCCAAGGAGCCCGGGTCTGGCAAAAACGCGCTCGTAGCCCCGTTGTCTTCGGGAATCACTACCCCCACACCGCTGGCATCCACCATCCGGTCCTCATCGGTCAGGTTAACCACCCGGATGCCATCCACCTCACCATTGGCAGCGATGCCGAATCCGCTGAGGTCAAACAGCATGGCAAAAGCCGTTTCCGAACCGGAAGTGGTCGCCACCGCCGTGGCCGGCTGGTAAACCCAGACACTCCACACATTGTTGATCCGGTCATGGACCTGCACCATGAAACCTTCCGGCGTGGTGGCATTGGAGCCGGATTCATAGACCACAAAGTCATTCCCCGTATCGTTCGTGAGGATCAAACCATTGTTCCACGACAGTTCAAAACCACTGCGCCGGGTCGTGCCGTTGTTCCCATTCGGCAGGTTCAACGCACGCACCCCGGTGGTAACGGTAAACTGGCGGCCAATCGACAATGAGGAATCAAAACCCACCGTACTGCTCGGAAACCCAGTGATCTCACCCGTGACAGCAATCGGCAGATGGGTCACGATGGCCCCACTATAGGTGCCTGCGGCCAAGGATGTATAAACATTCGGCGTGCTCAACTGATCGAAGGTAAAACCCGCAAAAGAATAACTCTGCTGGGGAGCGTTACCGTTAACGGTCAAAACCCCAGTGCCAGAGTCATTTGCCAGAACACCAGGGCTACCGACGGTCAAAAGCTGGTTCGCCGGTGTGGCTCCAGTATCTGGATTTGCCGTCGGAACTGCTTGCAAAGCAGAGACTCCCGCTGCCAGCAACAGCGCGACACATGGTAGCAAGGTAAGTGTTCTCATTCCTGTAAATTTACAATTCAGCACCTTCTAGGCCAATTTTTGCAAAGTCCGCCTCGATGATGGACATTTTTTGTCCTGACTGCTTTAATTACATCATTCTTGGCAAAAGCCCTGTGCATCCATTCCGTTTTCAGTGGGAGAGCCTAGCGTGTTCCTACCGCCGTGCTATCAGGGCTTTTCCCCATGAAAGATCTACCGCAAATCCATTGCCTCAAGGCAGAATTAAGCTGCCCCGATTCCAGCCAGACAGACCAAAAACAGCCACAGGCACTCTATCATTGGTGGCCTGCTATCAGCTTTCCCTTCCCGCAATCCATCACCTGTGCTTTCATATTCTGCATGGTCCGCGCCTGCTCATTCTGGATTGGCATCGTGCTGTTACCGGCATTGTTCACCTCCCTCAATCTCCCTGCCGCTGAACGTCCGCCCAACATCCTGTTCATCATCTCGGACGATCAGGGTTATCCCGATCTCGGCATCATCGGCACCAAGCCCATTCTGACGCCTAACTTGGATCGCCTCGCCCGGGAAGGCGTGCGGGCTACTAGTTTTTACGTCACCTGGCCCGCCTGCACACCTTCACGCGGCAGCGTGCTGACCGGGCGCTATCCACAACGCAACGGTCTCTATGACATGGTCCGCAATGACCTCGTCAACTACGGGCACAAATATTCCTGGGATGAATACCTCGTCTCGCCGGAGATGACTCTGGGGCTGGACCCCAAGGAGATCACCATTGGCAATGTGCTCAAGACCGCCGGCTATCGCACGGGCGTGGTGGGCAAGTGGGACATGGGCCAGGCCAAGCGTTACCTGCCGCTCCAGCGCGGCTTCGATTTCTTTTACGGCATCGGGAACAACGGCATCGATTACTACACGCACGAGCGTTATGGCGCGCCTTCCATGTTCCGTGACAACAACCGCACGGAGGCGGACAAAGGCACCTACGCCACGGATGTCTTCAAACGCGAATCGCTCCGTTTCATCAACGAGAACCGCGAGCAACCCTTCTTCCTCTACGTCGCTTTCAACGCTCCTCATGGCGCTTCCAATCTGGACAAACCCGGCGTGCAGGCTCCGGACGAATACATCCGCAAATATCCCCAGATGGACCCGAAAGAAAGGCTCACCTCCTACTACGCCGCCGTCACCTGCATGGACGCCGCCATTGGTGAACTGCTCGACGCCTTGAAAAAGCATGACCTGGAAAAAAACACCCTCGTGGTCTTCATGTCGGACAACGGCGGCAGTGGCAATGGCGGCAATGCGCCCTTGAAAGGCGCGAAATCCACCATGTGGGAAGGCGGCTTGCGCGTGCCTTTCCTCGCCCGCTGGCCCGGCCAATTGCCGGCCGGAAAAGTCACGGATGAATTCCTCACCGGCCTCGAACTCTTCCCCACCTTCACTGCCATCGCCGGAGCCAGACCACCGAAGGATATCATCCTCGACGGCTTCAATCTCCTGCCCGTGCTGCAAGGCAAACAGAAATCACCGCGCACCGAGATGTATTGGGAACGCCGCAGCGATCGTGCCGCCCGCGTCGGCAACTGGAAGTGGGTGGAATCCGCCAAAGGCAAAGGGCTGTATGATTTATCCACCGACCTCAGCGAGAAAAAAGACCTCAGTCAGGAGAAGCCCGACGTGACCGCCATGATGAAAGCCAAGTTCGTGAACTGGAAGAAACAGATGGATGAGGCCGAACCGCGAGGACCGTTCCGCGATTTTTAAGCCGACTCAATACAGCACCTTGCCCATGATCAACTTGCGCGCGCGGACCCCATGGGTGTGGTTGTCCTGGATCATGGCCCGGTTGTCACCGATGACCAGATACTCCTCCGGCCCCAATTCAAAATCTTCCTTCCACGGAAAACGCGCCCGCACATACGGCTCATCCAAGGGCTGGCCATTCACCTCCACGATCCCCTCACTGATGACCACTTTTTCCCCCGGCAGGCCGATGATACGCTTGAGCAGGACCGCACGGATGCCGTTTTGACGCTCATCCACCGCCACCACATCAAAGCGTTGTGGCTCGGAAAACCAATAGGAGACACGGTTGATGAAGTTATACTGCCCCTGCTTGTAAGTCGGGAACATGCTGATACCGACCACTTGGATGGGGCGGGCCAGAAAACCAAAGACCACAGCGCAGGTGATGATCGTCACCGCGATGCGCGAAAGCGTCTTCTTCGGATGTTTGCCCACCACCAGGCGGGCCCATCCGTTCACGGTTGGTTCCGGTTTGGTCTCAGTATGCATCTGTAGCCGGCTTTTGCGCCGCCCCGACCATCATGATTGACAGCCAGCAGCAGCAAACGCTCAATCCCGACCAACGTCAGCCGAACGCGGACAAGTTTCCGTCAATAACCGCCAAAGTGCAATCATCAGAATCCACACCTGCCGGACCAAAAAAGGCCATCCCTTCCCTGTCCGCCATCCCTTCGGCGGTTTGATAGAGCCGGTCGGAAATACATTTTTCACTCCGCAAGGGATTCAGCAGATGATCCAATCCAACTGGCGGCCTCTGGGTGGTCGAACGCCCACAGAAGGAAGATAATCCCCCTTCAAAACTCCAAACGACCAAAGAAAAAGCTCCAACCCGCCGGAGCAAAGCTGGAGCTTGAGATTGGAAGTTTCTTCAGTGCTTTGAGCTTGGGAGCTTCTCCGGCCCCGCTGAATTACTGCTTCTTGTAGATGATCATGACGCCGTAGTCCATCAGCGCCATCTGGGAGGCTTTATCGAGATAGGAATAGCTGATCGGCGTGACGGAATGCAGATGTTCCTCACCCACACCGCTCAAAACCTCGGCCACCATGTCATCAAAGCGGTCCTTGCCATTGACGATGCACTCGGAACGGCGAATGGTCCGCACGACGAAGGAAATGCCCAGCTTGGCCGCCACTTCGAGCGGCTTGTTCGCCTTCTCGATGAGCGCGCCCGAACCAGGGGCGCTGGAGGGCAGCGTCAGGTTGATGCGCTGGCGCGGCTTGAGCTCAGGTGTGGAGGTCGCCGCCAATATCTCCTCGGTCGGATCAACGGCGGGCGCTGGCGGAGGGGCCGGGGTGCCTTCCGGCACATTGAAGGTCAGGCTGCATTGTGGACACTGGATCTCGTCACCGACCATCGAGTCATCCGCGGTCAGCAACACGTTGCAGTTCGGGCAGGCAAAATTAATGTCCATACGGCACCTCAGCTAATATTTGGAAACTGCGACAACCTAATGCCTGCCGGGGCCAAGAGCCAGCAGAAATAAATGCCGAATCAAAACTCCAAACCCCAAGCTCAAAAATCAAAAGAATCTCCCATGAAAAAGCTCCAGATCCGCCCACGACGGATTTGGAGCTAATTTTGAGCTTTGAACTTTGAGCTTGGAGTTTTCCCCTACTCTTTCACCCGGGACACCCTTGCCCCCAACTTCTTCAGCTTCTCATCGATCTTCTCGTAGCCACGGTCCAGATGATAGATACGGTTCACCTGGGTGGAACCCTTCGCCGCCATGCCGCCGATGACCAGGGCCGCCGAGGCACGCAGATCGCTCGCCATCACTTCTGCGCCGCTAAGCGGTTTGCCGCCCTTCACGATGGCGCTTGGCCCCTCGATGGCGATGTCCGCCCCCAAACGCAGCAACTCGCTGACGTGCATAAAGCGGGCCTCGAAAATCCGTTCCGTGATGATGCTGATGCCGGGCGTCAACGCCATGAGCACCATCATCTGCGCCTGGGCATCCGTCGGGAACCCTGCGTAAGGCTGGGTGACGATGTCCACCGGCTTGAGTTTGCCATTGCGTTTGATGGTGATGCGTGGGCCGCTTCGCTCAACTTTCACACCCGCTTCACGGAGCTTGTCCAAAATGGCGTGCATGTGATCCGCCCGCGCACCATGGAGGGTTACTTCACCATTTGTCGCCGCCGCCGCGATCGCATAAGTGGCCGCTTCAATGCGGTCCGGAATGACCTCATGCTCCGCACCATGCAACTCTTTCACACCCGTGATGGTGATGGTGGGGCTGCCCGCACCCGTGATCTTGGCGCCCATGGCGTTCAGGAAGTTCGCCAGATCGACCACTTCCGGCTCGCACGCCGCGCTGTCGATGATGGTCACGCCTTCCGCCAGCGTCGCCGCCATCATGATATTCGCCGTGCCCAAAACCGTCGGGCCCGAGCGACCACCAAGGAACATCTCGCGACCGATCAATTTCGGGGCTTTGGCAATGACGTAACCGCGCTCGACGACGATCTTCGCGCTCAGGGCCTCGAGGCCCTTCAAATGCAGGTCCACCGGACGGGCACCGATGACGCAACCACCCGGCAGCGACACCGTGGCCTTCTTCAAGCGCGCCAGCAGCGGGCCCAAGATGCAGATGGATCCACGCATCTTGCGGATCAGGTCATAATCACCCGTGCCCTTGATCTTGTTGGCCTGGATTTTCACCTCGTCACCGTTGATCTCCACCGTCGCTCCGAGTGAAGTAAGAACTTGGCCCATGAACTTCACGTCGCTCAGGTCCGGTACGCGGCGGATGATGCATGGCTCAGCCGTGAGGAGGGTGGCGGCCATGAGGGGGAGCACGGCGTTCTTGGCTCCGCTGATCTGCACATCGCCGTGCAGCGGGATGCCGCCTTTGATCAAAAGACTGTCCATATAATCAAAATCGAACCGAAAAAAGTTTGCGCCAGAGAATCAACGACGCGCGACTTTTTCACGCGCTTCGCAGACTGGCAATCACGAAGCGTTCCCGACCGCTTAAATCTTTCTCCAAAGCATGAACCGTCCATCCGTTGCCTTCAAAAATCTGCTGGATGGCCGGCCCCTGTCCTTCACCGAATTCCGCCATCAAGCGACCATTAGGCAACAGCCAAGCGGCCCCTTCCTTGGCCAACCGCCGGTAAAACTCCAATCCATCCGCTCCGCCATCCAAGGCCAGACGCGGATCGAAATCCTTCACCTCCGGCTCCAATGTCTCGATCTCCGCCGCCTCGATGTAAGGCGGATTGCTGACGATCAGGTGATACTTTTGCCCCTTGCTTAAGGGCTGAAACAGATCTCCCTCCAGGAAATGCAGCCGCGCAGTCACCTGATGCTTTTCTGCGTTCCGTTTGGCAACCGCCGAGGCTGCTGCCGAGATATCTACCGTGTCCAAAGTCACCTTTGGACACTTGACAGCGATGGTGATAGGCAGGCAACCCGAGCCTGTGCCGAGGTCCAAGGCGCGCAGTTCACCTTTCGGTAATCCGTTAAGGTAAGTCCACGCCAGTTCCGCCAAATGCTCCGTTTCCGGACGGGGGATGAGCACATCGCGGTTCACTTCCAGTTCGTAACCGCAGAAGTTCACGGTGCCTACCAGATGCTGGAGCGGTTCCCGCTTGCCGCGCCGCTGGACCAGTTCGCGCATGGATTGCTCTTCGGCGGGCTGCAAGGCGCGCTCGAAGTTAAGATACAGCTTGAGGCGCGGCATCTTCAGCACATGCGCCAGCAACAGCTCCGCCTGCAAACGGGGGGAATCCACCTGCTTGCGCTGCAAAAACTCGGTGCTGCGTTGTATCGTTTCCAGAACGGTCACGGCGAGAGCCTAGGAATCTGGCGGGGCAAGCAAAGGAAAATCCAATCAACGCTGGTTCAAACCGTAAACGAGGCAAAACTGGACCAGAAAACAAAGCACGAACCAGCCCAGCATATAAAGGCCGCTGACCAGATTGGATTCAGCTTCCGTCTTCGCGCGCCGGCAGACCACGATGAACCCCACAGTTCCCAAGCTCAAGATCAGCCAGCGATAGTCATGGATACGCCAGACAAATTGCACGCTTTTGGGGAACAATTCGGTCTGTTGGCCCAACGCGGCCAAGTAAAGCCCCAGAGAATAGCGGATGATGGATACGCCAAAGAAACTCGCGACGATGGCGCAAACGGGAAGGACGTACTTTGAGCTGCTGGAATTCATGACTGGTTACGGGAATGGCGGAGCCTCCTTACGTCGGCTGCTACGGGTCAGGGGTTACTTCACCCCCAGCATCTTCGGGCCGATGACAAGTTTCAGGGAATAGATCGCCCGGTCTTCCGTGCGGAGACAGGCGAGCATCCCCTTGGACATCTCAAAGGAATCACCCGCATGCCACTGGAGCAGGTGGACGATGTGATCGGAGATGGAGGGATTATGCCCCACCAGCAGGATGTTCTTCCCGTCAGGAATCTTTTTTAGCCAGCCCGCAAAATTCTTCTCCTCATTCAGCAACGCATCGGTCAGTTCCAAGATGATACGCTTGTCGCTGTTGGTGACCGGCAGGATGAGTTCCGCGGTTTCCCGCGCCCGCACCAAAGGACTGCTGTAGGCCGCATCAAACACGATCCCGGCATTCACCAGCAGGTCAGCCAAGGCCTTGGCCTGGCGCTGGCCCAGTTTGGAGAGCGGCCTGACTGCGTCATCCGCTCCGGGCGGAGAATCAGCGTGCCTGAGGAAGTAAAGGCGCATGGCTTAGTTTAATAAGGACACACAGGTAGTGCCAGAGAAACCTTGGGAAAAGCTCATCACAAACCAGCATTGAAATTCTCCCGCACCTGGTCAAACTTACCCCATGATCCGCCCGCAAACATCGCTTTCCCGTCGTGAGTTCCTGTTCCAGACCACCTTGACCGCCGCCGCGCTCAGCACGGGAGCCGGTCTCGCTCGCGCCCAAGCACCGGCGAAGAGCAAGTACCCGATCATCGCCTTCTCGAAGCCGTTCCAGCAGTTGAGCGCCCAGCAGACGGCCGATTTCGTGGCGGAAGTGGGCTGGGACGGCATCGAATGCCCTGTGCGGCCCAAGGGCCAGATCGAACCGGAAAAGGTCGCCGATGAATTGCCCAAGTTCGCCGAGGTATTTCGGAAGCAGAAGCTGGATCTCTACATCCTCACCACGGCCATCACGTCCATGCAGACGCCGCATACGGAAACCGTCTTGCGCACGGCCTCCAAGCTGGGCATCAAGCGCATCCGGCTTGGCTTCTGGAAATACGAGAAGGACAAGAATCCAGCGGAGCAGTTGAAGGAGATCGGCGCGCAGTTGAAGGACATCGCCGAGGCGTGCAAGTCCTTGGGCATCCAGGCCGGTTTCCAGAATCATTCCGGTCGTGATTACGTGGGTGCGCCCATCTGGGATGTATATAGCATGATCAAGGATCTCGATCCGAAACACATGGGCATGTGCTTCGACATCGGCCATGCGACGATCGAGGGCGGGCTCTCCTGGCCCATCGAAGCGAAGTTGATGGAGCCCTTCTACACCGCGGTCTTCGTGAAAGATTTCAACTGGAAGAAGGACGCCAAAGGCGCGAAAGCCGAGTGGGCACCGCTGGGTGAAGGCATGGTCAGCAAGACCTTCTTCGACAACCTGAGGAAGACGAGCTACAGCGGCCCGATCTCCCAGCATCATGAGTATGAGATGGGCGATCAGAAACAGATGATGGGCCACATGAAGAAAGATCTGCAGGTGCTGAAGACCTGGCTGGCGTAAGGCCAGGCAGCGGCCCAGCTCTTAAAATCTCTGCCAAAAGCGGACCCACACGCGCAGGGGCGTCTGGCTGAGGATGTCCTTCAACAGATCTTCCATGCTGCCGGCGGCTGGCTCGACCAGCTTGCGGCATTGATTGAGGGAAAACAGGAACGTGACGAACACGGCGAGGAAGAACCACGCATAGCGGTTCAAATCCATCCCCTGCCAGATAAACTCCGATGCCTGCATGGCATCGATCAGCACGCCCCAGACCACTGGAGCGATGCCCAGGGAAAGGCTGCCCGCCACGGAATAAAGCGCGAAGAAATGGGACCGCCCCATCTCCGGCACCACCGCCATGGCCAGCCGGGTCATCGCCATGCCGGTGATGGAGGCACTCATGCCCGTGAGAAACATGAGCACGAGCACGCTGGTGATGGAAAACGCGATGACTTTCGCCGCGAGCAAAAACCAGCCGGCGACGATGAGCAAAAAGAACGTATGCCCCAAGGCCAACGCGGGCTTGCTGCCCAAGCGATCCAACCGAGCCCCCAGCAGCCACAGACTGCAAAGCCCGCCGATGAAAGCCGCTGAGGTCATGAACAGGATCTTACCCTCCGGCACACCCGCCATCACCTTCAAGTAGGCGATGGGAAAAGCACCCATGCCGCCGTAGGCAAACGACCAGACCACACTCAGATTCAGCAGCTTCCTAAACGGCGGATAGCTTGAAATCTCCTTCCACGGCACCGGCGTATTTGAACTGGCGATCTGCGCCGGCGCGGCCACTTCCGGGATGCGTTTCAGGAACACCAGGCTGGCCGCCCCCATCAGCGCGCTGAAGGCGATGATGGCGGCGAATTGCCACGCTTGCGGATCTTTCCCCAAAGAAGCGGCCGCTATGATCATGGTGATGAAACTGGCGATGTTCACCATCGCCGCCTCACGCGACAGGTAGCGCCCACGGATCTCGCCCGGGATCAATGAGGTGATCCAAGGGAGCCAGCCGCAACTGGAAATGCCTCGCGAAAGATTGAAGAAGAACAGCAGGAAGAGCATCAGCGAGAGCCGCGATTCCTTGCTCAAGAACACTTCGCTCAACGGCACCAAGGCCATCAGAAAGATGAACACCACGCGGATGGACCAGCCACCGAGGACGAATTTCTTATAGCCCACGCTGGCCACATGCTTCGCCGCCGGGATCTGGAAGATGACCAGCAGCGGCATCATGCCCGCGATGATACCGAGCACCGTGGCGCTGGCATCCAGCGTCTTCGCATACAGGATCATCGGGCTGCCCAGGACGATCTGGAAGGACAGCGCGTTGAAAGCCGCGAAAGCAAAGATGTTCCCGATGCCCGCGGGAAATACCGGGGCCGGTGAACTGGCATTGGTGCGTTCCACAGGTGACAGCGCCGGAAACGAGTTGCAGCGTCTCCGACGGGGGCCAGTGTGGAAAACCTGCGGGTGGTGTCGAGTGTGTTTTCAACCCCGTCGCACTGCCAGTTCTGAAAAAGCAAAACCCCGGCACCGCTCGCGCAATGCCGGGGTCGCTTGAATTCTTCTCCGCTCAGGCAAACAACTCGTTCATCACCTTGCCGTAACGCACGATCATCACCGGACGTCCGCTCGGCGTATGATACTCCTTCGTCGGATTGATACCCAGCGAGTGATAGTACGTGGCCGCCACGTCATCCGGCGTGATGGCCTTGTCCTTCGGGCCTTCACCCTTCGCATCAGATTCGCCAATCACGCGTCCGCCCTGGATGCCACCACCGGCGAGCAGACAGAACATCGCGCGCGGATAGTGATCGCGTCCGCCACGTGCATTGATCTTCGGCGTGCGACCGAACTCACCCGTCACGAACACCGACGTCGTATCGAGCAAACCCTTCGCTGCGAGCGCGAGGAAAAGGCCTGAGAGACCCGCATCGAGCGTCGGCAGGTTCTTATCCTTCAGCTTCGCAAAATTCTGGTCATGCGTATCCCAGCCGCCGAGGGTCACGGTGACAAACCGCACGCCGGATTCCACCAGCCGTGTCGCCAGCAGACAGCTCTGCGAGAACTGGTCCGCGCCGAACAGCTTCGTGATGTTCTCCGATTCCTTGCGCAAATCGAACGCCTCGCGCGACTTCTCCGAGCGCATCATCTCGTACGCCTTCTGGCCGAACTGGTCCATGCCCGCGAGTAATTTGTCCTCCTTCGCGAACTCGCCAAAGGCCGTGTCATAACGCTTCACCAAGTTCTGGCGGCGATCGACGTCTTCCAGCGTCACGCCGTTGCGCAAGGCCAGGCCGCGCACCTCAAGCGCACGCCCCGCCGTCGGCGCAGAACCCGTCTCGAACGGCCCAAACTCCGGCCCCATGAAACCCGTGGCATAGTTACCCTGGCTCGGGATAGCCACGAACGGCGGCAAGTATTCTGGCGCGCTCATCTCCCGCGCGACCACGGAACCGTAGGAAGGATAACGCAGCGAGGCGATCGGGCGATTGCCCGTCATCATGTAGGCGCTGCCCAGTTCATGGGCCGCAAGTGTATGACTCACCCCGCGCAAGATCGTGTACTTGTCTGCGCACTGCGCCAGCTTCGGCAGATGCTCGCTGATGCGCACGCCGGGCACATTCGTCGCGATCTCCTTGAACTCGCCGCGATGCGTATCAGGCGCGTCCGGCTTGAGATCGAACGTGTCCATGTGGCTCGGACCGCCCGAGAGCCGCACGTAGATGGCCGCCTTGCCCTTCGCGGGCGTGACGCCGCCCTGCGCCTGGAGTTGCAGGAAGTTCGGCAGGCTCAAGCCGATGCCCGCCAGGGCACCGACACGCAGGAAGTCGCGGCGGTTGACGCCGTCACAATAGGAGTGGTTAGCCATAAAGTTTTCCGTTTAGTGATTCACCAAAAATTCACGCGCATTCAGCATCGCCCACAGGACGTCGCGCACGCCATCCACCGGGTCTTTCGCCGCGGCCAAGTCCTCCTTGGCCAGCTTCAGTTCTGCCGCTGTCGGGAAACGGCTTACTGTGCGCAAATAAATCTCCGTGATGATTTCATCCTGATTGATGGCCGGCGGCTTCGTCGTGACCACCAGTTGTTTCTCTTTCTCTTCCGTCGCGGCGATCTGCGCCTCCACCTGTTTCAGCACCGTTTCCGTCGCCGTCCCCTTCTCGATGTGCATCTGTTTCCGTTTCCTCAAGTTATCCCGTGTGGCTCGGGTTTTGCGCAGTTCATCCGTCGCCTTTTTCACTTCTGGTCCGGCGTTCTGATTGCGCAATTCACTGATCCATGCGCTGTCTTTCGAACCACCCTCCAGCTTGGTCAGCAACTCCGGATCGTTCCGTGTGAAAAGCGTTTGCAACAACGTCGGGTCAGCCGTGCGTTCACAATCGCAATTCGTCAGCCGTGCCGGCTTGCCAAAGGTCGTCAGCGAATAACTGCTCAAGCCCTTGCGCGTGCCAATGGCCGCCATCGGCCCGATCGCCCGCTTCTCGATGTTGCCCGCAAAGGTGGACTGGTCCCGGCTCGAAGCCGTCGCCATCGTGATCGCGTCCATCGCCACCTCGGCCGGCAGACGCCGCAGCACCATGTGGCTGAAATTCTTTTCATCCAGCCGGTTCGTGTCATTTGGCTTCCATGTGCGCTGATACGTGTCGCTGTTCAAGATCTCGCGATGCAACCACTTCATGTCATAGCCCTTCGCGGCGAATTGCGTGGCCAGGTAATCCATCAATTCCTTGTTCACCGGCGGGTTCGCCAGGTTCATGTCATCGGCCGGCTCCACGATGCCGCGCCCGAAATAATTCGCCCACACGCGATTCACGAAAGCCCGGGCGAAATACGCATTCTCCGGATCACGCATCCACTCCATCAAGGGCGCGCGCGGATCGGGATAATCCGTGAGCGAGACTTCCTCGCCGCCCAGGATCTTCGGCGTGGCCACGCGACTGTTGTAGTTAGGGTTCTTCGCCTTGATGCGGGCGATGTCCTTGTCCGAAAGCTTGCGCGTCGCGACCTGGTTCACATACAGCTCCTGCCACGGGGCCGGTTCACCTGCCCGCACCAATTTTTCAAATTCCGCCTCCATCTTCTTCTTCTGCTCGCGCTTGTCCACTTCGCCGATCATCTCGCGCAGCTTGGTCACCATGCTGGCATAGGTGACGCCCTCCTTGTCTTTGCGCCCGCCGTAAGTGATCGGCTCAAAAAACGCCTGGAACTGCATGAAATCCGTCTTCGTCCATTGATCAAACGGATGCTTGTGGCACTCGGCGCACTCGATGCGCACACCCAGGAAGCTGTGCGCGAAGGCCAGCGCCTTCTCCTGCGGTTTCTTGACATTTTGGCGCAACCAGAAGAACGGCATGTTCGGCCGGTCCGCGATGTCCGCCGGATTCTCCTTCTTCAGATAGGAAGACATCTCGCGGGCGTAATCCTCATAAGATTGATCCTGGCTCGTGCGGCCCGTCGCGAGTACGATGCCCGCCACCAGCTTGTCATACGGCTCGTTCTTCGCCACGCGCGACTCGATCCAGTCGTACCACAGGCGGGACAGTTCGTTGTTGTAATCCTTCTCCCCTGCGCCACGTAGCTGCGCCGCATTGTTTCCGGTCCAATCACACATCTGCGTCGCCCACCATGCGGCGTAAGCCGGACGGTTCAGCAATTCATCGATCTTCTTCGCCCGTTTGTCGGATGATTTATCCGCCACGAATTCCCGGATCTCAGAAGGTGTCGGGAGCGTACCCGTCACATCCAGGCTCACCCGGCGCAGGAACTCCGTATCACCCGCCACATCGGAGGGCACGATGCCCACCTTGCGCAGCTTGTTCACCACCAGCTCATCCACCGGTGTGCGCGTCACCACTTTCGGATACTTCGGCCCCACTTTGTCGCTCACCGGCAACATCACCGGGATGGGCAGCACACCGTTGTCGTAAAACGCCACGATGTGCGTGTCGCCAGGACCGGAGCATTTCACTTCACCTGTGTCCGAGACATTCGAGACCGTGTCATCATTCGTGCGGAAGCGCGTGATCTGCGTCACATCCTCCACCGTGCCGTCTTTCCAATGTGCCAGCACCTTGAGCTGCACCGCTTCACCCGTCTTCTTGAAAACGATCTCCTTCGGCTGGATCTCCAACCGGTCGAATTCGCCCGTCTCGGCCACATCGATCTTCGCGCCTTCCGCGATCCATTTCAGCAACAGGTTATATTCCCAAGAACCCTTCTTGATGCGTTCCTTGCCTTTGTGCTTCTCCTCATTCGTCGCTTTCAGGAGTACCAGGCTCTGCGCGGGATTTTCCTTTTCAATCCGGATGCCATCTTCCTTGTCCGCCGTGATCTCATGGTGATCCTTCTCGAAGTCGTAACCAAAGAGCGAAAGTTGGAATCCACCCTGACCGGCAAACGATCCGTGGCACTCACGACCACTGCAGCCTGACCGGCTCATCAAGGGAACCACATGCCGGCGAAAACTCGGCACCTCCGCCTTCTCCATACTGACCCAGCGCTCACCCGCCGTCGGCAACTTGGCAGCCGGCGCAGCGGCCAGCGGCGCGATGAAAGAAAATGAGACGAGCAAGGTCACGACCTGCGACCAAAATTGACTGGCTTTACTCATGATAAAAACCTGTTTTTGCCGCTCCCAATACAGCAAAGCTGGCAGATTAACGTTAATCCTGCTGCGTATTCCAATTAGGCGGTGACCAAATAACACCGCAACCGCCCCAAACACGCAAGGGATATGTTCTCCCATTAGACGTTCTGGCTTCCTCATTAGGTTACGGCTAAATTTTGCCTCATCAGCCACATTTTCGCGGCTTCCCCCTGCTGCCCTCCAAAAACTCCCTTTTTCATCTTTCATGCCGGTATCATACCCAGGGCACTAGGACATCCGCTGTCCTACCTCCCTCTCTGTTAAAAATATTTTGGAATATCATAACCCGCTCATAATAAGAATGTTAGAAATGGAAAACCGTCAAAAACCGCATTTCTCCTAAAAATAATTCGCGGTGATTGGTCAAATTTCACCCCGGCGTTGAGCTGGAGGCGCGACACTCCCTTTTCCCTCCCTATTTGGCGTCCTTTGGCGGGCCAAGCCCCCCTTCCGGGTCTGATTCCAAACGGGTGAGGTCTGGGGCTGTGACGCGAAGCACGCCACCCGTGCCCCGACATCCGGCTCGGGGCCGGCAGTTGAGCACGCCCGCCGTAGCACCAAGTTCACACACCCGACCCGACGCCTTCCCTCCCGGCCCCGAACGGGGCCACCGCCAGTAGCCACCAGTGACCAACGGGAACTGGTGGTAAATCGGATAACCATGCACCGCCCCGAATGGGGCGGACGAAGCTCACAAATCATCCCATCGCCACGGAGCGCCGGCGTCCCGCCGGCAGCAACACCCCTAGAGCGTTTTTAAAAATGATGTAGCGGAGTGGAGCGCGGATTTTTGGGTTCTGGCGAGGCTTTGGCGAAGGAGCAGGTTCCATGGACCCTGTGACTGAGCCGAACCGACGCCAGAACCCAAAAAGACCGCTTACCTTTTCTCTCCCACCACTCCGCTACCTCATTTTTAAAACCGCTCTAAGCACCATCAGATCAATTTCGCAAAAAGCCCTCCGCCAAAAAACCCTTGCCCCAATTGGAACTTCTTTTGAACTTTGAACTTGGGATTTTGAGCTTTATTTCCCCTTCTTCCCGAACAGCTCCAAAAACTTCACCGATGACTTCGGGAACTCATACTCGCCCTTCGCCCCTGGTGAAAGCTGGTGATGCCCGTCCGGCGGTTCGCAGTTGAAATCGAAGTAGCAGTGAAACGCCACGTTGTTCTGCGCGTCATTCATGAACCGGTGCATCTGCTCCACGAAATGCGGATTGTCCGTCCCGCCATGTCCCGTTGGGCGCTTCTTCACGCCCCACTCGCAGATGGCCAAGGGCCGTTTCTGTTCGCGTGCGAATTTGCTCCAGAAAGCCAGCCCATGATCGCCGTTGAGGATCTCCTTCTCCCACACCTTGCGCTGCCGCGCCTCGATCTCCGCGGCCGGAGTGCCCGCTGGCCACGCATAGCTGCCCTCCTGCCACGACTCGTCATACACATCCAGCCCGATGTAATCCACGTACTCCGCCCCCGGCCACGCCTTCTCCGCCGGGAACTGCTCCAGGCGCAACGTGGGATTCCAGCAAAACTTCAACTTCTCCGCGCCCGGCACCGCCCGCATCGTCTTCACGATCTGCCGCCAATACTCCGCGAACGCCGCCTCCTTCCCCTTTGCCATCCACGGATACCAGTTGCCGTTGAACTCCCAGCCCGGCCGCAAGATCGTGTCCGCCAGCTTGTGCTTCACCAGGTTCTCCGCGAGCTGTTGGTAGTGAATATTATAAGCTCCGGCCGCCCCCTTCTCCAACGAGACCGGCTCACCCACCCCCACGTCTCCCTTCTTCGGACCGCTGCCATCCAAGGGACCGGTGAGCATCGGCACCGCGAACACGAACCGCCGCCCGGGCTGTTCATGCACCCACTTGCTCCACTTCTCCAGCCACCAGATCGGCCACCCGACGTTGCTCCACGATTCCCACCCGATGAAATCCTGTCCCCACACCGGCTGCCCCGTCCACTGCCCGAAAGCCGTCACCTTCTCCGTCTCATTCACCCCACGATACACCCCCATCGGCAAAACCTTCGGAGCTGCCGATGCAGACTTGGCCGTATCCGCCCCCTCCAGCAGACCACCAAACTGAACCGTCATAACAAACGCAGCGAACCAGGCGGAGAACTTCATGCGCCAAACAGTATGCACTCGCCACCCTCGGTCAAGCAAACCACCCGCTCCCCGGAGCGCCGGCGTCTCGCCGGCAGCAATACCCCTGAGCACCATCAGGCCAATCTCCCGCAAAAGCTCCACTCACACATGGCCCCGAACGGGGCCAACGCCAGTAGCCACCAGTGACCAACGGGAACTGGTGGTAAACCGCCATGCAGCCACCCCGCCCCGGATGGGGCGGACGACCGCCCTCATCATTAACCCTTAAACTCTCGTTTATTCCACCAGAGCAAACCCCAACCTTTCCCGTCCAACCTTCATGCACCGCATCTTATTCCTCGCCCCGCTCCTCCTCCTCACCGCCTGCCACACCACACCCGATTACACCAAGACAGAATCCGCCACCTGCGAAGTCCACCAACTCACCATGACCAAGCGCACCGTGCCCATCGCCTACGGCATGATTCCCATGAGCAAAGCCGAAGCCCAACAAGGCGAATGGAAACGTCGCCTGACCCAATACCCCCACCCTGGCGATTGCCTCCCCGCCACCAGCCTCAACCTCCACGGCCAAACCAAAGCCCGCATCTATGTCTGCGCCCAATGTGAACAGACGCAAAAGCAACAGGCTTCAATCAAGATGCGGCCACACTAACCCACGCATGGTAAGGACGCGTTCCACGACTGCCCCGGCGGCAAAAACTCTTCCCGCTCCGTGCTCTCAGTGTCTCCGTGGTTTATTCCCCGATCAGTTAAACCAGCCCATGCCCCGCCACCACCTTTCGCGTCTCGTGCGGGTGCTGATGAAACACCGTATGCCACCCGCGCGCTTCCCCCGCCTCCACATTCTCCTTCCGGTCATCGATGTAAAGGATCTCCGCCCCGCGCTTGCCGGTCATCGACTCCACCGCCTCGTAGATCTTCGCTGCCGGCTTCATCGCCCGCACCTCATGGGAAAAAACGTAACCAGTGAAGTTCGCGAAGAAACCAAACTGCCGCCGCACATGCCCCACCGCCAGCTCGTTCGTATTGGAAAAGATGAACGTCGGCACCCCGCTCTGATGCAATCGCGCATGCAGCTCCACCATCTCAGGAATCTCCGTGAAAATGTCCGCGAAGGCCGCCCCAAATTCCGCCAGACTCCCCGCATAACCCGTCCGCTGCACGAACACCTCGAACAACTCCGGCGTGCTGATGAGCCCCGTCTCATACTCATGCAGCAACGGCGACTGGTCGATGACCTGCTTCAGTTCCGTCCCCTTGATGCGGCACAACGGCTCCAACTGCCGCGTCATAATGCCATAATCAAAATCCAGCAGCACCTTCCCCAAATCAAAGACAACAACGGATGGTTTGTTCATGGTTCAATTCGTAATCGTCCTCGTTCTCGTCGTCGTCCTCGAAATTTTATTGATGGTAGGGCGTCGCTGTCCTCAGCGCGCCGCCCTTTTCCAGCCGAGGCACGAGGCTCTAACTTTCCTCTTTCGATGTTGGACGTTGGAAGTTCGATGTTGGACGTTTCCCTTATACTTCTCGCCTCCCCTCCATCGCCCGCGACAACGTCAGTTCATCCGCAAATTCCAACCCGCTCCCCACCGGCAAGCCCTGCGCCAGCCTCGACACCTTCACGCCCTTCGCCGCGAGCCGTTTCGAGAGATAGTTCCCCGTCGCATCCCCTTCCACATCCGTGCCCAGCGCGAGGATTACTTCCTTGATCGCCTCCGCCCCAGCACGCTCTTCCAGTTCCGCGATCCGCAAATCTTCCGGTCCCACGCCGTTCAACGGCGAGATGCGCCCGCCCAGCACATGATACTTGCCCTTGAACACGCCCGATTTCTCGAACGGCAAGATATCCACCGCCCGCTCCACCACACAAATGATCGAACCATCGCGCCGGTCATCGGAACAGATGTTGCACGGTTGTTCCTCCGTCAACGCCCCGCACACCTTGCAGCTCTGCACCCGTTCCCGCGCCTGCACCAGTGCCTGCGCCAGCCGTTTCACACCATCCACATCAGCCTGCACCAGATGCAGCGCCAGCCGCTCTGCCGAACGCGGCCCGATGCCCGGCAGCTTGCTCAGCGACGCGATCAGCTCATTCAGCGGTGGCGGCAATGAAGCCATAAGGAGCGGCAAATGTTAACTCCCTCTCCCCAAGGGAGAGGGTCGGGGTGAGGGGAAAGGAATCTTACCTAAGTAAAACAGCATTCACTAAATGTATGAGACCAATTCTGCCCTATGATCTCTAGAACATCCCCGGCAGGCTCATCCCCTGCGTGATCTTCCCCATCTCGGCGTTGGAGATCTCCTTCGCCTGGTTCAGTGCATTGTTCGCCGCCGTCAGCACGAGGTCTTCCAGCAATTGCGCATCCGCCGGATTGCACGCCTGCGGGTCGATCTTGATCGCCGCGATCGTGCCATCGCACCGCGCCGTCACCTTCACGGCACCGCCACCACTCGTGGCTTCGACCGTCCGGGCCGCGAGCGCCGCCTGGGTTTGTTCCATCTGCTGCTGCATGCGCGCAGCCTGTTTCATGAGTTTGCCAATGCTCGACATAATAAATTGGGTTAAATGATTATGCCCTCACATCCACGATCTGTCCCTTAAAGATCTCGAGGGCTTTCTTGATCAAGGGATCGTTCTTGAAATCTTCAATCCGCACCGGCTCCACCGAGGTCTTCGGTTTCTTCTCGTCGGACTTCGCGGCGGCCGCACCGCCATTGCCCGTGGCCGCTGCTTTCGCCGGTTCCGGCGTATTAAGCACCGTGGCCGTGCGCCGTTGCCAGCCTTCCGGCTCCACGGATTCGATGAACTTCACGCGCACTTCGCCCTGGCCCAGTTCCTTGAACTTGGTCTGGAGCAACGCGTGGTTCTTCGAGTTGTCCACCAGACTCAGATGATGCGAGAACTCCGGATCATACCCGATGATGAACACGCCGTTCGCGAAGGACACCGGATGCGCCTCCAGCAGATACGACCGCGTGAACGGACTGACGCGCGAGACCGCCTCCACCACCTGCTCCCAAAGCGGACCAAGGTCCTTTGCCGGAGCCGCCGCCACAGGTGCGGGCTTGTCCTCTTCCGGTATCGGCATGAGCGCCGGGGCCGGAACCGCTACGGGTTTCGGCGCTTCCACTTTCAGTGCTGGTGCCGGAGTTGCCGCTGGCGGTGCGGCGAGCACCGTAGCCGCCGCTTCTCTCAAGGAAGTGAATGCCGGACGCGCAGCCGGCGCCGGAGCCGCCTTCGGTTCCACGGCTGGCGCGGGAGCAGATGCCGCCGGTGCGCTACCACCACCACTGCCGCGCAATTGCCCCAAGGTCTTCAACACCGAATCAATGCTCACCGCATTGCGCGCCTGGATGGCCCGCAGCAACGCCACCTCGATCAAAATCTTCTTCGACACCGCCTCGCGCAACCGCCCCTCGCAATCCGTCAGCACTTCCAGGATGCGGCTGAGCGCGTCCACATTCACCAGCCCGGACTGCTCCTTCAGCATCGACGCCTCCGCCTCGGAAACTTCCAGCAACGAAAGATCGCCCGATGACACTTGGAAAATCATCAAGTTGCGGATATGGCTCAGCAAATCGCTTAGCAAACGTCCCAAGTCTTTGCCGCTCTTCGCCAGCGTATTTAGCTCGCGCAACGCCCCATCCACTTCACCCGCGAGCACCCCTTGTGAGAGCGCCAGCAACTGGCTCCGCGCCGTGAGCCCGAACATCGAGAGCACGTCGCCCTCCTCGATCTTGTTCCCGCAAAAACTGATGAGCTGGTCCAGCGTGGATTCCGCATCCCGCATCCCGCCATCCGCCGCGCGCGCGATGGCGAAGAGCGCGCCGTCATCGATCTCCACACCCTCTTCCTTCGCGATGAACGCGAGCTGTTTCACGATGAGATTCGCCGGTATGCGCCGCAGGTCAAAGCGTTGGCAGCGCGAAAGGATCGTCGGGAGAACCTTCTCCGGGTCCGTCGTGGCGAAAAGGAACTTCACATGCGCGGGCGGCTCTTCCAGCGTCTTCAGCAACGCGTTGAACGCCGCTGTCGAGAGCATGTGCACCTCGTCGATGATGTAGATCTTGAACTTGCTCGAAGCCGGGGCGAAGCGGCACGTATCGCGCAGCTCGCGCACCTGTTCCACGCCGTTGTTGCTCGCACCGTCGATCTCGATCACGTCCAGCGAACGCCCATCCGCGATCTCCACACACTTCGGGTCTGCCACATCGAAATCCGCCTTCGGCCCGCCCGTGCAATTCAGCGCCTTCGCGAAGATGCGCGCCATCGTCGTCTTGCCCGTGCCGCGCGGACCGCAGAAGAGATACGCGTGCGCGATGCGCCCCGCCTTGATGGCATTCGCCAGCGTCTGCGAGACATGCTCCTGCCCCACCACATCCTCAAACTTTTGCGGACGATACTTCCGGGCTATGACCTGATATGACATGACGGGAAAAGTATGGTTTACGCTGAAAGGATTACGAGCCCAAGTTTTTCACAAGGGAGGTTAAATCGTGAAACGGTTGAATCGTTAAAACGTTTTAACCATTTAACGCCTTTTAACGAATCACGCTTTTGGGGAAGTGTCAGGGACACCACGGCAGATGTAGAGCAAACTACCGTTGCTGCCTTCCGGCCCTGGCGGGGTTCGTAAGTCCGCATTCCATGGGCCCTGACGCGCGTGATTAAGCAGAACGAACCCAACGGCATCAAGACCCTTTTTGGGAAAACATTTTTCACCCGGCGATATCCCCTTCCGGTCCTACAACCGCAACGACCGCCTGTTCCGGCCGCAAGTACTTCGCCGCCACCGCCTTCACTTCTTCCACCGTGACCGCCTCGTAATGCAGGTCTTCCGTCTCGTTGTTTGCGAAGCCCAGTCCGTAAAGCTCATCCAGCGCCGTCGCCTGTGCGTAACCGCCCAGCTCCTGCCGCCCGATCTTCTTCTGCCCGATGATCTTCGCCTTCGCGCGTTTCAGCTCTTCCGGCGTCAGCCCGTCCTTCACCAGCAAGGCCGCTTCCTTCAGCAATTCTTCCTCCACGAGCTGAACCTTCTCCGGAGCCGTACCCACGTAGAACCAGAACCCGCCCGGCACCAATCCCGGGAAACTCTGCGCGCCTACATAGTAAGCCAGCCCCAGTTGATCGCGGATGCGGATGAACAATCTCGACCCCAGATCACTGCACGCCTCCGCCAGCAGCTCGATCGCATACCGGTCATCCGCGCGCAAGGTCGTGCCCGGGAATCCGATCACCACCACCGCCTGCTTCTTATCCCGCGCTTCGAACACATGTCGCAACTCCTTCGCCTCTGGCTTCGGCTGCGCATTCACCAACGAATGTCCCGTGGTCGCATCCTTCCAACCACCCAGCATCTTCTCCACCGCAGCCAGCACCGCCGGGGCCTTCACATCACCATAGATCGCCAGCACACAATTCGTCGGCGCGATGACCTTCTGATAAAAGCTCCGCAACGCCGCCTCATCCAATCGCGCCACACTCTCCTCCGTGCCCGTGCCATCAAAGCCATAACCGCTCGGGCCGAACAACGTCCGCCGCATCAGCGAACTGCAGCTCTGCAAGAGCTGGTCGCGCCGCGACCGGATCGCCGCCAGTTGCATCTCGCGCTCACGCGCCAGCGCATCCGCCGGGAAAGCCGGATGCAACATCACATCCGTCATCACCTCCATGCCCAGATCGAAATCACTGCTCAACGTCTCCACCGAGATGCCGAAGCTGTTGTTCCCGCCATACGCATCAATGCTTCCGCCCACGGACTCGATCTCCTCCGCGATCTGCTCCGAGTTCCGCTTCTGCGTACCTTGCAGGAGCATCCGCGCGAGCAATTGCGTCACGCCATTGTTCTCCTCCGTCTCCGCCAACACGCCACCTTGGAACACCGCGCGAAACTCCACGAACGGCAGCCGATGATCCTCCTTCACCAGCAGCTTCATCCCGTTCGACAGCTCAAATTTCTGGATCGCACCCGTCTGGATGGCTTGCGCCGCCTTGCTCGCCTTCGGTGCGAAACCCGTAGGCACCAGCGAGTAAATCGTACGGCTTTCCGTCGTGAGATACTGCTTCGCCACGCGTTGGAGATCCGCCGGCGTCGCCTTGCGCACCGCCTCGAGATAACGCTCTGAAAAATTCAGATCATTCGCCGCCAGCCAGTTTCCACCCAAGTCCTGCGCCTGTCCTTGCATCGTCTTGCGCGTCGCCAGCGTCGCCGCCGTGAATTGCTTCACCGCCTTCGCGAACTCCGCTTCCGTGATCCCCTTTTCCTTCACCAGCTCAAGCTGTTCCAGCACTGCCGCGCGCGCCCTCTCCAGCTTCTCGCCCTCGCATACGATGCTCATGCCGAAGAGCCCCGGCGCACCCGGACTATACGTCCACGCATCCACATGGTTCACCACCGCCTGCTTCTGCCGCACTTCACGATACAACCGCGAACTGCGCCCCGCTCCCAGCACCGTGCCCAGCACATCCAGCAAAGGCACATCCACATGCCGCAAGTCCGGGATATGCCAGCTCATGTGCGAATGCACCAGCTCCACCGTCGCCTCTTCCGTGATGATGCGTTCCGCGATCTGCCGCGGCTCCACCGGCAACACGAAGTCCGCCAACGGCCGCGCCTTGGAATTCTCCCAAGCCGTCTTGATCTGCTCCACCACCTCCGCCGCGTTCACATCACCGACGACCACGTAGAACACATTGTTCGGCGCGTACCGCTCGTGGTAATAGCCGCGGATATCCTCCGGCTTCAACTCATTGAAAATGTCGAGATACCCGATGATGGGGTAGCGGTACGGACTCTTCGTGTAAGCCGTCTCGAACAGTCTGCGACCCGACCGCCGTCCCGGATCATCCTGCCCCATATCCATCTCGCGCCGGATCACGTCGAGTTCCTTCGCCAAGTCATCCGGCGGCAGCGACGCGTTCTGCATGATATCGCACAAGATATCGATGGCCACCTTGCCGCCCGTGTTCGGCACATTGATCCAATACACCGTGCGATCAAACGACGTGTAGGCGTTCATGTAACCGCCCGCCTCCTGCACCTCCTGATCGATCCGGCTGCCCGTGCGCGATGTCGTGCCCTTGAAAAGCATATGCTCCAGCACATGCGAAAGCCCCGCGCCCATCCAGCGCCCCTCATGGATGCTCCCCGTCTTCGCCCATGCTTGAGCAGACACCACCGGCGCGCTGTGATCCTCCCGCACAATGATCGTCAGCCCGTTCGGCAAAGTCGTCAGCTCCACCCCCGGCGGCATCGCCGGAATCGTCGCCGCCGCTGCTCCACCCGCCCCATTCGTCTTTCCCGCTTCAGTCGTAATCATGCTCACAAATTATCCCGTTAGAATTGCCCCTCAACCGCCAGAAAGCAAACCAATGTGCTGCTGGCATGGACCCCGTGCCAGCAGGTCGGGGCTTGCCTGCCTCCTTGCCTCCGGCGGACACCTCCGCCACTAACCCAACTCCCATCTCTCAAGACTCGCTGTTTGAACTTTGAGTTTTGAACTTTGAGCTTCACCATTTTCTTCATAACTCATCCTTCATAATTCATAATTTACCGAAGGGGGTAGGACATCCGCTGTCCTAGGTCCCTTTTTCTCAAAATTATTTTCAATCGCATAACCAATTGAAAATGAGCAGCTTAAATCAAAACCACCCTCTCACAGGCAAAATCTCCTAAAAATAATTCGCGCCCCATGGCGAAATTTTCACCCCGGCTTCAGTTGAGGAGCGTCACCTCCTCCCCCCTTTCGTTAGGTTGGCGTTCTTCCCGGTTCAAATCCCCCTCTCTGCGCTCTCTGAGTTCTCTGCGATAAAATCCCCTCGGCTATTGGCTATTGTCGATTGGCTATCAATCCGTTTCCCCTTCGCGTCTCTTCGCGCCCTTCTGTAAAAAACTCCTCCGTTCCCTCCGTTATCTCCTGTTCAATTCCCCTCGCATACAACGTAGCAGCCGAGGCAACGAGGCTCCAACCTCCTATTTCTCGATTTTCAGAGTTCGATGTTCGATGTTCGATGTTGCCCTTAAGTCATCATTAAGTGTTGGTCCTTCATCATTTCCCCTCTACATTCCCTCAACACAATGAGCCCCGTCGCCCCAAAGCAAAAGCGCCGCCGGCTCATCCTGCTTTCTACCATTATCCTGCTCGCCCTCTTCTGCTGGGCTTACTTCGCTCCCTCCAAACTCGACCGCTACAAAGCCCAACTCATCGCCCAAGGCGAAATCCTCGACCTCGATAAGATCGCCCCCAAGCGCACCGGCCACGAACCCGATGGCGACGCCCCTCTGCTGGCCGCGCAGCAAAAGATTACCAACGGCCTCCCCCTTCAGATCGGCTGGTTTAAATTCGAACACACCGAACGAGGCTACCAACACCTCCAATGGGAGGACCCCACTGGTATCACCAACCAGCCCAACTGGACCAATGCCATTGCCCAAGTCAGCAGCTTGCAGAATGATTTCCTGTACCTCCACCAACTTCTCAAAGACCCGCCCAAGGAAAAAGGCGGCGACTACCGGGATATTGAGAACTACAAGGTTGCCCACACACAATTGCGTAGAGGCATCGCACGTCACCTTCACCACGCGTTGATTGTCAGCGCTTACGCCCGCGATCCGTCCCTGTCCTTTACCAATCTCACCACCTTGCTGAACCTCGCCCAACTCCATCGAGAGGAATGGGACACTTCCAGTCAATCAACTCGCATAGAGATCACTAAACTGCTGCTGGAAGACCTCAACTACTGCCTGCACCTGCATTTCTGGGAAGAGCAACAACTCGCAGAAATCCAAGCCAGTTTGTCGGCCATTTCATTGGTTACGAATTATGTCCAATCCATGATCATTGTACGCGCTCAAAGACTGGCTTTGTTCTCCAGCATCCGCCAAGATCCTCAGGCTTTTCTCAACAGATACTTCCAACCTCAAGCCTCCAAAGAGCTGCGCACCATCTATTGGCGTAACTTTGATATAGATAATGACGCATTAAGCAGTCTTAGGCCGATGCAGTTCCAGCTAGAAGTTTTTCGTGAGCAAGCGAACTCACCTGCTTGGGCCAACGCTTGTTCCCAACTGGATAAAGCTAGCGACGAGTTTTTTGAAGCAGACCAGCTTTGGTGGAACAAGCGGCGTTTTGGCGTGACCTACTTGTTTCACTATCGTCTAGACAACTCTTCCGCCTATGATCTCGCCTACGCCGAAACCCGCCGCCAGCAAGCCATCACCGTCCTCGCCCTCGAACGCTACCGCCTCAAACTTAATCACTACCCCGACACCTTGACCCAACTCATTCCCGACTATCTCACCAAACTCCCCCAAGACCCCATGGATGGCCGCCCCATGCGCTACCGCCTCAACCCGGACGCCACCTTCACCCTCTGGTCCTCCGGCTTCGACGGCAAAGACAACGGCGGCGACCCCTCCATCCTCAGTGTCCTCCGCTTCCCAAACGGCAATCTCGATCTCCCTTGGCCCCGCATCGACCCAGCCGACCTTCCACCCAAACCCTGACCTGATGTGTGACCGGCTTCGATGTTTCCCGACTCATGACTCGCTGTTTGAAATCTTCGGCCATGCAACTGTTGAGCTCGTTTCCCCCTCTGTGTTTGATCCGTGTTCCATCCGTGGCTAAATATTACCCCACTCCGCGCCCTCCGTGCCTCCGTGGTTAATCCTTCTTCCACGCTGTGTGACCCACCTTCATCGCCCCCGCCACCCTCGGCCTGTACCCATTCCCCGCCTCCAACTGCGGATCCACCCCATACGTCCCGCCCTGTTCCGCTGACGGCAACGCTGGCTTCACCGGTTGCGACGACGCCTTGTGATACCACCAGTTCTCCGCAAACTTGAACGTGCCCGCCTGCGTGTTCCCGCCGATGTTCATCCACGCCCGCACCGGATTCTTCTCACACACGATGATGTTCTTCTCAAACACCCCTTTTGAGCACGGCACCATCCCCGGCTCGTTATTCTCCTGCAAGATGCGGAACACCCACGTCTCCGGATTCACGATCGTGTTATACCGCACCACGCCATCCTCCACGCCCGTGAACACGATGGGCGCCATCCCGCCGATGAACAAGTTCCCCTCCACCGTGATCCGCCGCGCTTCATACTTCGCATCCTTCGGCCGGAAATAAGGCCGCCCCGTCGAACCGCCCAAATGCATCGGCCGCTGTCCCGCATTGATGAATGTGCAACCGCGCACCGTGATATCCTCCGAGCCGCCCTTCGTCTGCGGCCCCGTCGCCTGCGAAAAACCCGCCTTCCCCTCGAACACACACTTCTCGATCAACCCGCGATGACACCCCACCATGTCGATCGCCTGCCCCGCCCAACCGTTGATGCGACAATTCCGGATCGTGAAATCATCCACGCCCGAAAGCTTGATCCCGTCATTGTTCCCCGTCGGCCCGATGTCCGATACCGAAACATTCTCGATCGTGATCTGCTGTGAAGACTCCCCGCCATCATCGAAGTTCAACCCGTTCCCCTTCTGTCCCGACACCGCGATATGCCGCACCGTCAGATACGAGCACCCGCGAAAATGGATCGCCAGATTCCCACCCGTGAACTTCGGCGGCTGCGCCGGATTCGCCCCCTCGATGACGATCGGCGCCTCCTTCGTCCCTCGCGCCTTCTCCACCGCATACCCAAACCCATACTCCCCCGGCGCCAATTTCAACGTCATCCCCGGCTTAAGCGAACGCACCGCCTCCAACAACTCCTGCCGATTCTTCACCACCCGCACGCTCTCCGCCGCGTTCAAAGAAGCCGAGAGCACCAAAAGAAAACCAAAAAACGCAGCGAAACGAATCATGGGCATGACCAAACCCTGCCACATAAGATCTGGCAACACAACAAGGTAGGGCTGGCTGTCCTCAGCCGGCCGCCGCCGAAGCACCTGCACAACCAAATTGCAGCAGCCCTGCATCACGCATTACGCCCCGCATCCTGTTAATCTTGTTCATCCTGTCAAAACTCCGCGTCCTCCGTGTCTCCGTGGTTCACATCCGCCCCCTCGCCTCCTCCAACGCCTCCGGCGTATTCACATTCATGAACCGCCACGCCTCTTTCTCCGCCACCACCACCCGCTCCGCCTTGAGCACCTTCGCCAACCCCTGCAACGAAAACTCCCCCCTCACCCGTTGCCCCTCCACCACCCCCAGACACTCCTTCGACAGCACGAAAGGAAACCCCACGAACCTCCCCTGCTGCGTGAACACCGCCTGAGCCCCGCTGCGACGCAGCTCCTTCACCAGCTTCTTCAACCACCTCGCCGCGACGAACGGCATATCACACGAAAGAAACACCACCGCCTCCGCGCGACTTGTTAGCATTCCCGTTAACACTCCGCCCAACGGCCCGCACCGCTCAACCAAATCCTCCCGCACCACCCGCACTCGCCAACCCGTCGCTTCCGCCGCCAGCTTCACATGCCCCAGCAACGTCCGTCGCCCCAGCCGCACCCGCGCCTTGTCTGTCCCCATGCGCGTGCTCAGGCCACCAGCAAGGATCATCACTTCTACATTTGATTTGGGTGAACGCGTCACAGCCACAAAAAGCCATTAGTAAGGTCATTCTTCGCTTGAGCAAACGGCTGACCTTCAGCCCAAAGCATTCAAGCGCCCATTTCCCTCTCCTCCGGCGTCGGAGGAGAGGGCTAGGGAGAGGAGGCATACGCTCGCAACTTCCCAAAAAGAGAGTGTCGGGTTTGGGCTGCTGAGCAGCTCCGCCGGCATTTCAGAGCCTTTTCGCTCATTCGCTAGCTAGCCGGTGATAGTTTCCGCCCCCGACGCTTGAACGCTAGCGTGCCCGCGCAAGCTGTCAACGCAGACAGATGTGGCTGGCTGCTGTTTGTGTATTTAAGTTCCGAAAGGAAAGTGGTGGCTGGAGCCGGAATCGAACCGGCGACACGAGGATTTTCAGTCCTCTGCTCTACCAACTGAGCTATCCAGCCACAGCGAAGGGCCGCAATTCAACTTGGCGACACCCCGTTTGGCAAGGCATATTTGCAGGAATTTCCAGCACTTGAATACCGTGAATTTTACGCCCATGAACCCCCTTTCCCGCCGCCAGTTCCTCGCCCAAGCCGCCCTTGCCACCGCGGGCACTGCCCTGCTCACCGGTTGCCAGACCGCCGCCCCGCTCCTTACCAAACGCGCCACCGGCAAGCTCCGTGCCGTGGTCATAGGTCACACCGGCCAAGGCAATTACGGCCACGGCATGGACGTGGTGATGACCAATCACCCCGAGGTGGAACTCGTCGCCGTCGCGGATGCCGATGCCGACGGCCTCGCCAAAACTCAGGCCAAACTCAAAGCCCCCAAGGCCTACGCCAGCTACCACGAGATGCTCGCCGTGGAACAGCCCGACCTCGTCAGCATCGCCACCCGCTGGACCTTGGAACATAAGGCCATGGCCCTCGCCGCCATCAGCGTCGGCGCGCACATCTATTCCGAGAAACCTTTCACCACAGACCTCGCAGAAGCCGATGCCATTCTGGCCGCCGCGAAGAAATCCGGCAGCAAGATCGCCGTCGCCCACCAGATGCATGTGGCGCATAACATCGTCTTCCTGAAAGCGCAACTGGAGAAAGGTCTCATCGGCGACCTCATCGAGATCCGCGCGAACGGCAAGCAGGACAAGCGCGCCGGTGGTGAGGACATGCTCGTGCTCGGCGTTCATCTCTTCGACCTCATGCGCCTCTTCGCCGGCGATGCCCAGTGGTGCACCGCCCGCGTCCTCACCCAAGGCCGCGACATCACGGCGAACGATGGCCGCAAAGCCACCGAAGGCATCGGCTTGGTCGCGGGCGAAGACATCTACGCGCAGTTCGGTTTCGCGAAAGGCGTGAACGCCACCTTCATCTCCCGCCAGGCTTATTCCACCGTCGCCGGCAATTGGGGCCTCGAACTCATCGGCAGCAAAGGCGTGGTGAAGATCCAGGCGAACATCCCGCCGCGCATCTTCCTCCGCAAACCCGGCACTTGGACCGATAAAGGCCAGACGGAAGCGTGGGAACCCGTGCCCGGCGATCCCACCACCAGCGTGCCCGATAGCCAGCGCAACACCACTGCGGGCAATCGCCAGTTGCTCGACAGCCTCATCACTGCCGCCCGCAATGGCAGCGAACCCGCGTGCAGCGGCTACGACGGCATGAAAGCCGTGGAAATGGTCATGGCCGTTTACCAGGCCGCCCTCGCCCAACGCCGCATAAGCCTCCCCCTAAAAGACCGCGCGCATCCGCTCAAGCTGAAAGCGTAACAAAACACCCGCCAACCCGAATCCGCGAACTGCACTTGTGAAGCCAAATGTTCTCCCTCTCCTCTAATGAGGAGAGGGCCGGGGTGAGGAGTGAGCGTGCCTTGCGTTACAATTTTTTAAATGCTCCCCACCATCCCCCTCCATTCCCTCTCTGTGCCCTCCGTGCTCTCTGTGGTTGAAACCCTTCCCCAGCCCCGCTTTAATCCTCTCATGCACCATCACACGAAATCGCTCACGCTTTCCCTGCTCCTGTCTGCATCCGCTGTTTGCACCACTTACGCCGGTCTCGCGGACAAGACGCTCGATGTCTATTGGATCGATTCCGAAGGCGGCGGTTCCACCCTCATCGTCACGCCCGCCGGTGAGTCCTTGCTCATCGACAGCGGCAATCCCGGTGGCCGCGACTCCGCGCGCATCGTGAAAGTCGCCAAGGAAGTCGCCGGTTTGCAACGCATCGACAACCTCCTCACCACCCATTTCCACATCGACCACTTCGGCGGTGCGGCCGAGGTCGCGCAACAGATCCCCATCGGCACCATCTGGGATAAAGGCGTGCCCGAGACCAATCCGGACAACAACCCGCGCGACACCCGTTTCCCCCTGATGATCAAGCCCTACAAGGACATCAAAGCAGAACGCAAAGTCATCCGCCCGGATGACACCATCCCCTTCAAAGCCAGTGCCGATGCTTCCGTGGCGAATCTGAACGTGAAATGCCTCGCAGCCCATCAAGTCTTCACCAGCAAGAAACCCGCCGGTGCCAATGCCCAGTGCGAAGGCATCACGCTCAAGGAAAAAGACAAGAGCGACAACGCGAACAGTGTGGTGACACTCATCGAGTTCGGCTCGTTCCGCTTCTTCAATGGCGGCGACCTCTCGTGGAATGTGGAAGGCGAACTCGTCTGCCCCATCAACCTCGCCGGCACCGTGGACGTCTATCAGGTGAACCATCACGGCCTCGACGTGAGCAACAACCCGCTCCTTATCAAAAGCCTGTCACCCACCGTCTCCGTGATGAACAACGGCACCACCAAGGGCTGCGGCCCGCAGACCTTCGGCACGCTGAAGTCCACGCCTTCCATCAAGGCGATGTACCAGGTGCACCAGAATCTTCGCCCCGATGGCAACGTGAACAACACAGTGAAGGAGCACATCGCCAACCACGACGAGAAGTGCGAGGCGAACTACCTCAAGATGTCCGTGGCTCCCGATGGCAAGAGCTACACCATCAGCATCCCCGCCAGCAGCCACAAACAGACCTTCCAGACCAAGGCGAAGTGAGTTGCCGTAAATATCTGAAAGCGAGAAGCGTTGAAACGAAACTCGTTTCAACGCTTCACCTTTTAACGATTTAGAGCGTTTTAAAAATACTGTGGCCGATTGGGGCGAGGATTTTTGGGTCAGGGCGAGGCTTTGGCGAAGGAGCAGGTTCCAAACGACCCTGTGACTGAGCCGAAACGACGCCCTGACCCAAAAAGACCGCTCGCTCCGCTCCCCAGACAATCGGCCACAGTATTTTTTAAACCGCTCTAACCTCCCTGCCTACGGCTGCCTCACCCGGTAATATCGGTTCGGCACCCCCGGCGCAGAATCCGTCACCGACTTCACCGTGCCGTCACCGGTCTGCGTCGGCAGCACCTGCCAGTTCGGCTCCGTCAGCGAGTCCGTGTATTCCACGATGTAGCTCTGCCCCGGCTCCGTCTCGAACGAGATGCTGAAATCATTGCCCACCTTCTTCGGCGCGAACACCAGCAACGGCGGCGTGATCCAGTACCCCACGCTCACCACGAACCGCGTCTCCGTCAGCACCGCCGCCCCCGGTTGTCCCACCGTGCCGTTCAGGCTGTACGTGCCACCCGTGCTGCCGGTGATGGCCCCGCCGGCGATCACACTCCGCACCATGGTGAAACGCCCGCCGCTCTGCGCCTGCGCACTCAGCGCGCACAACATCAAGCCCGCGAACAAGAGAATGCGTTTCATCGGGCGCCTCCGTTCTTTGTTTGCACCAGCGTTGATACCGCTTTCTCCAGGCTCTCCAGCCGCTGCTTGAGCGACGCGATCTCTGCATCCTTCTCCTTCACCACTTCGTTCAACCCCTGTATCGCCGCCAGCGCCACCCCGTCGGCATCCACCGTGGCGATGTGTTTTTCATCAACTCCGAGGCCGAAAGCCGAACGGAAATCTTGCGCCATCGGTCCGATATGACGAATGGCCGTGTCCTGCTTGAAAGCCCAGGTCTGGATCGGCAAGGCCAGGACCTTGGCCAGCACCTCGCGCCCGTTCACCTCGGCGAAATCCTGCTTCGCATTGCGGTCGCTGGTCGTGTTGAAGGCTGCGGCAGTGATCGGGTCACGGAATGAAGCACCGCCGGCGGGAACGCGAAAGTCACCGTTGCCTATGGTAACGGTGTTATTCAGCATGGCGATGGAGTTAGGTCCGCAAACGAACCGGAAGCCACCAGCAGCGCGCACGGCAAACTCGCCGATAGCAGCCGAACTGAATGAGCTGGAGCCGTCCGAAGACCAGACAAAGCTGCCTTGATGGGTGGCATTAGCGCTCGTGCCGCCAGCGAAACAGAAATTGGCGCTCGCGGTGTTATTGAGTCCGCCGATCACCACAGAGTAATCACCACTGGCGGTATTGCCATCGCCGCCACCCACGATGGATTGATTGCCGCTAGCCGTGTTACTCTTGCCACCGGCCACTACTGAAAACGAGCTTGTGCCCGCCACATTGTCCTGGCCGCCACCGATAAACGCGTTACCACCCGTGGCCCGATTGCCTGAACCACCAGCCACTACGGAATTATGACCCGTGGCCACATTCTCAGAACCTGCACCGATGAATGCCTGGCTGCCGCCGACCAGGTTTCCATCTCCACCCGCGATCACTCCGGTGCCATTGGTAACTGTGTTGTAGAACCCGCCTCCGATCACGCCACCTTCGCCAGTGATGAGATTGCGCGCGCCACTACCGATGAAAGCGAAGTTAGCTCCGATGATGTTTTGCACCGGGTCTCCATTCTCAGGATTAGTGGCTGCGCCACCACCTGCGATGACAGCTCCAATGAAACCATTGCTCACCACGTTTCCAGAATAGCCACCGATGAGATTTGGGCTTCCCGTTGCCGGTTCCAGCCGCAAGGCCCGCGTATTGTTCACGTACAGCTCCAACGGCGTGTTTCCCGTTGTCCCTAGAAATGTCGGATTGGACACGCTACCAGCTTTAGCGGAATACAACGAATACGGCGTGGGAGCTACCGGCGTGCGCGGCGTCAGCAGATTTCCTTCCACGGAGATCTCCAGCCAGCGCGCCGAACCCTCAAAGACCGCACCAAAATCCAATGAGGCGTTGAATTGCCCGTTCGTGATGAACTGGCTCGCCAAGGTCACCGTCGGCCCCACCTGGTTGCCGCTGGTCAAGGCATCGTGCAATTTGAACACCATCGAGTAATTGCCATTGGCGTTGGTGCCGCCATCACGCAACTGTCCCTGATAAGTGAAGGCGGTGGTGCCTTGGGCCAGAGCCTCCGGCAAGGTGGAGAAGGAGGATAACGCCAGTGCGAACAGCCACAGGCCCCGGATGAACGACGACCGAATTTTCATAAGGCTGGAAATATTGGATGGGTTGACAAGTATATCACTTGTTATCCAACACCTTGATTCAGCCACGCTCCCTTGTTGCGGGCAAGCGGTATTTCGGCTCTAAAATCAGGCTTTTCGCGAAAAGCTGGCAAATTGCAAGGTGCCGGTCTTGACCTTAAAGCGGTTGCTATCGAGTGGAGCGCCGACGTCTCGTCGGCAGCAACGTCCCTAAGCAAAGTCAGGCCAGCCTCGCAATAATAACCCGCAAAGAACTTCCCTTAGTTCAGTCCCGTTCAGTCCTCCGGCCAATCCACTGGCAAGCGAACCACGCTGCGAGCAAGACACCCACGCTCCGACAAAGTGCAGGACCTGCTCTAGAACTCCGGCGGTCCGTTCGGCGTCTTGTTCACGTCATACCAGAACTCAGGCTGGCCGGGGATGAAATCGACGACTTGCTTCTGCGCACGGAGTTTCTCCTGCAACTTCGGCACATCTACTTCATGCACCGTTTGCTTCGCTTTCGCCGCCATGGCCGCCGCCACACCGCAAGCATGTCCGGCGATCATCCATACGCTTTCCAGGCGATAGGAGCAGAAGGCGACATGGGTGAAGCTAACGGCCCCAGGCACCAAGAGATTCTCGCACTCGGCTTTCTTCGGCGTAAAGGCGCGGTAGGGCATCTGATATGCGCGACTCACGCGCCAGATGCGGCCTTCGTTCACGAACTCCGTGGGTGACAGGGCCACGCGCTGCACGTGGTGGCTGTCGATGAAATGGCTGCTGAGGCCGATGCTGTCCGGCTTGCGGCGGTTTTCCTGCACATCCATCTGCGTGACGACGTATTGACCGCGCATGCGACGCGCCTCACGCACGTAGAGTTGATACGGCAGATTGCCGTTGTCTTTGAACTCGTCTTTGTGCAGGCCCCATGACTTCATCTCCGTACGGACATTCTCGGGCACACTCGCTTCATTCGCGAGGAAGTGCAGCAGGCCGAGGGTGTAATCCCAGTGATCCTCGATGATCTGCTCGCGCTTCGCGTAATCCGCATCGGAATACTCGAACTGTCCGCCGAAATGGCCGATGGAAAAGATCGCCGCCTGTTTGTTGTTCACCTCATACTTGCCATTGCGACGGGCGTAGAAGTCGAGAATGTCCGTGAGCTTCACCGCCTCTTTCTTCGCGGTCTTCTCATTGAACCAGTTCTCAAGCAATTGATAACGTTTGCGGTCGTAATGCTTCGGCGCGGGGATGGGCACTTGCAGGTTCTTGTCCTTGGCGAAGCAGAGGCGAAAATTGTAGTTCATCGGCGAGCGATGGGCATCGCCTTCCTTCAAGTCTTTCGCCCACGCACTGATGCCGGGCAGCAGATTGCCTTGGGCATCCACCGTGGCGGCTTTGCGCGGCGTCTTGTCGAAACGGATGCCCGCCGCTTCCTCGCCGAACTCGGCTTTGCTTTCGCGGCCGATGGAATACTTCACCCCCGCCCGCGCCATCAGATCCCCTTCATAGCTGGCATCGATGAAAATTTTGGCAGAAAGAATGAGCCCATTGCTGAGTTTGATGGTGGTGATCTTGGCACCCGTCTTCTCTACGTTCTCCACCCACACCCCGTACATCGTCTCTATCTTCGCCTCATTCAGCATGTCCAGATACACCTTCTCCGCCACACTGGACTCAAAGAAATACGCCGTGTTTAGGCGGTCTCCTTCTTTCAGCTTCGCTTGCTGGTCCTTGGTGTCCTCGTAATGCTTGCCCAAACGACGGTAAAACTCATCGGCAAAACCGCCGATGGTCCACTTGAGCATGTGCTCGCTTTCCGCCGTGTTGATACCGCTGGTGCTGAGGCCGCCGAGGTGTTTGGTGGGTTCGATAAGGAGAACCCTGGCACCCTCACGCGCGGCATGGATGGCCGCCGCGATGCCGCACGGCACGCCAGAATAGACGATGACGTCACGTTCTTTTGGGCTGATGAGATTAGCGGAAAGCGGGCAGACTTCACCGGCGAGCAACGCACCTGCGGTGACGGTGCCCGAGGCTTTAAGAAACTGGCGGCGGTTCATGTGGTTTGCTTCCCGAAATGATTATTTGTTCAACGCACTTACATTCGCAGCGTCGTGCAGTTTCTTCATTTCTTCATCCGTCAATGCGCGGTTGAAGACGGCGAGGCCGCCGAATTTGCCGATGGTCGCTTCACCGAGCATGGAGCCGACGGCATAGCGTGCGCCTACAGTGAAGTCCGCGCCACCGATGCGGTCTTTGTGCTTCTCCGGGTCGTAACTGAAGATGCCTCGCCCGTGATAATACGGATTCATGCCGCGATCTTTGCCGCCCGGGCCTTCGTTCGTGAAGTAAGGGTCGGTGCGTTTGTGCTTCACAGGATCGAGTTCCATCTTGTCGAGCACGCCGTTGATGTAAGCGCGGATGTATTTGCCATCGTAGGTGAAGGCGAGCGTACACCATTGGTTCGTGGGCACCTCGCTCTTTGTGGCGGCGTAATCGGCGCACCAAGGAAAGGCGCTGCCATCCGCACGCCGAGTCACCCCGCCTTCGCTGGAGATATGCGGCACGAGTTTGTTCGGGCCGCCGTAGGTGGGCATGTTCATGAGCATCGCGTATTGGCGCGTGCCGGTGTCATCATTCGCGCCTTTGCCCTCGCTCCACATGCCCGCGATGGTGCGGCTCTGCTTGAGATTCTGGATGTTCACCACGGCGAACATGCTCACCTGCGCTCCCGGTCCGCCGATATTCAGATCACCCGTCTCGGCATAGGGAATCGAGAAATACTGCTTCCCATTCAAATCAGCCGCATAGCCAGAGAAAGGCCCGCCTTCCACGCGGACGATGGGAGTGCCGACTTCTTTCATGGGATGCTTTTCCTTAGTGCCACTGGAATTACGCGGCTGCCCCGCCTCTTCACCAAATGTCCAGAAGGCGATGAGGTTCGGGGTCTCAGTCACCACCTTGGCTTTCCCTACAGCTTCCGCACCGTCGAGCAGACCGCACGACATCGCAAGCGCCGTCACCACAGTCATCGAAAAAAGTTTCATGTTCCCTCCAGATTTAAATTCAAGCAGGCAGATTGCTCTTCACCACGCCCATTGTGATGCGTTGCCGTTCTTCGACAAACTTCGCCGCTTCGGCCACTTTGGCTTTCGCGCCTTTCGGGTCTTTCACGAGGCTGAGGACGGTTTCGGTGAGCTTGGCGACTTCGTCGGGTTTATCCATGTCGAAGAGCCAGTCGCCGAGGCCGATGTCGCGCCACATGAAACCTTTGGTGGTCTGTTCTTCAAAGCGGCACACGATGGCCGGAATGCCGTTGCCGATGCACATGATGGGCGAGTGCATCTCCAGACCGAAGATACCGGAGGATTTTAAATATGTGCTGAGGGCTTCATCCGTGAGCCAGAATTTCTCGCGCCACACGACGCGCTTTTTCACGTCTTCAGGCAGCTTGTCGTAAATGTCTTCCTTCGTGATGGTCATCTGCGTGGCGTCTTCCGGGCAGAGCAGCACCTTGTGATCAGTCTGTTTCACCACGGCAATAATGGCGTCGCGGAGCGGTTTGGTATCGTGATCGCGCATCTCCTGATTGCGGGCATCACGCTTGGCGTCTTTCGCGCGACCTTCTTTCACGAGCCAGTAAGGCGTGTAGCGATAGCGCGCGAGGCAGCAGAGGAATTTCTTTTCTTCGAGCCCGTTCGCTTTCAAGAAAGCGGCCGCAGGAGCATCATCACGCAGATCGACGGCGAAGGCACCATCGGGACCGAATTCCATGATGGGGCAGTTGATGCCTTCGGCCTTCGCCTTGGCGAGCGAGACGGTGTCGCGGAAGTAGAGGAACTTGGCCTTGCCCATGAATTCCTGCTGTTCCTTCGAGCTGCCACCGTAAGTGATGCCGTAAACTCCGAAGGGTTTGCCGGTGAGTTTCACGGCGGCGGACACATCCTTGTAGGCGACCATGGAGGGCCCGGAGCCGTGCAAGATGAAATCGCACCATTGGATGGCTTCCTCGAGTTCCTTGACCTTGGTGGTGCCGTCCGGATTGATGCCGCCTTTCACGAACTTCAATTTCGGAAAGCGTTTGTGCTCCATGGCGATCACTTCGGGCGTGATGTCGCCCGAGGGCCAGAGGATGACCTCCGCTTCCGGAATATATTTCTCGATGAGCGTGAGCACGCCCGGCGTGTGGGCGATGTCCCCGATGTTCACGACCTGCCAGGAGGAGCGCAGCAAAATGCGCGGGGCGCGTTTCTTATCTGCAGACAGGGAAGAGGATGTGCTGGCAACGATGGCAGACGCCAGTGTGCTGGCCAAAAAGGTTCGGCGATTCATGATTAAGGACATTAGTCCCCAATCGCCGTCTTTGGACAAACATTTATCCGCGCGAACCCGCGCTCAAGAAGATTGGGCCAGATGCTTTTCCAGCATCTGCTGATAGGTGTTCAAGGTCGATTGACCAAAACAAACGAAAGTGACCTGCTCAATGCTTTCATCCTGCTGGAGGAATTTGAAGGTCTCATTGAGCGCAATCTCCGTGGCTTCCTCGATGGGGAAGCCATACGCGCCGGTGCTGATGCAGGGAAAGGCCACGGTCTTCGCCGGCAAGCCCGCCGCCACTTTCAAGGAGTTCTGATAGCACCGGGCCAGCTTCTCCGGCTCCCCGCGCTTGCCATCGCGCCAGATGGGGCCGACCGTGTGGATGACCCATTTGGCCGGCAGGGCGTAACCCTTGGTCGCCTTGGCCTCGCCGGTAGGGCAGCCGCCCAGCGCCAGGCATTCCTCGTAAAGCTCCTGCCCGGCCGCCGCATGGATGGCTCCATCCACCCCCGCCCCGCCCGTGAGCGAACTGTTCGCCGCATTGACGATGGCATCCACCCGCTGTTTTGTTATGTCACCTGACACGATTGCAATCCGGTCTCGCATGCGATTACAACGTGGAGCAGGAAGCCTGCCGCTTCAAACATGAAAGCGGCAAGTGCCAGTAAAAAGATTCATGGAAACGGCCGTCTAACCCCCTTGTCAATCAACTCTGACCTCACAAAGATGCGTGCGCTGTGGCGCTTGCTTTGCATTTTTTGAACGGCGCGAACAAAGGAGGGGAGTTCCCCGTGCCTGATGGCGGTGCTTTGCTGCTGAATCGCACGGATGACGACGACATCACAGTCAACCCGACCGACAACTCCCAGCGCTTCGCCGTGGTGACCGGCTGGGGCGACCGGGCCGCCATCCGCAGCCTGAATACGGGTGAATTCGTGCAGGTAAACCAGGAGCAGGTGGCTCAGGCGGAACTGCGCGAAGGGGACCGGTTACGGCTGGGCAAGATACTCATCCTCGTAGTGTCTATCACGCGCTTCAGCATCTCCGCGCAACAACCCAGCGGCGAGACAGAGATCCACTTCGTGAGCAAAGTCCGCACCCGCGGCCAGGAGGATCGCACTACCGGTCTCGCTGGCAACATCGCGGATACACCCGTTCCGGATCTGCTCCAGTTCCTGTGTCGTTACGGCCGTTCTGGAGTTGTCAGGATTGAGAATCTGCCGGTCGTGGGCCGTATCCATATCCGCGACGGACATGTGTGCTATGCGACCATTGATGACAGCGAGCTGCCGCCCTTGCGCGCCTTACATCGCATCTTCCGCTGGACGAAAGGCACCTTCGTATTCGAACAAGGCCCCGTGCAGCCGGTGACCGACGAGATCGAACTTTCGGCAGATAATGCCATCCTCGATGGCTTGCGCCTGCTGGATGAGATCAAGGCACTGGAAGCGGAGCTGCCCTCTTGGGATAGCAAACTAAAGCTCAGCGAAAGTTTGTCCGGATTGCAGGCTGGTCTGCCACCGGATGAGATGCAGGCCCTGCTGCTGGTGATGGAACTGGGGATTGTCAGCCGCGTCATCGACCAGATGCCGGACGATCTCACCGCCGTTTCCGCGCTCCTCTCGCTCTTGCGTCAAAAATTCGTGGTGCCGGATATTTGAATGCATCAGGCCGCCGCCGAAGTGACTGCTGCCTGACGGCCCACCAGCCGCCATGAGCCTGATGATTTCGTAGCCTCCAGTTTGAACTGCTCCTGCACCAGCCGGGCACACTGCTCATCCAGCAACACCGCACCGGGTTCCGCTTCCGCCGCCAACTGCGTCGCCTTGTTCACCGCTTCGCCCCAGATCTCGTAGTAATAACTCGCGCGACCGATCACGCCGCCCGCCACCGCTCCAGAGGCTATGGTGATGCGCAGTTGCAGCTCCGTCTTTGTCTGCGCGCGCAACAGCGGCAGCACATGCTGCAGTTTCAACGCGATGTCACAGACCGTGGTAGCATGATCGCTTCGTGCCGCCAGCAAGCCGGTGACGATGATGAACTGTCCCGGCCCCGTCCGGATCTTGTCCGACTTGTTGAACCGGGCCAGCCAGTCGAGTGTCATGGACAGCTCCGTGAGCACGGCCGAAGCTTGCTTCGCGGGCAATTGGCCGGCCAACGACTTGAAATCCACCACCTCCACCATCAGCACGGACGCCTCCGCGGCTTCATCCACTCCGCCCGGCTCGCCCTGACGGACACGATTGGCCGCCACTTGGGGCAGCGCCCCGTTCAGCACTTGTTCCAACCGTTCGCGCTCGGCCCGCATCATGTCGATCAGAGCCTTTTCCTGGTCGCGCAAACGCTTCTTCAGCACGGAAGCCTCGATGCGCGCCTTCAGCAGCACCGGGTTGAAGGGCTTCGGGATGTAATCTTCTGCGCCGATCTCGATGCAACGGATGGTCACCTCCATCTCATCCAAGGCGGAGATCATGATGACCGGGATGTGGCCGAGCGTAGGGTCCGTCTTATACTGCTCCAGATACTCGTAACCATTGGAGCCGGGCATCACCACGTCCATGAGGATCAGATCCGGCTTGTGTTTGCGGGCCAGTTCGAAACCTTCCTTGCCGTTCTCCGCCTCGTAAGTGACGTAGCCGTAACGCTCCAGCCGACGGCAGAGCATGTCCCGGTTCATCTCATTGTCATCCACGATGAGGATCACCCCCTCCTCCTGCGGGGATTCCGGCGGTTCTTCCATCAACCAACGGGTGCGGTGTTTGGATTTCTCGCTTTGCAGACAGCGATGCACACGTTCTTTCAAGGAAGGGCTCTCGAAGGCATTCTGCAGATTCTTCGCGGCACCGATGATCTTTTGCAGGTCCGGCACCAGCCGCTTGTCGCCGAGTTCAAGGGCGATCTCCTGGCACAATTCCGCATAACCCATGATCAGATTCAGCGGGCTGCGCATCTCGAAACCCATCGTATCGAGGTCCACGCGGCCGACCATGAGCTTCCACGGAGCCAGACCCTCATTGATGAGCGCCAGCAATTGCCCGCCGATCAGGTGGATGCGCTCCAGGTCAGGCAGCAATGCCTGCGTCGAGCGGCCCGCCACATCCTCCATCAACATCTCGGTGTAACCGAGCACCTGGTTCAACGGCGTGCGCAGACCATGGCGCAAGGAGTTGAGCGAGTCGGTGACATTGAGCAATGACTCCGTACCGCCTTCTTTGGGAGAAGACCGCTTGATGCTGACTGGCTGGTTCGGTGATTCCGCCATGGACGTGACGGGTTGACAACGGCTCAGGCGGCAGCCGTGGTGGAATCCCCTCACCTGCGGCAGCCTGTCCCCAAGCCACCGCCAGTTAAACACGCCCAATAATCAGATTTCTAACAATTTCTAATGGTTGAAAATATTTGTTGTGTTTCAGGCACCCTGACCAAAACAAAACAGCCTATTCGTACCGGAATTGCGCGGTCGCCTTGCAAACCTTGTCCGCCACCACCCGCACCCAATACGCTTGCAAGGCATCGGGGAAATTGTGCGTCACCGTGGTTTTGGCGGGAACTTCAACCACTTGATACGTGCGCCACAGCCCCGTGCCGGTGATGTCCACCTCGATGCGCACCCTCAGCGGGTCTTTGGCATCGTGTTGGAAAGTGACGGATTTTTTATCATAACCCGTCATCAGGTAGGCATCAGACACCTCGTTCGCTTTCACTTCGGTATCCTTCCACGGACCACCGTTACCACGCACCTTGCCGAACTTCCACAAGTCATCCACGCCGCCCGCCCACAAGGCCACTTTGCCATCTTCCGAACGGATGATGTGTTCCGAAGTCTTCGGTGCACCGTCGCTGATGCCCGTCATGATGAGCAAGCCACGATAGCTCGTGTAATCTTTGATGCGCCGGTTGTGCGTGGTCACCGGACGGACCTTGGCGAAACCACCCGCATTCTCCGCGGGCAACTCATAGAACGTGCCGTGACAGTTGAAGAGATCGCGCTCGGTGCAGACCTCGCGGTCGATGCGTTCATCGCCCAGCGCGCCCGGTTGGTCAAAGGCCGCATCACCCTTCGGCAGACGCCAGCGGTTGCCCTTGTCATCCGTGAAGATGACGGAGGCTGCGTCCACCTGAAACATCCCGTGCGGGATCGCTACATTCTTCTCCAGCCAATCCTGCGCCTTCGGGTCATTCACCTTCCTCAGCTTCAAGTCCGCGCCGAGTTCGAAGTAACCGGCATCGGTCGTGGTGCCGTTGCTCGCCCGTTGGGCGGCGAAGTTCAGCGTGCGCAGATTTTCACCGCGCGCACGGATGAGCCCGCCGGAGACGTATTTGTCCTTCACCGTCGCGATGCCCCGGAAAATCTCGCTCGCCTCGTTGCCGCGCTGGTCTTTGTTGCTGTAGTTGAAGAGCGCCGTGGCTTTTGTGTCCTTGCTCACACTCACGCGCACCCAGGCGCCCTTGTCCTTCGGCGAGAATTCCAGCCAGCGATAACCCTTGGCCGGGACCTCGATCACGCACAGGCCCTTCCACTCGCCCCGCCCCTTGCGGTCCACCTCGAAGGTGAACGTCACCGGCTTTTCGCTGTCATGCGTCAGATGCACGCCGCGCTGCTCATAACCTTCGAACAGGAACGCATCGGAGGGCGTGTTCGCCTTCACCGCTTCATCGAACCACACCGCACCCCGACCCAGCGCCGAACCGAATTCATCGATCTGATCCGGTTCCACGAACCACAGGTTGGATTGCGATTGGCCGGGACCGGCGAGTTCACCCTTCGCCTTGCGCTTGTTCAGGAACTCGTTCTTCGCCGTGTCATCGCAGCCGAAGACGACTTTGCCGCGCCACTCGGTGAAGTCGCCAATGACTTTCAGATAGTTCGAGCGCGGCACGATGCCTTCGGAATCTTCAAAGCTGAAATCTTTCGGGAACTTCCAGAACGTCCCGTGCATCGTCATCAGCAGGTCGCCCTCGCCGATGTCGCGGATGCGCGGCCATTCGGTGTTCCAGCCGTGCGCGCCATCATAGCTATGGCTGCCCTTCGGCAAGCGATAGGCGTGCCACTGGCCCTTGTCCAAGAGCATCAGGATGAGCGAACGGTAATCCCAACCGATGGCCCACACGGGGTCTTTCTCCGCGCGGTCATTCCCGTAGATGCCGCCCGGTCCGGTCACTTCGGTGAATTGATTGCGGCGGACAATTTTCCAATCTTTGCCATCCCATTCCGCGAGCACACCCGAGGGGATGGAGGGATCGACGAGTGCTTTCGGGCCATGTTCGCCGTTGTTCGCGTAGATGAGCCGCCCTTGGCCGGAGTAGAGGCCCTTGCCGTGATAACCGGGCAGGTCAGCCTTAGGTTCCTTCGCATCTTTGAGCTGTTCGTCGGCATAAAGCATCTTCACGGCGAGCGTTTTCACGTCCACTTCGTAGATGCCCTCCTCCATCGTCGCGTAATAGATCTTGTTCTCCGGATCCGTCAGATGCCGCGCATTGCCGGTGTGGCGGCCATACATCACCGAGTAAGGAATGGTGCGGACTTCGCCTTTTTCACTGATCGCGTATGGCCCGATGAACAACTGTTCCGATTCGCGATGGATGAAGCGGTTCGCGGGCGTGCCGCCAATGCTCTCGGGGCGCACGGTCATCTTCAGATCGCGATCAATCTCATACAGCTTGTCCGAAGACCCCTTTGGCAGATGCGGCCCATACGTGATGACCCAGAGCCGGTCTGCCCACGGCACCACGGCGCCCGTGCCGCACTCGCCCTCATTGTTGAAATAGGCCAGATGCGGATAGATGCCCGAGATGCTGCGCGGCCGCTCACCCGCCGCCACACCGGAGACCGCACCCCAGCCCAAGCCCAGGCTCAAAATGGCTGCGGACACCACACCGGCACGTCGGTTGAAGAAATTACTGTTCATTTGCTTGCGCTATAGAGTCCCCCCAACCGGCGCTTTGGACAATTCAAAATCGCTGCGCCAGATTTCCTCACTGGCCTTTGGGCCAATTGCTGGTAGAAGAGTGGCAACCCTATGACTGCCACCGAAATCCTCGCGGAACTCGCGCCGCTCGGCACCGCCAGCTACAAGAATGTGCTCGTCAACAACTACTGTGTCAAAGAGCCCTGCTTCGGGGTGAAGATCGGCGATCTCAAGAAAATCCAGAAGCGCATCAAGATGGATTACCAGCTCGCGCTCGATCTCTACGCCACAGGCAATTACGACGCGATGTACCTGGCCAGCCTCATCGCCGACGATGCGCGCATGACCAAGCGCGACCTCCAGCACTGGGCGGATGCCGCTTATGCCGGTTCCCTGCCCGGAGCCGTGGCCAGTGTGGCCGCCGGCAATCCGCACGGGCATGAGATGGCGCTAAAATGGATCGAGTCGCCCAAGCCGCTCATCGCCGTCATCGGTTGGGCCACCTTCGCCAGCCTCGTCTCGGTGAAGGCCGACGCCGACCTCGACATTCCGGAACTGAAACAGCTCTTGCAGCGGGTGCAGAAAGAGATCCACAAGGCCCCTGATGCGGTACGCTACCAGATGAACATGTTCCTCATCGCCGTGGGGTGTTATGTATCATCCCTGACCGAACTCGCCCTGAAGACCGCCGCGAAGATCGGCCCCGTCTCGGCTGATCTCGGCAACAACAGTTGCGAAGTCTTCTCCGCCACCGATTACATCCGGAAAGTCCAGGACCGCGGCACCATCGGCAAAAAGCGCAAGAGTGCGAAGTGCTGAACGGGAGCCAAAGTTTTGCATGCGCCTTCTTTTGCTCAAGGGAACACTATAAAAATCCGCGGTCTTATTCATCCGACAACGGTTTGTCCGTCTAAGATTTCATTAGACAGTTGCGGACCCAGGAGTACCGTTGAGGTGAAGGTCATTTCACCGTGCGCGCATTGCTTACATGGGTCCGTCGCAAATTCGCCTACACCGACCTGGATCGGGAGCTGAATCCACCGTTGCTTTTGCCCGTCCAGTTCCGCGCTTACGAGGACCGGGATTTTCTCCGTTTGATGAGCCTCTACCGGCTGAATGCCGCCGGACGTTTTCCCGAGGGCGATGAGCAAGCCTTTGCGGCACACCTTAAGCAACCACAGAACGGCATGCTGGTGGCTGAGTTCCGTGACAAGCTCATCGGCTGCTCCGGACTGACTCAGTTGGGGAAGAATATCTACACGCTCTGCTATGGTCTGGTGCATCCCGACTATCAAAAGCACCGCATCGGCACCACCATGACCCTGCTGCGCGTAGGCCGGACCGGAATCGGCAAACCCGATACTATGATCCATCTCCTGATCTTCGCCCTGCCCGCCTCCCTGACTTTTTACCGGCGCTTCGGTTTCACCGATCAAGGCAAATGGACGGCCTCGGATGATCAGGAGTATCCTTTTGCCGCGCTGTCCTATCCCGCTCACCAGGCACGCCATATCGACTCCATCCTGCACTTCCGAGAAGTCCGGATCCGTGGGGAATTCAAGCCCGCCGTAAGCCGGACCATGTCAGCCAGCATCGGTACGGACGGCTTGGGCCGGGAGATATTCAAGCTCGAGACTCCGGAATCGGACGCACCAGAGACACCGTTGGGCGAGCACGTCCGACAGGCTGTTTCGCCTGAGTAAATTTATTCTGTAACAACTTCCAGAAAACGCTTCTGAGGTATTCAGAGAACGATTAATTTCGTATGAAAACCTCAGTGAGCGAAGCGAATACCTGCCCGACTTGCGGCAAGCCCCTCCCAGCCGGGGCCTTGGCTGGCCTGTGTCCCGCCTGCCTGATGGCTCAGGGCGCGGGGACTGACGCCGATCCGGCGCAAGTCGCGGAAGAACTGCGTTCTTTGCAGGCCGCCTTGGCTTGAATTCCCCCTTCCGCGCAGGCAACAACACTCCGGCTAATGTTATTTTTAAGCAAAAGTGCAGCAATATCGGCAAAGTCAGGAATGGACATCAGGTGTTTTTTAGACGACCATGCGCGAGCTTAAGACACATGCGTACTGGTAAAGATTTAATATTGGCCACCAAGCCATACACCACCGACGATCCGGCGAAAAGCTGGTGGTATATCCTTTCCACGGGCATTTTGCTGGTCGGTTTCATGGCGGGGACCCTCTGGAACCACAGTCTTATCGGCCGGGTCGTTTGCAGCATCCTGAGCGCGTTGCTGATCCTCCGGTTTTTCGTCATCTATCACGATCAGCAGCACCACGCCATTTTGCCGAATTCCAAGCTGGCGGAAGGGTTGATGCGTATCTTCGGCATTTTCATCCTCAGCCCCAGCAGTGTCTGGCGGAGTTCGCACAACCATCATCACAATCACAACTCCAAGCTGAAGGGCTCGCACATCGGCTCCTTCCCCATCATGACCAAGGAGCATTTCCTGAAATGTTCCAAGGCCAAGCGCGCGAAGTACCTCTTCATGCGGCATCCGCTCACGATCCTGTGCGGTTACCTGTTCATGTTCCTCATCGGCATGAGCATCTATCCCTTCTACAACAATCCGCGTGAACATTTCGACTGCCTCATCTCGCTGGTGTTGCACATCACTTTGATCGCCGTGGTCGCCCTGCTCGGCGGCTGGCTGGCGGTGGTCCTGACCATCATCATCCCGTTCGGCATCGCCTGTTGCATCGGCAGCTACCTGTTCTACGCCCAGCATAATTTCCCCGGAGTGACCTTCCGCGACAACGCCGGCTGGACCTACGAGACCGCCGCGCTGGAATCCTCCAGCTTCATGAAGACGGGTACGCTGATGGCCTGGTTCTCGGCGAACATCGGCTACCACCACATCCACCATCTCAACTCCAAGATCCCTTTCTATCGGCTGCCCGAAGTGCTGAAGGAGATGCCGGAATTGCAGAAGCCCAAGGTCACCTCTTTGCACCCGGCGGATATCATCCGCTGCCTGCGCCTGAAAGTCTGGGATGTGGAAGCCCAGCAGATGGTCCCTTTGCCGGAGAAATAGGAGCCCCCTCGTGAATGGCATGAGGGGCAAAACACGAACTTCAACCCTGCCAACGCATGCCCATTACCGCCGCCCAGATCGCTGAACAAGTCCGGGGTGAACTCCTCGGCGACGGTGCGGTGACCATCACCGGTTTCGCCGCCGCCAACCAGGCCCGCTCCGGTGATCTGACCTTTGCCGATCAGGAAGCCTATTTCGCCGTGGCTGAGGCTAGCCAGGCCGCGGCCATCTTGGTGCCCGAAGGATTTGCCTCGACGAAGAAAACGCTCATCCGGGTGAAGAATCCGCGCATCGCCGTGGCGCGCTTGCTGCCTTTGTTCTTCCCGCCCGACCAATACGCTCCAGGCGTTCATCCCAGTGCCGTCATCGATGCCTCGGCGCAAGTGGACCCCGCTGCGCACATCGGACCGAACTGCACCGTGGGTGCCCGTGCCAAGATCGGTGCCCGCGCCGTGCTCATGGGCGGCAATCACATCGGCCGCGATGCCAAGGTCGGCGAGGACACCACGCTTTATCCGAATGTGGTCATCTACCTGCAATGCCAGGTGGGCAATCGCGTCACCATCCACGCGGGCACCGTCATCGGCTCTGACGGTTACGGCTATGTGCTGGATGAGGGCCGTCATCGCAAGATCCTCCAGATCGGCAATGTCATCATCCATGACGACGTCGAGATCGGCGCGAACACGGCGATCGACCGCGGCGCTCTGGGCTCCACCGTCATCGGTCAGGGGACCAAGATCGATAACCTCGTCCACGTGGCCCACAACGTGAACATCGGGAAACACTGCATCATCACGGGACAAGTCGGGTTCGCCGGCAGCACGAAGATGGGTGATTACTGTGTGGTCGCCGCGCAATCGGGCATCGCCGACCATCTGAACATCGGCAATCAGGCGACCATCGGCGCCAAGAGCGGTGTGATGCGGGACATCCCGGACGGCGGCAAGGTATTGGGCATCCCGGCTATGCCGGACAAGATTGCCAAGCGCCAGATCATCGCCAGCCAGCAACTGCCGGACATCATCCGCCGCATGCGCGACCTGGAGAAGCAGTTGGAAGAATTGAAGGTCAAGACCGGAACATAGGTCACTGGCAGACCAGTTGTGCCTAGCAGCTTATCGTACGCCGACCTTATTCCCTTAGCTCCGACTGCCATCTGCTGAGGACTGCTTTTAACATTGTCCTTGCTAGCTCGAACCTGAGAATACAAGGGACAGATGACGCAGCCAGCCGCCAATACGCCACTACCGGCCAATGACCCGCCCCTGATCACGGGGCTGGAACGGCTGGTCAAAGCGCTGAAGGACTGGCGGAACCCGAACGGGACCATCCAGAAGCTCTTGAAGTGGACCCGGCGCGTGCTGCTGGCCTTGAATCTGGCTTATGCCCTGATCCTTGTCGTCATCCTGGCGCTTATGGAGTGGCGGGCCGAGACCCACTGGTTTCTCAGCTTTGCGTTTTATGTGCCGCCGCAGATGTGGTTGCTGCCCGCCTTCGCTTTGGGATTCATGACTCTGCTTATCCAGCCGCGCTGGTGTCTGCTGCATGCAGGCTGCCTGGTGCTGGTATTGTTCGGTTACATGGACCCGGAGTTCAACCGGCAGCGCGCGCCCAAAGGCCCCGGCTTCAAACTCGTCACCAACAATCGCGGCCAGGATAACAAGCAAAGCCCCACGGAATTCGTCGCCAGCGAGAAACCGGACGTGGTCATCTACCAGGATGCCGGGCGTGAAGGCGCTTACGCTAAAGCCTATCCGGAAATGAAAGTGCGGGCCGTGAACGAATTCACGGTCATCACCCGCTTCCCTATCAAAAGCATCGAGTTGCTACCCCAACGCGGCCTGAACCAGCGCCCGGTGGCCATGCGCTGTGTGCTGGACTGGGAAGGCCGCGACCTCGTCATCTACAGCGTCCATTTCACCTCTCCACGCGAGCATTTGGACCCGATGAGCAAGGGCGGTTTCCTTGCCGCAGCCTTCGGGCGCAACGGCGGTTATGGCGAAAAGCTGCGCGGCCAGACCAAAACTTTTTGGGATCATCAGCGGAAAATGACGGACGAGATCGCGGAGCTGGCCAAGAAGGAAACGGCTCCGACCATCATCGCCGGTGATTTCAACGTTCCCAATCACGGCCAGATCTATCACCGCTATCGCGACCAGTTCACGGATGCGTTTGAAGCAGCGGGTCGCGGCTTCGGATTGACCTTCCCCGGCTTCACGCGCAATCCCCTCACCCTCTTCGGCCCTTGGCTGCGGCTGGACCAGGTTTTCTCCAACCAGCAATTGCAGCCCGTCGCCTGCAAGGCAGAACCGGGACGGCGCTCGCAACATCGCTGCATGGTGGCGACGTTTGAGCTGAAGGAGAAGTAAGCGGCCGCCGCTACATGATGCGGTCCAGCAGTGGGGCTTCGTCCACGAACCGACGGAAGTTTTCCAGGAAGTGACCCACAATCGTCTCCGCTTCCCCCTGATGTCCGCCCGCGACATGCGGCGTGATGTAGCAATTCGGCAGACTTAACAGCGGATGCCCCAGCGGCAAAGGCTCCGGCTCGGTGACATCCAGCCACGCCGCCCCCAAGTGCCCGGAGCGCAAGGCCGCCGCCAGGTCTTCTTGATTCACCGTGGTGCCGCGCCCGATGTTGTAAAACACCGCGCCCGGCTTCATTTGCCGCAAGCGTTCCGCCGCCACGAAATTTTCCGAATCAGCATTCGCCGGCAGGATGTTGATCACGTGATCCGCCTGGGCCAGGGCATCGGGTAATTCACGCGCCGTGATGACCGGGATGCCTTCATCACCACGCGCTTTGCGACGATAGGCGACGACGTCCATGTGAAACGGCCGCAACATCTCGAGCAACCGGATCGCGATGCCCCCGAAGCCAAGGATGACGACCCTTTGATGTTTCAGGAGCGGTGAAGAATGACGCAAGCGCAGCCAGTCAGCCGTGCCGTTCGCATACCGGGCTTGCAAGGATTCCGGCAAATGACGCGCCTGCGCGAGCATGAACGCGAACACATGTTCGGCACAGGCTTCCGCGTAAACAGTGGTACTGTTCGTGATGGCGATATCGTGCTTGGCCACGAAAGCCCGGAACTCCGCTGTGTCGTAGCGCGTGAATCCGGCACTGGAGATGTGCGCCCATTTCAAGCGCTTGGCTTGGTAGATGTTCGCCAAGTCAGGCTGTCCGAAGGCGATGTCCGCTTCGGCAAAGGCCGGATCAGGACCGGACTTGGCCAGTGGTGAATTCACCATCTGCGCGGGGAAGACGAGTTCGTGCGGGGCCACCCCTTCACGCAGCATTTTCAAGGGCGCTTCCCCCAGAAAGGTGTCACAAAAGATCTTAAGGTTCTTCATGCATTCAACAGCCAGCACAGCCCGTACCCGGCGCACTATCGCTGCAACTGGGGAAATTCTCAAATGGGTTGTTTTTCTCCTTCGTGGATAATCCATTGCCTGCCCGCAGCTCTTCACGTATCAAAAGTGCAATCGAATCATCCACACATGAGCGCTGAAAAACGTATCCAAGAACTGAAACTGGAACTGCCACCTGCACCCAAGCGCGGCGGCATCTATAAACCGGTGGTCATCACGGGCAATCTCGCATATGTCTCCGGTCACGGGCCGCTGTGCAGTGACGGCTCCATGATCCGCGGCAAAGTGGGACAGGACCTCGACCTCGCCGCCGGGCAAGTGGCCGCACGCCAGACCGGTCTCGCCATCCTCGCCACCTTGAAGGCGGAACTGGGCTCACTCGACCGCATCAAGCGGGTCATCAAAACGCTCGGCATGGTGAATGCCACGCCGGACTTTGCCGAGCATCCGAAAGTCATCAATGGCTACAGCGAACTCTACGAGCAGATCTGGGGATCGGATGATGGCGTCGGTGCGCGCAGCGCGGTGGGCATGGGCTCCCTGCCTGGAAATATCGCGGTGGAGATCGAGGTCATTTTCGAACTGCACAATTAAGCATGAGCACGGACTGGTTCATCGTGGAGAACGTGGCGGAGATCCCTTCGCCCTCGCTCTTGGTTTATCCCGCGCGTTCCAAGGCAAACCTGGAACGTGTGCTGGCGATGACTGGTGGACAGGCGCGGTTGCGGCCGCATATCAAGACGCACAAGCTCGGTGAAATGGTGCAGATGCACGTCGCCGCCGGAGTGACGCAGTGCAAAGCGGCGACTATTGCGGAAGCAGAGCTAGCGGCTGCGAATGGGATGAAGGATGTGTTGCTCTCCTATCAGCCGGTTGGCCCCAATGTGGCGCGATTCATCGAACTCATCCGCCGTTTTCCGCAGACGACCTTCCGCACGATTGTGGATGATGCGGGCGCATTGAAAGCACTCTCGACGGCAGCGGTGCAAGCGGGGGTGAAGATTCCGGTGTTACTGGATATCGATTGCGGGATGCATCGCACGGGCGTTCCGGCCGATGAAGGGGCGGCCGTGCTGTATCGGGCCATCGCGAATTCACCGGGAATCGTGGCGGATGGACTGCACGCATATGACGGACATATGCACATCGAAGCCCTCACGGAGCGGACGAAGGCTTGCGATGAGGGCATGGCTCCCGTGCTGGCCTTGCGTGCCAAGTTGCAGGCGGAAGGTTTGCCGTTACCTCGCTTGGTGGCAGGCGGCACGCCGAGCTTTCCGATCCATGCGCAGCATCCCGATCGCGAGTGCAGTCCGGGCACGTATGTGTTCTGGGATTTCGGTTACGGCAATCGCTTCAAGGATCTGGAATTCCAAGTCGCAGCGGTTTTGCTCACGCGCGTGATCAGCAAGCCGGGCGATAACCGGCTCTGCCTGGACCTCGGGCACAAGGCGGTCGCCGCCGAGAACCCGCATCCGCGCGTGTTCTTTCCGCAGTTGCCCGACGCAAACGCCATCAGCCAGAGCGAAGAACACTTGGTGATTGAGACAGCGGCAGCAAATGAGTTCGCCGTGGGCGATTGCCTCTACGGCATTCCGCGCCACATCTGCCCCACGGTGGCGCTGCATGGTTCCGTGGTGGTGATTGAAAACGGGCGGGCGGTCACGAAATGGTTCGTGCGCGGGCGGGAGCGAATGCTGACGATTTGATCGTTTGGCCAGTTGTCCAGATTCAGCGACTGCCATTCCTTCAAGGGGTAGTCTTTCCCAAAGTCCTTCGATTTGCCTGTTCGTGCAAAATGCATGACACTTTCGTTTCTAGTCAGGCTTTTTACAAATCTGACAATTACACCAACTCCTTCTAAATCAATTAGTTACAGCCATTCATGCATTCTCCATGGGTTGGCACAATGACTGCACTTAGTAGTCGTATGAAAACGAACCTATCTAAGCTGATTCTGAGTGTGGCGGTTTTCGGCTTGATGGCCAGCACGGCCATGGCGGCGAGCAAAGCTGAACTCGATGACCGTATCCGCAAGCTCACGGTGAAGTTCGAGGCGATGCAGGCGAAGCCGGACAAGGCCATCCCGGCCAAGATTCTGTCGAACGCCCAAGGCATCGTACTGCTGGACCGCACCAAGGCCGGTTTCATCTTCGGCTTTCAGGGCGGTGCCGGTGTGGCCATGGTCCGCGATCAAAAGACCAAAGAGTGGGGTGCGCCCGCTTTCTATAATGCGAATGAAGGCAGCATCGGGTTCCAGGTGGGCGGGCAGCAGACGTTCATGGTGATACTGCTGATGAACACGAATGCCGTGCGTTCCTTGATCGACCACGCTGGTGAATTTGGCGGCGAGGCGCAAGGCACCGCAGGTGATTCCAGCACCGATGCAGGTGAAACGTACCGAGAAGACGATCAGGCCGTCCTCATCTACTCGGATACGAAAGGTCTCTACGGTGGCGCCACCATCAAGGGCGGCGCGGTCTCCCCCAACGAGAAGGATAACATGCGTTATTACGGCGAGTACCTCATCGTGGAAGAGATCCTCTTCAAGAAGAAGGTGGAACCGACGGAGACTTCCAAGGCGCTGGCGGAGATACTGGAGAAACACGCCAAGGCGAAGAAGGAATGACCTCCGCAGTTAATAACTGTGCAACGGCGGCCTCAGGGCCGCCGTTTTCTTTTTAGCTCAAGATGGATTTGTGGATAAGCTCATAGACGCCGGAGGAAGGCAAATCCTCCTCCGTCGTGGTCGTCGCCCCCATCACCACCGGCCAGTCCTTTTTCGATTTCGGCCGGCAACCGTGCGAGCCTTTCACCAGGCTGGCGTCCAGCGGAATGACATCCATCAGCATGCGGAAGCCGAGTTTCTTTTGCAGGAGCCGCCAAAGGATCTTGAGCTTTGCCGCCGGGATTTGCGGATCGAGGAACAGTTCGACCGGGTCATAGCCGGGCTTGCGATGGATGTCCACCGTGCGGGCAAAGTCCGGTGCTTTCGCGTCGTCCAGCCAGTAATAATAAGTGAACCATGCATCTTCAGCCGACACGGCGACGAGGTTGCCTGCGCGCGGATGGTTGATGCCCTGTGCGATCTTGCCCGCTTCATCCAGCACATGGGCGATGCCCTCCTGTTTTTCCAGCAAGGTCCGCACAGCGCTTAAAAGCGAATGGTCATTCACATAGATGTGCGCGACCTGATGGTCGACCACGGCGAAGACTTTGCTCGCACCGGCATCAAGCAGTTCTAGGCCCAGCTCCTCTTTCACCGTAAGCCAGCCCTGCTGGCGGAACAGCCGGTTGAGATGGATGGCCTTGCTCACCGGTGTGATGCCATACTCGGAAACGATCAAAGGCCGGATCTGGCGGGCTTCGTAGAACGCAAGGAGATCGCCGACAATGGCATCGATCTCCATCAGGTCGCGGGCGATGCGTGGATCATTCGGGCCGAAGCGCTGAAGATTATAATCCAGATGCGGCAAGTAAACGAGACTAAGCGTAGGCTGATACTTCTTCTCCGTCCATTTGGCGGATTCAGCGATCCAGCGGGAGACACAATCGGCCTTGCCTTGCGGTGAATCGAGACCGGCGGCAGGCCCCCAGAAGCCCGCGAAAGGAAATTCCCCCAGCTCCTGCTTGATTTCCGTGCGGATGGAATAAGGCCAGGTGTAGATGTCGAAGAACTTGCGGCCATCGGCGGGATACATGGGGCGCGGCGTGATGGAGTAATCCACGCTCGCATACATGTTATACCACCAGAAAAGTTTCGCGCAGGTGAAGCCGGGCACCTCCGAGCGCAGATGATCCCAGAGCTTGGCGGCTTGCACTACGTGGTTGGACTGCTTCCAGAACTGGACCTCGGCGAGTTCGCGGCTGTACCAGCCATTCGCCACGATGCCATGCTCATGCGGCGTCTTGCCGGTGACGTAATCCGTCTGCGCCGTACAAGTCACGGCCGGGAACGCCGGGATGACATGACGTAACACATGCCGCTGGCGAAAGGCATTCAGCTTGGGCGTATGCGGCCCCAGCAAACCTTCCGTCAGCCCCACGACATTGATAATGGTCGTGCGTGTCATGAACTGTCAGGGTGTGGGAAACAGGGAAATAGCTAAAGGAGAAAAGCTTCGTTGCCAGCGTTTCAACAACATCGAAATCAAGCGCGTAGCTGAGGTCCTAACTCTTCACCGCCGCCTTGATGCCCTTCAGCAAGGACTTGTCCTCATCCGCATCCTGGCCGATCTCCCACACGAACACTCCGGCCAGCTTTTTCTTTTTCGCCAGGGCCACCTTGGCCGCGAGGGTGGAAGGGCCGTTGAAATATAGCCCGTCCCATTCATCCGCTTCCGTGCGGAAATCGGGTTTGTTCACCATGTCGCTGTAGGCCATGGCCCGTTCCCGCTGGGTCATGCCGCGTCCGTAAAGAGGGAGTCCGAGACAAAGCTTGCCGGCCGGCACACCATGATCGATCCAGCGGTCGATGGCCGCTTCCGCGCCTTGCACCGTGGCGTGACGCCCCGGCTGGTCATAAGCCATCAGGTGGACACGATCCAGATGATTCACGCTTTCTCCCCACCAGGTCTGATCCACCGCCACAGCGGCCGTGAGCAGCTTGCCCGGGCCGAGGGCCAGCTTAAGCAATTCCATGAAGACGCCGTAATCGCGGGCCTCACCCAAAGTCTTCGGGTGTTCCCAATCCAGGTCTATGCCATCCAGTTTCTCCTCTTCGCAGAGGGTGCGGATGTTTTGCACCAGCCGGCCTCGGGCCTCGGCCGAACTGAGCGCAGCACGAAACCCATCCGAGCGTTCCCAACCGCCCAGACAAGCCAGCAGGCGGCAGCCATGATCGGTACGGGCCTTGCGCAGGAGGGCAAAAGCCCCGGCATCCCAGGAGCGAAACTCCAGATCGCCGGTGTCGCGCGGCTCAATGGAGAAGGCGATCAGGTCGGTAAGATGCTGCGTACGAGCAAGGTTCTTGGCGCTGATCCGATAATCAGGCAGGTAACCGGCCACCGCAAATCCCACGGGCTTGCCAGCGTCCGCCGCCTTCACCGCTCCGGTCAGAAGACCGCCACCGAGCGTTGCGGTCAGACCGATAAAACGGCGGCGATTCATGGCTATGAAGCTTTTTGACGGCCCGTGAGCGGGACGATGCGCTGTTCGCGCATGGCCTGACGTTCCTGCAATTCCTGGATGGAAGCAACAATCTTCGCCGGCACCATCTCGTGCGTCTCGAAGCCTTCGCCGATGCCCCGCAGCAACGTGATCGTGAGTTGACCGCCGAGATGCTCGCGGAATTCTTCCAGACCGTTCAGCAGCACCAGATTGCCGGTGCCATCCGCGAGCAGCAGTTCGTTGGCGAACAATTCAAAGCCCAGCTTCTCCAGCAAGGCGAGTACTCGTTCGCAGGACTGGGCATCCAGATATCCCATTCGGCGTGCATAGACCGTATCCAGCGCGATGCCCACCGCCACCGCTTCCCCATGGCGGATGCGGTAATCCGACACCTGCTCCAGCTTGTGCGCCGCCCAGTGGCCGAAATCCAAGGGTCGCGCAGAGCCAAACTCAAACGCATCGCCGCCCGTGGCGATGTGGTTCAGATGCAGTTCCGCACTGCGATAGATCAGCGGGCGCATGGCCTCCGCGTCGAAGCGAGCGAGCGCAGCAGCATCTTTCTCGATGCGTTCAAAAAACTCGCGATCCCGAATGAGCGCCACCTTCACCGCCTCCACATAGCCGTTGCGCTTATCACGCTCAGGCAGAGACGAGAGCAGTGAGAAGTCATTGATGACGGCGTAAGGCGGACAAAAAGTGCCGATGAAATTCTTTTTACCGAAGGCGTTGATGCCGTTCTTCACGCCTACGCCGGAATCATCCTGGGCCAAGGTCGTAGTCGGGATGCGCACATGGCGGACACCGCGATGCGCCGTCGCCGCCGCCAGGCCGACGACATCCAGGATCGCGCCACCACCGATGGCGATGAGGTAGGAATGGCGGTCGATATGGTGGCGTTCGAGATGCGATTGTATCTCGGAAACGTGGAAGTAGGAATTCTTCACACGCTCGCCACCTTCGAGGATCATGGGCGAACCCATGAGCTTCAGCCGGTCCGCGTGGGCGCGGAAATAGGCCTCGATGCGGCTCAACAGGTCCGGCTGCGCCTTGGCCAGCGATTCATCGACCACGATGAAGGCCTTATGGACCTTCTGCGGTTCAGCCTCCGCCAGCGTATCCCGCAGCGTCGTATTCCCCAGATCGAAGACATGCTGCGTGAAGTGGACGCGGCAACGCCAGCTAACCGTGACTGTGCGCTCTATGATGGACATGTTTTTCAAGCTTAGCCTTTTGACGCTCTCAGGCCAGAATTTATTGAGCCAAAGTTTAGGCAGTTGGCAAAGGCTTGGCGTTCAAGAAAAGGCGGCAACTTCATTGGCATCAAGGGCTTCAGACGGCTTTCTTGGGCTGTTTGGCTGTTTTCTTCTTCGGCTTGACGGTGGCACGCATCGCCGCCTGCCACCCTTTCTCCGCCCAGGCGGCCAGTTCTTGCGGGTCATCCAAGGCGGTCAACGGCGGATGATAATAGGCCATGACCACGCGGTTTTCGCCATAAGTGAAGGGAGCCAGACCGGCGGATTCGAATTCCGGGCGGCTGATTTCGTCTACCTTGAAGTAGAGCGTGTCGTAGACGACGAGCGCGAACATGCGATCCTCGCGGTAGATGCCGTAACCGCCGAACATGCTGCGGGCCGTCACCGGTGACCAAGCGGCCAGTGATTCGATGATGTGCGACACGAACTCATTTTTCTTGGCCATGAGCAGGATGGTTGATGGGCTGCAGACGCCCGTCAAGCTGATGGCGCTTGCCTTTGCCAGCAACACAACTTATCAAGCTTGCGCGTGAAATCTCTCCCCCGAAATCACTGGTGGCTCAGTCTGATCGCCTCCATCCTCTTTTCCAGTGCAGTCTTGGCGGCCACGTATCAGCCCTCGGAGATCAAGCCGCCCGCCGTCGACCGTGAGTTCCGTGGAGTGTGGGTCGCCACCGTGTCGAACATCGACTGGCCTTCCAAAAAAGGATTGCCCAGCGGCGAGCAACAAAAAGAACTGCGCGCCCTGCTGGACCTGGCAGTGAAGCTGAATCAGAACGCCGTGATCCTGCAGATACGGCCGATGTGCGATGCGCTCTATGCTTCCAAGCTGGAGCCGTGGTCCGAGTATCTCACCGGCGAGATGGGCAGGCCGCCCGAGCCCTATTACGATCCGCTCGAATTCGCGGTGGCAGAGGCGCACAAGCGTGGCTTGGAATTGCACGCGTGGTTCAACCCTTACCGCGTACGCAATACCGCCTCGCCCGGCGTGGTCTCCAGCACACACATCAGCAAGACCCGTCCGGAGTTGGTGAAGCGTTACGGAACATACCTGTGGCTCGATCCCTCCGAACCTGATGTGCAGGAGTATTCGCTGAAGATCATCCGCGATGTGGTGAAGCGCTATGACATCGATGGCGTGCATATCGACGATTATTTCTATCCCTACCGGGTGAAAGATGCGCAAGGCAAGCTGGTGGAGTTCCCGGATGACGTGAGCTGGGCCCGTTATCAGAAAAACGGCGGCAAGCTGGAGCGCGACGACTGGCGGCGGGAGAGCGTGAACATCTTCGTGGAGAAACTCTACAAGATGGTCAAGGAGGAGAAATCCTGGGTGAAGTTCGGCATCAGCCCCTTCGGCATCTGGCGGCCGGGATTTCCGAAAGAAGTGAAAGGGTTGGACGCTTACAAGGAGCTTTATGCGGATTCGCGCAAGTGGCTGGAGGAAGGCTGGTGTGATTATTATGTGCCACAGCTCTACTGGGGCGTGAGCGAGACGGGACAGAGTTATCCCCTGCTGCTCGACTGGTGGGTGAGCGTCAACAAGCAGAAGCGGCATATATGGCCGGGCAACAATCTGGACAAGATCATCGATAAATGGCCCCTCACGGATTTCCAGCACCAGATGGAGCTCACGCGCAAACAGAAGGGCTCCACCGGCAATGTGATGTGGCACAGCAAACCGCTGGCTGCAAACAAGGGCAAGGTGCAGGAACTGCTCATGGACCGCTTCTACACAGATAACGCGCTGGTGCCCGCCTCACCGTGGCTCAGCCAGAGTACGCCACCGAAGCCGAAGCTGCTGGTGCAGAATGGTAACGGCTCGGGCGAGATCGAGATCCAATGGAGCATCGAGCCGGGCAATCCTATCCAGAACTGGGTCTTGCAAGTGAAGCGCGGGAACAACTGGGAAACGCATGTCTATGGCAGCGGCACCACGCGGGCCAAGGTGAAAGCCATCGGCGGCAAAGGTGCGGATGCCATCGCTCTAACGGCAGTGAATCGGTTCGGCAATGCGAGTGCGCCGATGGTGTTTGCCAAGCAGTAAGTTCGCTGGCGGGCATAAAAATTTACCGGTCTGTCACCCATTTCCGATTGGCATTCTGGGGCCGCTGGCGATAGGTTGCACGAAGTGTTCGACGATGCTGCCAGATTGACCGGTGAGGCCGCCGAGGTTTTGGGCGATCCGAATCCGTTGCTCGAGCAAGTGAGCACACCGGAGGGATTTCTCGCCTTGGGCCGCGCTGCGTCTGCGTGGCATCTGCCCAAGGTGCAGGACGCCGCCACGCTACGCCAGTTTCTCAGCCATTACCGGCAGCAAATCCTTGAAGCCATCGAGCTGCCCGCCATCTTGCAGGCCCATCAATTCGCCCAGCAAGGCTTCGCCCGCGACCTCATCACGCTCGACCAGCAGTTGGAAACGATCTTCAGCGAGAAAGACCTCGCCTCCGCCAGCCAACGCGTCGGCCGCAGCAAATTGAAACGCCTGCGTCCCCTGCGCGATCAACGTGTGGTGATGCGCTATCTGCAAGCCGTGGATGAGAACAAAGCCCACGGCTGGCATGTGCTCGTGTATGGATTGGCACTGCAACAGTTCTCGCTGCCGCTGCGCCAAGGCCTCATCAGCTACTCCCGGCAAAGCCTGGCCGGCTTCGTCCACTCCGCCAGCAAATCCCTGCCCATCACGGAAGATGATTGCCAGGAGATTTTCGCGGAAGCGGTGGAGGGACTGGAAGAGCGGTTAAATGCGATGATCAATGCGCGGCAGGTGAAACTGCTCGCCGTTGGTTAGAGATTGCCCATCTCAAGGCCGCCAGTTCCGCAACATCTGATCATACGGCGGTGGTGAGTATTCCCCCTCATTCACAAAACCCGCTCCTGCGCCGCCACCTGCGGACACCACCTTCGTTTTGATTCCCTGACCAATGCCCAGCCGGGAAATCTTCAGATTCACGATCTTGTCCTCGAGGCGCAGGGCAACGGTTGAATCATAAACCGCGCAATCATCAACGGTGACCAAGGCACCACCGTATTGCCCGTTGCCACTGCCGGGACCGCGCAGGCGCAGGCAGATCTCGTTATCCCGGAACAGGCATCGTTCGACCTTTACCTCGACGTGATTCTTCAAATTCAACGCGGCGAGGTTGTCGATCTGGCCGGGTTGGTTCCAGCCGTAGAACACACAGTTGCGCAAGGTGATCCGGCTCCGGGGATTCTTGGTGGATTGTTTCGTATCCAGCGCATTTTCGCCCGGACGTTCGCCTTTCTTGAAACCCGCAGCATCAGCGGGCAGTGGTCCGTTCCAGAACGTGCAATTCTCGATCAGCACATTGTCCCACGGGCCGCGACCCGGATCAAATTGCACCGAATCACCGGAGACGTAGTAGATCTCACAATTCCGGATCACCAGATTCTGCGGACGTCCGGTGATACCGTGGGCGTCCTGCTGGTCTTTGAAGGTGCCATTGAGCAGATGATGGATCTTGCAGGATTCGATGACCACATTGGTCGCATAGACCGTGATGCCATTGTGGCGACCATTAAAGATCTCGCAGTTGCGCAGGGTGACGTTGTCAGCGGTGATCTTCACCAGATTGCTGGCCACCCATTTGCCATCCACCTGGATGTTTTCGTAAACGCCCGGCTTGTCGATCACCAGCCGGTCCACTTTCATCGGACTACTCTTGCACCCGACTTCACCCCGTATGCCAACAGCGGGCTCAGCTCCGACAGCCTTATCGACAGAAGCAAGCACGGTGAAGCCAAGCAGTAGAGATGGTAACCAGCGGGTGAACATAGCCGAATCCTTTCACATCAAAGAAGGAAGGCAAGTTCGGGAATAGGGATGAAGCCTCTCATTCTGTGGTTTGATTTTTCCCGCTCAACCCATACACTCATTCGCATGACCCGTTTCACATTCCTTTTGGCGTTGTTCGCGGCTGCCTTCCTCATGCCGCAAACCTCCTTTGCCCAACGCACTTACACCTTTGGTATGATCGCGAAATCGCAGGGCAATCCGTTCTTTGAGGCGGCACGGGCGGGAGCGAATGATGCGGCCAAGGAACTCGCCGCCAAGCACGGCATCAAGATCAAGATCGACTGGCGGACGCCGAACGAAGAGGACGCGCAGAAGCAGGCGGAATACATCGAGCAGCTCGTGCTCAACGGCGCGGACGGCATCATCATCAGTTGCTCAGACGCCATCAAACTCACGGACGCCATCAATAAGGCCGTGAAGAATGGTGTGCCCGTGCTGACCTTCTCCGGCGACGCACCAAACAGCCAGCGCTTTGTCTCCGTGGGCATCGATGATTTTGAATGCGGCAAGGCCACCTTTGAATCGCTCGCCAAATTGTTGAACGGCAAAGGTGTCGTGGCGGCCATCGACGGCAATCCGAATGCGGCGAACCTCCAGCAACGTGCTGCTGGTTTCCGCGCGGGCGCGAAGGCTTACCCCGGCATCCGCATCGTGGACATCTTCTATCATAAGGAGACTCCGCAAGACGCTGTCGCGCGCATCGAGCAGGTCATGCAGGCGAATCCGGACATCACCGGCTGGGGCTTTCTCGGCGGCTGGCCGCTCTTCACGGACAACGCGCTCAAGTGGCCCGCCGGCACGGTGAAATGCGTCTCCGTGGATGCGCTGCCCCAACAGCTCGGCTACGTGCGCAGCGGCCATGTGCAATTGCTGCTCGGCCAGGATGTGTATAACTACGGCTGGCGCTCTGTAGAGCACTTGGTGAACAAGCTGCACTTGAAGAAGAATCCGACGAAAGCCATCGACAACACGCAACTCATGGAAGTGAAGAAGGAGAACGTGGAACAGATCGCCAAGCAGTGGGAGAAGTGGCTGCCTAAATAGGTCGGAATTCGTTGAATCGTTAAAGGCGTTAAAGCGTGAATCGATTCACGTTTCAACCATTTAACCAATCAACGTTTCAACAAACGGCGATTGCGTAAGCGAGCGCAGAGAGCCGCGCCGCCCAGCCCCATGAGCAGCATTGCTCCTGGTTCAGGCACCATGGCGTACTGGATGGATAGAATGGCGGCATCCGGTCCTTCACTGGCACCAAAGCGGCGGGAAGTGAAGTCCACTGATTCATCCGCCAGCTTCAGCATCCAGCCATGATTCTGGCCGGGATTGTCCAGCCAGTATTGCACATCGGAAACCAGCGCCGAGGTGGAGTCGAAGATGTAAGGCGAGTTGCCGACATCATACACGATCTGACTGGAGCTGGCCTGGGCAACAAAGTCCACGCCCGCCTCCCCACCCGGTTGGGACCATGGCAGACCCTGTCCATGAAACCGATTGTTCCAAGTCGCTTCGCCCGTCGTGGCGGGCAGGCCGAGACCGACTTGCGTGGAGGGATTCTTGTCGCCCTCGCCCCAGGAAACATTCATGCGATGCAGACCAAACATGCCCGGAGCATAACCATCCACCGGCTGGCCCAGCACCTCGAACTTCACGGAAACTGACTGGATAATGGCTCCGGCGGGAACGATCGAGAGAGGATCGAAAAGGATGAGACCGCGGTTCTTGGTGAAATTCTGCGTGGTGCCGGCGTTGAAGAACGATTTGCCGCCGAGATTGTTGTCCGGACTCACGGCGATGAGGGTGGTATCGGCGGTGGGCGTCAGTTGCACCGTCTCCGCCAGTGCTGCGCCACTGCCCCAAGCCACGGCGGTCACGATCAGGGCCGATGTGTATGCTTTTCTCACGTCTTGCTCCTGTGGTTGTGCCGGGTTGCGGCAGAAAAGCCAAGCGTACAAGCTGGCTGTAACTTCCGTAGCTGCTTCGGCGTCTGGCTTCCTTGAACACCATGAAAACTCTGACCCGATTCCTGACCTTGGCCGGTACACTGGCCCTGACCCAACTTCACGCGGCCGATCCCAAAACGCTCATGACCGAGCGCGGCAAGCTGCTCCTGAGCGAAGATTTCACCAAACAGGTGGAAGCTGCGCCGGCAGTGAAGAAAGGCGAAGCGTGGACCAAGGGCTGGCGTTTGCGCCCCGGCAAATGGGAGTTCGCGGACGGGGCGATGAAAGGCACCGAACTGAAAGAGGACAAGCATGGCGCGGTCGCCCGTTTCCCCCTGCAATACAAGGACGTCGTCATCCAGTATGACGTGCGGGTGGATGGTTGCCGGATGACCACCCTGAGCATCAATGACGCGAAAGAACACGTCTGCCGCGTGCTCATCAACAAGGACGGTTTCACCGCGCAAAAGGATGACCACGACCATGAGGGGCCGGATAAAGCCGTGAAGTTCGGCACGCAAAAGGTGGACATCAAACCCGGTGTCTGGAAAACCGTGGTGCTCGAGCTCAAGGGCGATGAGATGGTCGCCCATATCGATGGCAAGGCGGTCGCGGGTGCGAATGAACTGATTGCGACTTCCAAGGCTAATTTCGGGTTCACCGTTTCCGGTGAATCGGCTTCGTTCCGCAACCTGCGTGTGTGGGAGGCGCTGCCGAATGAGGGTTGGGGCAAGACGAAAGCCAAGCTGACGGCAGCGAAGTAAGCGACGAGCACGTAAATTTTCCAAGCGCGGGCAATGCCCGCGCTTTTTTATTTCAGGCAACGGATGCACATCACGCGATAAGGTCCGGTTCACCAGCGATGACGGTATTGTCGATGGTGTTCGTGCCGCCGCTCAGGAGCTTCTCGCGGCTGTCGAGGTAACCCGGGATGATGCGGTCCAACTGGCCTTGGGTCGCACCCAGGTGGTCGCGGATGATGCGTCCCAACACCGAGCGGTAATCGTACGAGCGCTTCAGATAGCGGCTGCTGACGCCGAACATGCTGCCCGTCTGCCCCGTGACCCACGGGACGGAATCATTCGGATGGCAGCCGAGGATGGCGCTCGTCGCACCGTCCTTGCCCACACCGCGCACCCCGCCACCCGCCACCATCATCAGGCCGGCCTCGGCATGGTCCGTGCCACCGGAGCTGTTCTGGATGGTGGTGCGGCCGAATTCGGAGAGCGTCACGATGACAAGGTCATCCCAAGAACACTGAGCGCCCGGCAACGGATTCGTGCCGTTCTTGCCATAGATCTGGAAGAATTTGCGGAGTGCATACATGGTCCAGCCGAGGCGACGCAACAGATTCGCATGCGCACCAGTGGAAGCGCCCTGGTTGTTGTGCGTGTCCCAGCCACCGAACTCCGTGCCGGCGATGATCGCGCTGGTGCCGTTCAGGATCTGCGCCGACGCCTTCAGGTTGCGGAAGTAGCCGTAAGCGCCCGTATCCACGGCATACTTGGTGGTGTCGGCATTCCGGCCGGCCAGATAGGAACCGCCATTCTTGCGGTTACGCGTGGGGAACAGATAGTAAGGCACATCGCCATCGGTGTTCTCGTTATCGAGGAAGATGTTGCCATCGCCGGTATTCGGCGTGCCATCGGTCTTGGGATCGATGTCCGTGAAATTGAGGCTCGCGAAGATGCTCAGCGTGTTCTCCAGATTCTCATACTGGAGCTGGAGAAAATCGCGGTTCTTTTTGTTCGGGAAGAGGCTGTCATTGCTGGTGGCGAGGAACGTATCCGCCTTGGCATTGCCGGAAGTGGTGTTCGGGATGCCGAAGAGATTGTAACGCGTCGGGTCGGTAAGGTTCGTCATCGCCGCCGCCGAACCGCGCATGATGAGCGGCAAGGCCGACTGGATGGTGACGCCCGTCAACGGTGAGGTGGCCGTGAGACCGGACTCCAACAGCGTGCGATAGAAGATGCCGTCCTTGGAGAGGTTGTTGTTCGGGCTGCCGTTCTCCCAATAGTTCTGTGAATCGAAATGCGAACGCGACTGCCGCGGATAGCCCACGCGATGAATCATCATCAGGTCCCCCGCGTTATAGACAGGCGCGAGGAACTTGAGGGAAGGATGAACGGCCGCGAAGCCATTGCCGGTACGGATGGCATCGGCATAATCAAACGTGGACAGGCTGGCGCCGCTTACTGGAAAATCCATCTGCCCGGTGATCGCGCTGTAATCGATGGCATCCTTTGGGATGAGAATGTTCGGGCGGTTCGTCGTGTTGTAGGCGGAGTCCTGGATGGGGATGAGCGAGTTCAGGGAATCATTCGCTCCGCGCAACCAGATGAAGAGCACCTTCTTGCCATTGAGACCGATGTTGCCCTCGGCCAGCGCACGCTTTACCACAAAGGGCACATCGACCAAGGAAGCGAGTGCGGCCCCGAGGCCGAGCTTGCCGGCATGGCTCAGGAAGGAACGGCGCGACAGGATGTTAAAAGGCTGGTTCATATCACTGCTCCTGAAAACGTTGGAAGGTGAGCAGCATGCCGACGAGGCCGCGCACGCGGTTGTCGTAGGTGCTGTTCGCGGTGGTACTCACGGTCAGGCTCGAGAATAACGAACTGGTGCCGCTGTCCGAGGTGTTCAAGAAGTTGATCGCGGCCGTGCGATAGGCGGTGAGATTCGCCTGGCCTTCGCCGGGATAGATCATGCTGATGAACAGGTCAGCCACTTTGCCCGCATCCCGCCAATCGGCTGAAGGCAGCCGGTTCTGCACGAAGGCCACGGGGTTCACGATGTTGCCATTGCCCGCATCGGTCTTGCCGCTTTGACCCAAGGCGATGCAGATGGACTGCGCATAACGCAGACGTTCTGCGAGTGTGCCCGCACTGATCCAGCCGCCGGAGCCTTCGGGGTAACCGTCCGGATCGGAGCGCTCGAAGAGATACATGCCGCCCATGCGCGAGAGCGGCGCGGAGGATGGCGTAGCGCTGACTTGATTCGTCGCACCGGAGATGGCGTAGCCATCGGTGTCGGCGGTGAACGTATCTGGCCCCGCATTGTTCGTGCTGTAACGCAAGGCGCGGATGGCGCTCACGGCGAATTCCAGCGGTGTCTTCACCTTTTGGAACGCGGTCTGCTGGGAGCGGAAGAGATCGGAGTTCACGATCGTGCTGAGGACCGGGCGCAGTTGGCCTTTCGGCGTGCTGTTTTCCCACGCCAGCATGCATTGCTTCACGAGTGCTTCTTCCGGTGTCACTTCTTCATCGGTGAAGTCATATCCGTGATGAAAATCATCATGCACCAGCAGGCGGCAGAGCTTCACACTGATGAACTCCTGCGTGAAGGGCAGGTTCGCCAGATGGTTCAGCGCATCATAGCCGCTCTGCATGGCGGCGGTGCCGGTGCGGGCGGGAATGACCAGTTGATAGGAGCCGGGCGTGCCATTGGCATAGGTCTTGGAGACCCACGGTTCGCCATACCGCGCAGGCACCAGCTTGCCGGGGAACACGGTGATGCTGCTGTTGCGGTAGCGGGTGTTCTTGAAGTTCAACACCCACGAACCGATAAGATTCGTGTAGGCGGTGCTGGGGTTGCCGGTATCCAGCAGCGTCGTCGTCTTGGCAGCGTGCGGATTGTTCCAATCATTGGTGGCGACCATCTCTACGGACCAGCCCGCCCAAGCGTAAGAGAGCGCCACGATGTCATTCTGATCGTAGCCATTATCCACGCCCAGCGTGAAGAGCTCGAGCAATTCGCGCGCGTAATTCTCATTCGGGATACGACCGCCATCCGCGCGGCTGTTGGCAGTGTCCAGATAGATGATCATCGCGGGGCTCTCGGCGCTCACGGTGAGGAGGTCGAGGAAGGTTCCGTTGGGATTCAGCAGCACCTGACGCCAGCGCTCCATCTCGCGCCGTTCAAGCTCGGCGGCGATGCGTTCGCGCGCGTTCGTGATGCCGTTGTAGAACGAGGTGAAGTAATCGTAGGTCTTGGAATACTGGGTGACGAAGTGGTTCTCGCAGAACTGGGAGAGCACCTCCACCAACTGACGATCCGCCCCGACCGCATGCAGCACGAACCAGGCGCGCAGGTCATTGATGTGGGCTGTGCCTGGACCCTCCGTGGCCGTATGCGAGAGGTAGGTGGAAGCGGAACCGAACTTCCCTTCGATGATATTAATGTTCGTGTGCGAATTCGCGATGTTCTCCGTGATCGTCTCCGGCGCGAGCTGGCTGTTGACCCAATTCTGGGCAGCCTGTGGATTGCCGCCATACACCAGGTCGTCGAGCAATTTTGGGGTAGGTCCATAGGCCAGCCGGTTCAAGGCGATGGTGGCGATCTGGGCGTTCGTCGGGAGAGGTTGCACTTCGAGCAGGTAAAAGGCATTGGTGGCGGTGGCCGGCACGAACCAGTTGAAATTCGTCATGCTGGCATTGGTCGCCAGCGTGAAGCCATTGGCCAGATTGGTGCTGTATAGCAGGCGGATCTGGTTCGCGGCCGGATAAGGGGTAAAACCCAGAATGCGCTGGCCATTCGAGGAAACCATCGAGGTGATGGCGGGTGGCGGAGTTTCGAACTGGGCAAAGGTGGTGTTGACGGCCAGCAACAAACCGGTGAGCAGCCCGGACAGGATGCGTCTGTTCATACGTCGCAACCGCACGCGTGGTTGGTTGATAGCGGTTGCATATTTGGTGATAGCAGACGCCATGCCGCATGTGACGGTCGGGAATGAAGGCAATCTCAACCAGCTTTGGCGAGTTGGCAACTTCTTCCTTTGGAATCTGGACGCTTTTATGGCTAAAGTCTGGCCGTGGCAGCCAAGTCACCCAATAGCGGCGGCAAGAAGTCCGGCGGGAGCAGCATGGTCTCCCGCCTGTTTGTGCTTTTGATCTTGGTCATCGCCGGGCTGTGTCTCTGGTATTGGTGGCAGTTGAATGACCCCGCGCGCAAGGAACCGCCAGTCATCGCCGAATACATCGATGTGGAACGTATCAAACGCGCGCCCGATGTGCTGACCAATGTGGACTGGCAGGGAATCTCGAACCGCGTTGCCACCAATTTGCCCTGGGTGGAGCAAAAGACGAACAGTCCGAGCGCATCAACCAATCAAATTGTGCGCCCCGGAGTGACCAATCAAGTCATCAGTCCCGGGACTACGAATCAACTGGTTCGCCCAATTTCTACGAATCAACCAGCGATGCCGTTGCCCATCCCGATCGTGAGCAACACCGTCCCCAGTAATATGACCGCTGAAGGCTCGCGTCCGGTGCAGACCACGCTCGAAGCCCAGATCGCCCTCGCTCGCTTGGGTTTCTCACCAGGGTCCATTGATGGAGCCATCGGTTATCAGACGCGCGCGGCAGTGCGCGGCTTTCAGCAACGCAACGGCATCCCGCAATCCGGCGAGCTGGACACCGCCACGAAGAATGCGCTTCAGCTCAAGCTGCCGGCTTACACCACTTACACCGTCACCGATGCGGATGTCGGATCGCTCCGGGCCTTGAGCAAGACCTGGCTGGGCAAATCACAGCAAGACCGGCTGGGTTACGAGACCATCCTGGAACTTGTGGCGGAGAAATTTCAGACGCATCCATCGCTCATCAAACAATTGAACAAGGACGTGAACTGGGATGCGGTGTCGGCTGGCGCGGTACTCACGGTGCCGAATGTATCGTCACCGAAACCGGCCGGGCGCGCGGCCTATGCCTCCATTTTGCTCTCCGCGCGGTTACTGCAGGTATTCGATCAGAAGGACCGGCTCATGGCCCAGTTCCCATGCAGCATCGCACAGAAGGTGGATAAACGGCCCATCGGCGTGGTGCGCGTGAAAGTGGCGGCGGAGAATCCCAACTACCGCTTCAACCCGGAAATATTCCCCGAGTCAGCCGAAGCGAAGAAGATCAGCAAGCCTTTGATGATCCAGCCGGGACCGAACAATCCGGTCGGCGTGGCGTGGATCGGACTCGACAAGCCGGGCTATGGCATCCACGGCACACCGGCGCCGGAGGCCGTGGGCCGCACGGAATCGCACGGCTGCTTCCGCCTCGCGAACTGGAACGCCGCCTACCTGAGCAAACTCATCTGGATCGACATGCCGGTGTATGTGGAGCCGTGAGTCGCCCTTACTTCTGCAACTCCTGCATCTTCGCCGCATACCGTTTCCCGAACTCGCGCAGTGATGCTGTGTCGAAATGCACTGCATCACCTTTGTGCACGAGGCCGTCTGATTCCACCACTGCGCAGTGCGGCACCAGCTTCGGCAGATGCGCGATCTGTTCGTTCACTACGGGCCAGTAAGAAGGTTTGCCGTCCTTGTTGGCCTTGGCGAGGAACAGGCCGAGCTTGCCCGCGACAAACGGAGCCTCGCTCACGCCGAGATCTTTGCGCCAGTCTTTCACCGCCTGTGCCAAACGTTCCGCGTAATTCTTTGCCGTCGCTTCACTGCCAGAATCACCCTCGCCCTGGTGCCAGAGAATGCCTTTCAACATACCGTCTTTCATAGCCGCCTTTGCCCGGACAAGTGCCTGTTCGTAGAGATCGCCGCCTTTCTGCCAGCGCGATAGCGGCGTGCCACCGACAGCGCAGGGGATGAGACCGATGGTGACGTTGGGGTTCGCATCTGCCATCACGCGGCCGAACGTCGAGCCGAGGCCCACTCCGGCAATCGTAGGCTTGTCGAAATGCAACGGATCGACGGCCGGTGCCCAAGTGTTGTCCTTCGTGAACATCAGCACCCGCGCATGCGGCACCTTGTCCGCCTCCTCCACCTTCCCCCGCCCCGCCATGTTCGACTGGCCGATGAGCAAGTAGAGGTGCAGATCTTTTTTCGCCGGCAGCTTCGGTGCCTCGGCAGCCGAAAGTGTGGAAACCATTCCGACGGCAAGCAAGCCGCCCAGAAAACGACGCAGTGGAATCATGCAAGAGAACTAAAACACCCGCGCCCGGGAAGCAAGCGCACATCACTTGCCACCCAGCGCCCGTTGCGCCGACTGATACTCGGCATTACCGGGTTCCAGCGTGATCGCCTCTTGCAGATACTTCCGCGCCTCGGCGGGCTGGTTCTGCCGGAGGGCGATGAAGTGGCGCATGAAGGCCGGATAACCCGCCAGCTCCCCTTTCGCCTGCAACCGCGCGAAGACCTCGTCCGCTTGCAGTAACCGGTTCAGTTGCAGCAGCGCGAAGCCGTAGTCGCGCGAGTAAAGGGCATTCGCACCGGGCAGGGCCACCAGTTGCGCGTAGAGTTGCGCGGCGTTCTCATAATCCCCGCGCACCAGCGTGGCCCGGGCCGCAGCCGTCAATCCGAAGATGCTTTCCGGCGCGAGTTCCAGCACCCGTGCGGCTTCCTGCACGGCGGCCCCGGCGTTGGCGGGCGTGACCTTGCCCAGCGACCAGTCATCCGGGCTGATAACCTTGAACTCATACTTCGCGATGACCGCCTCATTGAGCGCGGTGCGGCGCAGGAAGAGCAGCGTGAAATCATCGCAGGCCACCAATGCCCACTCGCCGTCCTTGATCATCGTCTGGGCCAGTGGCGGCAACTGGCGATTCAGCGGGATGGGCAGCAACATGGCGGTCACCTGCCAGCGCATGAGAATCTCCCGCCAGCCGGGGGATTGGTTGATCACCGGCAGATACGCTTTCTCCCAGAAGGAAACCGCATAAGCATCGCCGCGCCCGTCCACGAACGGTTTGAACTTCGGATAATTCTCCCACAACAGCGGCCCGCCATAGCGCATCTCATTGAAGAGATTTTGCGACGGCACCTCGCGCTCCAGGAAGGCGAACACCCCCGCCGGATAGAAACCCGGATACCGCCCGTAGCCGAACTTGTATTGCGGATCCGGCACGAACTGGAACACCGCGAGCGCCAGCCAGGTCACCGGCAGCAGCGCGATCACCCAGCGCTTCGTGCTGCCGACCGTCAGCGGCCACACCTGCCCGGCCATCTGCGCGGCGAAAGGCGCGGTGGCGAAAGCGAAGAAGAGCAACGACCGTTGCGCATCCAGAGCCAACAGCGTGAACCCGCACAGGATGAAACACCGGGCGAAACTCCACTGCCTGCGTGAGAGTATCAACAACCCGGCGAGCACCGGCAGGAAGAGGTAGAACACCCGGTTCTCGTACCAGATGGGCGTTTGCAATTCCGTGATGACCCCTTTCCAGAACTCACTGCTGAACTGGAACGGCACCAGCAGGATCTTCGCCCCGTGCGGATTGATCACCTGCGTGGCCAGCGCCGCCGCCAGCACCGCCAAACCCATGCCCGCCGGGCGGACGAGCAATTCCTTAAACGTCAGCGGGGTCGCTTCCGCGCTGGGGATTTTGCCCGGCAGTAACTTCCGCGCCACCGCCTCGGCCCATTCCCCGGCTGATAACGCGAAGAGCAAGGCCAGCCCATACACCAGTCCGCCGTGGATGTTCGCCCAGAGCGCGAAGAGCAGCGGCAGCCCGAGCCATTGCCAGCGGCGTGACCGCCCGCATCGCGTATCCAGATACAACACCAACGTGAAGATGACGCCGGAAAGAAAATCCGGCCGCTCAAAAAAACGCGTGCGCCCGATCACCGTCGCCAGCGTGATCGCCCAGAAAGGCCAGAGCGAATCCCCGGCCCCCAGCCGCCGCGCCGTCAGCCACGTGAGCCACATCGCCAGCATCGCCAGCAGACATTTGGCCGTGGTCAGCGCATACACGCCACCCAGCCGGTCCAGCAGATACAGTCCCGTGGCCGGCAGCCATTGGTGCAGATACCACGGTTCCTCCGGCGTCGTGTAGGCGAAGGTATTGACCGCCGGGATGCGGTGCTGCTCCATCACATACGCGCCCGTGCGGATATGGTAACCCAGATCGATATCCGAGATGTGGAAACAGGCCGCGACGAACACAAAGCCCAGCAAGCCCGCGAGCAGCAGGCGGACGATGCGTTCGGGTTTGAGTTGCATCTGGGCAAAAGCCGGTCCCGCAGATCAGATGCGGAACACCGGCGCATCGTGCGAACCCAACGCCAGCGTCACAAGCAAATTGTCCTGCCTCGCAGTCTTGCACCGCTTATCCATAAGGATGCGCCACAATCAAAAACTTCGTCTTCGCTTTTAAAATGTGTCGAACGCTTTCCCTTTCCCAGCGTCCAACCTTGTGCCATGCAACCGCTGTTGTATCCGCCCTCATCCTGCGCTACAGTGCGCGGCATAGCACCGAATTGACCTGATCTGATTTGTCTGAAACCCATGAAACGGCTTACGCGCTTCTTTGTCCTGCTCGGTCTCGTCGCCTGCACGGCGCTCGGGCATGCCCAGCAGGTGTCCGTGGTGGAAAAGGAACTCTCCAATGGCATGAAGCTGCTCATGCTGCCGCGCAAGGGGGAACCCACCATCTCCGGCGGCTGGGTGGCCCGGGTGGGCAGCGCCAACGAGCGCCCCGGCATCACCGGCATCGCGCATCTCTTCGAGCACATGATGTTCAAGGGCACGC
>CAZPUL010000001.1:0-356439 GCA_964589735.1 uncultured Verrucomicrobiota bacterium | reverse complement strand
CACCGGAGGCCAACACCACCGCCCTACCGGATTTTGGGTTCTGCATTTCTTTGTGAAGTGGCTGGCGAGGGTTTGGTGCGGGAGGTGTGGACTGGTGGCTAGAGTGCCGCAGAACAGGATGCTACTGTGAGAGTGTCACATTGAACAAACTGGATGGCAGGCCGCTTCGGGGAACGGTTAATAAGTTTAATGTTTAAGGTTCGAAGTTCAAAGTTGGGGAAACGTCCAACTTCCAACGCTCAACGTCCAACGTTCAGAGTTAGGGAAAAGGACTTATGTGGCTCATGGGAAACTTCCACCACCGGTTGCACCGGCTGGCCAATATTCCCCATATAGAACAGCGAGGGATGGGGTTGTTTACCAGAGGCCGGGGAGGAAGCGTTTCACGCGGGTAGCATAATCGGCGTAGGCGGGGAACTTGGCGCGCAGGTGGCGTTCTTCGGCTTGGGCTTTGGCGGTGAAGAAGCACAGGTCGAGGGCGGCGATGGTGAGGGCGGGGTAGCTGCTCCAGAGCAGGGCCCAGCCGAATCCAGCGTAGATGAGGCTGGCGTAGAGCGGGTGTCGCACCCAGGCATATACGCCGGTGGTGACGAGGGCGGCATCGGCGAGCGGCTGCGGGTAAGGAGTGCGGTTGCGGCCCAGGTGTTTGACGCCGGCGATGCCGAAGACGGCGCCGAGCGCGAACAGGACGCTGCCAATCACGGCGGCCATGCCCGCGAGCCACGCTTCACCGGCGGAGCGGCCCAGCGGTCCGGCGAGGACGAGGGCGAGCAGGAGCAGGCTTTGGGTGAGCACCCAGGCGCGTCCGCGTTGTCCAGCAGTATTGGCCACAGTGGATGGAGGGTTGTCGTTCAGGTTCAGCGGAGTATGGACTGGAAGGCGGATGAGATTCCATTCTGATTACGCTGGAATTTTACGGGTTCGCTCGCACACTGTGGACCCCATGAAAATTGAGTCGTTGAACATCGGCATGAAGGTGCGGCATCCGCAGTATGGCATCGGTGTGGTGAAGTCCATCACGGAACATATGGCGGATGTGCTGTTCGATGAGCACGGTCTGCGCAAGGTGGAGCCGGTCTCCGCCGAGCTGGCCCCGGCGGAAGCGCAGGCGAGCTTGAGCGGTCTCGATAAGCCGTTGAGGCAGCTCATCGCCGAGACGGTGGAGGCGGTGGCGCATGAACTCGGCATGGAGCGCGATGACACCATCGTGCAGGAGCTGGGCGCCCGGTGGAACAAGGGCAAGATTGTGTTGCACCCGGCCGATCCCACGTTGGCGACGAAGGAAGTGGAGCTGGAAGTCTTCTTCCACAAGATCGTGATGATCCGCAACAATCTCCGTGTGCTGGAGCAGAAGATCAATGCGCATCCGAACCTGACCGACGGGGAAAAGGTGGAGATGCAGCAGTATATCACGCGCAGTTACGGCTCGATGACGACGTTCAATCTGCTGTTCAAGAACAAGGCGGACCAGTTCGGCGGCGCGAGCGCCTGATTTGAAACATTGCGAGAGGGGCCGGTCTTCTGCTACTGAGCAGGTGGTATGACCAACGGCGGCAGTCCTTCCTGGGAGATGAAGCCCGGCACGGTGCTGGGCGGGGACCGCTTTCTCCTGATCGAGCCCTTGGGTCAGGGCGGCATGGGCGTGGTCTGGCTGGCGCATGACCAGCGGCTGGACGAGGACGTGGCGTTGAAACTGGTGCCGCCGGAGATCCGCACGGATGCCGGGGCCTTGGAGGATCTGCGGCGGGAGACGTTGCGCAGCCGCAAGCTTTCGCATCCGAACATCATCCGGTTGCATGACCTGAACGAGTTCACCGGCGAACCGCCGTTCATCTCCATGGAGTTCGTGGACGGGCAGACGGTCGCGGCGTGGAAATCCCAACAACCGCAGCGGCTCTTCACGTGGGAGCAGCTCCGGCCCTTGGCGAAACAGCTTTGTGACGCGCTGGATTACGCGCATGAGGAGAAGGTGGTGCATCGCGACCTGAAGCCGGCGAACATGATGCTGGACCGGCGGGGTCGCTTGAAGCTGGCGGATTTCGGACTGGCGGCGGTGGTGAGTGAATTGACGAGCCGGGTTTCCATCAAGGCGAACACGAGCGGCACCCCGGCCTACATGAGTCCGCAGCAGATGGATGGCCGCACGCCGCGCGTGACGGATGACATCTACGCGCTGGGCGCGACGCTCTACGAGCTGCTCACGAGCAAGCCGCCGTTCTATCACGGTGACATCCCACATCAGGTGCGGAACCTGCCGCCGGACCCGGTGGACCAGCGGCTGGCGGAGCTGGAGTTGAGCAATGCGGTGCCGCCCTTCGTGAGTGCGCTCATCATGGCGTGTCTGGCGAAGGACCCGGCGCAACGGCCGCAGAGCGCCGCCGCAGTAGCGGAGTGGTTGCAGCTCGGCGGGCAATCGCAGACGAGCGCGCTGGCCTCGGAGATCACGCAACGGTCCGTGGCGGCTGCGCCATCAACTCCGGCATCATCCCGGACGCCGGTGCCGGTGGCGGTACCCTTGCCCGCCTCCACCCGCCCGAGTGAGGCCCGACCGGCAATGGCGGATGAAGAAATCCCGGCCAGCCCCAAGCCGTCTGGAAAAACCAAACTGCTGATGGCGGTCATAGTTTTGATACTGCTGGGCGTCATCGGTGTCGTCGTTATGCGACCCGGAGGTGGTGCTGGTGCTTCCATTGGTGGTCCGGATGGTGCGCAAGCCTTGTTCAATGGGCGCGATCTCAGCGGCTGGAGCACGCTGGGACCGGATGTGTGGACAGTGGCGGATGGCGTGATCAAGGCGACGACGCGTTTGGCCGCGCGTTCTTATCTGGTAGCGGACCAGCGCGCGACGGAGTTCGAGCTGACGTTCGAGTACAAGCCTTCCAGTCAGAAAGCGGGTGATGGGCATCATGGCGTGTTTTACCGCTCCACGATGCCATCGCCGGGTGCCATCGCGAGCGGTCTGGCGATGCCGCTGGAACCAGGACCCAACAACGGCGTGCTGCTCGTCGGCAACAACGGGAACTTTGCGAGCCAGCCGGGTTACGCCCCTGAGCCTTTGCGCACAGATGACTGGAACCAGATCCGCATCCGGGTGGAGGGCACGCGCATCTTGCAGGTCATCAATGGCACGACCACGTATGAGGCGGACCGGCCGGAGCTTTTCAATGCGCGGCTCGGCGACCAGATCGCCTTTGAGATCTGGAACAGTGGCGCGGGCGGTGAGCGGTCGGTGGAGATCCGCAATCTCACGCTGCGCTCACTCAGGAGCGAGGCTGCTGCAACACCTGAAACGCCAATCTTGTCCGAGCGGGCAGGTGCTTGGGACGATCTTTATAGCTATCTCAATGGTTCCACCGTGAAATTCAGGGGCTTCAAGCAATCAGGTTTTCCCTGGAGCAGTTGGCAGGTGGAGGATGGTTTTCTGAGATCTATTCCCGGAGGCACACCGGTCGATCTGCTGACTCGGGAGAAATATGGGGATTTCGAGTTTGAGATGGAGTACACCATCGGCGCGGAAAGCAACAGTGGCATCATCTACCGGGCCACGGAGGCCGCTCCGGCCAGTCATCAAACCGGCCCGGAGATGCAGTTGGTGGGAGCAAGTGCAAGGGGAGTCGATGCTCCAGAGCATAAGCACGGGGCGCTCTTCGGCCTGCTGGGCACCACGGGCAATCCGGGCGTTCCGCCTGCCGGCGGCTACACCTTCGCCAAGGTCCGGGTGCAAAATGGCCGGGTGGAGCACATTATAAACGAAAGAGTGGTGCTGGAGTATAATTGGAATGATACCGCCTTGCAGCAGGCAGGACGTAACAGGTTCAAGCATGCCGGCTTCATGTGGTCCCAGGAAGGGCATATCGCCATCCAGCATCGCGGTGGAGATCTGCAGATCCGGCGGATGCGCATCCGCAGATTGTAAAACCTCAGTGACGGTGGCGGGTTGAGATGGTCCAAACAGAGCGGGATTCATTCCTGATATCGCAAGCCATGCCGAAGTCCAGTCCAGCAGACATGGAGGAGCGCAAGCTGACCCGGCGCAAGTGGCTGAAGCGTTTGCTGCTGGCGGCACCTTTCGTGGGCGCGCTCAATGCGTTCTGGTGGGAACCGACCTGGCTCAAGGTGACCCGTCCCAAACTCACCCTGCCCAACGCCAAGACCCGCATCGTTCACCTCACCGACCTGCATCACAAAGGCGACCGCGCCTGGCTGGAAAAAGTGGTGCGCACGATCAACGCGCTGGAGCCGCACATCGTCTGTTTCACCGGCGATCTGGTGGAGGAGAAATCATTCCTTGGCGAGACGCTGGAGATCCTGAGCGGCATCAAGGCGCCCATCTTTGGGGTGCCGGGAAATCACGATGACTGGTCAGGCATCAATTTCACCGAGGTGAAAAAGTCTTTCCAGAAATCTGGCGGAGACTGGCTCGAGGATGGCGTGGTGGTGCTGGATAACGGGCGATTGGCCATCGTGGGGGCGACCACGAAGAAGGTGACGCCGATGGCTCCCCAAGCGGAGCGGCGGGTGTTGCTGTTCCACTATCCGCAATGGGTGGAGAAGCTGGGCACGCAGACGTTTGACCTGATGCTGGCGGGGCATTCGCACGGCGGACAGGTGCGACTGCCGGGCGTCGGCGCGTTGCTAGTGCCTTTCCAGGTGGGCCAGTATGACCTGGGTCTTTTCGAGACGAAGGCGGGGCCGCTCTATGTGAGTTCGGGCATCGGCTGGTTCATGTGGAAGCTGCGCTTCAACTGCCGCCCGGAGGTGGCGGTGTTCGAGGTGTGAGCTGGCTAACGTCCGGAGAAGGGGGAACGATGGGTTCATCGCTGCTTATTGATCCAGCCACCCAGCTTTTTTTGGTTAAAGATATTCAGATATACAAAGTCTATTAGAAAATCGACCATGCCTGAGCTCATGCAGGTTTCCAGTTTCAGCAACCACACAATAATTCCCTGCATGTCAGGTCGGAGGTTTGTTCTTGGGGCTTTGCGCCTTTTCCGTTCCTGAGTCCATTTGCATTAGCAGGTACCAAATGTAGAAGAGTGTTTCGGCGAGGACGTAGAGACTAAATACGCCGATACAAAGGGTACGCAAGCTCTCGGGCCATGTTCCGAACCGCCAAGACATCGGGAGCAGATCTAAAGCCAAGACCCCAAAAATCAGCCACGGCAAGAGGGACAGACCGGCCAAGGCATTTTGTTGCCGTGTGGGAAGTGAAGAGAGTTTTTGCATGGCGGATATGGTATTACCATACTATGCGGCCGGAATATTCTCCACCACCTTCTTCCCCATGCTGATGCGCGGCTCCACGGCGTAGCCGAGGGCGGTATAGAAGGCGGTCACGCGCTCGTTCTCCGGCATGATCTGAAGATTGATCTTCATGCAGCCCTTGGCCGCCAGGGCGGCCTCCGCGTGCGTTACCAGCCGCGCCCCTATCCCTTGCCGGCGATGCGCTGGCGCGACGGCGACCGAATAAATCCAGCCGCGATGCCCGTCGTAGCCGGCCATCACGGTGCCGATGACGGCAGCATCCGCGACCGCTACAAAGAAGAGCTGGTCGTCCACGGCGAGTTTCTTGTCGATGGCCAGCGCGGGACGATTATGCGCGGATTCATAACCGAAAACAGCCAGCCACAGCGCCATCACCTGGGAGCGATGAGCTGCATCCGCGTAGGGGATGATGGAAACTGTGCTCACGCTTGCCCGGTTTCCCGGCGGTAACGTGCGGCAAAGCTGGCCTGCTGTTCCGCGCTCAGGTGTTTTTCCAGTTCTACGCGCAGATCATACGGTTCAATCTCCAGGCCGACCAGATCACCTGTCCAGTTGGGGCCGGCCAGCACGCCATCCCCGGTCATGCCGGGCAACCAGCGGTAGAGGAAGTCGAAGAGGTCGATCCGCTCGGGGGCATGATCGGAGAAGGACTGGGTCTGCGCCCGGCGGGCATAGGCCAGATCGGAGAAGAACAGGATGACATCGGCATCCTCGAATTCATCCGACTCGCACGTGGCGGTGCCTTCATCATCCGACAGCATCCAGACCTCGCCCGTGGCGGCGGCCCGTTGGATGAAGCGTTGGTAGTTTTCCTGACAGGTAGCAGCGTCCCGGATCATAAGCTTGGCCATGTGGCTGGTGAGTTGGTTGGTTCCAGCCGCTGGCAGGGTAGGCGACACACGGGGAGAATTCAATGTCCGTCCACCCACTTTGATTTGGCCTTTGCGCCTGTGGCTGTTATTTTCTGGCAGCACGTTGAATCCGCCTGTCGCCATCATCTGTCCTGATTACCCGCCCCGGTCTGGCGGAGTGGCCGATTATACTGCGCTGCTGGCCGCCGAACTCGTGTGTCATACGCCGGTCCAGCTCATCACCTCGGCGGGCACGCAAACGCCACCGGCACCCATCACCGTCCAGCACGTCCCGGACTGGCAGGATGAAGCGGCGCTCTTCGCCCGGCTGGATGCGTTGCCGCCGGAGACCGCTTTGCTCTGGGAATATGTCCCGCACATGTATGGCCGGGGTGGTGTCGCACCCGTGGTGCCTAAGCTGATCGAGCGGCTGAGCACGCCGGGTCATGGGGCCGAAGTGGTGCTGGCCCATGAGATCGCGGCGCCTTGGTCCTGGCTACCGAACCGGGCATATTACGCGTGGGCCCATCGCCAGCAGTGGCAGGAGATCGTGGGCTGGGCGGATGCCATTGTGACCTCCACCGAGGCTTGGCGTGATGAATGGCAGCGCAAGTTCCCGCAACATCAGGCCAAGTTTTCTTATGCCGCGTCACCTAGCACGATTCCGGTGGCGCCCGTGCCTGCCAGCACGGAACTCCGCCGCTCGTGGCGACGGCAACGCGGCTGGGAGGAAGACATGTTGGTGCTCGGCTGGTTCGGTACCGCCAGTGCCGCCAAGCAGCTTGATTGGGTGTTCGCCGCGCAGAAATGTGCCCAGGCCATCGGCCGTCCGGTCGCGCTCATCCTCATCGGCAACACGGAAGATATTGCGCGGGCACAGAACTCCGTCATGGTCCAGAGCACGGGATATGTGGAGGCGGCGGCGGTCTCGCATATTTTGCAGAGCATCGACCTGTTGCTGCTGCCGTTCATCGACGGGGTTTCGGAACGGCGCACCTCGTTCATGGCCGGGCTGGCGCATGGGACACCGGTTGCCACCACCAGCGGTCAAAACACCGGATGGATACTGCGTCAGGCAAATGTCTGCACGCTCTCGGCAGCGAATAATCCGGCGGCTTTTCTTAAACAAGTGACGGAACTGATGGCGGCACCGGACACCCGCCGGGCGATGGGCGAGCGCGGGCGGGCTTATTATCAGGCGCACTATGATTGGCCGGTGGTCGTCGGGCATCTGCTGCAACAATTGCGGCGGGAGGTCTACCGCAAATGAAGCCGCTCATCACCATCGGGCTGCCTACCTACAAGCGGCTGGCATATCTGAAAGAGGCAGTGGCCTCGGCGCTCGCGCAGACTTATGAACCGATCGAGGTGCTCATCAGCGATGACGGACCGGGTACGGAGATCGGCCCTTGGGCGCAGGCGTTGGCGCAGCAAGACCCGCGCGTGCGCTATCGCAAGAATGCCCGCAACCTCGGTCTCGCGGGCAACTGGAACGCCGTGGTGGAGGCCGCGCAAGGTGAGTGGCTGGTGATCATCGGTGATGATGACCGGTTGCTGCCCGATTTCGTGGAGAAGCTGATGGGGTGCAACCAGCCCGGAGTTTCGCTTCTGTTCAGCAATCATCATCTCATGGATGAACACGGCCAGCGGCTTGAGGAAGCCACGCGCCAGCATACGGTCGCCTACGCGCGCGACCAACTGCCTGCGGGCCGGCTCGTGAATCCCGAGCTCTGGGTCTGGCGCAACGCGGTCCCCATCAGCAGCACGCTGTTGCGGACGGCGGAGGTCCGACGGTTACGCTTCAAAGAGGATCTTAACACGCCGGAGATCGAGCTGTTCCTGCGACTGGCCCGGGAAGGCACCGGTTTTGTCTTTTGCCCGGAATACCTGATGGAGTACCGCACTCACCCGCAGTCGGCCACGACGTCCGGGTTGTGGGGGGAGCGGCTCGCCGAATACCTGCTGCCCCTAGAAACCAGCGCTGAGGTGGAACCGTGGAAACGGCAGTTCATGGCCAGTCTTCTGCCCGGAGCGGTCACGCGCTGTCTCCTGCAGGGAGATGTGGCGCGGGCCCGACGATTCTTGCATAGCCACTACTATCCTGCTGGCGGAGCTGTCCGGCTCGTCCAGCGCGTGTGCGCCACGCTGCCCGGCGGTTGCGCCCTGTTTCGCACCCTGTTTTCCCTGCGTCACAAGGGACTGGCGACAGCCCGCCCTCCTCGCGTATCCTGAGCCCCATAGATGCGCACCGCATTCAAAAGCACGATCGATGTCCTCCGCATGCTCTGGCGGTTGCGGCCGCATTTGCGGGGCGGGCGGCATCTGATCCTGGCGGTGGTCGGGGCGGCCTTTCTGGCCACGATGCTGGAGAGCATCGGCGTCGGCCTGCTCGTGCCCCTTCTGTCCCTGCTGCTGGAGGGTGAAGGCGTGGCCCCCATGCGGCCTATCCTCATGGTCCAGGACTGGTTGCCCGGGCATTCCACCTCGTTTTATGTCGGCACCTTCTGTGTGCTGGTGCTGCTGGCCATCGTGGGGAAGAACGTCGTGCTGTTTCTCAGCCAGGCCCTATCCGCCCGGCTGAAGAAGCGGACCTCGGTGAATCTGCGGGACGCTCTGTTCCGCAAATTGCAGAACGCACCGCTCAGCCTGTTCGAGCATCGCACGTCCGGCGAGCTCACGAACGTCTGCTACAACGAGACCGGCCGGACCAATTGCGCCATCGATTATCTCCTGCTTATCGGGCAGCGCGGCAGCATGGCGATGCTTTATGTGGCCATGCTGTTCTACATCTCCTGGCCGCTGACGCTGCTGACGATTTGCCTGGGTGCTCTGATCGGGCAGTCCGTGGGTTTTCTCCAGCGCCGGTTGGGGCAGCGGGGCAAGGAGGTCAGCGACAACAACCAGGAAGTATTGAGCTGCCTGCATGACTGTTTCAGCGGCATCCGCGTGGTGCGGGCGACGAACTCCCAGCAGCGCGAGGTGGACCGCTTCCACAAGGTCAATCTCAAGCAGGCCACCACAGATGAGAAAGTGAGCCGCTACAATTCGCTGATGGCGCCGCTGGGCGAGATCATCGCCGTCACGGGCGCGATGCTTATCGTGGGCTTGGCCTACTGGTTCTTCGTCAGCACGGGCAAGATGCGCGCCCCGCACTTGGCAGGTTTTGGTTTCATCCTTCTGCGCCTGCTGCCGCTGGTGAACCAGGTTTACAGCCTGCTCGGCACCATCGTGTTCCTGGCTCCGGGGGTGCGCGAGGTGGAGACGTGGCTGACCGCACCGGATTTTCCGCAGCATCCCTTTGGTGACAAACAGTTCACGGAGGTGAAAAAAGAGATCCGTTTCGAGAACCTGAGTTTCACTTACGAGAACGGTACGGAAGCCATCAAGGACGTCAGCTTCACCGTGCCCGCCGGCAAGACGGTGGCGCTGGTGGGGCCATCAGGCTCCGGCAAATCCACGCTGGCCACGTTGCTGTTGCGTTTACGCCAGCCGACAAAGGGCAGCATCACCGTGGATGGGTCGGATTATTGGGAGTTCACCGCCGATTCGTGGCACAAGCGCGTGTCGGTGGTGGAGCAGGAAGCATTTCTGTTCCATGATACCTTGGCGGCTAATATCAGTTACGGCCATGAGCTGGCCACCAAGGCGGAGATCGACAAGGCCGTGGCGGATGTCTCGCTGGAGGATGTCGTCAGCGAACTGCCCGAGGGCCTGAACACCATCGTGGGTGAGCGCGGCATGCTGCTTTCCGGCGGCCAGCGCCAACGGCTCGCCATCGCCCGCACATTGGTGCGGCATCCGTCCGTGATGATCCTGGATGAGGCGACCTCGGCGCTGGACAACATCGCCGAGCGCCAGGTGCAGGCGGCTTTCGAGCGGGCCCGCGCCGGAAGGACCGTGGTGGTCATCGCCCACCGGCTCTCCACCATCCGGGATGCCGATCACATCGTCGTCATGCAGAACGGGCGCGTGGCCGAACAGGGGACCTGGGAAGAGCTGGTCGCCCGCAAGGGCCTCTTTGAAAAACTGGTCAGCCTGAGCGGCGTGACGCATCTGGCCGAGGACCCAGTCTAGCGCATGCGCGGGAAGCTCAAAGAACTTTGGCATCGCCACCTGGACCGGAAACCGTGGGTTTTCCGGGACCAGTTCGGACTGGCTTATCTCTTCACCGCGCAGGACGAGGTGGCGGGGCATTACGAGCGCAGTGCCGTCATCGACAACCCACCTTTCCTGGCCTGGCTGCAAGCGACGGTGAAGCCGGGGGAAACCTTTGTGGATATCAGCCCGGTGATCGGCGGCGTCACGATGCTAGTGGCGCGACAGGTCACGGAAACCGGCGCGGTCTTCGCCTTCGCACCGGACGTGAACATCTACCGGCAGTTGGTGAACAATGTGGCGTTGAACCAGCTCACAAAAACTGTGCGGATCATCGGCCGGCCGGTCTTGGCCTCCACAGCGGCCGCGGATCTCCTAAGCTTGGACTGGTTCGCGACAGAATGGCAGTTGGGCACCATCGATTATCTGCGATTGAATGAGCTATCCCTGTTGGAGGCATTATCGGCCAGTGCGCTGGGCTTGTTGAAAGCCGGACGCATCCGCCATCTGCTGCTCGATGGTGTTGATAAGGCGGCGTTGGGATCAGCGGCCGCCAAGTTGCGCCAATCCGGTTTCACGGTGCAGTTCCTTTCGCCGGAAGGAAAACTTCAGACCGAGGCGGCCGCCTTGCCGGAGAAGGTGAACCTCATCGCCACCCGTGCGGAGGCTGGTCATGCCTAGCACCGGTGCGAAACGCCGCGCCTTCTGCCTCGCGGAGGATCGCGAAGGGGCGGAGATCGGGATCAAATTCGCCATCCTCAGTCTGCGGGAGCATTGTCCCGAGGCGCACGTCTTTCTCTATCGTCCGCAACCCATCCCGGAATTCCGCGACTGGTTGAAGTATCATCCACAGGTGACGCTGGTGGATCATTGGCCCGCGGGCGCGCAGGGCTGGAACTGCAAGCCGCACACGCTGCTGCCCATCTTGCGCGAAGGCTGGCACGAGGCCATCTGGCTGGATTCCGATGCGATGCTGTCCGCGTCCCTGTCACCGCTGCTCGATTCGTTGAAGGATGACGAGATCCTCGTGGCCGAGGAAGCCTCCAGCCAGCCGGAGAAAGGGACGGAACTGCGCACGCGCGGCTGGAATCTGCCGGTGGGCCGCGCCATTCCCTGCACTCTGAACTCATCCGTCCTGCGCGTGACGGCGGTGCATGAACCTCTGTTGCGGCGCTGGCAGGAGTGCCTCGCGAGCGAGGAGTACCATCGTTATGATGACCGGCCGCTCATGGAGCGGCCGCCACACGTGCGCGGAGACCAGGATGTGCTTAATGCGCTGATCGGGGCGGCGGAATTCGCGCATTACCCGGTGCGGCTGCTGCATACCGGGCGTGACATCATCCACTGCGGCGGAGCGCTGGGATACAGTCTGGGTGAACGGCTGCGCGGAATCTTCGGACCCGCGCCGCTCGTCTTGCACGCCATCGGCGGCAAGCCCTGGGTCTTGCTGGGGCCGGGCTGCCCGGACAAAGGCTGGTTCCGTTTCTTACGGCAGTTGATGCAGGAGCTTTCGCCCTACGTGGTCGCCACGCGCGCCTACCGGGAGCAGGTCCAGGAGCCTTGCCCGTGGCTGGACCACCATACTTTGCCGGGCGGCATCTTGCGGGTGCTGGGGCTGGGGCATCACGCCTTGCGCGGTCTGCCGGTGACGTTGGTGGCCACGCTCCTCGCGCAGTTCCGGCGCGGCTAGCTGGAGTTCAAATCTTGGGCAGCAAGACAAACTCTTCACTCATCCGCATGCACATGCGCAAATGGTCGGGCGTGAGCACAGGTGTCAACGAGGGCAGACTGCAGAGCTGATAATAGGCCGTTTGTGCCCAGTGAAACAGGCTGTCCTCGGGGCAGCGATGGGCAGCGAGATTGCCTCCGTTCCACTCGCAAAAGATGACCGGGCGGCAGACGGCGAGAAAGGCGGTGGCTCCTTGCAGCACGGCCAGTTCGCCGCCTTCCACATCCATCTTGACGACGGTCACGGCGGGTTTGCCCAGGGCTTCCCATTCCGCATCCACGGTGGAGACGGCTACGGTCACCTTTTGACGGCCCCCTTCGCGACCGGTATTGGCCAGGCCGTCAAAGGCCGAGTTCTCTCCACCCGCCGTATAGAAATCTGCCTGGCCGCTCTGGGCGGCCAGCGCCTTGCCGACGACGCTCCAGCGTCCCTGATAGCCCGTTGCTTCCTGGCAGGTGCGTTGCAGGTAAGGCAGGGCGTTCGGTGACGGTTCGAAAGACACTACGCGGCTGCCTTTCACGAAATGCAGCACGGGCAGGGACATGAGGCCGAGATTCGCCCCGATATCGAAGAACCATGAGTCCGGCCGCAAGATGTGACAGATGCGCTGGACAAGATCTTCCTGAAAGATGCCTTCCTCAAAAGCCCGCAGCACAACATGCGCTCCGGCGGGGAAGTGGGCTTGCGCGCCAAAATACGGGAACACACAGTCTTTCTTTCCCGGCGGTGCATAGAGCAGCCGTTTGGCCAGATGTTTGAGCGGATTCACGCAACGCCAGTCTAGTGACCCCGGTCCGGTTTGTCGATATGGAGCCGTGAGCCGGTGGTTTCCGGGCGGGTTTATGTTTTCATCGGCGCCGGCTTGGGGCAGCATGGGTGTCAAGCAGATGTGCCGTTCCTGTCTTGATATGGCTGCCGACATACCCGTCATCTCCATCGTCATCCCGCTCTACAATGCGGGCCGGTGGGTATTGGAGACACTCCAGAGCGTCCGCGCCCAGACCTTCACTCAGTGGGAGATCGTCGTGGTGGATGACGGCTCCACCGACGACGGCCCCACCCTGATTCAAGGTGAAGCCGCGCGGGAGGCACGCATCCGTTTCTTCCGGCAAGCCAATGCCGGTCCCGCCGTGGCGCGTCATTTCGGGGCGCAACAGGCGCGAGGTGAATGGCTGATGTTTTTGGACGCGGACGATCTGCTGCCACCGGAACGCCTCGCGAAAGACCTGGCAGTCGCGCGCCAAAATCCCCAGTCCCAAGTCATCGCCGGTTCCGTGGAATGGTTCAGCGCGGATGGCAAGGTGGCGCATCAAGGTCTGCTCGCGGCCGATGCAGAGCTCAATCGCTGGCGGCATCAGTTCCACGCGGTCTTCAATTTCGCCGGCCTGCTGGTCCGGCGCGAGGCGTATCTGGCCTGCGGCGGTTTCAGCCCGGACCGGTCGGTGTTCTACGCCGAGGATTATGACTACACCCTGCGGTTGCTGGAGCAAACGGAACTAGCCCAGGTGACGGGCATATCTCTGCGGGTGCGCAAGCACGAGAGCAACCGCTCCACGCTGGCCGAGCGCACGGTCATCGAACACACGCTCGAAGTCATCCGGCGTACCTGGCAGCGATATGGCGTGCAATTGACGGTGGAGCAGGCCGAACGCCTGTTCCGTTTCTGGCGACAGGAACCCAGTTCGCTGAACCTGGCGGATCTTCAGGAGCTGGCAGGTTTACAGACTTTCCTGGCTGAAACTTATTTGAAAAAACGTCCGACCGCCCAAGCGACCATAAGCCGCGTATGGGAGCAGACGCTGGCTTTGCGCCTGGCGGAAGCGCAACTGCCCAAGGCGCAGGAAAGCACCGTGCTCCAGGCGGAAGCGGGTGCGCGCGGGCAACTGGCGGCCGGGCGGGTCCGGCTGCGCCTGCTCAAACTGCGCTGGCGGCGTTGACATTCACCGGCAATCAATCATCAAATAGCCGCGCTGATGCCCGACCTCCCAAAATTCAGCATCGTTACGCCCTCGTACAATCAAGGCCACTTCCTTGAGGAGACTATCCTGTCCGTCCTGAACCAGCGTTATCCGCACATCGAGTATATCATCGTGGATGGCGGCAGCACGGACAACAGCGTGGACATCATCAAGCGCTACGAGAGCAAGCTCGCGTGGTGGGTAAGCGAGAAGGACCGCGGCCAGGCCCACGCCATCAACAAGGGTTTGGAACGGGTCACTGGCGATATCGTCGCCTACCTGAACAGTGATGACGTTTTCCTGCCCGGCGCCTTCGACATGGTGGCCAAGACCTTCATGGAGCGGCCACACATCAACTGGCTGGCGGGCAGTTGCCTCCTCTTCGGCAATGCGGCCGAGGCGTGCGTGAAGCATCCCACACCCGCGCCCGATGTCGCCTCGTGGCTTTATTTCAACCGTTTGCCGCAGCAGAGCACTTTCTGGCGGCGGAGCGTGATGCAGAAGCACGGCCTCTTCGAAGAAAAATTCCGTTACAGCTTTGATTACGAGTATTGGGTCCGGCTCGTCCATGGCGGGGAGCGCTGCGAGGTGCTGGATTTTCCGCTCGCCGGTTTCCGGCTGCATCCGCACAGCAAGACGGTGGCGGAAGGGACGCATTTCGCGGGCGAGGACAAATCCCTGCGCGACCACTACCTCGCGAAGATGAGTCCGGAGGAAGTGCAACGCCTCACCGTGATGGAGCGCAATGGGAAGACCTTTGCCCGGTTCACCCAGGCCATGGAATTGAAGCAGCAGGGCAAGGGTGGGGAAGCCTGGGACTGTTTCATTGCCGCGGCGAAAGAGAACCCGGCGGCGATGGGCACACGCTTCGGCCTGGGCTGTATAAAACGGCTGCTGCTGACCTGAGGCCCACGCATGAATGTGCCCTATCATCTGGCTCTGCGTCTGGGTCGCCTGCGCCGCCGCTGGTATCAGGCGCGCCTGCCGCAGATCGTCGCCCGTGAACTGCCTGTGCGGCCGGAGCTGCCGGTGCATTTCTACGGCTTCTCCAGTCATGGCGATCTGCCGGAGCAGGTCGCGTGCTTGCGCTCGCTTTTCGCCAACGCGGGTGTGCCCAGCCAGATCACCATCGTCTCCGATGGTTCGCATACGCCGGAAGACCTGGCCTTGTTGCAACGTTTGGTTCATCCGCCGAAAGTGGTGCCTTTCGCCCAGTTCATCTCACCGAGCCTGCCGCCTTCCGTGATGCGCTATGCGGCGCAACATCCGCTGGGCAAAAAACTGGCGGTGCTGCTCTCCCTGCCGGTAGATGGCCCCAGCCTGTATTCGGATTCCGACATCCTTTACTTCACGGGCGCGGAAGATTTGCGTCGCCAACTGGCCGAGCCCAATTCCGCCGGGGCCTATCTGCCGGACTGTTATCCTTCTTTTGATCCCCGCCTGCTCAAATCGGAGACGGAGAAGCTGAGTCCGGTGAATGCCGGTTTCTTCTTTTTGAATCGTCCGGTGGACTGGTCGGCGGCGCTGGAGCGCTTCAACAATATGTCCGGGGACGTCATGCATTTCACGGAACAGACCATCATCCATCTGGGTTTGCAGGCGGCCGGTGCGCGCGCATTGCCCGCGGAGAAGTATGTGCTCGCGAATGACGATCAGTGGCTCTGGCGCGACTTGCATGCGGGACCGCAGGTGGCGTTGCGCCATTATATCAGCTCGTTCCGGCATAAATTTTGGCTGAAGGTGCGGTATTAGGGCGCACTTGTTCCCCCGACGGATGCTCCCTATGCTCGCACCCATCTGAGCATGAGCGTGACGGCAACCACAACGCGCGGTGATTATGTCAGCGTGGTCATCCCCGCTTACAATCGCGCGCACTACATCCACGAAGCGCTCGCGTCCGTCTTCGCCCAAGGCCCTTGCATCGGTGAGATCGTGGTGGTGGATGACGGCTCCACGGATGGCACGTTGGAAAGCTTGCAGGCGATCAAAGACCCGCGCCTGAAAGTCGTGCGTCAGACGAATCAAGGTGCGGCGGCAGCGCGGCAACGTGGCTGGCTCGAATGCCACGGTGCCTGGGTCATCTTCCTTGACTCCGATGATGCGCTGGAGCCTGGCTGTGTGGAGAAGCAACTGGCTGCCGCCAAGCAGCATCCCGATTCGATCGTCTATGCGCGCACCAGCATCCATGAAGATGAAGTGACCAAGCCGCCGTCCATGGTGCTCAGCTTCTCGGAGAAATCGGGCGATGTGCTGCATGACCTGTGCTTCTACAGCGGCGGCACGATTTTCACCGCCATCTTCCCCGCAGCAGCCTTGGAAGCCGTCGGTGGTTTCTTTCCGGAAAAGACGGATTGTGTCAGTGAGGATATCGATTTCGCGGTGCGGCTCGCGGTGAAGTTCCCGTTCGTCTTTTTACCCATCGTCACTTATCGCACGCGCAATCATCCGGCGAACACGTACAAGAACCGCGAATTCCAGCAGCGTATCTATCTCTCCGCACAAAAGGTCATGCAGCAGCGTCTGCCGAACACGCCGACGTATTGGCTGCTGCGCGCGCGCAGCCAGGCGTATTTCCTCGGGCTCGCTGCTTCAGTGGATGAAGAACTCGGGCGACCGGCCCAGGCGAAGGAACGTTACTGGCAAAGCTTGAAGCTCTGGCCCATCAAGCTCGGGGCGTGGAAAGGTTTCTGGCGCACGCGTCAGGCCAAGGAGACCGCGAAAGCATGAGCAAGCCACGCGTGGCCATCATCTGTTCCGGGCTCGGCCAGGTGCGCCGAGGAAATGAGACGTGGGCGCATACCGTCGCGGAGGCGCTGCATGCCGCCGATTGGCCGGTGACCCTTTTTGGTGGCGGGCCTTTGGTCACGACGTGCCCCTATGTGCAGGTCCGCAACTGGCCACGCGAATCCTTCCTCGCCCGCTTCGGCATGAGCTGGCACAACCGCTATGTGCTGGAACAACTGAGCTTCGCCGCCGCCGTCAAACGTCACCTCGTCCGCGATCCGCATCCGCTCCTGCATGTGGCCGATCCGTCGCTGGGCCAGCGTTTGCAACGCTCGGCGAAAGAGCTGGGCGCGCAGGTGGTCTATAAGGACGGTCTCCTGCTCGGGCCGGCATGGTGTCGCCAGTTCGATGTGGTACAGGTGCTCGCGCCCGCTTACTTGGAAGCGGCGCGCAAGGAGAACGTGGACACCAAGAAGTGGTTTGTCATCCCGCACCTGGTGGACACACAACGTTTTCAACTGCCCGTCGATCGGGCGATGGTGCGGCGGCAACTGTTTGGTGACAAGATTCCGGCGGATGCCTGTGTGGTGCTGGCGGTGGGCGATCTCTCGCCGAACAGCAACAAGCGGCTTGACTGGATCGTGCGGGAAACGGCCACGTTGCCCGAGGCGGTCCGGCCTTATGTGGTCATCATCGGCCAGGCCAGTCCGGCGGATGCACGCGCTTTTCAGGAACTGGCGGCGAAGCAATTGCGTGAGCGCGCCATGGTGCTTACGAATGTGAAGCCGGCGGATATGCCTGTGTATTATCAGGCGGCGGACGTCTTCGCCCATGCCGCCCAGCGCGAGCCTTTCGGCATTGTGTTCCTGGAAGCGATGGCCAGCGGTTTGCCAGTGTTGGCGCACAATTACGAAGTGACGCAATGGATCGTGGGCGAGGGCGGGCTCACCTTCGATATGGGCGCGAGCGGCGAGTTGGCCAAACGTATCCAGGCTTGGGTGCAGCAACCGGCGGAGCGCAGGCACTTCGCCGAGCTGGCCCGGACGCGGGCGGTAAAGCAATTCTCGCCCGCACAGATTGTGCCGCTGTATGAGCAAATGTATCGGCAAATTTCCACCGTTGGGGTAAATTCCTGAACGCATGCACGTCGCGTTCCTCAATGAGAACACGCTGGGGCACGCTTCCTATCTGATGCCGTTCGTCCGCTGGTTCGAGACGCATCCGGAAGCGGGCATCCAGCCGCATGTTATCCACGCCACGCCCCTGCCGTCCGGCATGAAGTGGCGCGCGGATTTCTCCATCCGCGGTTTGCGCAAGGCGGGCTTGGATTTTCACAATGCCCGCTGGCGGCTGACGGTCAGCGAACATGTGCGCAATGAACTGGAGGCCCTGCGGGCGAAGCAGCCGCTCGATGCGGTGATCGTGAACACCCAGAGCGTGGCGCTGCATCTCAGCGAGATCGCGGAGGAAGTGCCCGTGTGCGTCTGCCTGGATGCCACGTTCCAGCAACTTGCGGGGTCGCACTGGTTCGCGCCGAACGCGCCGACGCGCTGGTTGCTGCCGCTCACTCTCGCGCCTCTTACTTCACCGGAGCGCGTCTTGTTTCATGCGGCGGCCAAGCTGTTCCCCTGGAGCGATGGTGTGGCGGACAGCTTGCGGCGCGATTACCAGGAACCGGCGGAGAAGATCCAGCCATTGCCGCCCTCGCTGGAGTTGACACAACTGCCTTTCAAGCCGCGTACGACGCCCGGCAGCAAGCCACGCTTATTATTTATCGGCGGGGATTTTGCGCGGAAGGGCGGACCGTTGTTGCTGGAGGTCTTCCGGCAGCATTTCGCGCAACGGGCCGAGTTGCACATCGTCACGCAAACCCCAGTGGGCGCCGAGCCGGGCGTGCAGGTGCATCATCATGTGCAGGCGTATTCGCCGGAGTGGCTCGCGCTGTGGGAGCAGGCGGATGGGTTTGTGTTCCCTTCCACGCTGGAGACGTTCGGCCTGGTGCTCGTCGAGGCGCTTGCCTTGGGCGTGCCGGTCATCACGGGAAATGTAGGTGCGGCCGTGGAATTGATGGGTGCCAATGAACGCGGGCTGCTGCTGAAGGACAATCATGCGGCCACGTTGAAACAGGCATTGGAGACTTTGCTGAACGACTATCCGGCGGCGGTGAAACGGGCGGCAGCGGGTCGCGCCTGGGTGGAGCAGCGGCATAACCTGGCGCGGAATGCTGGCGTGCTGGCGGAGACTCTGCGAGGATTGCGCCGGTGAATCATCCGATATGAGCGGCGAGATCGAACAGGGGCATTACGCGAAGAAGCAGATCTGCTGCGGCTGCGGGCTCATCGCGTGGAGCCACCAGTCGCGCTTCAAGCGCGGCGTGAAACTGGCGGCGCGGTTCGCGGGCAAGAAGCTGCTCGATTACGGCAGCGGTGACGGCACTTTCCTGGCCATGCTCATGCAATCGCCGCATGCTCCGGCCCTGGCTATCGGTGCGGAGATCGACCAACGGCAGGTGGATGAATGCAACCGCCGGCTCGCGGGTGACCAGAAGCGGCTGCACTTCATCCACGGCAGCACCCTTGTGCAACCCGAGCATCAAGGCGCTTACGACGCGCTGGTCTGCATGGAAGTACTGGAGCATGTGGTGGAGCTGGATGCGATGCTCGATAATTTCGCTAAGTGGGTGAAGCCGGGCGGCGAATTGCTCATCAGTGTGCCCGTGGAGACGGGGCTGCCTTTGCTGGTGAAGCAGAGCGCCCGGTGTGTCGCTGGCTGGCGCGGGTTGGGCGATTATCCGGGGATGAATCCGTATACATGGGGGCAGTTGCTGACGAGTGTATTCGCCGGGGCGGAGCAGCATATCGAGCGGCCGGTGCATCGTGAGGCGGACGGTTTTTCCTCGCACGATCACAAGGGGTTCAACTGGATGCGGCTGCGGAAGAAGCTGGCGGAGCGGTTTGAGTTGTTGGAGACAACGGCTTCGCCGATCAGCTGGTTGTCACCGCATCTGGGGAGCCAGGCGTGGTTTGTGTTGCGGAAGAAGGCGTGAATTGATCGCCGAGTGTCATTGGCATTTCTCATTTCGTAAACTATCTCTCCCGCATGCCGGAATTGCCTGAAGTCGAAGTGCTCGTGCGTCATCTGGACCCGTTGGTGAAAGGATTGCGTATCAAGGGGGTGACGGTGCGGCGGGAGAAGGTGGTGCGGCCGACCACGCCGGAGCTGTTGGCGGAAGCACTCACAGGGGCGACGCTGCAAGGCGTCACGCGGCGCGCGAAGTTCCTGCTCTTTCAGCTCAAGGCCAAGGGTGCCAAGGGAACGTTTCCGCTGGTCGCGCATCTGGGAATGACGGGGCGGATTTTCTTGCAGGCGAAGAAGGCCGCGTTGCCCAAGCATGCGGCGGTGGTGCTGGATGTGGGAGCCAATGTGCTGGTGTTCGAGGACACGCGGTACTTCGGGCGGTTCACGCTGGATACGGCTTCGTTGGCGGAGCTGGGGCCGGAGCCGTTGGAGGATCCTTTTGATACGGAGGCTTTCGCCGTCGCGCTGAAACGCTCCACGCAGCCCATCAAGGTTAAGTTGCTCGACCAGACGCTCATCGCGGGCGTGGGCAATATCTATGCGAGCGAATCACTCTTCCGCGCGGGCATCTCGCCGAAGCGGCGGAGTGATAAACTTAAAGGTGTTGAAGTGAGCGCGCTGGTGAACGCGATCCGCGAGGTGCTGAGGGAGGCCATCCGTTTCGGGAGTACCATCCCGCTGGATTACGCGGGCACGGGGAAGCGCGACGGGCTGTTTTATTACGGCAAGCCGGTGGAGGCACCGGATTATTACGAGGAGCGATTGCTGGTGTATGACCGCTTTGATCAGCCGTGTGTGAAATGCACCACACCGATCAAGCGGTTCGTGCAGGCGACGCGGAGCACTTACTTTTGCCCGGTGTGCCAGAAGCGGTGAGCAGACTCATTGGTAATCGCCGCCGTTCAAACTTTTCACCACGGATTTCAGCCAGGTGTTCAGGTCTTTCTGCATGGTTTCCACGCGTTTCGTTTCCGAGGCGGCGAGGTCCTTGGCTTCGACGCGGTCAGCGCCGAGATCGTAGAGTTCCCATTTCACGGTGCCGGTCTTCGCTTCGAGGCGATGGAGCTTCCAGTTTCCGTCCAGCCAGGAGGCGTGTCCGGGGAAGGTGGTGTCGGGATAATCTTGCTTCAATTGCGCCTCGGGGATGGGTTCAGCTTCGGTGGCGGGACGGACGGTGCCGGCGGCCTGTTCCTTGGCGAGTTCTTCCAGCAGTGCACCACTTTTGGCGGCTAGGCCTTTGATGCTGTAATCCCAGAAACCCAGCGGACGTGAACGAGCGGTCATTTTACCTTCCAGCAAGGGCACGAGGCTGAGGCCATCCAATGGCCGCTTCGTCGGGGTCTTGGCTCCGGCGAGTTCGAGCATGGTGGGAAAGATATCGACGGTGCCGCAGGGGAGGTCGATGACGCGGTGTTGCTTGAGTTTCGCGGGCCATTCGAGCAGGCCGGGGACGCGCAGGCCGCCTTCCCAGACAGTGCCTTTCTTGCCGCGCAAACCGCCGGTGGAGCCTTCCGGGATGGCACCGTTATCACTGCAGTACCAGACCACGGTGTTATCGGCGATGCCGAGTTCGCGCAGGCCGGTGCGGAGCTTGCCCATGGCGCGGTCCATGGCGGTGATCTCAGCGAGGAAGTGTTGCTGTTTCTTGGGCTGGTCCGCGTAGAGCGCAAGGTCTTTTTCCGTGCCGACATGCGGGGCGTGGGGGGAACCGAACCAGACGATGGCGAGGAAGGGTTTCTGCGCGGCCTTGGCCGTGCGGGCGAACTTCAGCGCCTGATCCACGATCACTTCGGAGCCTTCACCGGAGGTCTTCACGGCTTTGCCGTTATGGGACATCCACGGGTCCACCTCGAAGAAGTTCGGGCTGGAGAAATATTCGTCGAAGCCCTGCTGGGCGGGCGAGGTCGGGCTGTCGGCACGCACGGAGCCGACATGCCATTTGCCGAAGTGACCGGTGGTGTAGCCCGCCTGCTTCACGGCCTCGGCCACGGTGAATTCCTGAGGGCGCACGACGTAGCCCCATTGGAAGGCGCCGGTGCGGTTCGGGGTGCGGCCGGTGAGCACGCTGGCACGGGTGGGGGAACAGACCGGCGCGGCGGCGTAGAAGCGGTCGAAGCGCAAACCGGTGCGGGCCATCTCATCGAAGACGGGCGTCTTGAGCGCTGGATGGCCGTTGTAGGCCATGTCGCCCCAGCCCTGGTCGTCAGCCATGGCGAGGATGATGTTGGGGCGGTCGGCGGCGTATGCTGCGAAGGCGGAGAGACTGAGGAATACAGCGGCCAGGAAAGAGCACGGCAGGGATTTCATGAGGAGGAGTGAAGCAGCAAACGAGGCGGCAAACAATCACTCTCTGACTGGGGCTTATGCGGGTGTTTGCGCGCCAGCTTTGCTGAGGGGTGTTGCTGCGGACGAGACGTCCGCGCTCCGGGGGCTTACTTGGTGGCGACACCTTCGATGCGCATGATCTCGCCTTCCTTGAGGCGGGTCTCACCACCGCGGAATTTCAGCACGCGGCCATCGCCGAAGACGCGGGTGCCGTCATTCATGGTGATGCTGCGGTTCGGGGCGACCTGGATGCTCTGGCCGTTCAACTGTACGGTGACCTGGCCGTTCACGATGGTGGCGGTATCCACAGCCTCAACCTTTTCGCCGCTGAGCTGGATGATCTGGCCTTCGACGATGAACTGGCGGCGGCCACCTTTCACGAGGTAACCATCCGGGCCAACCACGGAGCCATCACCCAACGTCAGCGGGGAAGTGAGCGGGCTGGCGACACCTTCTTTCACGAGCATGAGCTGGTTGCCGCGCTTGGTCACGTGATCTTCCACGGGGACGAGGGAGCCGTCGGTATCGGTGAGGCGGCCGTCTTTGCCGAGCACCTGGCCTTGTTTGAGCGTGCGGTCTGTGCCTTGTTCGCCCACCTTGAAGGTGCCATTGGTGTTCACCGTGATGGTGGGGGTGAGTTTCACCACGTTGGTAAGCGCGGTTTCCTGGTTGGCGATCAGGCCGTAGGTCTGGCCTTCTTTGACGATGACGCTGTCATAATCAGGGGGCGCGACGGGAGATTGCTCCTGGGCGAGCACGAGGCCGGTGAGGGCGAGGGTGCCCAAGGTGGTCAGGGTCAGCAGCAGTCGGGAAAGTTGGTTTTTCATAAGCTCAGCTCGGCACCGTCACTAGTGAACTATAAGCAAGTTACCCGCCAACCTCATAACTAGCAAGCTGGTTGCAGCCGGTCGCAGCCGGTTGCACCGGCGGGCCTATGGGGGGAACACCGCAAAGGCGTTGGGAGGGGATTTTTTAGCTACAGCCCCGACTTAAGCCGGGGTGAAATTGAACACAGAAGCACACAGATGAAAGAGTGTGATTTATTGCATGTCCCGGTATTCTCCGTGCCTCCGTGGTGAGTAATTCGTCATTGGTCATTTCTCTCCGGGTACGGTATCTCAAAGGCATGAATGAAACGGAACAGGCCATTCTCGCGACGCTCCTCGAGCTGGAGGAGAAGGTGGCGCAGATGAAGACGGCGAATCCGAAGCCGAACTTGCTGCCGGTGTTTGACCGGCTGGATGCGCTGGCGCGCGAGTTGCCGCCGGGCACGGACCCGGAGCTGCTGCACTTCCTGCATAAGAAGAGTTACGAGAAAGCGCGGATGTTGTTGCAAGGTTTGGAGACGAAGAAAGGTTCCTGCCGCAAGTAACGGGTTATGCAGGTCGAGGATACCATTGCGGCGATTGCCACACCCTTGGGTGAGGGCGGGCTCGCGGTCATCCGTTTGAGCGGGCCGCAGGCATTGGTGATCGCGGATCAATGTTTTCAAGGGGTTGGTGCGAAAGCGGCGAAACCTTCCGCTGTTGTTTCGCACACGTTGCATTACGGTTACATCGTGCGCGGCGGGGTGCATGTGGATGAAGTGATGCTGGCGGTGATGCGGGCGCCGCGGACCTTCACGCGCGAAGATGTGGTGGAGGTCAGTTGCCATGGCGGGATCGTGGCGGCGAAGGCGGTGCTGGATACCGTGCTGGCAGCGGGAGCGCGGCTGGCGGAACCGGGGGAATTCACGAAGCGGGCCTTTCTGAATGGGCGCATCGACCTGACGCAAGCGGAAGCGGTGGCGGATCTCATCCATGCGCGGACGGAGCTGGCGCTGACGGCGGCGCAGGAACAACTGGAGGGCAAGCTCTCGCAACGCATCAACCAGGTGCGCGATGACCTCATGCGTACGCTGGCGCACGTGGAAGCGCACATCGATTTTCCGGATGAAGACATTGCGCCAGATACGCGGGAGCAACTGGTGGGGAAGCTGGTGGCAGCGGTGGACTTCATGGACCAGCTTTTGCGCACGGCGAATGAGGGGCAGATTTTGCGGCGAGGGATTCGTGCGGCAATCATCGGGCGGCCGAATGCGGGGAAGTCGAGTTTACTGAATCAATTGCTGGGGCATGAGCGGGCGATTGTGTCGCCCATCGCGGGGACGACGCGGGATACCATCGAGGAAACAGCGAATATCCGGGGTATCCCGGTTGTCTTTATCGATACCGCTGGCTTGCGGGAGGCGTTGGATACGATTGAGCAGGAGGGGGTTCGGCGGAGTTTGGCGACTTTGGCGAAGGCGGACCTGATTTTGCATCTTTTGGATGCCTCAGAGCCGATGACAGCGGCGGATGAGCGGTTCTTAAAAGAGTTCGCGGGGAAGAAACGGGTTTTGGTGTTAAACAAGGCGGATTTACCTAGTCAATTGAACTTGGGATCAGAGGTTAACGATAATCCTGTAACTATCTCCTGTCAGACGGGTGAAGGTTTGGAGGCGTTGAAGGATGCGATTGAGAAGGTGGTCTGGGGTGGGCAGGTGCGGGCGGAGATGTTGCAGGTGATGATCAATTCCCGGCATCAGGAGGCGTTGCAACGGGCGCGTGCGGCGACGCAGCAGAGCATCGCGGGATTGCGGGAGGACCGGACGCTGGAACTGGTGGCGATGGAGTTGCGCATCGCAGCGGGCGCGGTGGGCGAGATCGTGGGGAAGACGACGACGGAGGATTTGCTGGATTCGATCTTTAGTCAGTTTTGTTTGGGGAAGTGAGAAACCGCAGAATACACGGAAAGGGGAGAAGACACGCCCCGACTGAAGTCGGGGTGAAAATTTCCCGGATTGGCACGAATTGGGGCGAGGCTGCTCAGCGGTCGTCCGTTTTGGGATAGGTGATCTTGTGTTCGAAGCCGTTGCGGTCGTACCAGAGGTAATCAAAGCCGTTTGTGCGGGCTTCGATGCGGTAGTTGCCGGGGGAGTCTTCCTGTTGGTATGGTTGACCGGTTAAGGGATTTTTCCCTTTCAATCGTGATTCTAACTTTTCTGCAAGCCACGAACTGACAACCAGAGAGTGGTTTGTTTCCGTGATTTCATTGAGTTCTAGTGCCAAGTCCAATTGCTGGTGAAAGTGGAACTGTTTTACAGAATAAGGGCGTGACTTGGTCAGGCGGACTTCGACTTGAGGCAATGTCATTATTATTGCGAGTGCGCTCACGCTTGTTATCAGGAATAAACTCAAACGAAATTTCATAAGGTGGGCGGAGCCGAGCCGTTTTTGAACGCGCTCAAAATCTTGCACGAAGAGCCCGAGCAGCAAGAGGGCTACAACGTAATTCAAGGCGGTGATCCATGCGCCTTGGTGACTGTAGAAAACATCTTGATGCGCTTGAAAGGGTTCCCAGCCCAGCCAGACGTCCTGCTGCATCTGGGCGGGGGTCAAGGTGGCTTGCAGTTTGGTGGCGACGGCGGCTTTTTCCACGATGTTGGACAGGCCGGAGTGTCCAACGTAGAGGTGTCGAACGGTGTCTGAATAATAATTGTTCGTGGCGGGATAGGTTGCTTGAGCGCAACGGCTGACGGTGAAGTTTTGCGCTTTGGCGCGTTGTGCGCCGAAGACGTAGAGGTCCACTTTCAGATTGCCGTTGCCCACGCCGGTGAGGCGCATGGGATAGACGGGCTTCTTAGTAGGGAAGGTGAACATGAGCGGGTGGATGGCGGAGGAGCCTTTCTGCTCTGTGCGAGCGAGTCGTGCGGCGGCAAAGACCCAGCCGTCTTTGAGGTAGTCCGCAACAACGGGAGTGATTTCTGCCGGGGCAGCGAAACTGTTGGACTTGAGCCAGTCCATGAGTTCATCGGCTTTCTGCGCGGAGATGACGACGGTTTCGTAACTGCCGACGGTTTGCCGACCATGGATGATTACTGAGCCGGTAGAGGCTACGCTGACGCCCGCAGTGCTGAGAGCGGGTAAAAGCAGGCTACTTAACGCCGCCACGATGAGAAACATCCACAGTACGGCCCATTTATTCTCGGTGCCTTGGCGGACACGCTGGACGGCCAGAAGCATAGGCAAAGTCAAAGCAATCAAAGGCCAGGGGGAATCAATCAACAAACCGATACCACCGCCAAACGCCAGGCAGGATAGCCAATCCGCCAAAGTCATTTTTCCGGTGGCGCTCGTTTTCCACAACAGGCGGATTAGCGCGTACAGAGCTATCAACCCGCCGAACCACGCTTCCACAATATGTTTCACCTCGGGCCGAAACTGGAATTGCAGGGTGGGAAACAGGCCGGTGGTGACGGGTTCGATCTTGGGCACGGTGGGCAGGGGAACGATCCACGCGAAGTTGGTGCCCTGGCCGGTAAAGGAGGTTTTGATGACGAGTTTCTCGATGCCGTTGGCGTAGTGGATGAGGGCTTGTTGCTCAGGGATGTCGGGCAAGGGATAGGCGGTCGGGGGAAAGACTTTGCCATCGGCAAAGACGCCCCACAGGCTGCTCCAGAAAATCAGGAACCCCAGCACCCACCTTTTGGTCATGGGGGTAATTTACACCGAGCCGAGTTTATTGCAGCTAGAAAAAGAAGAGAGGACCGCTTGGGGATTACATCGGAGGCATTGCCCACTGCTCAACTGCTGGATAAACAGCAAGAAATGTCAGTTCTATTCCGTGGACAGGCGCGGCCTTTCTCTTTTGACTAGGTGAAATGTCGCCCTGTGCAGCTCATGTAGGGTGGCCGGGCCGTTCATGACCAGTTCCAGAGCGTGCTTGTGCGGGCGATTTCAGGGAGTGATTCGGGTGGCCTCAAATGATTCAAACTGATGACGAAGCCATTTTCCATTATGCAACAAACTGCCATTCCCTACTTGAAGAGCGCGGCCCGGCTGGCTGCGCTGGTGATCCTGACCATGCTGGCCGTGTGTCCGCCAAGGGCACAGGCGCAGGGCACGGCATTCTCTTATCAGGGCAAGTTGACGGATGGGGGCAGTCCGGCGACCGGCACTTATGATTTTCAGGTGACGCTCTATGATGCGGTATCGGGCGGGAACGGGGTGGGTTCTGTGCTGACGATGGAGGATGTGGCGGTGACGGGCGGGTTGTTCACGCTGTATCCGGATTTTGGCGGCGGGGTGTTCACCGGGCCGGCGCGGTGGCTGGAGGTGGCGGTGCGGGCAGGGGCCAGCACGGGCGGGTTCACCACGTTGACGCCGCGGCAACCGGTGTTGACGACGCCGTATGCGCAGCGGGCATTGGTCGCAGCGGGCGTGCCGAACGCCTCGATCAGCAGCGCGCAACTGGCGGCGGGGGCGGTGGGGACGACGCAAATCGCGAATGGCAGCATCACGGCAGAGAAGCTGGCGTCCGGAGTGGGCGGGGGCGGCGGTGGTGGCAGCAGCACGCCGATGGGCGCGATCGTGGGCGGGTTTGCCGAGGATGCAGAAGATTTGCAAAGCAATGGCTATGTCATGCTGCCAGGACTCTTCACGGAGGTGGGGGGATGGAACAAGGCGATCACGTTGTCCTCGCCGCCGGACTTCTACTCTCTTGAGGCTGCGTGGACGGGTACGGAGTGGTTCTGCCTGGGGCAGTTCTCGCCGGGCGGCGCGGTCAGTTTCGGATATGGTGAATCTTTCGGGTATCTGCCGGCCCGATTCAATCCCAGTACGGGTTTATGGACGCAGGCCAATACCAATAACGGTCCGCAGTTCACGAGCGCCGGACCAGGCATTCAATTAATTGCGGCGGACACAGAGATCTATGCCATCGGGCAGGTCGATACGATCCAGGCGCCACAGGATGCATTCGGTTGGCGCTACAATACCGGCACAGGAACTTGGACGATGGTTTCCACCAACGGATTCGGCCGTTTGATGAGCAGTGGTCCGTCCGGACCGTCCTATGTCTGGGCGGGGAGCAAGCTGTTCGCCCTGGGGCAGCCGGAATTCTTTTCGCCCGAACAACCTATCCGGGTGGGATTGTATGATCCGAACACGACTTCGTGGTCCCTGCCGTCGATCGCGCCGGTGACCAACCTCAGTCTCACCACGAAGCCGATCATCGCCTGGACGGGCAGCGAGGTGATCGTCTATGGGAAGGATATGCTGCATTTTGGCGAGATGTTGGCCGCGCGATTGAACCCGGCCACAGGATCGTGGAGCACGATGAGCACGAACAATGGTCCGCAGCTTTCCTCGATGGGCAACCCGCGTCCGGTCTGGACGGGCACGGAATTGTTTGTGGATGGGCGGACGAATGAGACTTCCTTTCAGCCGGTCTTTTTCCTATATGATCCCCAAGCAGACAGTTGGCGTCAGGCCACGACGGTCGGAGCTCCGCAAGCAGCGGTCGCTGCGGTCAACATAGTGGCGACATTCTGGACCGGAACCGAAGTAGGGGTGGTCCATGTTAGCGATGACGCGATCAATAGAAAGACCTACGTAGCCCTGTATAATCCAGAGACGGATGCCTGGCGGACGTTCCCGGACAATTCGCTCATACCGGAGACTGTTCCAGGCATAGGCAGCGGGCCCAAAGGGGTGTGGCGGGACGGAGAATTGTTGTTGGTGGGCAAGTTCAAGGAGAGTTCGGCCGACACCATGTTCAAGGTGTTGAACTACCGGTTCGCGCCACCGCGACTGGTTTATCTTTTCCAAAAACAGCCCGCTGAATAACAAGCTTATGAAGAGTATTCCTGAGCGGTGGCGGCGGAACGGGGTGTTTGCGCTGGCCTTTGCGGGGGTCGCGCTGTTGGCTGCGGCCAACGGCACTTTTCAGTTGGAGCATGCCGGGGTGGGGAGTGGCGGTGGCACGAGCAGCGGCGGGGATTTTGTGGTGACGGGCCAGATCGGGGTGCTGGGCACGGGGCAGTCAACGGGTGGCTCGTTCACGCTGGAGGGCGGTTCGCTGGCGATGTTCATGGTGGTGCAAACGGCAGGAGCACCGCTGCTGACGCTGACGCGGGTGGGCGAGGATGTGGTCCTATCGTGGCCGGTGACGGCGATCGGTTTCAATCTGGAGCAGACCGAGGACCTGACGATTCCGTCATGGAGTGGGGCGGGTAAATCACCGACGGTGGTGGGCGATCATTTTCAGATGACGTTGCCCGCCACGGGAAGTTCGAAGTTCTTCCGGTTGCAGAGCGGGCCTAAATAAAGATGAGGGGAGTGAGAAACTGCAGCCCCGACAAGTTGCCGGGGTAAAAATACACGGAAGGGGAGAAGACACGAATTTCACGGATTAGCACGAATTGGAGAGGGGCTGAAAAGATGAAACGGGCTTTCAGCCTTGATGCCCGGGCATGCGCTTACCGATGGCGCTGCCATAGGCTGCCACGAGGTCGGGCTGTTGGCCGTGAAAAGGGGGCGGGGGGAAAAGAGGCTGCTTGCGAGTAGTGATGCCGCTTAGGTGGAGGTGCAGACGAAGCGGGGGGTGACGGGGAGTTCGGTGGTCAGGATGGAGTGGAGCAGTTCGGCGCTTTGGGCGGGGAGTTCGGCGCGGGTGGCGTATTTTCTTAAAGTCGTGAGGTAATCGGTCCAAGCGGGGCCGGTGAAGTGCCCGGCGTTTGCGGCCAGCAGTGCGAGGGCGGGCAAAGGCTGGTCTTGTTGATGGAGAGCCTCGGCTTGATGCAGCAGGGGCGAGGTGTCCGCAGGTGAAAACTGGCGGAGTTCGCGGGCGGCGGCTTCGACTTCGGGCCAGCGTTCCAAGGCCAGGGAAAGTTGCAACCAGAGGGTGAGGCCGCGTTTGGTGGATCGGGCACGGGCAGGAAGTTGCTGGAGGGCGAGTTCCGCTTCGCGGAAATCACCGAGTTCCAACCAGCCTTCGGCCAGCAAATAAGTGTCTTTCAAGCGACCCATGCAGAGGCTAACCAGGGCCATCAACCAAGCCCAGTTCTTGGTTTTGCTAGCAGCAGGTAATATTCCAAAATCCGGTCGGAGCTGTCTTTTCTTGGGGCGGTCGGGTCAAAATACGATTATCCCGAGTCCGGCGTTAAGGGTGAGCAAGGGGGGAAGGTTAGCGCATGGTGAGCGGGCTTAGGATCTTTACTCAGTGGGGTCTTTGCGGGATAAATCGCATTTTGCAAGTTATTGACTATCAGTATGTTGCTTTTAAAATGCTTTTTATGTGAATTTTTCGATTGCAGATTGAAGGGTGTGTGATAGTCTTCCAAGTGCTGGCAACTCGTAGCCGGCCTAGAGGAGGTTAGTTTGGATGGTGTTCCGCTATCCCCTGCTCCCTGATCTTTGACATAGTTCTGACGAGGAACGAAGTGGTGGTCGGCGATGCCGAACACTAGATTTACGATTTCTGACCCCGACCAAGAGGTGCGGGGGGACATTACGATTTACGAACGTATCAGTGAAATCGGAAGATTCGGTGATTTGGTGGTGACTGATAGCAAGGTCATGAGTCGCGGCTGTCCCTGAGGTGATACATGGGCTTTTGCATCAGCACTATGTCTGGTGAAATCAGCCGTCGTGGTCGCGGAGGAGTTTTTCGTAAGAAAGTCCAAAGTTTAGAGGGCAAAGTTCAGGGTTCAAAGCCGGTGGCATCCTGACCTTAACGTCACGGTGCCACTAGCGGAGGCGCCAGAGGACAAATCTTCCGCAACAGAGGCTTGCCAGTAGAGACATGCTCATGCTTACTTCTGGCCGTTTTGCGGTTTACCAAACCGTCAACGCAACGTGATGAATCCGGAATTGTTAGCCAAAGCGAAGTCCTACGGTTTTTCTGACCGTCAAATCGCCCATTTGACCAATACGACGGAGGACGCCGTCCGCGCCGAACGCAAGCGCATCGGGCTCGTCCCCAGCTATCGTTTGGTGGATACGTGCGCGGCCGAGTTCGAGGCGTATACGCCCTATTTCTACTCCACCTACGACCGCGGTGATGACGAGGTGAAGAAAACGGCGACGAAGAAGGTTATGATCCTGGGTGGTGGGCCGAACCGCATCGGGCAGGGCATCGAGTTCGACTATTGCTGTGTGCATGCGGCCTTCGCGTTGAAGGAAGACGGCTTCGAGACGATCATGGTGAACTCGAATCCGGAGACGGTTTCGACGGATTACGACACCTCGGACAAGCTGTTCTTCGAGCCGCTCACGTTGGAAGACGTGTTGCATATCTACGAACGCGAAGGTTGCTGGGGTGCCATCGCGCAGTTCGGCGGGCAGACACCGCTCAATCTCGCGCTCGGCTTGCAGAAGAACGGGGTGAACATCATCGGCACCTCGCCGCAGAACATCGAGATCGCCGAAGATCGCAAGCTGTTCGCGGCGATGCTCGACAAGCTGAACATCCCGCAGCCGCCTAACGGCACGGCCACGACGGTGGAAGAAGCCGTGGTCGTCGCGACGAAGCTGGGTTATCCGGTGTTGTTGCGTCCATCTTTCGTGCTGGGTGGCCGCGCGATGCAGATCGTTTTCTCGGAAGCGGAATTGCGGGATTATTTCCATCGCAATGCGGCGCTGGAGATCTCGGCCGGTCGCCCGGTGTTGGTGGACAAGTTCCTCGAAGACGCCACGGAAGTGGATGTGGATTGCATCACGGATGTGGGGCAGTTCGCGAATCCCGATGAGGGCACGATCGTGGTTGGCGGCATGCTGGAGCACATCGAGTTCGCGGGGGTTCACTCGGGTGACGCCGCGATGGTGCTCCCGCCGCATACGTTGAGCGAAAAGACGATCAACACCATCCGCCAATACACGCACGCGATGGCGAAGGAGCTGAAGGTCATCGGCCTGATGAACGTGCAGTACGCCGTGAAGGATGGCGTCGTGTATGTGCTGGAAGTGAATCCGCGCGCTTCCCGCACGGTGCCGTTCGTCTCGAAGGCGATAGGTTTTCCGCTCGCGAAATTGGCCGCGAAAGTGATGGCGGGCAAGACGCTGAAGGAACTGGGCTTCACGAAGGAGATCTGGACGAAGTATTGGGCGGTGAAGGAATCGGTGTTCCCGTTCAACAAGTTCCCGGGGCAAGACATCTTGCTCTCGCCGGAGATGCGTTCCACGGGCGAAGTGATGGGCTTGGACATGGACCTGGGCATCGCGTATGCGAAGAGCCAGATGGCGGCGGGCTCGACGTTGCCGGTGAAGGGCAAGGTGTTCGTCAGCGTGGGCGATGCGCACAAGAAAGACATCGCGGAAGTAGCGAAGGATTTCGTGAATCTCGGTTTCGAACTCGTGGCCACGGGCGGCACGGCGAACACGCTGGAAGCGGCCGGACTCAAGGTGCAACGCATCCATAAGCTGCAAGAGGGTCGTCCGAACGCGGTGGATCTCTTGAAGAACAAAGAGATTCAACTGGTGATCAATACGCCCTCCGGCCAAGTGCCGCGCGCGGATGAGGTGAAGATCCGCACCACCGCTGTGCTTACGCAAACGCCGATCATGACGACGATCAGCTCGGCGAAAGCGGCGGCTCTGGGCATCGCGGCGCTGAAACGCGAAGGCTATGGCGTGCAGACGATCCAGGAGTATTTCTGAGCTGATGGCCGGAGTCAGTTGGTTGACTGGCGCGGACGCGAGGTGGGCGTGGTGCGGTAGTAGCTCTCTTTCATGACTGGATCCAACAGGCCCTCCCAGAGCTCTTGGATGTCATACTTCCCGTTGCGGTTGGCATCCAGCTTCTCCAACCGCGTTTTCTTGATTTGCTCGGTGAAAGTTCTGGGCAAGAAGGGGTCATTATATAACTGCTGCACTTCTTCCCCGTCCAGTTGATCGTCACCGTTCTTGTCATAGAGTTGTATCCACAGATTGAGCCGGAACCTGACTAAGGCGTAAAAATGCTCCATGGATTCCGCCATGCTCTTCTCCTCATCTGCCTCCAGTTTGCCGTTGCGGTTCAAGTCATACAGGTCGGTTTCCTCCCGCTCCAGTGCTTCCGTAGCCTCCGCGATCGCCTTCCGGGAAGCAGCGAGTGCTTGATCCAGTTCAGCCCTGGGAACCAGCCAAAAACCGGGACCAGATTCTGTCGCCAGCACCAAGCCATCCGGTGTCGGCAGTAAGATAGTGTGCCCATCATTCGGCGCTGCTTGCGGGGCAGAAATCTTTTCTTGATAAGTGAAAATCAGCTTGGCCGGGTCTGAAAAACGGGCATCAAAATGGTAGCACTCTTTCGCCAATCCTTGCGGAGTGTTGAAATGAGCCAGCAAGTTGAAGCGATCCCAATGCGCGAAAAAAGGTCCGGTAAACGACAAACTCCGCCAGCGGGGCATCAATTGCGGCCCCGATCTTATGTTGACGGAACTGCGTGGTCCCTCCTTGTAATCGCTCCCCAGCAGATATTGGAAATTCCGTTCTTGCGCTGGCAACCCATGCGCTGTCGGCAAGCCCATCCCGCCCCATTGGGTCACGAGCATGGGATCTGTCGGCAGGCTGCTGCGCAAATCGACGATTTGATGGCTGGCCGTGGCAATCTCCTGCCATTTGCCCGTGGTCAGTTCGCATTCGTAAACTTTCTGGTTCAAATACGTGCGCACGAATCCCGGCGGGCCAGCCAAGACAGGAGGATAATTGAGCTTTTCCAAGGCATCCAAAAAAGTCACCTCCGGTCGGCGCCGTGTGCTCACGAGTGTGCGGACCACCTCAGTCCGAGGATTGAACTCGAGGATGCCATCTTGAGTAGTAAGGTAAACATTGGCGCCGATGGCGAACAGGCTGGCCCGCGATTCGATTGGAATGGGCAACCGCCGAATCTGCTGGGTATTCACATCAACCCGCACCAAGCGGCTAGGCTCGGTGTAATAGAGGATGCCCTGATGCACCTCAAATGACCGCAACTTCTCTAACCGGCCAGTGATCCAAAGCCCATCCCGCCTGTCATGCGCCAGCGGATAGGTGGTCCTGCTCCCGTTCTTCAAATCAATGCTGGCGATGGCACTTTGCTGGCAAACGTGCTCCGATAACGTTCCACCTTGATCATATAAAAAATCGGCATCCATTTCCACCCACACCTTATTTTCCCGATGCCGGATACTGACCAGTTTCTGGTTTTTCAGCACATGCCCTTCAAGCGGCGGGAAATCGGCGGTATGAAATTGTCTGACATTGAATTTGATATCTTCCGGCAGCAGCTTCTTTATCGGCGGAATCCCCGTGGCTACGAGGTTGGTGGCCGGAGGAGGACCCTTCGGTAAGACTTGTTTGGCATAGGGGAGAGCCGGAAGCCCCTGGCGCGTCCGGAGGTGGTTTACCATAGAGTGCCCAAAAGCAGTGCCCACCCTTTGGTTATACTCCACTGCGTAAGGCATCAACTCGTCTGCATCTCCCTTCTCCTGTATTGCCCGGATGTCGTTGCTGATCGAAATATCCACTTTTTGGGCCTCCTTCAATCTCTTCTTGAGTGATACGATCAGTTCATTCGTTTTCTTCCGTATTTCTGCCTTGGCGAGCCTTTCCTCATCTTCATCCTTCTTTTTCTTCTTTTCCCGGTAGTCCTCGACCAGCGCTGCGCCAATCTTCCGATCCAAAGCGCCTAGCTTTCCTCTCAATTCTTGGAGCACGGCGGTCGGCTTTTTCTCGTGGTGGTACCGGTCCATCACGGCGAGGAGCACATGTATCACGCGTTCACCCGCATGCCGCAAGGCCCGGCCGGTTTCCGAGGCAAGCGGCCCCTGATAGTTCTCCGCCGTCTGCAGCACCATCTGGCCATTCTTCAACACCTCGGCGTCCGACATATTCACCCATCCGGTTGTACCCTGCACATTCATTATGAAGCCGAGCATCTTTTCCGCTACGTTGGTGGACGCCATCATTTCACCCGTATATTTCTGCCATTTCTGAGTCAGGCTGGCGGGATCATCCTTTTGCCAGTCGATCAGATTGGGGGATTCTCCCTGTCGGCCGGCGATCTCATCGAGCAACATTTCGCGCACTGGACTGCCCAGCATTTGGCGGTACATGGCGATGGTATCCTCGGGTTTCTCCTGCCAGAACACGCCGTAGCGGTACTTCACCCAATGCAAGTTATGCGGCTGGTCAAATCCGGAGATGACCGATGCTGGACTGATCGTTTTTGCGTAGTTGGGCCACCCAGGCTGGCGGACTTTCTCGTCCTGTTCCATCAACTCGACCGTCTGGCGGATCGCTCCCCTTAAATCTTGCAGCGGTTTCGCTTCCCGCTTTTTCTCCTCCGGACTGCTGGACCAAAAACGCTGCAATAACCGCGCACTATGCTGCACCACCTCACAGCCCACCCCATACCATTCATACCCCAGCTCGCGTCCAGTCTGGCGACGGCTCAAAGTTCCTTGGACATACAATTCCAAAGAGCGCATGAGGGGGGCAAATTTCTTCGGGTCAGGCGAGTTGCTTACGGACACGACTTTCTCACCGGAGTAGCCGGTAAAATTGATGGTCCGTGCAGGGTCTATGTAGGCGAACAGCCGTAATAGTTCCAGTTCCTCCGTTCGCAACCCCAGTGCCCAGCTCGATTCGGCAGCCTCTTGCGCTTCACGATACAGCTTCCACCGGTAGGCCCATTTGGCTTCTTCCAGATACCGTTTCGCTTCTTGCTCCGCGCTCCATGCCGTTCCTCCGGTTTCCTTCTTCAGTTCAGCCAGTATCTTTCGTAGCAATTCACTGATGGCTATCGCCGGTTGGCCGCGTGGTCCCTTGGCTTTGACGGTGATCGGTTCGGCCCGGTTCTTGGAACGCAACTGGCAGGCAATGGTGACTTCCGTTTGGGAGAGTTCCTGAGGATCAATGGTTCCTTCCAGAAAATAACTGCCGTTCCAGAACGGGGAATCAGCCACTCCCATCAGCTCTTTTTCCCAAGTCAGACTGTCGAGTTGCCGCCGTTCCAGCACCAGCAGATTGGGATCAGACAGTAAACGTTCAAACAGCATCGCATTTAAGGTCTGCTCCGTCTGCAGGGCTTCGGGTGTCGCTGCAGCAGATCGCAAATTGAGCAAAGAAATGGGGATCGCCTGGCCCGCAGTCAGCTCCAGCTTTTGCCAGTAGGGTGTGAAACGCTCACGCAACTCTTTCGCTGCAATGAGCAACTCATCTCCTTTGACTGTTTTGGAATACAAGGCGATCACCACACCGGGCTTTACTGCCACCAGCCTTGCGACCAGCCGCTCCTCCTGTTCGATCTTCCTCAATTCACAGATCACCAGACCGTCAACCCCCAGCAACTTGCCCGCCTGCACCGACCCGTTGACCGAACCCAGCGACAAGGATTGTTCGCCCAACACCCGGTTCAGTTCCGCCCTTTCCATCACTTGCAAAGGGGTGTTTTTTGTCAGCTCGGCGATCAACACATCGGTGAACATCATCACGTTGGGCACGGGTGCCAGGAAAAGGACGGCGATCTTCACCGGCTTGGCCTCTTGAGCTTCCAGCCACACTGGTAAAAACAGGAGGATTGCCAGAAGAACACACCGCAGACGAAACACCACCGCAAGTCGCTTTCTGTGCCCGGCATCTGGTTCTTGAACTGGTCTTTTTACCGTCTTGCTCATGCTTTTTTACCTCCCGTACGGCAGATGATGCCGCGTTTGACAAATCATGTTCTATCCTGCCCGTATCAAAACGCAAGCCATCAGACGGGGCATCACCATATCTGAATTTGCACTCGCCAAGCTTCCCCATCTCCTCCAGTAATGTCCGCGTTCCCGACAAACGATTGCGAAGAACGCGACCGGAAAACTAAGCGGCCATGTCACCCATCTTTATCTTCAGTTGCATCGGGGGTTACTTCCTCTTTCTGCTGTTGATCGCCTGGTACACGAGCCGGAACGCCACGAACGATTCCTACTTCCTCGGGAACAAGGCGTCGCCGTGGTATGCGGTGGCGTTCGGCATGATCGGGGATTCCCTCTCAGGTGTGACGTTCATCTCGGTGCCGGGCACGGTGGGGAAGGACCAGTTCTCCTACCTGCAACTCGTGCTCGGGTTGATGGTCGGCTATCTCATCATCGCGGGGGTGTTGTTGCCGCTGTTCTACAAACTGAACCTCACCTCCATCTACAGCTATCTGGAGACACGTTTCGGCGGCTGGTCACAGAAGACCGGCTCTGCGTATTTCATCCTGTCGCGGACCTTGGGCGCGGCCGCACGGTTGTTTCTGGCGGCGAGCGTCATCCAGAAATTTGTGTTCGATGCGTGGGGCATTCCCTTCTGGCTCTCGGTGGCCGGCATCATCGGGCTCATGCTGGCCTATACGTATAAAGGCGGCATCAAGACCTTGGTCTGGACGGATACCTTCCAGTCCACCTTCCTCCTGCTGGGTGTCATCCTCTCCATCGTGGCCATCATGCGGCAGTTGGACATCGGCCTGGGCGACCTCATCAGCACCGTGCGCCAGAGCGAATACTCGCAGACCTTTTTCTGGGACGCTACGAAGGGAAATTATTTCTGGAAACAGTTCCTTGGCGGCATCTTTCTGGCCATCGCCATGACGGGGCTGGACCAGAATATGATGCAGAAAAATCTGAGCTGCCGTTCCATCCGCGAGGCACAATGGAACATGGCCTCTTACAGCATCATCGCCGTGCTGGTGAATCTCTTCTTCCTCTCCATGGGCGCACTGCTCTTCATCTACGCCACCACCAAGGGCATCGCCTTGCCGGAACGGTCCGACCAGCTCTTCCCGCTGCTGGCGCTGGAGCATCTCGGCACCTTTGCAGCCATCGTGTTCGTGCTCGGCCTTACCGCCGCCACCTTCTCCAGTGCCGATTCCGTGCTCACCACGCTCACGACCTCCTTCTGCATCGACATCCTCGGCATGGACAAGGAATCCGAAAAGAGCGAGGCGGCCAAGACTTCGCTGCGTCATTGTGTGCATCTTGCCTTCGCGGTCATCCTGCTCTTGGTGATCCTTGTTTTCGAAGCCGTGGCCAAGCAATCCGTCATCACTGCCGTGTTGAAGATCGCGACTTACACCTATGGACCGCTGCTTGGACTGTTCGCCTTTGGCATCCTCTGCCGCCGCCGCGTGCTGGATAAGTCCGTGCCGGTCATCTGTTTGGTGGCCCCGCTGATCTGCTATGTCCTGGACAAGAACTCGAAAGAATTTTTCAACGGCTACACCTTCGGCAACGAGCTGCTCATCCTGAATGCGGTGGTGACCTGCGCTGGCCTCTTTTTGTTCAGCCGACCGCAAGCAAATTTAGACAGTGTTGAAAAAGCCTGAAAAGATCAGCTTTCCGAAGTGTCTGCATGACAATCGCATAACAGCTCAGGTGACAAAGGAGTTACGAATTTAGGTAAGATTACGTATGGATTTTTGCAGACTCGGGTGTATGCTCTAGTTGATTCGGGTGACAGAACGTTTCTTCAGCGGGGTTCCCCAACCCCCACCTCCTTGGCGTCTGTTGCCCGAATCACTTTTTTCTCCAGTCAGGTATCTCAAAACACCCGGTTGGAAGACGCGTCTGAGAGGTTATCCCATTTTGAGAAATTCCAGCTTCAAGGCTGTTGGTTCCCTGTAGGCGCTGATCTGTTTGCTCAACTCGGCCGCTTTGGTTTCCGCCTCAGCCACGGGCATCCCTTTCGCCATCCCCGGACGCAGATGGCCGGTCTGCGTCAGCCACGCATCACTCAGCAGCTTGCGGCGCTGGCTGACCAGCTTCAACAGCTCGGCCCCGCGGAGGTGCAGCGAAGATTTCGGCTGCTGCATCAGGTCGAACCCTTTGCTCAAATCTTTGTGACTCAATTCCAGCAGCTCCGCCCCGTCCAGTTTGACCAGGTATTTTCCGGCGGGCAATCCGACGGCCTTCACTTCCCGTCGCGCCAGTCCGGCTGTCGCCACCAGTGTAGGTGCGTCCCATTTCGGATCGAACGGCTGCCGCAACACAGTGGCCCAATTGAAGGAGCAGGCATCCTTGATCACCTGCAATTCCGTCACCCTACCCAGCAAGATCCGGCGCTGGCTGGCGTTGACCGAGGCGGTTTCGACGTCGGGTTCCAGCTTCCAGCCCTGCAACAAGGCCTGGGCCATGACCCAGTGGCCATTGGCATCGGCATGCACCCCGTCCTTGGCGAAGGTGAACGCCGGATTCTGCGCCCGGCGCGCTTCGAGTTGTTTCAGCATCGGCCCATGCACATCATAGACTTCCCAGCCGAAAGCCCGTTGTTGCAATAGCCATTCGCTGTAACGTGTCAGCACCTCATCGTAGCCTTCATAAGGCTTTTCATAGGCGGCCTGTCCGGCGGGCAAGGTCTTGTCCTTGATCGGCAAGGCATCAAAGACTGGCGGCGTCAGGTGGATGATTTTGGCCCCCGCGGCCTCCACCTTCATGCGCAACTTCAAGATCCCCTGCTGGTAGGCGGCCAGACGTTCGTCATTCAGCGGATGATAGATGCCGTCGTTCATCCCGTAACAGGCGATGACGAGCTGCGGCTTGATCTGCGTCAGCACACGGTCCAGCCGCTCGTGCAGGTCAGGGCGGGGGAACTTGCCGCCCGCATGTCCGGGTTCGGACAAGCCGGAAACCGTTTCGCTCGGCAGCCCCAGATCCAGGAACTCCACTTGCGAATCGGGGAAACGCAGCCGCCAGGTGGCCTCCACGTAGTCCACATACTGCCCGGCGTACGTGATGCTGTCCCCCAGGAAGAGCACGCGTTTGATGTTACCGGCCAGCGGTGGTTGACCGGCAGCACGGGAGGAAAGTTGTGACAATTGGGTGGCCAGCACGGCCAGCCCGCTGGTGACCAGGAAACGACGACGGTCCATCAGGGAAATCATAATGCCGATACTATGCCAGCAACCGCCCCAGTCGTGCAATGCCTTCGGTGATGTCCTTTTCACCCGCTCCGCCGAAGCTCAGGCGCATCTCATGGTTCGGTTTCGGCCGATGCGCATCGTCCGCATACGCCAGCTCGCCCGGCACATAAAGAACGTCTTGCGCCAGCGCTTTTTTGAAGAAAGCCGATTTCATGCCCGTGGCCACACGTTCCGGCGTGCGGGCCCAGACGTAGAGCCCGCCATCCGGCTCGCGCCAGTGCACATTCGCGGGGAAATGTTTTCTGATCGCCGCGACCATCACCGCCGCCTTGCGGGCATAGCGTTCCTTCAGTTGGGCGAGATGCTTCTCATAGGCGCCCGTGGCCAAGGCTTCGGCGAGCAATTGCTGCAAGAGATTCGCCGTGCCGAAGTCGTGATTGCCCTTGATGCGCAGCACCACGGGGAATAGTTCTCTGGGCAAGATACCGAAGCCCACCCGGATGCCCGTGGCGAAGGGCTTGCTGTAGGTGCCAGCATAGATGACGCGTTCGCTACCTTTGCAAGTTAGCGCCGAGGGAACATCTTCACCCGTGAAACGCAGCTCACGATACGCCGCATCTTCCAGCAGATAGATGGGATGTCCCGCCGCCTTTTCATAACGTTTCAACAGCTTCAGCGCCGCTGCCTTGCGCTCAAGCTGCGAGGTATAACCCGTCGGGTTCTGATGATACGTGACGAGATACAATGCCTTGAGCTTCGACAGGGAACCTTCCTTGCGCAGTGTCTCCAGGCAGCGCTCCAGGTCGGCGAGGTCCACTCCTTCCGGCGTCAGCCTTACCCCGCGACAATCCATGCCCCGGCTCTGCGCGATGCCAAGGAAAACGAAGTAAGTGGGATCTTCCACGATCACGATGTCACCCACATCGAACAACGCCTCGGACAGGAGATAGAGCAACTGCTGCGAACCATGCGTGATGATCGTTTGCGCGACGGGGGCGATGGCTTTACCGGCATCGAGATGTTGCAACCGCTTCACCGTCAGTTCGCGCAACTGTGTATCCCCCGCGCTCGCGCCGTATTGCAGGGCCGCCTGTCCGCGGCTGGCCTTGGCGAGCACCCTTTGCGCCAGCTCCTGCGTCTCTGCCACCGGCAACGAAGGATTGTCCGTGAACCCGGCCGCCAGCGAGATGATGTGCGGATGATCCAGCGTCTGCTTCATCAGCCAGGCGATGGGCGGCTCGGCGATGCGCTGGCCGAGTTGCGAAAGAGCGGTGCGTTTCATGGTTTCGTTTCGGTGCGGATACTGCGCGGTCAGAGGAATCGGGGCAAGCGGATGGTTGCGGTGTTATGGCAGCGCCTGCAAAAACTTCTCCACACCCTCCCGATACAGTTCCGCACCTGCGAACAAGGTCTCGTTATGATCGCCCAGCACCTCGTGCAACCGCTTGGGCTCATTGGCCGCCTGGAAGTTCTGCTCCGCGTGATGGAACCGGATGAGTGTGTCCGAGCGGCTGTGCAAAATGAGCACCGGCACCTTGATCTTCGGCAGGCGTTCGCGGGTGTTGTAATGGATCGAAGCCAGCAGGTCCACCGGCAGAAAGGGGAACAGTTCTTTGCCCAAATTCGGCACGCTGGTGTAGGTGCTCTGCAAGACCAGCGCACCCACTTTGTTTTCGATGGCCACCCAGCTCGCGATGCCACCGCCCAGCGATTCCCCCAGCACGATGATGTGCTCCGGCTTGAACCCTTTGCTGATGAGCCAGTCGTAAGCCGCCTGCGCATCCTGATACGTGCCCTTTTCCGAAGGCTCGCCTGCGCTCAAGCCATAGCCACGATAATCGAACGCGAGAAAATTCACCCCCAGCCCATGCCAGAGCTGATAGATGCCCAAACGATGACTGATGTTCCCGCCGTTGCCGTGGGCAAAGAGCACCGCATAACGTGCGCGCGGTGAGTCCTTTGGAGCCGGAAAATACCATGCGTTCAGGCGCAGTTTGTCAGACGTGGTCAGCCACACTTCTTCACCGGCAACGCCGACATCCCCCAATTGCGCGTCCAGTTCGGCGCTGGGATGATACACGTTGTTATGTTCAAAAGCCCGCAGGAACATGAGTAAGATCAGGCAGAACGTGCCCGTCATGAGCCATCGCCGCCAGCGTTTTCTCGTAACTTGTGTCATGGGCGGTGCGTCTGTCTCGGGACAACAATATGCATTACGTGTTGCGCCCGGCAATGGATGACCGTTATTTTTCCACCATGCGAAATTTCCCTGTAATGCTGCTTTCATGCCTGCTCGCACTGGCGGGCGTCGCTGCTGCCCAGACGCAGGTGCCGCAACTGGAAAAGATTCCCGGCGCCAAGCCCCGCAACATCGTATTCATCCTCGCGGATGACCATCGTTACGACGCCATGGGCTTCATGGGCCATCCGTTCCTGGAGACGCCGAACATGGATTTCCTGGCGAAGAACGGCGTGCACCTGAAGAACGCCTTCGTCTCCACCGCCCTGTGTTCGCCGAGCCGGGCCTCCATCCTTACCGGCCTGTATCCGCACAAGCACAAGATCGTGGATAACAACACGCCCATCCAGCCGGGCACCATCTACTTCTCGCAATATCTCAAACAGGCCGGTTACCAGACTGCGTTCTTCGGCAAATGGCACATGGGCGGTGAGAGCGATGACCCGCAGCCCGGCTGGGATCATTGGGTGAGCTTCCGCGGGCAGGGCTCTTATCTGCCGAACAAGAACGGCCTGAACGTGGACGGCCAGCGCGTGGCGCAAAAGGGCTACATCACTGATGAACTGACCGATTACGCCGTGGACTGGCTGGATCGACGCGATCTGAGCAAGCCCTTCATGATGTATCTTTCGCACAAGGCCGTGCATGGGGACTTTGTGCCCGCCGAACGCCACAAGGGCCGTTACAAGGGCAAGCGCGCACCCGTCCCGTCCGAGGTGACGAACAATCCGGACTACTACAAGGACAAGCCGATGTGGCTGAAGAACCAGCGCAATAGCTGGCACGGTGTCGACTTCCCCTATCACAGCGATCTGAACATCGACGAATACTACCAGCCTTATTGCGAGGCGCTGCTCTCCGTGGATGAGAGCATCGGCCGGGTCATCAACTGGTTGCGTGAGAAGAAGCAGCTCGACTCCACCCTCATCATCTACATGGGCGACAACGGCTTCATGTTCGGCGAGCACGGCTTGATCGATAAACGTGTCGCTTACGAGACCTCCATGCGCGTACCCATGGTGATGCATTGTCCCGAGCTGTTTCGCAAGGGAACCGTCATCGAGAAGATGGTGGCCAACATCGATGTGGGCCCGACCTTCCTCGAAGTGGCGGGCCTTAAGGCACCCAGCTACATGGATGGGAAGAGCTTCGTGGCCGTGGCGCAGCAGAAGGAAGTGCCGTGGCGCGAATTCTTCCTCTACACCTACTTCTGGGAGCGCAACTTCCCGCAGACACCCACCATGCATGCGCTGCGCGAGGATCAATACAAGTTCATCCGCTACTACGGCATCTGGGACACGGACGAACTTTACGACATCCGCTACGACCCCAAGGAATCGAAGAACCTCATCAACAGCCCGGAGCACAAGGCCATTGCCAATCGTATGCGCCAGAAACTCTTCACCGAACTGGAGAAGGTGGAAGGCCTGAACATCCCGCTGTTCCCGGACAAGGGAGGCTCGCAGAACCTGCGCCGGATCAATGGTTCCGAGGCGGCCGATTTCCCCGAGCAGATCATGCGCAAGAAGTCGGGGAAGGAATAGGCCGTAGCGCCGGCCTCGTGTTCAGTCGTTGATCAACGACGGCTTATTTCTTCGGCCCAAGATTATTGATCCAGCTGCCGGTCTGGCTGGATTTGAAAGACCCGTAAGCATCCGCGCCCAACGTGGCTTGCAGATTGTTCTCCGTCGCCTGCTGGATGCCTTGCAGCGCCGCATTCTTCTGTTCCTGGTTCAGGCTGCTGTTGTTGCGCACTTTGCTGGCCTCGGCTTCCGCCGCTTTCTTGGCGTCCCATACTTTCACGGCTGCTTCCTTCGGCAGGTTCTGCCGTTGCACAAACTTGCTCACGCCCTTGTACTGATAATCCTTTTCCCGTTCATAGTCCGCGTAACGCGCCTCTCCCAGCGTCGATTTGATCTGGTCATTCAACTCCTTCTGCGCGGCCTGGTATTTCTCCCGGCCTTCTTTGGTCTGGTCCATCATGCCGAACATGCCGCCATTCTCGTCATCGAAACTCTTGCGCAGCTTGAAGATGTCCTTGAACTCCTGTTCGCTCGGCGTGAAGCCGTCCAGTTCCATCCGCATCATCATGGATGTCTGGCTCAGCCGGAGCTGATACTGTTCATACTCCTGAGGCGAAAGCATTTTTGACAGGGTCGCTTCGTATTCTTTTTGCGCCGCCATCAGGTTCTTGCGGTCCTGCTCATCCGGGGCCCCGTTGCCCATGGACTTCATCATCTTCGCCTGGAACTGCTGCATCATCTCCAGCACCTTCGTCTGCTTCTCATCCGGCAGAAAATTCAGGAGCCGCTCGATTGGGTTGAACGCGGCCGCCATGAGGTCCGGCTTGTCGGCCACATCGATGCCCAGCAACTCCTTCAGCAACGCCCGCTTCTCCTGGGCCAGCGCCTGCAGCTTGTCCACCACCTCCGGATTCGTCGCATCACCCATGAATGCCTGCATGCCCGTCTCCCAATACTTGAACTCCTCCTTCGGCTTCGTGATCTCCTTGCGCCGTGAGGCAAAGAGCTTGTCCACGTCCGCCTTGATGATGTCCTGGATGGTCTCTTCCGGGCAGCCGATGGAGCGCAGGTTGGCGATGTATTTCTTGTAGTCGGCGGATTCCACCACCTGCCAGTTGATCTGTTTCACCACCGTGTTCGTCTCCACCGTGGTGACCTTGACCTGCTGCTTCACCACTTTCACCGGCGCGGCCTCCACAGGTGCCGGTGCCGTCGGAGCCGGTTTCGTCACCAGATACACGGCGGTCACGCCCAGCACGGCGTTCAGACCGATTGAGGCGATCAACAGATTGCGTGAACTCATAGGCAGTCCTTATATCTTAGGGATCCGATCTCCGGCCATTACAAATATACCCTGCCGCTTGGAACCGCGTCGCTCACTTCGCCATCGCCGGTTCCGCCGCTTTGGGCGCGTCGAAGGCCTCCACGATGGCCTTCGAGGTCTTGACGGTCACCGGTTGCGTCACATCCACGCCCCCGGCCTTCATCTTGATCTCCAGCGACATCGTCGTGCTGGAAGACACATACAAACCTTTCTCCACATCATAGACCGCCTCGCCTTCCAGCTTCACATTCTCGAACTGCATCGTCGCCGCTGCGGGCGTCTTGCCCAGGTCGATCTTCGCCGTGCCGGTGTTCTTGATGATGGCACTCCGCCGTGAGTTCCGCTCCTCATAACCGCTGAGCGTCGATACCACATCGAACTTCGCCACCGCGCCGCTGATGGGCATGTCGAAGATGTTCGTCCATGAATCGCCCGGAGCCACCGCCTGCGCGGGCACCCCTTCCGGCAGCAGGCCCAACCGCTTGAGCTGCTCCTCGCTGAACTGCGTCTTGAGCAATGTACTGGAGTTCTTGTCCAGCCCCAACGTCAGCTTGCGCACCAGGTTGGACACGCCCTCCAGACGCTCGACGTTGCCCGCCGCATCCGTCACATAGGTGAATTTGTTTCCGGCGATCTTGCGGTTCAGCTTGGCGAGCGCATTCGTGCGGTCGGTTTTCGGATCGGACGCCGAATCGAAACTCGCCATCACCCGGTCACCCATGCGCGTCTCGATCTTGTTCGCCACGAACTCCGCCTCCATCACATGCCCGCCTTCCGGCCGGGCGCTGAGGATGGTGAGGGCGAAATCGCGGCGCACGGAATTGCCAGACTTCGTGGGGGCGGGCTGATTGGGCAACGTCAACGAGGCCTCTTGCACCGTCTCCTCCCGGATCAAGTAGCGCTTGCCGACCTCCCACCGGGGTTTCAACTCGACCGGCGGTTCCTTGGGCTTGGGCGCCTCGGCCGGGGCGGCGGCGGCTTCAGCGGGTCTGGCTGCCGGGATCGGCGTTTTTTTATCGGAACAGCCGGTGGCCAACAAAAGCCCCAAGGCGATGAAGGTCAGCAAGGGCGGCGTGCCACGACGAATGAATGTTCCTCCAGTCATAACCAGGCTCAATAGGTTTTGGGAATATCGGGTGTTCCTTAACTGCTATCACCCCCATGGCGGGTCGCAATGCAAAAATGGCGATGTCCGACGCGCGCCGTGCCCCGGGAGTTTGCCGCTTGCGTCCGTGGCGGCGATGCCGAAAAGTTGGGCCCAGTGAAACACACCGCATCCCATCTCCTGCTCGCGCTGTCCCTGCTGCTCCATCTGACTCCGGCGCGCGCGGCGGACCGGCCGCTCACGCACATCGCCTTCGGCTCCTGTCTGAACAAGCCGGAACATCCCATGCTCGACCGCACGCTCACGGTGCCCATGGACCTTTTCATTTTCATGGGCGACAACATCTATGCCGACACCACGAACATGACGGTGATGCGCGCGAAGTATGATGCGTTGAAGCAGAGCCGTTTCTTCCAAGGGCTGAAAAGGAAAGCACCCATCCTTGCCACGTGGGATGACCATGACTACGGCATGAACGATGGCGGCGGCAATTTCCCCTTCAAGCAAGGCGCCCAGCAGGAGTTCTACAACTGGCTGGATGAACCGGCGGATTCACCGAAACGCAAACAGGAAGGCGTTTACGATGCGCATATCTATGGCCCGGCGGGCCGGCGCGTGCAGGTGATCTTGTTGGATACGCGGTATTTCCGCAGCCCGCTGGCGCGCGGTGATCATGGCATCGAACCGAGTGGCGGCCCCTACATCCCGACTAAAGATACGAACACCACCATGCTGGGTGAGACGCAATGGCGCTGGCTGGAAGCACAATTGAAACAACCGGCGGAAGTGCGGCTCATCGTGTCGAGCATCCAGTTCGTGCCCGAGCTGGCCGGTTGTGAGGCGTGGGCGAATCTGCCGCACGAGAAGGTGCAAATGCTGGAATTGTTGAAACAGACGAAGGCGAATGGCGTGCTGTTCCTCAGCGGTGACCGGCATTGGTGCGAGTTCTCCAGGATGGACGGACTGGCTGGTTACCCGCTCTATGAGCTGACGGCCAGCGCGATGACCCAGGTGCATCCGCGCGGCACGCCCACGCCGAACAAGTACCGGCTGCTGCCGAGGACGTTTCACAATGCAAATGTGGGACTCTTGAGCATCGACTGGGCGAAAGCGGAGACGCAGTTGCATCTGAAGATCCTGGATGTGGAGGGGAAAACCCAATTGGAGCATAAAGTGAAGTTAAGTGAGCTGCAGACGAAATAGTTTCCCGACCAGCGGACGGGCGAGGGCGAGAACGACGATGATCACGAGCGCAGGCACCCGGCTGGCACCATGACACCATGCTGAACCCTGCTCCAGTGATCATCCCGACAAAGGATCGTAAACAGGCGATGGACTGGAGTCTGGTGCTGGCCAGCCAAGGGATCGAGGTGAGCATCGTGCAGCTCGACGAGGAGAAGTTCGCGCTACAGGTGGCGGCGGTGGATTCGGTCCGCGCCTTTCAGACGCTCAAGCTGTATCACCGGGAGAATCGCGGCTGGGGTTGGTGGTTGCAGCGGGCTGAGGAGGGGCCGCATTTTGAACCACTGGTATTGCTATGGGTGACGGGCTTGATTTTCTGGCACGGGCTGACGGCCCGACTGCCCGGATTGATTGAAGCCGGTATCATGAACAGTGAGCGCTTCGCGCTGGGTGAATGGTGGCGCCTTTTCACCGCCGTGACGCTGCATCATGACCTGGCGCATCTGGCGGCGAATTGCGGCATCGGCCTGCTGCTTTTCGGCCTGGCCGGAGTGCGTTACGGGCTGGGGCGGGCGTTGCTCGCGGCTTACCTGGCGGGAGTGGCGGGCAATATCGCGGGCTGGTTCATCTATGAACCGCCCTACAGCAGCCTGGGGGCCTCGGGCATGGTGATGGGAGCGCTGGGACTCTTGATCGCGCGACCTGTCATCGGCCATGGATTGCCGGTGTTGCAACGCAAGCGCTTGCTGGTGGCCCTCAGCGTGGGGGTGATGCTGTTCCTCCTTTTGGGCGCGAATCCGCAGAGCGATATGGTGGCGCATGCGGGCGGGTTTGCGGCGGGGCTGCTTTTGGGCTGGTGGCTCCGGCGCGATCGCAGTCAGGAGCGGCAGACCGAGGGCAACCGGCTGGCCCTGGCCGCCTTTATCCTTCTGCTGCTGGTGACGTGGGGACTGGCGCTCCGGTGATTGGCGGCGCGGCGGAATCCGCCGGAGCCGTGAGCTTCAAGCCCACGATGCCTGCGATGATGAGGGCGATGCTGAGGAGGCGCAGCCAGTCTTTCGACTCGTTGAACAGGATGATGCCCGCGATGGCCCCACCCGCCGCACCGATGCCCGTCCAGATGGCGTAAGCCGTGCCCATGGGAATGGTGCGGATGGCGAGCGAGACGACAATCATGCTGGCGATCAGCGCGATGACCACGATGGCGCTCGGCCAGAAATTCCGGAAACCGTTCGAGTACTTCATGGCGATCAACCAGATGATCTCCAGCGCACCGCCCAAAAAAAGGTAGAACCAAGCCATGGGTGAAGTGTCAGGGCGGCTGCGGGAAAATTCAAGTGGAGGGAACGCGGGCTTTCCGGCCACAGGAATGGGAAAGCATGATTCGATTCGTGGTTGGGCCGGGTTGTTAATTGGCGATGGCACGTTGAGCCACTGTCTGTCACTGGCAAGATGATTGGGATTTTCCCCTCAAAATGGGGATTACCGCCATATCCCCAGTGGGAATGGGCAAAGTAAAGGCAGGGTGAATACAATGTATTTACATTTTTAAAAGCGGTACCGCATGGGGTGTACTACCCATCAGGAGCTTGATTGGGTGGCTTGGAGGATGAGAAAAGGGAGTTGGATTCGATTGTTTTTAGAAGCTGTTTGTGTTTAATAATCAATTGGTTACGTGGTTTTTATGGTGGCGTGACAACAGGTGCTAAGTGTTGAGTGGCGCAACACTTAGCAAAGCCACAGAATTGTAACAGTTTATGTAAAAAAAGCCGTTGACTTGTGAGGGGGCAGCGGGCAAATTGAACGTGCACACTAAATCAGGAAGTTACTCACAAATGAAAACTAAAGCACTTCTTCTAGCAGGGCTGGTCTCGCTGGCCGGGGCGTCCGTAAGCGATGCGCAAACGGTGTATTCGGTGAATTCTGTCGGTTATATCAATCTGCCGATTCCTTCGGGTTTCTCCATGATTGCCAACCAGTTATTCTCCTCTGGTTCGACGATCGGTGAGCTTCTGCCGACGCCGGCGGACAGTACGAAGTTTTATAAATTCAATGGTGTCAGCTACGACATCAGTGAGTATATCAATGGTTTGGGCTGGTTCCCGGATGGTTCCGCCACGCTGCTGCCGGGCGAAGGTGGTTTCATTTTCAATCCTACCGCACCGTTCACCTTGACGTTCACAGGCGAAGTGCCGACGGGTAATCTGTCGAATCCTTTGGTGGCCGGTTTCTCTATCCGCAGCTCCATCGTTCCCCAGAGCGGTTTGCTGAGCACCACGCTGGGACTGCCAGTTGCGGACACTGACAAGGTTTACAAGTTCAACGGCACGTCCTACGACATCTTTGAATACATCAATGGTCTTGGTTGGTTCCCGGAAGAGCCGACGGTCAACGTCGGGCAGTCCTTCTTTGTTTACAAAGGCTCGTCAGCCAGCTGGGATCGTAATTTCAGCATTGCTTCGAACTGATTTTCTCTAACAGGCTAATACCTATCCGTATGAAAAAATTCTTTCTAACGTTGGCACTGCTCGCCGTCACCGCGCTTAACAGCTTCGGTGCGGATGGTGTGATCAACTTCCGGAGCATCGGCTCTGATACGCTCGGTGGCACGGTCAATGCCCCGGTGTTCAATGTGGATGGCGTCTCCAAGCTCGCCGGGACTGGTTTTTCGGTCCAGTTGTTTTACGGTGTCCTTGGCACCCCGGACAACGCTTTGGTTGCCTTGGGCTCACCCGCTAGCTTCTTGACTGGTGGTAATGCCGGCCATTTCTTGGTTGGCACGGTCGCTATTCCTGGAATCTCGGTGGGTTCACAAGCTCGTTTGCAAGTTCGCGCTTGGGATAACGCCGGCGGTACCATCACGTCCTTCGCCAATGCGTTGGTGAGAGGCTCCTCGGCCTCGTTCAATTCACCAAACCTTGGTGATTCGTTCACTCCGAGCACGATTCCTGTTCCGGTAGGTCTGACGACCTTCCAGCTGGCAGCGGTTCCGGAGCCGACGACGATCGCGCTGGGTGTGCTCGGTGGCCTCGGCCTCTTGGCCCGTCGCCGTCGCAATGCCTAAGAGTAACTCTCCTGTTAGTGTGCAATCTAACCCCGGCTTCGGCCGGGGTTTTTGCTTTTCCGCCTTTTGTGGAGCGCAGGCGTCCCGCCTGCAGCAACGTCCCTGAGCAAAGTCGGGGCTGGTTCGCCCAAACTTCTTCGTCAAAGATTCCGTCGTTCAATGAGTTCGCTCAGCATTCTGTAACCTGGCGGGCGATTGGATGGTGCTGCACCCGAGACGGGTGCGCTCCCACATCCGTTACGCCCGGCGCAGCCACTTCACCATCTCATTGGCGAAGGCGGGCAGGTCTTTCGGTGTGCGGCTGGAGATGAGGTTGCCGTCCACCACGGCAGGTTCATCCACCCAGACGGCTCCGGCGTTGATGAGGTCATCCTTGATGCCCAGGGAGCCGGTGGCGCGTTTGCCTTTCAGGATCTTGGCGGAGATGGGAATCCAGCCGCCGTGGCAAATGAATGCCACCAAATTGCCGCGTTCGTAGAAGTCCTTCACGATGGCGAGCACCTTGGGGTCGCGGCGCAGCTTGTCCGGCATGAAGCCGCCCGGGATCAGGAGGCCGCAGTAATCCATCGTGCGCACCCGATTGATCTCCACCTCGGCCTCGGCGGGGTAGCCATGCTTGCCCTTGTAGGTCTTCAGCTCATAGCCGGCGAGGGTGGTCTCGAAACCGGCTTCTTCCAGGCGCAGCTTGGGATACCAGAGTTCCAAGTCCTCGTAGATGTCATCCACCAATGCCAGCAGGTTCTTTTGCATAAATGAAATTCCTAGCAATAAAAGTGCCCCAGTCAAATTTGAAAGGGAAGGGAAACTGATTGCGCCTTTGACAGTTTGCGGCCGGAGAGCCAAGCTTGACCTATGAGTTCGGAAATCATTTTTGAGGTCACGGAAGCCGAGGAAGGCGGATACTGCGCCTCGGCCTTGGGCTATGGCATCAGCACCCAAGGTGACAATCTGGATGAACTCCGCGCCATGGTCCGGGAGGCGGTGGACTGCTATTTCGACAAACCTGAACAGGCCCCCAAGGTGATCCGCTTGCATTTTGTTCGCGACGAAGTCCTGAGCCGATGAAGACGCCAAGGGATTTGACGGGGGCGGAGTTGGCCAAGGCACTGAAGGTTCTAGGCTATACCATCACCCGGCAGAATGGGTCCCACATCCGAGTCACCACCTTGCTGAACGGTGAGCATCACGAAGTTGTCCCAAACCATTCTCCTATCAAGATAGGCACGCTAAGAAGCATCTTGCGCAACATCGCCCAACATCATCAGATCAGCACGGCGGAGTTGATGGAAAAGCTGGACCTTTAGGGCCGCCGAGCAGGAGCTCGGCGCTCCGGCATCACCCCGGAATTGCTAATCGCTCCTGACCTGTGCCACCTTGGCCCCATGTCGCGTGAGTATGTGCTGAAGAATTCGTTCCGGCCGCCGGTCAATCTGCAGATTGACTACGCCAAGGAATTGAATGAGCAGCAATACGCGGCGGTCACGGCGCCACCAGGACCGGCACTGGTCATCGCGGGAGCGGGTTCGGGGAAGACGCGCACGTTGACGTATCGCGTCGCTTTTCTGCTGGAGCAGGGCATCCCGGCGGATCGCATCCTGTTGCTGACGTTCACGAACAAGGCTTCCAAGGAGATGATGCGGCGGGTGAATGATCTGCTCGGTGCGGAACTGAGCTCGCTTTGGGGCGGCACGTTCCATTCGGTGGGCCATCGCATCTTGCGGCGGAATGCGGAGAAGATCGGTTACCGCAAGGATTTCACGATCATGGATGCGGAGGATGCGAAGGACCTCATCGGCACCGTCCTCGGCGAATCGAGCATCGATGTGAAGGAGACGCGGTTTCCGAAGGCGGACAATCTCGGCTCCATGTTCTCCATGGCGGTGAACACGCGGAAGAGCATCGGGGAGACGCTGAGCCAGCATTACGATCATTTCAGCCATCTGGCGCCGCTCATCGCGGGGTTGCAGGTGAAGTATCAGGAGCGCAAACGCGCGGCGAACATGATGGATTACGACGATCTGCTTGTGCTCTGGCTGAAGCTCTTGCAGGAGCATGAGGATGTGCGCACGCATTACCAGCGCCAGTTCCAGTTCGTGCTGGTGGACGAGTATCAGGACACGAATCTCATCCAGGGCGAGATCATCGATGCGCTGGCCGGGCAGCATAATAACATCATGGCGGTGGGGGATGACTCGCAGAGTATCTACTCCTGGCGGGGCGCGAACTTCCGCAACATCCTCGATTTCCCGAAGCGTTATCCGGGCGCGAAAGTCTATAAGATCGAGACGAACTACCGCAGCACGCCGGAGATCCTCCAGCTCGCGAATGCGGCGATCAAGGCGAACACGGAGCAATTCGAGAAATCGCTCGAACCGGCGCGCAAATCGGGCATCAAACCGGTGCTGGCCGTCTGTGGCGATGCGAGCGAACAAGCCCGTTTCGTGGCCCAGCGTGCGCTCGAACTCCGCGAAGAAGGCGTGAACCTGAGTGACATGTGCGTGCTGTATCGCTCGCACTTTCACGTGATGGAATTGCAGATGGAGCTGACGCAACGGAACATCCCTTACAGCATCACCAGCGGCATCCGCTTCTTCGAGCAGGCGCATATCAAGGACGTTTCGTGCTGGCTGCGCTTGGTGGCGAATCCGCAGGATGAACTCGCCTTCAAACGGCTGGTGCTGTTCCTGCCCGGGGTGGGTGGCAAAGGTGCGGACAAGCTCTGGCGTAATTTCCAGGCGCATTATCAGGCGCTGCCCACGAACGCGAAACTCCCACTCGCCACGGCGTTGCAACAGACGGCCAAGGATGTGCCGAAGAAGGGCGCAGTGGATTGGGTGCAGTTCACCGCCACGATCTCGCAGATGGAGATCGAGCCCATCCGCGAGCAGCCCTCGAACATGATCCGCGTCGTTCTGCAGGCGGGTTATGAAGATTACCTGAAGCGCGAGTATGCGAACTTCAAGCAGCGGCTGGAAGAGGTGGAGCAGTTCGCGACGTTCGCGTTGCAGTTCGAAAACACCACCGATTTCCTCTCCCAACTCTCCCTCCTCACCAACGTGGAGGCGGAGAGCGCGAAGGCGGACGATAACGACGACGAAGACCGCCTGAAACTCTCCACCATCCATCAGGCGAAGGGCCTGGAGTTCGATGTGGTGTTCCTCATCATGCTCTGCGATGGCCTGTTCCCGAGCAACCGCTCACTGGACCGCCCGGAAGCGGAGGAGGAAGAGCGCCGTCTCTTCTACGTGGCCGTGACGCGCGCGAAGAACGAACTGTACCTGAGCTACCCGCTCATCCGCATGGCGCAAGGCTACGGGGAAGCGATGCAACAGCCGTCACGGTTTTTGGGGGAATTGCCGAAGGAGTTGCGGGAGGAGTGGACGCTGAGGTCGTATTCTAGCTTCTATTGATCGCTAATTTACCCATGTAAGGGCGGAGGGGCAGCTCACCATGCCTTAGCTCAGTAGGGCAAAACTACCGCTTTGCCCCAAATTGTCTCCAGAATACGCCCTTTCTACCGGCTGAGATCCAGCAGCGAATCGAGCGCATTAGTTACACTAAAAACTCGTTGACGAGGGGGGGTCCGCCGTTAACATGCCCGTTCGGTTTTTTGACTGAACTTGAACTTGGAACCTAAATAAGAATATGGCTGTAAAAGTTGCTATCAATGGCTTCGGGCGGATTGGCCGGTTGGTCTTCCGCGCGATGGTGGAACAGGGTCTCGTGGGCAAGGACGTGCAGGTCGTCGCCGTGGGCGATATCGTTCCCGCTGACAACTTGGCTTACCTCCTGAAGTATGATTCCACCCAGGGCCGTTTCAACGGCACCGTGGGTTCCAAGAAGTCCTCCGCTGACAAGGCCGAGGACGATGTTCTGATCGTGAACGGCCAGGACATCCTGGTGGTGAGCGCCAAGAGCCCGGCGGAGTTGCCCTGGAAGGCGCTCGGCGTGGACGTGGTGATCGAATCGACCGGTCTCTTCACGGAAGCGGAGAAGGCCAAGGGTCACATCGTGGCCGGTGCCAAGAAGGTCATCATCTCCGCTCCGGCGAAGGGTGAAGACATCACGGTCGTGATGGGTGTGAATCATGAGAAGTATGATGCCGCGAAGCATCACATCATCTCGAACGCGAGCTGCACGACGAACTGCCTGGCGCCGCTGGTGCACGTTTTGTTGAAGGAAGGTTTCGGCATCGAAGAAGGTCTGATGACCACGGTGCATGCCTACACGGCCACGCAGAAGACGGTGGACGGCCCGAGCAAGAAGGACTGGAAGGGTGGCCGCACGGCCGCCCAGAACGTCATCCCGAGCACGACGGGTGCCGCCCGCGCTGTGGCGCTGGTTTGCCCGGAAGTGAAGGGCAAATTGACGGGTGTGGCCTTCCGCGTGCCGGTGCCGACGGTGTCTGTGGTGGACATGACCTTCAAGACGGTGAAAGAGACCAGCTACGCTGAGATCTGCGCCGCGATGAAGAACGCCAGCGAGACGTATCTGAAGGGCGTGCTGGATTACACGACGGACGAAGTGGTGAGCAGCGACTTCATCCATCACACGGCCTCGTCGATTTTCGACGCGGGTTCCGGTGTGGAATTGAACAGCCGCTTCTTCAAGCTGGTGAGCTGGTACGACAACGAATGGGGTTACAGCAACCGCGTGGGCGATCTGCTGAAGTACATGATCGCTAAGGGTCTGTAAGCAGACCAGTCAGGGAACGCGGAGCACCGCGTCCCTAACGAAAGTTTGGACGGCGGCTTGGGTGACCAGGCCGCCGTTTTGCTTCTCTGGCATTGAACAAACCGCGTCTCGGCTCCGTCCAATTAACCGTTAGACACGGGGCAATAACGCGGCTAGATTCCAGATAACTGAAACCTTAACTGATTAAGAATATGCGCAAGTTGCTCGCTCTGTTGGTGTTCGTCGGTGGTATGGCTCTCGTCCAGGCGGATGAAGTGAAGCTGAAGGTCGAAGGCATGGTCTGCGAAGAAGGCTGCGTGAAGTCTGTGGACAAGGCCCTCGGCAAGCTCCCTGGCGTGACGAAGAAGGAAGTGAAGATCGGTACCGCCGATGTCACATTCGACGCGTCCAAGACGTCCAAGAAGGACATCATCGCCGCGATCGAGAAGGCTGGTTACACCGTAGCCAAGTAAGTTGGTGCGAAAGTAAATTTTCGGCAGCGGCCACTTGGAAACGGGTGGCCGATTTGCTTTTGTGGGGCGCGGCTCTGTGAGCCGCGCCCCCTCTAATTCGCCCGCTCGACTCGCCGTTCATCTCCCGCTTTAATCCCCGCATGCGCATCATTAGCGGCACGGCCGCGAATGTCATCCTGAAGGTCCCGAAAGGTTACGATGTCCGGCCCACGCCTGACCTCGTGCGCCAGGCCATCTTTAACAGTCTGGGGGATCGCGTGGTCGGTGCGCGGGTATTGGAGCTGTTTGGTGGCACGGGCGCTCTCAGCCTCGAATGCCTCAGCCGAGGTGCGGCTAGTGCCGTGTGCATCGAGCTGGCACCGCGTCATGCACGCATAATCCGCGAGAACTTGGAAGCGACCGGCATCCCGCCGCACGTCTATGATTTGCGCGTGCAGGATGTGCTCATCGCCATTCCGCAACTGGCGCAGGCGGGCGCGAAGTTCGATCTCATCATGGCCGATCCGCCCTTCGGCGAAAAGAACGTCGGCCGCCGCTCTACCTCCTTCTCTCAAAAGCTGCTGGATCACGAACTGCTCCCCAGCTTGCTGGCCGATGATGGCATCCTCGTGCTCGGCCATACAAAAATCGACAGCGTCACCGTGACGGACATGTGGAAGGAAAAGAAGCTGATGAAGCACGGCGATTCGCAGATGCTCTTTTTGTTGAAGAAAACTTCCACGCCACCCGTTGCATGAAAACCACGCGTTACCTCCTCGCCGGTGTTCTGCTAACCTTTCTCTGCATGTCCACGAATCTTACCCAAGCCCTCGAACTGCCGCATTCGCCAGAGCTGCAGAAGATTTTGGATGGCGTGGTGAGTGATACGTTGAAGCAGTTCGAGAGCAAGGGTCTTAAGGCGGATCAGCTCGCGGTGACAGTGGTGGACTTGAAGGATACGAACAAACTGGCACGGGCGAGTTATCGCGGAGATCTGCGCATCTACCCGGCGAGTGTGGTGAAGATGTTCTACATGCTCGCCGCGCATCAATGGATGGAAGACGGCAAGCTGCAGGACACCGAAGAACTGCGGCGGGCGATGAAGGACATGATCGTGGATTCCGGCAACGAGCCCACGCATTACATCGTGGACCTGCTCACCGATACGACCAGCGGCCCCGAACTCTCGGTGGCTGAACTCGAGAAATGGCAGGAGAAGCGGAATGCGGTGAACAGTTACCTCGTGGCGCAGGGTTACCAGAACATCAATGTGAACCGGAAGCCGTGGGGCGATGGGCCGTATGGTCGAGAGACACAATCCATCAAGATCAGCGCACCGAATCACCGCAACTGGCTGACCACGGATGCCACGGCGCGACTCATGACGGAGATCGTGCAAGGTAAGGCCGTCTCCGCCAAACGCAGCGCGGAGATGCGGGAACTCTTGAGCCGTGATCCGCAATCTAAGACAGACCGGCAGGCACTCTACACCGGTGCCGCCCTGCCGAACGGGGCGAAGCTGTGGTCGAAGGCGGGTTGGACGAGCCAGACGCGGCATGATGCGGCTTATGTGGAACTGCCGGATGGTCGTAAATTCGTGCTCGTCGTGTTCACCGAAGGGAACGCGAACAACACGGAGATCATTCCGGCGGTGGCGAAGTTGTGGTTGGAACGTTGGAAGTGATCAAATCTTCCCGCTCTTAATCAACCCCTTCACCCGCTCTAACGCCCCCGCTGCGAACACCAGCGGGTACAATTTCTCGTAATACCAGAGCTTCGCGAAGTAGAAGCCGATGGGTGAGGCGTCGTGCCCATGTCCTTGCTCGATCTGCTCTGTCAGCCACGCAGCACCCGCGAGCAGACGGGCCTGTACGTCAGATGTTTTAGCCAGCTTGCCACTGGCCAAAGTGGCGGCGAGCGCTTCCACAGCCAGCGCGGTTTCTTCGAGTGAAGCTGGACCAGCCTTCGCGCCGCCCCAACTGCCTTTGCTGCGCTGATTGGTCATCAGCCAGTTCACGCCACGTTCGAGCGCGATGGATTCTGCCTGATCCAAGCGGCCACTGAGTTCCCCCAGTGCAAGGACGACTTTCGCTGTCCCATACGTGGGGTTCTCGTCATCAGGTGCGTGCTGGTTACCGAACCAGAGCGGAAGCCAGGAGCCATCGCTTCGTTGCGTCTTGCGCAGGTAGCGCAGGCCGTTGCGGATGCCTTGAGCTACTTTGCCCTTCAGCTCATCAGGCAGACGGTTTTCCCATACGAGCCACGCACGCAACGTGTGCGCGGTGAGGTCTTGGCTGCTGCGATCAAAAGGCAGGGTGCCCCAGCCGCGGCAGAAAGTCGGGATGCCCCCATCACCATTCTGCAAGCCCAACAACCATTCGCAGCCCGCTGCCGCCGCTGCGAGCACTCCGGGTTTGTCGATGCCTAGGTGATGCAGTGCGAGCAACGCGCCCGGTGTGTCATCCGCATCCGGCACGCCACCGGGCAGATTGGTCCACGCCCAACCGCCGGGAGCGGCGTTCGTATAAGGATGTACGGTGCGGTACTGCTGGCCGAGCAACCAGTCTAGCAAACGCGCGCGTTCTGCTGTGTCGAAATTCAGTTCATCACCCGCCGCGAGACCATTGATGGCAAGTGTGGTGACCCATGTGGCTAAGTTCGTATCAATGGGCCAACTGCCATCGGGCCGCATCGAGGCGCTGAGAAATTCCACGCCGCGTTTCGCCACGATGTGCTTGGGCAAACCCGCTGCCGCGAGGCTCATGGTGACGAAGCTCGTGAGCGGAGTGGCCTCGAGGAAACCACCATTGGGCGGCTGGATGTTCGTCAGCACCTGCAAGGTCTTCTCGCGCGTGCGGTCGCGGAAGAAGCGCGTGATGGGGTTCCGCGTGGGCAGACGGTCGTGTCGCACCTGGCCGATGGCGATGAGCGCGGGCAACGCATAGCTCACCACGGGCAAGCGGGCAGCGGCGTAAAATTTCGCAGGCAAGGCGGCCAGCTCGAACGGCAATGGCATAACATGCTTCCATGCTTCCTTGCCGATGCCCAGGCGACCCGCGATGGCGCACATGGTCAGGATCGGTACGGAGAAGGTGCGATCCTTGCCGTAACGTTGCACGATGGCGGGCACGAGTTTGTCTGTCGTGACGCCGCCCGCTTTCTGCGTGAGCCATTTTTCAGCAGCGTTGACGGTCGCGCGGTATTTCTCATCCGCACCATTCACCGAACCAAAAGCCGCCCAACCGAGCGTTGTCGTGCTGATGTTGCTGAAGCTGCGCGTGGTATCGCCCCAGCCGCCATCGGCATTCGCATTCGCTGCGAGCCATTGGAGACCTTGCTGTATTTGAGAATCGTAGCGCGTCTCGCCGGTCTGATGCGCCACGGTCGCCAGAGCGCAAACAGCCGTGGCGGTGGAGAGGGCGCTGGTAGAGAGTTCGCCCGTCCAGTGACCGGTGGCATTGCGTTCCGCAAGCAAGGCGGCTCGCACCGAAGCACTGGCACTTTCAATTTTCCCGGCGATATTCACGTTATAGTAATCCGCCTAACCCAACTGGCTTATCTAATAGCGACATGTTTACTTTTGCCCACGATGTTAATGTGGCAAAGCCCGTGGTTATTCTTCACGCAGCTAGCGTGAAAACCCAACGCGGTGCAACCAAAAGCTGTGCCATTTTGTCCCAGTTACTCGCGGAAACATCACCCATTTGGGTGACTAGGCAAGGCAGAATCATAACTGGCATATACTCTGCTCATATTCAGCCGTAAGTGGATCCGGGCAAAGCCCTCGCTGTTCGAGGACTTGGCCGGTTTCATCAGAAGTAAGCCGTATGTTTTTAGATCAAGCCCAAGGACGTGGTGGTTTCGGCCGCCTGGCCGCCCGTAAAACCGTCAAGCCGATCAATTTCTATTGTGACGCGCCCGAAGCCAAAGCGGTTTTCATCGCAGGCGATTTCAATGACTGGTCCCTGACCGCCACGCCGATGAAGCGCGGTTTCGATGGGAACTGGAGCGTCCAGGTTCCTTTGCCGCACGGTCACCATCGCTACGTGCTGGTGATCGATGACGAACTCGCCCTCGACCCGCGCGCCAATGGCGTCTCGAAGAATGAGGATGATTCCGTGGTCTCCCTCATGTCGGTAAGTTAAGTCTTTTTCGTTTTCGCAGCGCTACGCCTCGTCTTTTTCCGACTGGCGTAGCGCTTTGCTTTTGGCGCGTTGCTCGCTGAAGAAACTCTGGATGAGGTGGCGGCATTCCTCCTCCCGCACCCCCGCCGTGATCTCGGCCTTGTGGTTCAACCCGGGGAAATGCAAGAGGTTCAACGCGCCCCCAGCCGCGCCGCCTTTCGGATCACCCAGGCCGAACACCACGCGCTGGAAGCGCACATGCACGATGGCGCCCGCACACATGGGGCAGGGTTCCTTGGTCACGTAAAGCGTGCAGTCGTTCAAGCGCCAGTCGCCCACCGCTTCCTCTGCCTGCGTGATGGCGAGCATCTCCGCATGCGCCGTGGCATCCTTCAACAGCTCCACCTGGTTGAACGCCCGCGCGATGATGCGCCCGTTCCGCACCACCACCGCGCCCACGGGCACTTCCTCCGCCTCATACGCCTTGAGCGCCTGTCGCAAGGCTTCGCCCATGAAATATTGGTCGCTGTGCAGATCGATGATGGGTTCTTCTTCCGGCATGGGATAAATCATTTAATCGCTGGCGGCAGAATGGATTCTTCCACCTTCCATTCGTTGCGGCCATCCGCGTAGCAATGGCAGTGCGCGGAGAAGAAACCGCCGCGATGCGACCAGAACATCGGCCAGATGGTCTCACGATCCGTCTCGGGCAAACGCAGGGTCGCCAGTTCTTCGCGCTGAAAGAAGGCGAACCGGCCTTCGCGGTGCGGGGGTGGCACTTCCGTGAGTTTACGCTTCACCTCGAAGAGAAACATCAGCCAATGCGCCTGCCCATGGTAACCATGCTCGCTCACGATGCCCGTCAGGTGCAGTTCGCTCGTCTTGAAGGTGATGCCCATCTCCTCGTGCGCTTCGCGACAGGCGCAAGCGTAGGGTGATTCGCCTAGCTCCGTCTTGAGCTTGCCACCGCAGGGACTCCACAGGCCGCGATTCGGTTCCAGCGCCCGTTCCAACAGCAGGATGCGATCGGCGGCATCGAAGCAGTAGAGCAGGGTGGAAATCTTGTGCGGCAGCTTCACCGCGCTGGGTGAAGCCGTCTCGGGCTGAAGCTGTTCGGCCGCACGGTTCATGAGCCGCGAGTTAAGCAGTCCCACGCCTGCACCGCAAGCCAGCCATACATCACTTACTTCGCCGGCACCGCCAGCACCGGACAACGTGCCTCACGCACTACCCGTTCCGTACTTGTGCCACGCAAGGCATCCAGGAAACCGTTTTGCCCATCTGTGGCCATCACGATGAGGTCGGGCCGTTTCTCCTTCGCCACCTCCAAGATGGTATCCACCACCGGACCGCTGACCAGAAACCGGTTCACCTTCCATCCGGCATCCGTCGGCAATATCAGGGGTGGCCCTTGCTCCTTGTCGCTCAGGTGGATGATGGTGATCTCTGCGTCTGTCACTTTGAGCAGATGCAACAGGGACACCGCCGCATCCAGCGCGATCTGCGGGTCTGGCTTGAAATCTACTGGCACCAGTATGTGCTTCAGGGAGATTGTGCCATCTGCTACGGACACAAAACCTTCTCCTATGCGGGGCACGAACAATGTCTTCAGTCCGGCATACCGCGCCATCGGCGAGGCCGTAGGCTTGTGCAGAAGCCGGTCGATACCGTCATACTGATGCGTCGCCAGCACCATCAGGTCCGCCGGATGATCGCGCAGGTATTCGGCCACGGACGAGACTGGATCATCCCCCGGCTTGGTATATTTCACGACCTCCATTTTTCCTGGCTCCAGTTCCAATTGTTTCTCCGGCGGAAGTTGGTGCATCCAGTGCAGCACGGTCGCCCGCACCCGTGGAAAATCATCCCAGGAAAAGTCTTCCTTCGACTTGCGGACATGCAGGAGGGCCAGTTGATCCTGCCCCGCCAGCGCGATCCGCAAGGCGTGGGCAAAGGCGGACGCATCGCTCTCGGAAAAGTCCGTGGGATGCAACACTTGGGCGTAGGATATATCACTCATGGCTGGGATTTGGCTTTAAGCCTACCAGAAAGTGCCGCTTAGGGAAGGGCGTAACCAACCGTGGCTTGGCTTGTTCCGCCTCAAACTTGCGGCGGCTCTCATTTACCGGACCGGACGGATTCCAGTTTGTGCCTGAACCGTAACTTGCTTCGCCCGTCCATTGGGGAGTAAACTGCCCGGTGGCGTGAGAGTTTTTGTTGCACATAAGCCCGGATTTTTGCTGCTGGTTGCGCTTCTGCTGGCCAGCAGCGGGTGTGACCGTAATCCGCCAACGGCGCCGGCGACCCCTGGACAAATACCGGCGACGGTGGCAGCCACACAGTCTGCTGCGGAGAAAGAGTGGTTGGTGCAGGCTGAGGCCGGGGATGCGGAAGCGCAGTTCCGCTTGGGCTTGCTCTACCTGAATGGCATTGGCAGCCCTACCGATCCAGCCAGTGCCACCGAGCGGTTCCGCGCCGCCGCCAATGCCTTTCTGACGACGAACAGCACCAGCAAGGCGACTTTTGCCCGGGCCAGTCCAGATGCGGCCAAAGCGGTGATGTGGCTTACGCGGGCGGCCGAGCAGGGGCACAAGTATGCCCAACCCTTGCTGGCCGACCAATACCGCGCCGGGAGAGGCACCCCGAAGAACGTCACCCAAGCCATCAAATGGTACAAGATCTCGGCGGAAGAGGGGAATCAATGGTCCGCCTATGAGTTGGCCATGATCTACGTCAATGGCGAAGGCGATCACCGCAAGGACGTTGCCGAAGCTGTGAAGTGGTATCATCAGGCTGCGGAGGCGGGCATCGTCTGGGCGCAGTACGAACTCGCCAGTCTCTACGAGAAGAGCAAAGACATCCCGCATGATTTCAAACAGGCCGCGCACTGGTACGAAAAAGCCGCCCAGCATGACCATGACTGGGCCGAGTATGGCCTAGCCTACCTTTACTACACCGGCCAGGGCGTGGAGAAAAATCTTGAGACAGCTTATCAATGGTTCCAGAAGGCGGCGGAGCGCGGCAATCCCGAGGCGCAATATATGCTTGGCTATATGTTGAGTGAGGGGTTGGGCCACGAGCGTAACCAGTTCGAGGGCGGCAAATGGCTTTTTCTCGCCGTCAAGACCCAAGGCAAGCCGCATCATCACGAGCACTGGCTGCTGGTGCGTGGCCGGCTTAGTGAGAAGGAGGTCACAGAGATCCGCCTCCACGCCGCGCAGTTCAAGCCCCGGAAAAAGATTTGAAGTTATTCCCCCGGCCGGTTCCCGAAATCCCCGTTGGCGATGTCGATGATTGGCATGAAAAGTGCGATCACGATCGTGCCTACGATCACCGCCAGGACCACGATCAGGATCGGTTCCAGCAGTGAGGATAGCGCGGCGATGATGTTGTCCGCCTCCTGCTCCGCCGTGTCCGCGATGCGCAGCAGCATCTCCGGCAGGGCACCGGTCTGTTCGCCGACATCCATCAGGCCGACGACGATGGGCGGAAAGATGCGCGAGGTGCGCAGGGGAGCGGTGAGTGATTCTCCTTCACGCACGCTTTGATGCACGGCATCGATCGCTTCCGCAAGCACGAGATTGCCTGCCACTTCCCGCACGATGGCCAACGCCTGCAAGATGGGCACGCCACTCGCGATGAGCGTCCCCAACGTGCGCGTGAACCGCACCAGCGCGAGCTTGCGCAGCAGATTGCCCAGCACCGGCAGATTCCAGCGCCGCCGGTCCCACCACCGGCCGACGAGCGGCAGCTTGCGCAGCAACATCAGCAACATCCATCCGCCGATGGTGGCCAGCAGGATCGTCACAAAATGCTTTTGGAATCCGGCGGATATATTGAAGACGAACTGGGTGAACGCCGGGAAGGGCTTTCCTTCCATCAGATCGGTGAACACGGTTTTGAACTTGGGGATCACAAAATGCATCAGCATCGCCACAATCCCGAACGCCACCAGGAGCACCGATACCGGATATAACATCGCCGCGATGACCCGCCCCTTGATGCGCTCGGCCTTCTCCAGGAAATCGGCGAGCCGGTTCAGCACCAGTTCCAGCACGCCGCCCAGTTCACCCGCCTTCACCATGTTCACATACAGTTTGTCAAACGTCTTCGGATGCCGCGCCAGCGCTTCGCTGAACGTGTTGCCGCCCTCGATGTCTTCGGCGATCTCCCGGAGCAGCAGCAGTGTGCTGCCGCCCGTTTCCTGTTCCTGCAACAGCCGCAGCGCCCTGAGCAGAGGCATGCCCGCGTCCAGCATCGTGGCCAGTTGCCGCGTGATGGTGGCAAGCTGCTTGGGTTTCACCTTGCGGGAGCCGAAGGAGAGCTTGCGCCAGCGGGCCAAACCGGCGACTGGTTGGGCTGGTCTTGACCCGGCTTTTCCTCGCTCGGTTTTGGTCTCGGTGACTTTGGTGGGGAACCAGCCCATCTCCTTGAGACGGGACACGGCTTCGAGTGAGGTGGCGGCGTCCAGTTGTCCCTTGTTTTCCCGGCCCTTGGCGTCCAGTGCCACGTAAGCAAAACGACTCATAGACTTACGGTGTTAGTGATTTACTGACTGTAATGAATAGACAGGGCCGGGCCGAAAAGCTCACGCGCTGCTGAGATCAGTTCCGCGCACTAATGAACTTGAAGCGCCGAAACCGTGAACACATTTCATCATTTCCCTGACAATCGGTTTGCCCTTCAACCAGACCTCGCGCATCTTGCTGCCCATGCCGACATTGATCGCCCATCCCACCCGTATCAAGGCTGCGGGCAATCGCCCCAAGATTATCGAGGAATTCATCGGGAATGTGACTTCCCACGAATCCCGCCTGAGCATCGCCCGCATGGTCAGCCTTTCAGGTTGGACGGAGCCGGGCCAGACGCCGGAATTCGACGAATTCACTGTCGTGCTCAAGGGCATGCTGCGTGTCCTGCACACGGATGGCTTCATCGATGTCCAGGCCGGTCAGGCCATCGTCACCAAGGCGGGCGAGTGGGTGCAGTACAGCACGCCGGGCACGGAAGGGGCAGAATACATCGCCGTCTGTCTGCCGGCGTTCACGCCGGAAACGGTGCATCGCGATCCGCCCGAGGCGGCCAAGGAATAAATCTCCCGCCATTTATATTCTGCCACTGGACACTTCGGGTTTTCGGCGGATAATTGGCTCGTGAACATCGTGCAGATAACGCCCGGTGCCGGGGGCATGTATTGCGGAAACTGTTTCCGCGACAATGCCATGGTGGCCGAGCTGCGGAAACAGGGGCATGACACCCTGATGATTCCGCTTTACCTCCCGATGACGCTCGACGAGGAGAACCAGAGCAACGGCACGCCGATCTTCTTCAACGGTGTGAACGTCTATCTGGAGCAGCAGTCTGCCTGGTACCGGAACGCCCCCAAGTGGCTGCACAGCCTGCTCGCCTCGCCGACGCTCCTGAAATGGGCCTCCGGCAAAGCCGCCAAAACCAAGGCGGCCGATGTGGTGGACCTAACCCTTTCCATGTTGCGTGGTGAAGAAGGCAACCAGGCGCGCGAACTGGAAGAGCTCATCGCCTACCTGAAACCGCAGGCGCATCCGGATGTCATCAGCCTCTCGAACGCCATGCTCATCGGCTTCACCCGCCGGATGAAGCAGGAGCTGAACACTTCGGTCGTCTGCATGTTGCAGGGCGAGGATGCCTACATCGACTCCATGCCGGAGCCCGGCCGCTCGGCGGTGTGGCAGGTCATGCAGGAACGTGCCCGGGAAGTGGATTTGTTCATCGCGCCCAGCAAATACTTCGCCGCCCAGATGCAGGCCAAGATGAACATCCCGGCTACGAAGATGAAAACCGTTTACAACGGCATTAATCTCGCCGGCTATCCCGTGACGCCACCGGCCGTCACTACGAACACTTCCCCGGTCATCGGCTTCTTCGCCCGCATGTGCAAGGATAAGGGACTGGATGCCTTGGTGGATGCTTTTCTTTCCCTCAAGCAGCGCAATCGCGTACTCGGCCTGAAGCTGCGCATCGGTGGCGGCTGTGGCCCGAGCGATGAACCCTTTGTCGAACAGCTCAAGGCGCGCATCCATCGGGCCGGCTTCCTGGGCGATGTGGAGTTTCATCCGAACGTCACGCGGGAACAGAAGCTGGCTTTCTTCCAAGGATTGAGCGTGTTTTCGGTCCCGGCGCTTTACGGGGAAGCCTTCGGTCTCTATGTGATCGAAGCCCTGGCCGCTGGTGTGCCGGTGGTGCAGCCGCGCGTCGCGTCTTTCCCCGAACTGGTCGAGACCACAGGTGGTGGCCGGTTGTATGAGCCCAATAGCCCGGGAGCCCTGGCGAATGCGCTGGAGACCACCCTGACGGAGACGCGTCACCTGCGCACAATGGTCGAGACGGGCCATCGCATGGTGCATTCGCGTTTCAGTATCGAGGCGATGGCCCGGCAGATGGCGGCGGCGTTTGCGGAGTTGAAGCCGGAAACGGTTTCGCGCTAAGGTAAAACACCATGCCCTATGAATTCAAAGCGGTCCGCCGGGTGGAGTTCTCCGAGACGGACATGGCGGGGATCGTCCACTACTCGAATTTCTTCCGCTACATGGAGACGGCGGAGCACGCTTTCTTCCGTTCGTTGGGCTTCTCCATCGTCACCCATCAGGTGGACCCGCCGGTGGGCTGGCCGCGCGTGCATGCCTCGTGCGATTATAAGCAGCCGCTGCGCTTCGAGGACGAGGTGGAGATCCACATGCTGGTTGCCGAGAAACGTTCCAAGTCCCTGAGCTATATCTTCAAGTTCCGCAAACTGAACTCACCGCATCCCACCGAGATCGCGCGGGGCAAGCTCACTGTTGTTTGCGTGATGCGTGATGAACACGGCAAGATGGGCGCCACGAACATCCCCGCGAACATCGCCGACCTGATCGAAGTGGCTCCAGCGGAATTGCTGGGCTGACTCCTTTGGCCCAGTGGGCCAACGAGAGGATGTGTCTGGACTCAGAAATAAAAAAACGTGAGCGCAGGTCATGCGCTCACGTTTCGGAGAGTCGTTGCTGTTATTTCTTCGCTTTAGGAGCAGCCGGTGTCATCTGGCAGCTTTGATCGTGGGCCACCGCTTCACCGACCTTGTCCACCGGGTGAGTGTAGAGATAGCGCCAGACCGGCTCATGGATATATTTGCCCGAGGCATCCTTCACGGCGGAACCACCGGGAGTCACGGCCCCGTGCGCCTTGTTCGCGTCATTCTTCACATCCGCGGCCGTGATGAGCCGGCGGCTGTTGCCATACGGCGCAGGCACCTTGTCCACATCCACGATGGGGCCGAACTTGTGCAGACCGATGAGTTCCCAGGAGCGGCAGTAGTGATCACCGGTCCAGCCGCCGTCCAGCACGTGGCTGAAGCCGAAATAGCGGTTCTCCGGCGTGGCGGAGGGCAACCCCTGCCACGTTTCCATCTGGTCACGCGGGCCGCAGAGCATCACCACGCGGTCCACCTTCACCTGTTTGGCAAAGCGTGCGGCGGAGGTCGCGCCATGCGAACTGCCCGAGATGATGACGCGATCCCAGCGCAGCCCCTGCTTGTCCTCGCTGATGAAATAATCCCAGCCGCCCTGCGGATTCACCTTGGTCAGATGCTTCACGAACTGGAACGCCCGCTCCATCATGCCGTCCGGCTTGGGGATGTCCACCAAGGGGCTGGCGTTCTCACCGGTCGTCGCTTCAAGCCGGATCTTGCCGAGCAACTGTCCGTCATCCCCCGGCGACATGTTGCCGAACTTGCCGAACCAGCCGTTCGCATAATGCACCTGGATGGCGTGCAGCCCGTAGCTGTTCAAGCGGTCAAAGAGCTGCCCGTTATGCCCCATGAGCCAGATCACGAGCCGCCCCTGCGGCTTCACGCGCGTATCTACCGAGGCCTTTTCCGTATCCGCCGGTTTGCCGTCCTTCTCGAAAAGGAAACTGATCTCCGGATGCGCCTTCGCCCGCGGATCGATCTGGCTGGCCCGCGCCGTGAAGTCGTAGCGCTTCGGCGCGGGGTCTTTGAAAACTAGTGGAGCATCTGCAGCGGAAACTTGGCTGGCCAAGGCACCGACAAGCGCAAAACAAAACGCAGAGAGACGGGCGAATTTCATATCCGAGAATGTTTACCGTAAGCAATGGACCTGGGCACGCTAAAAGTGAGGCACTTTGGAGTGCGGAGGCTTGCCTGTGATGGTAGGGCCCGATGTCCTCAGCGGGCCGCCGCCGAAGCCGAGGGTATCCGATGGTCTATGGCCTGTTCATGTCAGCAAGTGCATGGTGGCTCTGATTTTCTGAAATTATCCGAGCCCCCTGTCGTTAGTGTGCTTTTGATACTTGGAAACCTTTGGCTCCGACTGCGGACGGCCGAGGACAGCCGTCCCTACCACGCCTCGTTACTTCTTCTCTTCCTTCGGCAACCACTGCACCGCATCCGCGATCACATACTTCCCCTCCGTCCCTTCATTCGAGATGCGCACCCACCCATTGGTTCCCGCTTCGAAACGAAACGTGCCCAAGGTGGTGAACAGCTTGTCATGCTCGGAAGGCGTCTGCTCGTTCACCTTGATTAGTTTTTCCCCCTCCGCGTGGTGTACGGTCACTGGCGCATTCGTGGCGCGGCGGATGTTGTAGCAATGTGCCAGCCGCACTTCATACAGCCCGTCCTTTGGCAGATTCGGTGTGAACGTCACGGACTTCGTTCCTTTGCCATCATTCTGGTCGTGCAGATAACCCAAGCCCACATACGGCGGCGTGTGCGTGGAGTATTGCCATTTGCCGACGAGGGTCGCGCTTGTGTCATCCACCACGATACCCGGCAAGCTCGCCGGGTCCGCGACGATGAAAGGCACCAGCGCCGGATTATCCACCTCGCCCGGCGGATGCGTGTTCGGCACGGCGTAAGGATGCGGTTTCAACTTGCTCACGATGGGCGTGGCCGCTCCTAAAAGCAGTAAGCATAACGCCGCAAAGGTCGTGAGTTTGACTCGCTTCATAGTCACTTCTTCGGCTCAGTCACCGCCACTTCGCGGTTCAGTCCGGCGGGCAATTCCTTCAGCCGCTCCAGACTTGTGATCTCGTGATAGAACCATGGCTTGCCGGTGGATTTCTTGTACAGCACGGTCTTGGCGGCATACTTCGCGCCGTCATGTTCCTTCCATTCACTGAAACGATAGATGTCGCCGCGCCAGTCCAGCCGCACCAGCCGATTCAACTCCTTGTCGAAGTACAGATCCATGGCTGGATTGATCGTGTAGCTCAGGCGCAGACCGAACAGCGTTTGCTCGCCATCGGTGAGGTCCGGGATGACGTCCACCTTGGTCTTCGCATCCGTGAAGGCCACCAATGTCCACGCCCACACATCGAACTTCGCCGGTTCCCCCGTGCGATCCTTCTTGCCGATCCACCAGTAACCGGGTGCGTCCAACACTGACTCGCGGGTGCCGGGCTTGCCCCCCGGCGGCACCGGATCAGCTCCAGAATGATACTGCTCCTTCATCCGAAAGAGCCGCAGCAATTTGTCTTCCCCGCCTGCTGCGGCGATGATCTTCGCCACCAAAGGCTTGGCCTCCGGTGAACTCTGGCCATGGCTGTTGCACGCCAATGTGAGTAACAACAAGCCCAGTAGAGCGGGTAGTTTCATAGGATATTGGATGTCCGTCGTGGTTCAGGAATTCACCCGGTCACTTCTTTGCCGCCTTGAGCTTCTGGATGAGGTATTCGTGGATCTGCGGGATCTTCACATCGGGTGCGTTCGGGTAAACCAGATCGCACTCAACTTTCACTTCACGCAGGCGTTCCTGCAACTTCACCCCGAAGTTCGAGGTGTGCGTCGGGTCCTTCTGCTCCTGGCCCAATGCTGGCGGCGCACTATAGTAGAGATAGATCGGCGGATCATCCGAAGTCACGAGCGCATAGGGCGAATACTCGGCGATCCAAGGCAGGATTTTCTCGCGGTTTGCCAGAAATTCATCGAACTGCGACAGCTTCTTCTCCTTGTCACCCGAGAAACCGAACGCATGCCCGCCGTAACGGCTGTTCGGCGTCCACTCCTTCATCTGTTGCGGATCGAGTGTCGTCTGCGCCCCGTTCACCGCCGCGCACCAGAGCCGGGTGGATTCCCGGGCGATAGGATCGCTGCTCTTTTTGTCCGCGAGATCATCATGAAAGGCCAGCCACAGGCTGGAGCAGGCGCCCGCCGAACCACCCGAGGCACCGATGCGCTCCTTGTCGATGTTCCACTCCTTCGCCTTGCTGCGCACGAATTGCAATGCCCGCGCGGCATCGTGCAAAGGCGCCTTCACCGGTGGCACCACATCCTTCGCCTGCGAGGTGTAGCGGTAATTGATCGAGACCACCGAGATGCCCGCCGCAAGATACTTCTCCAACTGGGTGACCCGCGATTTATCTCCAGCCTGCCAGCCGCCCCCGTGGATGAAGAAGAGCAGGGGAGTCGGCTTGTCGGATTCCGCTTTCCAGAAATCCAGCACATTGCGTTCGTGCGGACCGTAGGCGACGTTTGCTTGAGTTGGTGGAGGCAGTGGCGGAGCCTTCGCTGCGGCTTTGGCAGGGGCTTTGGCTTTGGTCTCGGTCTTGGTTTTCTTGACCGCATCGTCCGCGTAAGTGTGTCCACCTAGAAACAATACGGAAGTCAGCAGTGCAATGGCGCGGGTGTTCATACCCCAGAGCTAAACAGAGTTTCCCACCCATGTGAAGGCAGGAAACTCCGTGGCTGTCCGTGTTGCCCTCGCTATCCGCTCTGTTACTTCAACGTCTGCAAGTAAGCCTGGATATCCGCCAGCTCTTGAGCATTGAAGATATCGCCCATCGGCGGCATCGGTGAGAGGCCGAGGTTCTCATAGCCCGGTGCCAGCACGGCGCTGGGTTCCAGCAGGCTTTGCTTGATGTAGGCTGCGTCTTTTTTGGAGGCGATGCCGTCCAGTGCCGGTCCGACCGTGCTGCCTTCGCCCTTCAAGGCATGGCACAGGACGCATGCGGCGGCGTGCTTGTGGAAGATCTCCTCGCCACGCTTCACATCACCGGCGACAAGCTTGGTTTCTTCCTCAAGAGGCAATAACTCGCAGAGCTTCACATCGTCGAACCAGCCATCGCCACCAGCGGCTACGAACAGGATATTGATGCTCGCGCGCGACCGGTCCCGGCTGTTGAAAACGGCTTCCACCTCGGTCCAGTCCGATTCGCGCGCCGTGATCTTGTCTGTCTCGGCGCGGCCGATGTGATCGTTCAGGCTCACCTTGCCGCCGCGCAGGGCGTGCGTCTTGATGTAGGCGCTGAGGCGGTATTGCGTGTTCGGTTTCAGGTCCACGTCGGCAAAAAAGCTCGTGTCGATGGCCTGATTGTTCCGGCCGCGTGCGATGATGCGCATGGCGGACTCGCCCGAGCGTTTCATGCCCTCACCCTTCACCAGGGCCCACTCCGCTTCGCCCGCCCGATCGCCGCGCATGTAGTCCCGGCGCTTCCAGCCAACGGGGAAGCCATCCGTGCCGACCTCCTCAAAACCCGGATTGGGCAGGAGGTTCGGCCCTTCACGATGGATCTCCGCATTGTGCTTCTTGGCCACCAGGCGCACGGCATCGTTCAGCCATTCATCCGCGCGCAAAGAAGTGTTCTTGGCCAGACTGCCCGCCACGGTCTGGATGTTCTTACTGGGCGGAAATTCCGCGAGTTTCACAAGGGCGGCGAGCTTGGTGACAGGATTCGGGTCGCTCACGACACCGGCACTGAAGAATATCTTCTGGGCACGTTCATCATTGCCCAAGGCCCGCGTCGCATTACGGCGGACAGCCGTATCCTTGTGCAGCAAGGCGGCCTGATGCGTGGCGTTATCGAGCTGGCCCAAGCCATGCAGACTCCAGAGCGAATGGATGGCGGCGCGAACGTTGCTGTTTGTGATCGCCTGCTTCAGCGCAGGGACGGCATCCGTGCGTTTGCCTTCCACGATCAGGCGTTGGGCGGTGAGGCACCAGAGTGGATTGTCATGCCCTAAGGCGCTCACGAGCTGTGCTGTGGTCGCGCCCTTCAGCGAGGTGAGCGTGGGCTTGGTCGCCTTTTCCCACACCACCCGGTAGATGCGGCCACGGGCGTGATCGCGCAACGGGTTCTCATGCGCGCCGCCCACACCGGTCTTGGCGGCGTAGCCACCGCGCTCATAGCTGGGCGTAGGATTATGCTGGATAATGTAGTTCTGCCAGTCGGCGAACCACACGGAACCATCAGGTCCCACTTCGGCGAACACCGGCGACATCCATTCATCCGTGCTGGCCACGAGATTGAAACCATCCTTCGCCACATAGCCTGCGCCATCCGGCTGCACGTCCATGAGCGAGATGGTCTTCATCGTCGGTTCGCAAACCATCGCCATGCCTTGCATGCGAGCGGGGAGATTGCCGGAGTAGATGAAGGCGCTGCCCGCTGCGGCCGTGTAACCGCCGAACACATCTACTTGGCGGAAATTCGGCGTGATGGTGTGCACCTTGTCTTCCACGTTGATGCGCTTGGCGGACATCACCTTCACGCCGCGCGGCACTGCGCTAGCCGGAATGCCGCCGTAGAAAATGGGCGCATTGTTAGCGGTCCCGCCGAACTGGTCACCGAACTCATTGGCGCTATGGCCCCAGGAGTTGTTAGAGAACTGGTGGAGGAATTCGAGCCCTGAACCATCACGCTTGAAGCGGAAGGTGCCTTGCGCGAAACGCACGTCCTGGCCGTTCACTTTGCCGTTGTAGCCGGAGTAACCCACGCAGCCATAGATCCAGTTATCATAGCCCCAGTGCAGGTTGTTCGCTTGCGCGTGCGTGTCGCCGATGCCCCAGCCGGTCATGATCTCCTGGCGCACATCGGCCTGGTCATCACCATCGGTGTCTTTCAGGAAGAGCATGCGTGGCGGCTGCGAGACGATCACGCCGCCATTCACGAAGACCATGCTCGTCGGGATGTTCAGCTTGTCGGCGAAGATGGTGAACTTGTCCGCCTTGCCGTCGCCGTTTGTGTCCTCGCAGATCTTGATGGAATCATTGCCTTCGCCCGTGGGACGCACATCGTGCGGGTAATCGCGCGTTTCGCAGACCCACAGGCGGCCGCGCTCATCCCACGCAAAGGCGATGGGTTTGGCGATGTCCGGCTCGGCGGCGAAGAGTTCCAGACGCATGTCGGCAGGTACTTGGGTACGCTCGACACTGCCTTTCACGGTCATGGGTTGCTGGAAAGTCAGCGGGGTGGGGCGCCGCTCATAGTTCGCCACGGTGGGGCTGGGCTCGCGCACTTCGGGTTCGCGCTGGTTGAGGAACTTCTCCCACTCGGCGCGGCGGGTTGGTCCAACGGCATCCAGCAGCTTGGTGCGAACGCCACCGATGAATTCCGGATCGCTCCACTTGGCGGCCTCGCCCGGGAAATCTACCACCACCGTGCGTTTGACCGGAAAATCTTTCAGCGCGGGAAAGTCGTTCCGCATGGGATCGAAGAGCACCACGTCGAACTTCGCGACGTAGGCGGGCGTTACGGCTTTCGGGTCGCTGAGGTAGTCAAACCAGATGGCATCGCGACCGAGTTCACGCATCAGCACATGGGCGTGCTTGGTGGAATCCGTGCCCTCCTTGCCGAGGTGCAGGACGCGGATGGGACTGGCTTCGGAGCGGAATACGACGCACGCTGCGACCAACAATATCAGTAGCTTCTTCATCTGGAATTCGCACCTACGGTAGGGATGGCACGCAGCCGGTGCCATGCAGGGAATCCACCATGCGCTACTCTTTTTCCACGCGATTTTGCGGTTTGAAGGGAGGATTTTACAGAGGGTGATGTGTATTCTGAGGAGGCGGGATTCCGGAAAAAACCGGGGCCAGCGACACAGAGACGGGACTTGTGCGGCTGACTCAAATCCCGCACGCTCCCGCCGCAAATCGAAGTCATGAAGTTATCGTCATTATTCTCCAGCACCAATGGCAAGTCCTCGGCCAAGGACCACACCCTCTGCGTGATGAGCTATAACTTACGCTTCGCCAGCAATTATCCGCCGCATGCCTGGCCCGAGCGGCGACCGCTGATGCAGGAATGTCTGCGGGCGACAGCGCCTGATATCATCGGCACGCAGGAGGGGGGCTTTGGCCAGTTGAACGACCTGGCGGATGATCTGCCCGAATATCGCTGGATCGGCTTGGGCCGCGACGGCGGCAGCCGGGGCGAGTTCATGGCCATCTTTTACCGCACGGCCCGGCTGGAGGCGCTTGAGTTCAATCATTTCTGGCTCTCGGACACGCCAGAAGTGGTGGGTTCAGCGACCTGGGGCAATACCGACAAGCGCATGGTCTCTTGGGCGAAGTTCCGTGACCGCCTGACGACGAAGGAATTCTACGTCTTCAATACTTACCTCGATAATCGCGTGCAGGAGGCGCGCGAGAAAAGCGCCCGGCTCATCCGCGACCGCGTCCAGGCGTTGAAGACGAATCTGCCCGTTTTTCTCACGGGCGATTTCAACGCCGTGGCCGGGCAGAATCCCGTCTATCACCTCCTTACCGAGGGCGAGCAGGGGTTTGTGGACAGTTGGACGGCGTCACCGCAACGTACGGGCGAAGGCCTGGGCACCGTGAACGGCTTCAAGGAAACGGTGAAGAACGGTCTGCGCATCGATTGGGTGCTCCATAAAGGGGCGGCGAAACCGCTCGCCGGCGAGATCGTGACTTTCGCGAAGAACGGCCAGTTCCCCAGCGATCATCTGCCGGTGCTGACGCGTTTTGAGTTGTGATCACCGAGGTTTAAACCGCGGAATACACTGAATACGCAGACAGGCGAGGGACTGAGCAGAGAGAATGGACAGGGGGCCGGAGATGCGTTATCTTTTGCAGTAGTCCACAGCAAGGGGAATGCATTATGAAAAAACTGTTCACATCGACCAACAGTGCGGAGGCCGGGTTGCTCAAGAGCCGGCTGGAAGAGGCGGGCATCGCCTGCGAGATGCGCAATGAATTCGTGGCGCAAGTAGTCCCCGGCATGGCGTTCGATCCCGAGGTGTGGGTCTTGGATGATGCGCAGTATGAGGAGGCCAAGGAACTGCTGGCGGCCTGGCAGACGCCCGTTCCTCCGGCTGAGTGAGGGGGTAAACCACGGAATACGCAGAATACACGGACAGGAACCGAGAATTACTCCGTGAGTGGAGTGCTGGGCTTATGAATCTGAAATGCAAGAATTGCGGTTCGGAGAAGATCATCCCGCAGGTGAACATGCTGGACCAAGGGCAGCACTCGGATGGCACTTTGAAAGCCCACGTTGGCTTCGAAAAGCCGGAGGCCATCTTTTTCAAGGAAGCGATCTATGCCCGGCTGAAGGCCAACATCTGCGGGGAATGCGGTCACACGGAACTCTTTGCGAGTGATCCGGCTGAATTGTATGCCGCTTATCTTCGATGGCGTTTGCACAATCTGAAGGCTGAGAGCGTATCTCCTGAAAGTTCTTAGCCGGTGGCCTGAGCTGAGTGTATTCAGGGCAAACGAAGCGCAAACGACCCCGCCTGCCCCGCGCGGTTGCCGCAGAAAACGGCATTAAAATTGGATTGTCGCCCCGGCTTGGCATCGGCACTCTCGGCGGTCCTATGCGGCAAGTGAATTTGGGCCTCATCGGTGGTGGCACGGTCGGCGGCGGCGTTCTCAAGGCGCTCGAGCGCAACGGCGCGCTTATGGCGTCGCGGCTCGGCTTGGAGTTTCGCGTCGCCCGCGTGGCCGTGCGCGACCTGAAGAAGAAGCGTCCGGTGGCGTTGAGCCGCAAGGTGCTCACCACCTCGTGGGAAGACGTGGTGAATGATCCGGGCGTGGATGTGGTGATCGAGCTGATGGGCGGCACGACAACGGCACGGACGGTGGTGCTGACGGCATTGCGTCTCGGCAAGCCCGTCATCACGGCGAACAAGGCGCTGCTTTCCAAGCATGGCGAGGAGTTGTTTGAGGCGGCGGAGAAGCACGGCGCGAATCTTTACTACGAGGCGAGCGTGGCGGGGGGTATCCCGATCATCAAGGTGTTGCGCGAGGGGTTGATCGGCAATCGCGTGACGCGCCTCTACGGCATCCTGAACGGCACGTGCAATTACATCCTCACACGCATGAAGCGGGAGGGGAAAGATTTCCCGGAGATATTGGATGACGCGCAACGCCTGGGTTACGCGGAAGCGGAGCCTTCGCTGGATGTGGATGGTTACGATGCCTTGCACAAGGCGGGCATCCTGGCCTCGCTGGCGCATGGTTTCTGGGTGAATCCGGAGGACGCGTATCTGGAAGGCATCCGGGGCATCACGCAGCTGGACATCAAGTTCGCGGAACAGCTTGGCTACACGATCAAGCTGCTGGGCATCGTGAAGAAGCACGCGAACAACGGCGACAAGTGCGCGCCGATCGAGTTGTCCGTGTGCCCCACGCTGGTGCCGAACTCGCATGTGTTGGCGAGTGTGAATGATGTTTTCAACGCCGTGCTGGTGCGCGGCGATGTGGTGGGTGACACGCTTTATTACGGTCGCGGTGCTGGTCAGGACGCGACGGCGAGTGCGGTGCTGAGCGACTTGGCGGATGCGGCGCTGGACTTGAAGTGTGACAGCAAGAATCGCATCCCGCCGTTCGTGCCGCATGAGCGCGAGGGCGCGGTGATCGCGCCGGGCAAGATGGTGTCGCCGTATTACGTGCGCCTGAGCGTAGTGGACAAGCCGGGGACGCTGGCGAAGATCGCTGCGATCCTCGGCAAGGCGAACATCGGCATCTCGTCCGTCATCCAGCCGGAAGGCCACGAGGGCGAGAGTGTGCCGCTGATCTTGATGATCCATGATGCACCGCTGGCCGCGATGGAGAAGGCGCTGACTCGGATCACGAAACTGGGTGTCATCAAGGGCAAGCCGGTGATGTTCCGGGTGGAGAATTTTGAGTAGAGTGCGTTAGTGACGCTGAGGCGTCGCTGCGCTAGAAAGTATTTAGTTATGAGTTCGAGCAATATGTGGACGGGCATCATCGATCAGTATCGGCGTTATCTGCCGGTGACTGAGACGACGCCCGTGGTCTCCCTGTGCGAGGGCAATACGCCGCTGGTGCGCGTGGATAATTTTGTGAAGGCGATCGGCGGGGAGTTTGAACTCTACCTGAAATACGAGGGCCTGAACCCGACTTGTTCCTTCAAGGACCGCGGGATGACGATGGCCGTGACGAAGGCGAAGGAAAAGGGCGCGCAAGTGGTCATCTGCGCCAGCACGGGGAATACCTCGGCGAGCGCGGCGGCTTACGCGGCACGTGCCGGATTGAAGTGCGTGGTACTGCTGCCGAATGGCAAGATTGCCCTCGGTAAACTCGCGCAAGCCCTCATGTATGGAGCCACGACGATCTCCATCGAAGGTAACTTTGACGAGGCGCTCCGCATCGTTAGGGAGCTTGGTGAGACGGGCAAAGTGGAAGTGGTGAACAGCGTGAACCCGGTGCGGATCGAGGGGCAGAAGACGGCGGCCTTCGAGATCTGCGATCAGCTTGGGCGTGCGCCAGACTTCCATTACCTGCCGGTGGGCAACGCCGGGAATATCACGGCGTATTGGAAGGGTTTCAAAGAATATTACTCCGTGCAGATGGCGGATCGGCTGCCGAAGATGTGCGGGTGGCAGGCGGCTGGTGCGGCACCGATCGTGGACGGTCATCCGATCGAGTTCCCGAACACGGTGGCCACGGCCATCCGCATCGGCAATCCCGCGAGCTGGCAGGGGGCATTGGCGGCAGCGAAGGAATCGCAGGGCTTCATTGATAAGGTTACGGATGAGGAGATTTTGGCGGCATACAAGCTCATCGCGCGGACGGATGGTATCTTCGTGGAACCGGCTTGTGCGGCTCCGCTGGCGGGTTTGATCCGCAGTGTTAAGGCAGGGAAGATTCCGGCGGGCAGTGTCATCACGGCCACGATGACGGGTCACGGCCTGAAAGATCCGGATAACGCGATCAAGACGGCCGGCTTCGAGGCGACGGTAGTGCCGCCGACGAAGGAAGCGGTGATGCGCGTGATCGGGCTGTGAGGTGAGGCGCGGTCAGGCGCCGGTCTGCTTCGCACGCAAAGCTTCCAGCGCCGCTGCCGCGGCGGCCACTTCTGCGGCCTTTTTGCTTTTGCCCGTTCCCCGGGCCAGTTCACGGCCACCGTGCCAGACGGCGCATTCAAAATTGCGATCGTGGTCGGGGCCGCTGGCGGAGATTACTTCATAGCGCGGTGCCTCGATGGAACTGGCTTGCAGAAGCTCCTGCAGCGCGCCCTTGGGATTCTCCACTTTGGGCAGTTCGTTCATGTTCTCCAACTGCGGCCGGAACTGCTTCACCAGGGTGGAGAAGGCGCAATCCTGTCCACCATCCAGAAACACGGCACCGATGACGGCTTCGAAGGCATCCGCGAGAATGGAGGGTCGCTGGCGACCACCATTCGTTTCCTCACCCCGGCTCATGATGAGATATTCGCCCAGATTGAGGTGGAGGGCGCGTTCGGCGAGGGAGGTTTGGTTTACCAGACGGGCGCGTCCTTTGGTGAGCGAGCCTTCGTCGGCATCGGTGAACCGGTCATATAATTCACGGGTGAGACAAAGCTGGAGCACGGCATCCCCGAGGAATTCCAAGCGTTGGTTGTTCTCCATCTCGCCCGCCTCATGAGTCATGGAAGGGTGCGTCAAAGCGAGGCGTAACAGTTCCGGCTGGCGGAACCGGTAGCCCAAGGCAGCTTCCAGTTGTTCATAAGCTTCCAAGCGATTGTAACCAGCAAATCATGCGTAAGCTATGGTAGCTCACGGTTTCTTGCCGACCCGAGACAGTGGCTTGCCCGAAGGAAAATGAAATCCCGTAAGCTACGGATTATGACTCGAGCGCAGCCCGCTAGCTTTTATCGGTGGCAGACGGTTGCTGCGGGTCACCCGTCACCTCAATGACAAAGGCGGGGCCTTCACCGGAAGACTTCAACGGCGGCTCATCCTCGGCCACCGTCTCCTCCGCTGGGTCGGTGTCGGTGGCTAGCACTTCAGTCGTTACAGACGGCAGGGCAGGTGCCGGTTCGGAACCGGGCAGGCCATGCTCCAGCAGGGTCGCCACGTCATGCTGCACCTGTTGCAACTGGTCCAGTTGCAGGTCGGGATCGGGAATCGTGAAAATATCACCCGTCTTGGGCTGTTCATAAACGAACACGCGTTTGCCATCCTGCCGATGTTGGCTCTGGATCTTCAGCAGACGCTTGCGCTCCAGCATCACGGCCAGGATGTAGCTGGCGGCCATGTATTTCGGGTCGTTCTGTTCCAGCAGCTTGCGCAGCAGGGACTCGGCGGTGTCCTTCTGGATGGCTTCGGGCGCATGTGCGGGGGGAGCGTGGTAAACGCCCTGCCAGTGGGAGATGAAACCCTTGCGCTCCTTGGCCCCCGTGGCGAACTGCTCCTGCCAGCACTTGTCGCAGACGTCCATCCGCTGATACTCGTGCTTCTCATCGCACAAGACGGTGTGGTACGACTGCTTGTCAGTGAACTTCTGCTGGCATGCCTGACAATGATGCGCCCGTGACTGTATGTTCCAATCGATCATGGAAAATGGTTGTTTAACCAACTGCTCCGCTTAGGATGCCTGCCTATTATCGCCTGACATTAAACGACTTCAATCCATTTCATGAACGCGGAACTTGAGATCAAGCTGGCCCAGGTGCGGGCCATCATCAAAGCACAGAAGGCTGCGGGCGCGCTTTTCGGCCTGCAACCGAACTTTTCCTGGCTCGCCTGCGGGGGCGAGGCCCATATCCCGCTGAACACCGACAAGTCCTTCGGCCAGCTCCTCATCACGCCCAAGAGCCTCTACGTCTTCGCTACGCGCATCGAGATGCCGCGGCTGTTGAACGAGGCGCTTAAGGGTCTGGGCGCGAAACCGCTCGTGTATGAGTGGTTCGATGGTGTGGGCGCGTTGGAAACCCTCAAGTCTGTGGTGGACCCGAAGAAAGTTCTCTCCGATAACGGCGAATGGGGCACGCAAGCACGCCCGGAACTCTTCGCCCCGCTGCATTACTCCCTGCAACCGGTGGAAGTGAAACGCTACCTCGCGCTCGGCAAGGCGACGGAAGCGGCGATGAACGACGTGTGCAGGGCCATCAAGCCGGGCCAGATGGAGTTCAATCTCGCCGGTCAATTGGCGGATGCTGCGTGGCAACGCAATCTCACGCCTGTCGTGTTGCTCGTCGCCACGGATGAGCGCGTGAAGAATTTCCGCCATCCCTTGCCCACGCAGAAGAAGCTCAAGAAGTATGCGATGCTGGTGCTCTGCGCCCGTCAGCACGGCCTCATCGTGGCCATGACGCGCCTCGTGCATTTCGGCAAGTTGAGCGCGGATCTGCAGAAACGGCATCAGGCCGTCTGCGTGGTGGATACGGCCATGCATCAGAGCACGCGCATCGGCACACCCGTGCGCGAGGTGTTCCGTCGCGGCACGGCGGCGTATGCGGAACAAGGTTTCCCGGACGAGTGGCACCTGCATCATCAGGGCGGACCATGCGGTTATCAGGGTCGTGATTATCTTGGTTCACCGACCGCGCAAGGAGTGGTGCTGGAGAATCAGCCGTACGCGTGGAATCCCTCCATCACCGGCACGAAGAGCGAGGACACCATCCTTGCCACGGCCAAGGGCCCGATCGTGGTCACCGAATCGCACGACTGGCCGATGATTGCCGTGGAGTGGGATGGGAAGATCGTGAAGCGCCCGGATATCTTGGTGCGGTAGCGTGCCCGAGACGGGTACGCTCCACTGGCTTGCTCAACACGGCGAATTGTCGCTAGGCTCCCCGCGACATGCTCACCGCCATCCTCAAATTCCTCAGCCCGCTGGCGCATCCGGTCTGCTTGATCTGGCTGGCGTGTTTGATCGGGGCGACGGTGGCATGGCGGAAGAAGCAGAAGGCCGGGATGTTTTTTCTCTTGGGCATAGCGCTCTTCATCTCGCTGGTGGCCAGTCGCATCCCGTTGATCCTCATGGGGCGTTTGGAAGCGCCTTATGCCTATGTGGATTTGAGCAAGCTGGAAACGGGCGACGCAGTTATCCTGTTGGGCGGTGGCGCGGGCTACTCCAAAACCGATCCACTCGGAGTGAATTATAATGAAGCTTCGGATCGAATCTTTACGGCGATGGAAATCGTGCGGCTGGGCAAATCGCCCGTGCTGGTCCTGGGTGGCAGCGGTGATCCTACGGAAAGTCCAGACACGGGTGAAGGCAACACGGTGAAACGCTGGTTGGAGAAGAATCTGGCTGCCAAAGTGGAGATGCTTGAACTGAGTATTTCCGGCAGCACCCGTGATGAAGCGGTGAAATGCGCCGCCTTGGCCACAGAGCGTGGCTGGAAGCGAGTCTTTCTGGTGACCTCGGGCTACCACATGCGCCGGGCCGAGGCGACCTTTCGGACGGCAGGTTTGCCGGTGGTGCCAGTGGGCTGCGATTTCATCCGTTCCGGCATGCCGAACAAGAGCCCATTCAACCCGCTTCCTTGGCCTCCGGGGGTGGAACTGTCCAGCCTGTATGCGCATGAACAGGCCGGGTGGACGGTCTACCGGATGCGCGGCTGGATCAAGCCGGAAGCGGACAAGCCCGCCACGAAATGAGGCTTAGGGAATGGGATTCCGCAGGAGTTCGATCAAGTCGGCCACAGCTTGCGGAGTGAGGCTGGCTTCGAGACCCTCCGGCATCAGGGAAAGTCCGCCACTGTTCACCCGCTCGATCTCGGCACGCAGCAAAGTCTCCTCGCCTCCATCAGCACGGCGCAAGGTCACCGTGCTACCGGTCTCGGTCACGATGATGCCATCGCGTGTCTCGCCATTCCGCAACTCGATGCTGTAAGCCACGAAACTTGGGGCCACTTCGCGGTTCGGGTCCAAGATGTTCGTGAGCAGTTGCTCGGCTGTCCATGTGCGCACGGTGGCGAGATTTGGTCCCACATCTTTACCTTCTTCACCCAGTTTGTGGCAGACCGCACAAGCTGTCTGATAAACTTGCGCGCCCCGCTGCCGGTCACCAGTGAGCGACAAGGCCGCTTTGAATTTCTCCACCGCTTCGGCCCGAGAACCGGCAGCAGTTTCGCCCAAGACTGCCCGCGCCCGTTCTTGCACCTTGGCATCGCGATGCGAGAGCAAGGTGTTGCGACGGCTTGCACTCAGTTGCCCCGCTGGAATCTTTCCCGCAGCGATCACCTTCAGCAACACCAGAGCCCGATCGGCTCGTGCGGAAAACTGGGTGAGGAGTTCGTTGCGCAGAACGGGACTCAAAGTCGGCCAGCGGTCGAGGATGGAGGCAAGCTCATTGGTCGTGGCTTGTGCCAGCCATTGCCGCAAGGCAGCCACTTGCACTTCTGACGGCTGGTTGTAGGCGAGCAGTTGCTGCAACTGTTCCGGACTAACCCGCGTGTAGGTGAGCAGTTCCAATGCGGCCAGCCGGTCGGGCAAAGGCTGCCGGGCATCCATCGCGGCTGTTTCCGCCCGGCTCATCAGGGGCACCATCACTCCCGGCGGCAAGGTTTGCTCCAAAGTCGAACGCCGCAGCCGTGCGCCCTCTCCCAAGCCCAGCGCGAAAGGGAAAGGCAGTTGTTTTTGCATGGCCGCGAGTACGCCTTTGTCTGCTCCCAGGGCGCCGACCGCGCGGCCAGTCTGTTTCAAGAAGGAGTGGCCATTGGTGGTGACTAGGAAAGCGGCGAGCTTGGCATCCGGGTTCAGTAAACGTTGGGCGACACCCGCATAGTGGTTGGTGAGTGAACTCAGGCAGGCGGTGTGCAGCCACGTATCGGTGGGATGATTGGCGGCCAGTGACACCAGTGCGGTGGCCGCTTGCGGTGCGGAGATGTGTCCCAGCGCAAAGGCGGTCTGAAAACGGACGCGGGCATCGGGGTCTTCCGCACGGGCGAGCACGGCGCCCGTGAGCGCTGATTTGTTTCCGGGTGTTTGCAGCCAAGGCTGGCTGAGTTTCACCGCGTGCTCGCGGACTCCGGCTGCCGGATCATTCAGTGCATGCAACACGTCGGCGTCCGCCAAGGTTTGCAAGCCGTGCAATGTCCACAACGCGTGCAGCCGGGCGAGTGGCTGCTGGCTGGTACGTAACAGTTGCTTCAGAGCGGGTACAGCCGATGGGTCAAGCCGTTCATACAACAGCCGTTGAGCGGTCTCCCGCCACCAAGCGTTGGGATTCTCCAACGTGGCAACCAATTCTGCCGTAGTTGCCCGGCTCAAGCGCGGCGGCTTGGGAACGATAAATGCAGGCGGCGCGAGCCGGTAGATGCGGCCGCGATCCCGGCCGCTCTCCAGATCGAGCAACGCATGCAAGTCATCCGGGATGGACCACGGGTGTTCGATGGTCTCGCGATACATATCCAGCACATGCAGCGTGCCGTCGGGTGCATTCACGAAGTTCACCGGGCGGAACCAGATGTCCTCCGAGGTGACGAAATCTACTTTGGCATCCGCGCGAACAGCCCGGAAGGTCACGCCCTCCGGGCTGCGTTTCAGCCGGTAGAAGAGATTGCCCGCGACATCGGCCACGAAGATCTGCCCCTGATATTCCGCCGGATAAGCCGACCCACGATAGACGGTGATGCCGCTGGAGGAGGTGACGACGCCTGCGCCGACGAGTTCGCTGCGCGGCATCACCTTCGCCTCGGCGGTCCAACGCTTGGCCCGGACTTCGCGCCAAGGTTCGGGCGGGCTGGTGCGATAGACGGGCAACTGGTCACCCGCTTCCGCTACGTCATGCACGGGGTTTCCGGCGATCAGGAAGGGATTGCGTCCGATTGCGTCGGAGGGTAGCACTACATGCTGGGCGGGATTGCGGATGTTACAGAGAAACCGGTTGCCCCAATCATCGAACGCCAGTCCATAACGTGCCCCGCCAAAGAGCAGTTCCAGGCGTCCGTCATCCGGGTGAAAGGCGAAATCATTCCGGGCCATGCGCAGCGGTTTGGTGGCGCTGTCCTTGAGCGATTCGATCATGCCACCATTGCTGCCACCTGCGCCGTGGATGCGGTTGTCGAGGCCCCACTGCAAGCCGTTCATCACGGCCTGCACGTTGAGTTTTCGGAAGCCGGTGAACCAGCGCTCGCGCACGTCTGCTTTTCCATCGCCGTCCATGTCCTTGAAATACCAAAGGTCAGGCGTGGCGGCGACGAATACGCCGCCTTTCCAGCAGGCTACGCCAGTGGGCCACGAGAGTCCTTCGGCGAAGAGGGTGCTTTTATCGAAACGTCCGTCACCATCGGTGTCCGTGAGCAGACGTATCCGGCCGATGGGCTGGTCGGTCGGGTTCTCCTGATTCGGCTTGTGATTCGCCTTGTCCGTGTAGGGATAGTCACGCATCTCGGCGACGTAGGCACGGCCATCTTCGTCATAGGCCATCGCCACGGGATCGGTCACGAGCGGTTCGCTGGCGAGCAACTCCATCCGGAAACCGTGCAGCACATGGAATGATTTCACTGCTTCGGCGGGCTCTTTGGCCGGTATGCGTGGCAAGGGTGTGTCAGCCGCATGAACAGAGAATAATGCGGAAACAAGAAACGTGATGCCACCGGCACCGAATATTGCACGCTGGGCTTTCACGGGTTTAAGGGGGGTGACAGTCTGTTGGTTGAAATCAACTTCTCCAGGGCTTGGTTGTAGACCTTGGCATAATCATTAGCGGCGTAGTTATACTCCTGATCGAGTTTGCTGAGGATTGTGTCAGATGTTCCGGGAATCACGCGATATTGTTTTTGTTCTAGAATAGAGAAGAGCACCGATTGGTTCGTGATGCCTGGAATCAGTAAACCGATGCCCATGACACCGTAATAGTTTGTATCTCCCCGGCTGGCAGCGTCAGCAGCATCCTTTTGCGCGTCAGCGGTGCGATAGTGTTGGATTTCTTTTTCAATCTTTTGATTTACATCCTGCTTGGTATTCATGGCACGCCATTGCGGGTGAAACCAAATCGCCAAGTTCACCGCGATCAGCAAACCGATGATGGAGATGGTCACGAGCTTGGCTTTCATGATGTCTGATTCTCAGTCTGTCACACCGGTTGCAGACTATCATGGGGAAAACTCATTTCCCCTCCGCAGCATACTCCAGATGCGGCGAGCTGGTGATGGCACCGCGTTCATCGATCACGTTCAGGAAGAACGTGAGCGGACGTTCCTTGGGCAAAGGGGCATGCACCATGTTTTGCAGGAAATACGCTGGCACAGACTGCCATTTGCGTTTCTCATACGGACCACTGTCTGTGGTATAACAGAGTTCTCCTTTGAGGTTGGGCACAGACGGGAACACAGCGGCTATACCCGCAGGCGTTCGATTGATGTCGCCTTTCGAATCATCATGCCTGAACAAGGTGCTCATTTGCGGAACTTCCATTAAAGGCGCACCGCCACGCAGAATGCTATCAGCAAAGAGCCCGATCTCTTTCGGATTCCAACCCGCTGGATGCGAGTGGCCGAGCTTGATATCCATGTGCAAGGTGCGCGGGCCTTTCACGAGGTTGTAGGACTTCTGGTAAACGCCGAGGCGATAATGAAAATCCGTGGGGCGATTCACGAAGAGGATGGGGCAGGTGACGTTGGGGAGATACACGGAAGGATCAAACAGGTCGCACCAGCGCTTCGATTGTTCGGGACCAAGCTTCTCGAATTGCGCGAGCCATGCGCTGTCTTCCCAGAGGAAGCCGCTGCCATAGACCGGGATGGCGCACTTCAGGCGGTCATCCACACCGGCGACAATACAGGTGAGGTAGCCGCCCCAACTGATACCGGTGATGCCGATGCGGTTCGCATCCACGTCCGGCAGACTGCGCAGGAGGGAATGACCCCGGATGACGGCGGCCACGGCGTGATACGTCCACATGTCTTTCACCTCGGAGGTGGGGAACCGCTGGAATTTTTCCACATCGCTCTGGTCGGGTCCGCCATCGGGCAGGCGCACTTTGCCGGGGCCGTTGCCAGCGGTGTCCATGGCGATGGCCACGTAGCCGCGTTTGGCCCACATCTCGGCCCAGTTCGCGAAGGCCTGGCCGCCACCCCCATGCACCAGCACCATGGCGGGGAAAGGACCCTTGCCTTCCGGGCGGCCGAGATAGGCGAAGATGCGCGTGGGTTTGCCTTGGAAGGGGACGCCCTCGTAATAGACCTCTTGCACGAGTCCGGTGGTGGCTCCGAAGGTGTGGGCGGGTTTTTGATAGAGGGCTGCGCGTTCCCATGGGCCGGAGTAAACAGGAAGTGGTAATATGGGGCATACAAGCATTCTGTCCTTGTGCGTGCTGCAAGCGCTCAGAAAAAGCGTGGTGAGCAGCATGGTGCTGAGAACTAGCCGGGAAAGGAAATACATGCCTTTGCCTTTAATCTAAATGGCAGCGGCTCGCAAAGCGAAACGATGCGTGACCACGAAGCGAATGCTTGCCGGCCGGATTTCCGGACCAGCCATTCCTTGATGTCCCGGCGCTTGCCCGTTAGCTTTTCGCACAGTGATACTGCTGGCGACACATCTGGTGATACCCTTTCCTTTGCGGCTGTGCTTGCTGACCTTGGGTTTGCTCGTTGTCTCTGTGTTTATCTTCCGCCGTGTGGCCGGTTTGCCGATGGCCGAGAAGTACCTGGCTGCCGCTCTTACCGTAGCTTTAGCCCTGTGTGTGGGCACACTTCTGGAACGCGTAGCGGCCAGCGCGGATTTCAATTGGAACCCGATCCGACTGGCTCCGGCCTTCGCCATCCGGCATGGGCAGACGGTTTATCCCGGCGTCAATGACGGACCGGTCAGCGGCCATATCTATGGCCCGATAGCCGCACTGGTCTATCTGCCGGCCGTGTTTTGTGAATCACCCGTGACGGCCGTTCGGGTCGCCAGTGTCATCGCTTCGGCGGTCTTTTTTCTGCCCGTGCTGATGTTGTTCTTCGTAACTGCCGGCAGCACCCGGCGGGCCTGGCTTTGGGCCATGTGGGGTTGGTTGTTCTTCTTCCTGCTGGTATTGCGCTCCGATGCACTCAGCTACAATGCCTTCAATATCCATGCCGAGGCACCTGCCTTGGGTTTGGCCGCGGCGGCCTGCGTGCTGCTGGCAAAAACAACCGAACGTATCAAATGGCATCTGCCAGCAGCTGCGTTCCTGGCGGTGCTGGCGCTTGAATCAAAGCAAACGCTCTTGCCCGTCTTGGTGGCTTTGCCCCTCTATCTTTGGTTCAGCCGCGGATTCCCGACGGCTTTGCGTTTTAGCGGTTGGCTGGCGGTGAGCTTGCTGGTTACCGGCGGGGTGTTTGCCTGCTGGTTTGGCGCGCAGGAACTTTGGTACAACCAGATCGTCATCCCTTCGAAGCATCCGTGGCTGCGTTCCATCAAGGACACTTCTTTGCCGTGGATATATGAGCGGGACAATGGTGCGCGGCTGACGGTGCTGCTGGAGGCCGGGCAAGGTTTGCTGCGTCGTGGCGCGAAGGCGCTCTTGGTTTTGGGCGGTCTGTTTCTCTGGCAAACGTTCTTCAATGGATCTGTCTCCAAGCCGACGGATAACCCGGGGATCTCAAGATTGGCGTCGTGGATACGTCAGCCTTGGGGGCTTTGTTGCTGGCTGGCGTTGTGGTTGGCACCCACCAGTCTTTTGGGCCGCGTCAAGGCCGGTGGAGACAATAATGCCTACGGACCAGCCATCTTTTTCCTGTGTCTTGGCGCAGCGCTCTGGTTGATCCATCTGCTCCATGAACGGAATTCAGAGAAACCCTTCCCTGCCGCACATGCGGGATGGCTGCTTTGGCCGGTGATGGCCTGCGCCAGCGTGGCGGCGGCGTGGCTTTTGCTCATCACGACCAAAAATCTAAAGCGCACGGAAAATCACCCGATGAACTTGGCGGTCAGTTATGCCCGACAGCATCCGGGCCAGGTTTACTTCCCCTGGAACCCGTTGTTGACGCTCATGTCAGAGCAACGGGCGTATCATTTCGCCTATGGAGTTTATGACCGGGCCTTGGCGGGCCGTCCGGTCACTCCGGAACATTTCCGCACCGGCTTGCCAGCGGATATCCAGGAGGTGCTCTGCGCCAGAAACGAAGACCGCTCCTTGCTCGCCGTCCACCTCACCAACTACACGCGGGAAGTTCGTTTGCCAGAATTGCCCGGCTGGGTGATTCTGCGCCGCGATGATGCGGAACCCATTACCAGTTCGCCGGTGGCCGGTGAAAGATAACCGGCTTGGCCACCCGTTGTTGACTCTCTGATATATCCACCGCCAAACCGGAACCGCCGCCTGAGAAACCCGAGGGAGACAATTCCCGCTCCAGCAGGGTGTTATTCGCCTATCCCAGAGCGCAACCTGAAAGCCTCTTCGTGCTCAAACCCAAGAATCGGGCGGATTAAAGCCATGAAAGTGGTGGTGGTGGCGCGGGTTTAATGTTCCTCCGTTGCGTTGGCGGCCGGTTCGGCTTACAACCTCCCGCCACTGGGCATGTCATCCGCACGCACAACTGAAGTTTTGCCGACGCATACGCCGCACCTGTTCCAAACAGCCGTGCGACGGGCGGCGGAGTTGTTGCAGGCGGGCGAAGTCGTGGTGCTACCCACGGAGACGGTCTATGGGCTGGCGGCCAATGCGTTGAACCCGGACGCGGTGCGGCGCATCTACGAGATCAAGGGGCGGCCATCTCACAATCCCATCATCGTCCATGTGGCGGGCTTGGCCATGGCGCGGGATTGTGCGGCGCACTGGCCCGAAGCTGCCGAGCAACTGGCGGATGCTTTCTGGCCAGGGCCTCTGACCATGGTTTTGCCGCGGCAAAGGAATGTCCCGGACATCGTGACGGCCGGAGGGGAGACGGTAGGCTTGCGCTGGCCGAGCCATCCTTTTATCCAAGAGGTCATCAAACTTTGCGGTTTTCCGCTGGCGGCTCCCAGCGCCAATCTTTCCAACCAGCTTTCACCGACGAATGCCCAGCATGTGGCCAAGCAACTGGCCGGCAAGGTGCCGCTCATCGTGGATGGCGGGCAGGCGCAGGTGGGCATTGAATCAACCGTCATCGATTTGACCAGTCAGCCGCCCCGGGTCTTGCGGCCGGGGATGATCCATGCGGAATCCTTGCTGGCCGTCACCGGGGCACTGGCGGGAGACAGCCAGCTGGCCGCTGGGGAGGTTTTGCGCAGCCCGGGTCTGCTCCAGAAGCATTACTCGCCCAAGGCCCGGCTGGTCATCCGCGAATGGACGGATGCGGCGGATTTGCTGGCCCAATTGGCCGGGCTGAAGGCGTCTTTACCCAGCACGCATATCATCAGCCATACCCGCATCCCGCTGTGTGCGGAATTGGCCAATGTCAGCGTCATCCCGCACGATGCCGAGGCGTTTGCCCGGGCCATCTACGGGGAACTGCACAGGTGCGACGAGGAAGGGGCCAGTTTGATCGTGGTGGAAGCGGTGCCGCCGACGGCGGAATGGCAGGGGATAGCGGACCGGTTAAAAAGAGCCGCAGCGACTGCCTGAAAAATGCATTGGTGGCATCTGCTGGCTCAAATCGGCCTGCGCGTTGTTGCCCCTCGGTCACAGATTTCGTTCCGATATGCTCCCTCGGTGCGCCTAGCGCAGACCGATTTGAGCTGGCGCAGTCTGCCGCCAAGCCATTTTTCAGCCAGCCGCAAAGCAACAGCTTGAAAGTTTGTGGATTTGACGCAACCTTTGGGGCGTTCAACTGTTTAACCACCGGACAACCGGGAACTCTTTTGACGAAATCATGGGAATGGCGCAATCTTTCAGGGCAATGCAATTCTACCTACCGGTAATTAGTTTCTGCGCGCTGTTCACCGTGGCGGCGTCCGCGCAGCCAACGGCCAGTCCGGTGCGTAATCTCAGCCTGTCCGAATGCCTCGAACTGGCGCTGGCGCACAATCTGGACATCCGTATCCAGCAGGAAGAGCCGAAGCAGGACCGGTTCACATTGGAAGGTTCTTATGCGGCGTGGGATCCCTCCTTTACGTCCACGTTGGTGCATAATTACAACTCATCTCCGGGCGGCACGGACAGTGATGGCCGGCCCTTGCCCTCCACGGAGATCAACACCGAATCCCTTTCGCCCGGGCTGACCGGCGTGCTGCCGACGGGCATGCGGTATGACCTGACCTCCAACTTCGGTTTCCGGGACGTGAACAACGCGCGTTCGGAATACAGCAGCTCGGCGCTCATCAGCGTCCGCCAGCCGTTGCTGAAGAACATGTGGATCGATGATGCCCGCCGCTCGATCCTCATCAACCGGCGCAATCTGCGCAGCTCCGAACTGGGGGTCACCCTGCAGGCGATGAACACGATCGCCGCCGTGGAGCAGGCCTATTACGACCTCATTTTTGCGGAAGAAAACGTGAAGGTTCAGCAATCCGCCCTCGGTTTGGCTGAACGGCTGTTATCCGAGAACAAGAAGCGCGTAGAAGTGGGCGCGCTCGCGCCGCTGGATGAGAAACAGGCGGAATCCCAGGTGGCCGCCCGGCAAGCGGACCTCATCCGGGCACTGGGCCAGTTGTCCGACCAGCAGAACGCCCTGAAGAAACTGCTTACGGATGATTTCGCCGTCTGGCGCACGATCTATATCAAGCCGACCGACCGGCTGTTGCCGCTGCCGCAGACGTTTGACCTGCAGGAAAGCTGGAAGACCGGCATGGAGCTGCGCCCAGATCTGGAGCAGCAACGCATCGAGCTGGAGAAGCAGAACATCCAGTTGCGCTACACGCGGAACCAATTGTTTCCCTCGCTGGATCTGTTCGGCAGCTTTGGCCAGAACGGACTGGGGCCCAACATGGGCAATGTGGTCCGGGACATCGAAGTGGGTGAAAATCCGCGGCATTCCTATGGCGTCGTGCTGACCATCCCGCTGGGGAACCGGACGGCGCGCTCGGCGCACAGCACGGCCAAGTCTGTGAAGGAGCAGTTGCTGCTGCGCTTCAAGAAGCTGGAGCAGGACACCCTCATCAACATCGACAGCTCAATGCGGCTGGCCCGGTCCAACTACGAGCAGATCGATTCCACCCGCAAGGCGCGCGAATACGCGGAGGCCGCACTGGACGCGGAGCAGAAGAAGCTGGCGAACGGGAAGAGCACGAGCTTCGTGGTGCTGCAATTGCAACGCGACCTGACCTCGGCCCGTTCCGCCGAGATCCGCGCGCTGGCGGATTACAACAAGGCGCTCTCCACCCTCTCTCTGAACGAGGGCACCACGCTCAAGCGCAACAAGCTGGAAGTGAAAATGGAACGGTAAAACGGCCGGATCAAGCCCAAGGTTTACGGAAGTGCGACCAGATTCTGGTCGCACTTTTCGTTTACACCCCTCTCGCAGCCAGTTTGTCTGGCCCCTGATGCCCGGGGATTAGCCTAACTCATTGGTTTGCAACAAAAAACAGGTGAATTCTGTGCGGCGGCATGGCTTGACGGTGTTTGCGGGGTTCGGGTAACTTGCCCAATCAGCGCGATGCGCTAGTGTAGTCGTAGTATGAACAATTTTTTGATACCTCACGTCATCGAACAGACCGGTCGCGGCGAGCGCGGTTATGACATCTATTCGCGTCTGCTGGTGGACCGCATCGTTTTCCTCGGCACGCCGATCGATGACATGGTGTCCAACGTGATCATCGCCCAGCTTTTGTTCCTCCAGATGACGGACCCGAAGAAGGACGTGCATCTGTATATCAACTCCCCCGGCGGCAGCGTCACGGCCGGTCTGGCGATCTATGATACCATGCAGTTCCTCACGTGCGACGTGAACACGTATTGCATCGGGCAGGCGGCCAGTATGGGCGCAGTGCTTTTGAGCGGCGGCACGAAGGGCAAGCGGTTCGCCCTGCCGAACGCGAACATCATGATCCACCAGGTGCTCGGCGGTGCGGAAGGCCAGGCGAGCGATGTGGAGATCCGCGTGAAGTACATGCTGAAGCTGAAGGAACGGCTGAACACGATCCTGGCGAAGCATACTGGCCAGACCTACGACGTGGTCGAGAAGGCCTGTGATCGCGATAACTTTATGTCAGCGGAAGAGGCGAAGAAATTCGGTCTGGTGGATGAAGTGGTCGCTTCCCGCAAGGAAGTGCCCGGCATGCCAGACAAGACTTCTGTCGTCACGAACTGACCTGACCCTTAACATGTAAACAAATGGCCCGGCCAACCAACCTGACCTTGTGCAGCTTCTGCGGGAAATCCCACGCGGAAGTGAAAAAGCTCATCGCAGGTCCGGGCGTTTACATCTGCGACAGTTGCATCCTCGTCTGCAAGAACGTTCTGGACAAGGAGATGCAGGCGGAGGTGAAGCGCGCCCAGCCACGCGTGCGCATCCCCAAGCCGGCGGACATCAAAGCGGAGCTAGACATCCATTGCATCGGGCAGGACATCGCCAAGAAGACCCTCGCGGTGGCGGTGCACAATCATTACAAGCGCGTGATGCATGAACAGGGCGCGGTGGCCGAGGACGGCACCACGCAGTTCCCGCAGATGATCAGCACGCCGCACCAGGATGTGGAGATCGAGAAGAGCAACATCCTGCTCGTGGGGCCGACCGGTTCCGGCAAAACACTGCTGGCGCGTTCCCTGGCCCGCATCCTCGATGTTCCTTTTGCCATTGCTGATGCCACGACTTTGACCGAGGCCGGTTACGTGGGTGAGGACGTGGAGAACATCATCCTGCGTCTGCTGCAGAACGCGGATTACGACGTGAAGCGCGCGCAGATGGGCATCGTTTACATCGACGAGATCGACAAGATCGCGCGCAAGACCGAGAACGTCTCCATCACGCGTGACGTCTCCGGTGAAGGCGTGCAACAGGCGCTCCTGAAGATTTTGGAAGGCACCATCTGCAATGTGCCTCCGCAAGGCGGGCGCAAGCATCCGCAGCAGGAATACATCCGCGTGGACACAACGAACATCCTGTTCATCTGCGGCGGCGCGTTCGTGGGGCTGGAGAAGATGGTCCAACGGCGCGTGGGCAAGCGCGTGCTGGGTTTCGGCGAGGCGAAGGAATCGAAGACCATCGCGCCCGAGGACCGCACGACCATCATGCAGATGGTGGAGCCTGAGGATCTGCTGAGCTACGGTTACATCCCCGAATTCATCGGCCGGTTGCCGATGCTGACGGTGCTGGAGGAACTGACCGAAGACCAGATGATGACCATCCTGACCGAGACGAAGAACGCGCTGACGAAGCAGTTCTCCAAGCTCATGGCGATGGAAGGGGTGGAACTCGAATTTTCCTGCGACGCCCTGCAGGAGCTGGCCGCGCAGGCCATCAAGAAGGGCACCGGCGCCCGCGCCCTCCGCGGTCTACTGGAAAAGCTCATGCTGGACGTGATGTATGACATCCCCGGCAGCGACGACATCGTCGCCGTGAAAATCACCCGTGCCGTGGTGCTGGGCAAGAGCAAGCCCATCCTCCGGCGGAAACAGGACCAGGCAGCCGCCTGATCTGCGCGGGTTGCCCGGTGATGCACCGACGGGCGCCCGCCCCAAGGTATTCCCATGTCGCAACCCCTAGACACCAAGCAGTTCATCGCGAAACACGTTGGCGCCATCCCGCGCTCCGGCATCCGCGAGTTTTTTGACATCGTCCAAAACACGAAAGGCGTCATTTCCCTCGGCGTCGGTGAGCCCGACTTTGTGACGCCGTGGCACATCCGCGAAGCTGCCATCTACGCCTTGGAACGGGGCCGCACGACTTACACCTCGAACTTGGGCCTGCTCAAGTTGCGCGAAGCCATCGCCACTACAGTGGAGAAGCAGTTCAAGGTCACCTACGATCCGAAGACGCAGATTCTCATCACGGTAGGTGTGAGCGAGGCGTTGGATATCGCCCTGCGTGCATTGCTGAATCCGGGAGATGAAGTGATCTATCACGAGCCGTGCTACGTGAGCTATTCACCGAGCGTCGCGTTGACTCACGCTGTGCCGGTGGCAGTGAATTGCCGTGCGGAAGATGGTTTCGCGCTGACGGCGGAAGCCATCGCGAAGGCCATCACGCCGAAGTCCAAGGTGCTGATGCTGAACTTCCCGACGAATCCGACGGGCGGCACGATGACGCGCACGGAGTTGCTGAAAATCGCGGAGCTGGCACACAAGCACAACTTGGTGGTCATCACGGATGAGATCTATTCCGAACTTACGTTTGAAGGTGAGCATGTCAGCATCGCGTCGCTGCCCGGCATGCGTGAGCGCACGATCTTTCTGCATGGTTTCTCGAAGGCGTATGCGATGACGGGTTTCCGCATCGGCTACGCGTGCGGTCCCACGGACCTTATCGAGGCGATGATGAAGATTCATCAATACTCCATGCTCTGCGCGAGCATCATCAGCCAGGAAGCAGCGCTGGAGGCGTTGCTGCACGGGGAACCGGATACGATCGAGATGCGTGAGCACTATCGGCTTCGCCGCAATTACATCGTGAACGCGCTGAACAACATGGGTTTGAAGTGCCATCTGCCGCGCGGTTCGTTCTACGCCTTCCCGTGCATTCAATCGACGGGCATGGGATCGAAGGAGTTCGCGGTGAAGTTGCTGGAGCAGGAGAAGGTGGCGTGCGTACCCGGTGGGGCTTTCGGTGCGAGTGGAGAGGGCTTCCTGCGCTGCTGCTTCGCGACGGCGTTCGACCAGATCGAGATCGCGGCGGAACGCATGGCGCGGTTTGTGAAGAAGAATTCGCGGTAGGCGAAGCGAGGGATCCAATGTTTGCGTCCGCAGGGTCTGATTCGTTCTAGCAATACCAGGAACGCACCGCTTGGGTTATGGCGTAGTTTTCTTGGGAGTAATGGCGGGGTATCGGACCCGGGGAGCGACCCGTACCTTTTGTAAAAGATTCGGGTCTGTCATCTCGGGTACTGGGCCGCCACTATGCTCGTACTCCACTACTGGCACTCGATACGGCGTGAAGGTGAAACGAAGATCTTTTACCGATCTTGACCGTGCTAAATCAGGATGCTTCGGATCCGCCTTGCCAAGGACATAATTGGTCACATTCGCAGTGTAGATGGCGAATCTAAAGAGTTCTTTCGATGCGCGATCCGGATTGATGTGGGTGAAACGTTCACCTTGCAACGCGAGCGGCAATGTTTGGCCGGACATATTGGTGGAGGTCACCACATTGAAGGCATATTGTACGTATCCCCGATGGTGCGGCGCAGGCAAAGGCAGTTTGATCACATTTCCGCGACCGTCCTCACGCAATTGATAACTTGGATGGGAGATCGTGAGTTTTTGCGGCAAACCGGTGGCGGCTTCGGCATTCTCCAGCTTGAAAGATAGGCGGTCACCTGCTGCGCGCAACGCATCCTGCGTCTGCCAGATATAGGGCATCGTATCTTTGTTAGTCTTCAAATAATGGCTGGAACAGAAACCAAACCAGAGCAGCATCTCTGTGCCATACACGGGTTTTGCACCAAGATCGACCGTTTCCCACATGCGTTTGACCACACCGTTGCTATAGCTGATTTCGTTTAAGGATACATTTTTGCCATCAGAATAAGCGTAAGTATGAGTGGTTCCGAATGGGGTGGAGCGTATGGGGTGCGTCTTGATGCGCCAGATCGGTCCATTCACTTCCACTTCGAACAGCTGCACGCCATCTCCTTCATCATCCAATGCTTCTCCATGGAACGGACTATAAAGCTTCGTCGTGAGCAGTCCTTGGGCAGTGAAGTTTTGCGCGACCGCTTTTCCCGTTAAAGAATGCAGAAAAATCAGCCCGCAGATAATCAATGCACATATCTTGAAAGAGAGGTTTCGTGTCATGTAATTCCTTGGTTAAAGGCTAAATTCGGCAGAAACTCTAGAATGAAGATTTCAGGGAAGGCAAGTTTTGACTGAGCGATTTTCTGGATTTGCAAATCACAGCTTTTCGGTAATATCGGCGGAACATGCGCCGCTTAGACGATCTCTTGGCCAATAACCGGAACTGGGCAGACGGGGTGCGGGAGAAAGACCCGAATTTCTTCACGCGTCTTGCGACCCAGCAGTCCCCGCAGTATCTCTGGATCGGGTGCTCGGATAGCCGGGTACCGGCGAACCAGATCGTCGGCCTGTTGCCGGGCGAAGTTTTCGTCCACCGTAATGTCGCCAACCTGGTCATCACCACGGATTTGAACTGCGTCTCGGTGATGCAGTACGCCATCGATGTGTTGAAGGTGAAACACATCATCGTGTGCGGTCACCATGGTTGCGGCGGTGTGTGGGCGGCGATGACCAATATGCGTTTCGGCCTCATCGACAACTGGCTGCGGCATCTGCAGGACGTGCGGGACCGGCATCAAGCCCTGCTTGATACGGTGGAAGACCCGAAGGCGCGGGCGGAGCGTTTGTGCGAGCTGAACGCCATCGAGCAGGCCTGCCATGTCTGCCGGACGACCATCGTGCAAGACGCGTGGGCGCGCGGGCAGGACCTGACGGTACATGCCTGGATCTACAGCCTGAAGGACGGTCTGGTGCGGGATCTGGAAATGGCGGTGGGCGGACTGGAGGAACTGGAGCCGGCTTATAAGGCAGCCGTGGCCCATGTGCGGACAGTGGCGGACAAGGGTGAGCTGGGTTATTGAGAAGGCGGGAAACATCCAACATCGAACTCTGAACATCGAACACCGAACGGGGGGCACCCTCATCCTCAATCCTTCTCCCGTGAGGGAGAAGGAGGAAAAACGGCCAAGGCAGTTGCACACCTTGGCGCGTTCGGATGGCGGATGCACATAAGTTAGCGACGGGAAGGGGGATTGAAGTGGTGAACAGAAACAGATTGCCAAATATTTCAAATCATGATAGTTCGCTACCGAAACAATTACCCTTAAGACATTCAACTCATGTCACGCCTGCCTCATCCGTCTGCTGCCGTTGCCGCTTCTGCTTTGGAGGATTTGCCGCTGTATCTGCCGCGGCTGTTCTATGCGTTCCTCGGACTGGTGGAGCGGCGATTGGCGAGCACGGGGCTGGACCGGCATCTGCGGCCGGGAATGGGACATGTGTTGCTGGCGCTGTATGAAGAGGATGATTGCATCATCAAAGAAATCGGCCGACGGGTGCAGATGGCGAACGGGACGCTGACTGGGCTCCTGAAGAAAATGGAGGAGGCGGGTCTGATCCAGTGTCGTAAGTGTACCGAGGACGGACGAGCCGTGCGGGTGAAGCTGACAAAGCTAGGGCGCTCGTTGGAACCGCAAGTGAAAGAGTTTCACCGGGAGATCACGGCGACGTTGCAGGCGGGGTTCAGCGCGCGCGAGGTGGAGCAGGCGCACAAACTTTTTGCGCGGCTGTTGCAGACGATGCGGGTGGATGAGGCACGAGCGAAAGGGCGAACTAAAGGGAGGCGGAAGACGTAAAACGTAGAGTCATGAAGCTCAAAACCCAAAGCTCAAAGTTCAAAATAAGATCCAATTTTCAATCAATCAAATAAACCTATGAAGACTAGATGGATGCTTCTGCTGTTGAGTTGGGCGGTGCTGAGTTTTGATGCGGGGGCGCAGCCAGCCACGAAGCAGGGCAATCAGAAGAGCACACCACCTGCGCCGCGGGTGCCAGAGGGGGTGAAGGCATACAAAGACCTGGAGTATGTGGTGAACGGGCATGAACGCCACAAGCTAGATCTGTATGTGCCGGAGAAGGCGGAGGGGCCGTTGCCGCTGCTTATCTGGGTGCATGGCGGTGGCTGGCAGAATGGATCGAAGGACGGGTGCCCGCCCTTGCGCGAGGGTTACACGGCGCGCGGCTATGCGGTGGCCAGCATCAACTATCGCCTGAGCGGGCACGCGACGTTTCCGGCGCAGATCGAGGATTGCAAGGCGGCCATCCGCTGGCTGCGGGCGAATGCCAAGCAGTACGATCTGGATACGAAACGCTTCGGCGTGTGGGGCAGTTCGGCGGGCGGGCATCTGGTGGCGTTGCTGGGCACAAGTGGCGATGTGAAGGAGTTCGACAAGGGTGCCAATCTCGATCAATCGAGCAGGGTGCAGGCGGTGTGTGATTATTATGGACCGACGGATTTCGTCGTATTCGTGACCACGCCGAGATATGAATCACACGCGAAGACGGATGCGCCGGAGGCAAAGCTTCTCGGCGGCGCCGTGCTGGAGAACAAGGACAAGGCGGCGAAGGTAAATCCCATCACGTATGTGAGCGCGGACGATCCGCCGTTCCTCATCGTGCACGGGGACAAGGACGGCACGGTGCCGATCAACCAGAGCGAGCTGCTCTTCGCGGCGCTGAAGAAGGCGGGGCGGCAGGTGCATTTCCACACCATCCACGGTGCTGGTCATGGCGGACCGGGTTTCAATGCGCCGGAAGTAACGACGCAGGTGCAGGTATTCTTCGAGAAGTTTCTGAAGGGCGCGAGCAAGGATGTCGCCAAGCCGCAAGCGACGACTTCAGAGAGCACCACGACGGAGACGAAGCAAGCCCCGACGGCTCCGGCTGCGCCAGCGACGAAGGGCGGGCAGCCAGGCAACCGGCCGACGTTTGAGCAAGTGTTGGCGCGGGATGATGCGAACAAGGACGGGAAGATCTCGAAGGAAGAATTTCGTGGACCACCACCAATCTTTCCGCGTCTGGACCGGAACAGTGATGGCTTCATCAGCAAAGAGGAGTACGAGAATGCACCCCGCCCTGGCCAGCCAAGCGCGCCGACGCAGGGCAAGGAAGAGGCGGCGACGAGTTCCGAGAAAAAGGCCGCAACGGCTGATGGTGCCAAGGTGAGCGGCATCAAGGATTTTAAATTGGACGGGCAGCAATGGACTTGTGTGGCGGATGGGCAGGCGATGCAGGGCATCTTGGTGAAGCCGGAGGGGAAGGGGCCGTTTCCGGCGATGCTTATCAGCCATGGGCTGGGCGGGAATGCGCGGCAGTTCGCGCTGCCGAAGGCGCGGGAGTTCGCGAAGCTGGGTTTTGTGTGCATCGCCACGGATTACACCCATTCGCAAGCGAGTGGCGACCGGAGCACGTTCGGTTCGAGCGATGAGAACGTGCGGCGGGCGAAGGCGTGCCTGGCCATGCTCAAATCGTTGCCGGAGGTGGATGCGAATCGGATCGTGGCTTATGGGAACAGCATGGGCGCGTTCCTTACCATCCGGCTCGGGGCGGATGCGGCGGACAGCTTGAAAGCGTGCGCGATCACGGCGGGAGGGCTGGCGCTGGCGACGGGTTATCCCGCACCGTCCGAGGAAGTGGCGGCCAGGGTGAAGGTGCCGATGCTCATCTTGCATGGCAGCACGGACACGACGGTGCGACCGGAGCAATCTGAGGCGCTAAAGAAGGTGCTGGATACTGCGAAGGTGCCAAATGAGCGGAAGGTGTTCGAAGGAGTGGCGCACAATCTGCATGTGGCGAAGGCGGAGGAAGTGAATGGGCTGATGAAGGGGTGGTTTGAGAAATATGGGATGATGGGGAAGTGATGAGGGATAAACCACGGAATACGCGGAATACACAGAAGCGGGAGGGGGAAAGAAGAACGTCGGTGGGCTTATACCTGATACCAGACTCGGAGGAGGCGGTAGCCGGTGCTTCCGGCGCTATTATCCACCATGTTGGTAGTGTCGCCACCGAGGGGCATGTCCACGGTTTCGAGGTTGATCACCTGGACGTCCTGGCTCCGGATCCATTCATTGGCGCGGGCGACCATCGAGGGGAGGTCCTCATACTTAGTGGAGAGCAATTTTTCTTCCGTCACGGCGGGGGTGAAGTCCTGATAGGCGATCTGCATAGCTGGTGATTTGTGGTGGAGGCAATGGATGCGATGCGTCGAGCATCGAAACCACCTTTCCTTGGGAGGTAGTGAAGCGGGAATGGATCGCTTTGGCAACCGGGCAATCCGAAGGGAGGACGGATGTGACCAGAGCAACCGGTCATGGCTGGCGGAGTGGGAGAGGTTTGAAAAAGGGGGAATTTTCTGAAATTTTGTCCGAGAATAGTGTGGAATAGCGAGGCTAAGGATAACGGTGCAGGAGACATCATGTCAGGCTGGCGGCATGATGAAACCGGGAATCGGGACGATAAAGATGGTCGAGACAGTGCGGGAGGGCGATAACGCAGGCGGGAAAGTTTGTGTCGAACTGATGGGGAGGACGTGTTACTTTTTGCGGCTGAAGCCCGTCCCTATCCCTAGCTTGATGAATATGAAGCGTGTGATCTTATTGCTCCTCATCGCCGGTCTTGGGCTGGGCGATGGAACGCGTGCGGAGGCGCGGGGAGCGAAGCAGCCGAACATCCTGTTCATCCTGACAGACGATCAAGGGTGGCCGTCGCTGGGTTGTTACGGGAGTCGGGCGGTGCTGACGCCGAATCTGGACCGGCTGGCGGAAGAGGGCATCCGGTTCACGGACGCGTATGTGATGCCGCAGTGCACGCCGACGCGGGCCGCTTTGCTCACGGGGCAGCACACGGCGCGGAACGGGATGTGGCATGTGATCCCGTGGTATGGCACGCCGTGGGCACCGGTGAAGGAGCCCGCTTACGTGGAACAATTGTCACGCACGACGTTCCTGCTGCCCAAGGCGTTGAAGGCGGCGGGTTACGCGACGGGCCAGATCGGCAAATGGCATCTGAACACGAATGAGGATGGGAACTACGCGGCCTTAAAGCCAGAAGCAGCGGCGCATTATGGCTTCGACTGGGTGGCACCGGCTCCGGTGGCCAATGCGAACAATAAAGGGGACAAGGAAGTGGACCGTTACACGGCGGATGCGCTGGGATTCATCCGCGAACACAAGGAGCAACCGTGGTTCCTGTATCTGGCGCATCATACCTTGCATCACGTGTTAAGTGCGCCGGAAGAGCTGGTGCAGAAGCACCGGGCACGTGGTGCGCCGGAAAAGGGGAACTTCAACGCGCTGTACCTGGCGTGCATCGAGCATCTGGATAATTCCATCGGCAAGCTGATGGCGGGGCTGGAGGAGCTGGGGCAGAAGGAGAATACCATCGTGGTTTTCCTGAGCGACAATGGAGGCATCGATGCTTCGTTCAATGTGCGGCCAGTCACGCAAGGCGATGGACGGGTCACGAAGCTGGAGGCGGACCGGTGGGAGTTCGATAATGCGCCGCTGCGGGCGGGCAAGGGATCGGCCTATGAGGGCGGTATCCGTGTGCCGTGCCTCGTGCGCTGGCCGAAGGGCATCAAGGGCAACCGGGTGGAAAACACGCCGGTGCATGTGACGGACTGGCTGCCGACACTGTGTGCGCTGGCGGGTGCAAAAGTCCCGGCCGAACATAAGGTGGACGGGGCGGATCTGAGCCCGCTCTTGCGCGGGCAAAAGCTGAAGGCGCGACCGCTCTATTGGTATATGCCGCTGTATGACCTGCGCTGGGGCGGCACACCTTGCGCGGTGGTGCGGGAGGGAGATTTCAAGTTGATCGAGTTCTTTGGCGACTGGGTGGATCCACAAGGAAATTATCTGCCGGGCAACCGGGTGCAACTCTTCAACCTGCGCGAGGACATCGGCGAGACGCGGAATCTGGCGCTTGCCTTGCCGGACAAGACGAAGGCGCTGCGGGAGCAGCTACACGCATGGATGAAATCCGTGCCGGCGGAGATACCGGGCCCGAATGAGCATCATGATCCGGGCAAGCCGTTGAAAGAGACGCGGGAGAAGCCGGACTTTGTGAAGACGCGGTGAGAGATGAAACTATTTTAACAACATGAAACACATACTGACATTGCTGGTGTTAAGCCTGGGGCTGGCGCAGATGAACTTCGCCACGGCTGCCGAGGCGAAGAAACCGAACATCCTCTGGCTCATCGGCGAGGATTTCAGCCCGCACTTGGGTTGCTACGGGACGAAAGAAGTCTTCACACCGAACATCGACAAGCTGGCGAAGGAGGGGATGCGGTTCACGAAGGCGTTCACCACGGCCCCGGTTTGCTCGGCGAGCCGGTCGGGATTTATCACGGGGATGTATCAGACCACCATCGGAGCGCACAATCATCGGTCGCATCGAGATGACGGTTATATGCTGCCGGACGGGGTGAAAGTGATCACGGATTGGATGCGCGGGGGTGGTTATTTCACGGCAAACATCCGCGAGCTGCCGAGCGAACTGGGCTTCAAGGGAACGGCGAAGACGGATTGGAATTTCACGTACACGGGCAAGCCGTTCGACTCGGCGAATTGGAGCGATTTGAAGGCGAAACAGCCGTTCTACGCGCAGATCAATTTCTCGGAGACGCATCGCGTGGGTGGCGCGAAGGGGCCGGGACCGTGGAATTCGCCGAAGCATGCAGACCCGGCGAAGGTGGAATTGCCGCCGATCTATCCGGATGTGCCGAAGCTGCGCGAAGATTGGGCGGGCTATCTGGACGCGGCTACGGCGCTGGATGTGAAGATCGGCAAGATCCTGGCGCAACTGGAGAAGGACGGACTGGCGGAGAATACGATGGTGGTCTTCATGGGCGATCATGGACAGGCGCATCTGCGCGGGAAGCAATTCTGCTATGACGATGGCTTGCGCATCCCGCTGATCATCCGGTGGCCGAAGGGAATGGCGGCGCCGAAGAATTATCAGGCGGGCAAGGTGTCGGACCAGATCGTGACGGCGATCGATCTCACGGCGACAAGCCTGTCGCTGGCGGGCATCGCGAAACCGACGAAAATGCAGGGGCAAGTTTTCCTGGGGGATAAATCCGAACCGGCGCGCGCGTATTCTTTTGGCGCGCGGGACCGGTGCGATGAGACGACGTTCCGTTTCCGCACGGTGCGCGATTCACGGTATCGCTACATCAAGAACTTCATGCCGGAACGGCCATTCTTCCAGCAGAACGATTACAAGGAGCGGCAGTATCCGGCGTGGAACTTGATCCAGGAACTGGGCAAGGCGGGCAAACTGACCGAATGGCAGAAGAATTTCTACCTGGCCCCGACGATGCCGCCGGAGGAGCTTTACGACATGGAGACGGACCCGTGGTCGATGAACAATTTGGTGACCTCCACAAAACCGGAGCATCAGGCGGTATTGAAGCGATTGCAGGGTGTCCTGAATCAATGGATCACGGAAAGCGATGATCAGGGGCGTTTCCCGGAACCGCCGGAAGTGGCGCGGGCGGAGGGGAAGACGAAGGTGAAGAAGTGAGGAATGGGGAAACCAAGAAATTATGAGGTATGAATTATGAAGTATGAAAAGAGAACAATCTGGGGTGGTTTCGTGGCGGTTGTGTTGAGCTGCCTGGTGGGTCAGGTGGTTTGCGCGGCGGAGGCGCCGTGGATTTCTTTGTTCAACGGCAAGGATCTCACGGGCTGGAAGGCGAACTTGCAACCGGATTCCTTCAAGGTGGTGGACGGAGCCATCCGGGCGCAATCCACCAAAGATCGGGTGCATCTGTTCTACGTAGGCGCGGAAAAGGACGGCAAGGCGGCGCGGTTCAAGAATTTCGAACTGAAGGCGACGGTCCGGGGCGAACCGAATGCGAATTCTGGCATCTTCTTCCACACGGACACCTCGGTGCGCGATGTGAAGAACCATCTGGCAAAGGGTTACGAGGTGCAATTGAACAGCAGTGAGAAGGAGAAGCGCAAGACGGGCAGCCTGTATGCCATCGTGGATCTCGACAAATCACCGGTGGATGAGAGCAAGTGGTTCAATGTCTATATCCGCGTAGAGGGCAAGCGCATCCTAGTGAAAATCAATGATAAGGTGACGGTGGATTACACGGAGCCGGAAAAACCAGAACGTCCGCCCGAGCGCAAGGAACGGCTGCTCGATCCGCAAGGCGGAGCGATCGCGCTGCAGGCGCATGACCCGCAGAGCGTATTTTATTTCAAGGATATCCAAGTGCGGAAATTGCCGTGAGCGGTGATTCCGTCTGAAAACCATGGATTAGAAAATATCTGGCTTTGGTAAAAAATATCAAAGCCAAGGTGCAGTGAAGTTGTCTTACTCAGGAAACAGCATGTCACTGTCAGAATTACCGTGTAAAATTTCTTTTGCGCCTGTGCACAACAGACCGGCCGCAAGCCGCTGGCTGGCCGTCGTGCTAGTGCTTGGCTTGCTGCCGTTTCGATTGATGGCGCAGGAAACCCAGACGTTGTCGCCGGAAGTGCTGGCCGATTTTGCCACAGCGCGAAAGCTGGCTGAAAGGCCGGATAATGATCCCCGGGCCCAGGAGGAACTGAACGTATTGGTGCGCAAGCTGGCTCCGCACTTTCCGCTGGTGTCGGTTGCGGCAGGCATCGCCACCAACCATTTTTTCAAAATGGAGTTGAACCAGCACAAGACTGGCTTCCATGGCGTGCGGTTCAAAGTGCCCGCCGGTCCGGAGCGGGACATGGCTGCGGTGTTCGCCGTGCCACATAAAGCCCGGCCAGTCCGCTGGAGTTTGGTGGCCATGGATGGATCTGAAATACGCCATCTCAATACCCAGCTTTCTGAGGGAAAAGATCCGAAAGGTTACTACTTCGGCACCGCCTACGATCGCTTTGTGCCGTGGGGCAAGGACGGCGCGGACTTTGTCACCATCAAGCAGCATGTCATCGGCGGCCAGTTGAAAGCGGGCGGAGAATACGTTTATTGGTTTTCGTTCACCCCGTCGGTCCCCTTTCCTTTTCAAGCGGCCATCACACTCCCGCCGGCTGAGAACCGCCTTCAATGGGAGCAGATCATGGATTTCGTCGATGATTAGGCAGGCGAAAAATGCAGCATGAAAAAGCTTTCGCCATTATTGGTGTTGGCCCTCCTCTTTCACCTTGGACCGTCCAAGGCGAGAGTGATGGCGGCCAGCCCCGCCCCGAAGCTGGCTGTGATCGCGCTGGAACCTGCCTTTGAGCCACTGGCTGATCTGTTGGTGGCGCAATGGTCGCAAAGCGGTGACATCACGCTGCTGGAGCGAAGCGAACTTAAACGCCTCTTGAGCGAGCAGGCGATTGCCACCGGTCAATCCAGGGATTATGTCAAACTCGGGCAGTTACTCGGTGCTGATGGCCTGGTGCTCCTGGAAGCGGTGAATCAGAACACCAACCGGTTTTTGGCCGTTCGCCTGCTTTCGGTAGGGCCCGGTGTGGTGTTGGATATTTCCGGGCATAAACACCCGATCGCTGATCTGGAAACCTGGAGTGAACGCCAGGCAATGCGCTTGAGAACGCTCTTTCCCAAACTGGCCATCAAGCGGGAGAATGCCATCCCCATCTCCATCCTGAATTTGCGCTCCTCCCTGGCCTCGCCGGAGACGGCCGAGTTGGAGCGTCAATTGACTTCCTTGATCGCCTACCGGCTCATCCAGCAGCCAGAATTCTTTGTCTTGGAGCGCCAGCGCATGGATTTCCTGGGTTGGGAAAAAGAACTCTCCGGCGTTGATGAGTCCGCCTTTTGGACGGGCAGTTTTATGCTGGACGGCATCATCGACAAGCACGCCATCAATCAGGAAACGCTCTCCGTAAGCGCCCGTCTGGTGCAATCCCGTGATAACAAGAAAATGGCCATCGAAATCAGCGGGCCGCGGTGGGATCACGTGGGCATTGTAGAGCAACTCGTCGCCAAGATCCGGGAACACACACTCAAGCAGTCCGCCTGGCCTGCCTGGGATGCCGCCCGCGAGGCGGAGAAATTTTATCAGGAAGCACAATGGTCCAAACGCTGGGGTTCGCTCAGCGGCATGCAACAGGCAGCGGACGCCGCCTGGGTGCTGGGACGGAAAAACGTGGAGGTCGCCACCCTCCGGGTGGATGCTTACCGGCTCGCCGCTGATTCACAGCCTGGTGCGATATGGAGCAGCGAGCGCAAGGTTTTGGAAGGTTTACCCCGGCGTGACCACCTCCTGAATGCCCTTCGCAGCATCTCTATCTATACCGATGCCAGCCGTTTTTTTACTGCCCGTAAGATCAACGTGGATAAGGAATGGTATGGCTTGGGGGGTGATACCTTGGAAACGGCTTCCCTGCTGCTGGAGCATTTTCGCCATGTGCTTCGGGCTCAACGTGGCTTGGAAAATGAGGTGAGTGAGCTGCAGGGTCTTTGCCGTGAATTAGCGCAATTTCTGGAGGCTCACGACCTGTCCGGACCCACGATAAAAATGCCTTACGGAGGGGACCTTGTCCCTTTCAAAAAACGGCTTGCGCTACAGCGTTTCCGTTATGGTTGTTATTGGTTTCCCAAAGTCACGGAAGCCGGCGCTTACATCAAAGCCCAGATTCTCTCGGAAAACTATACATTGGTACGCAATGAGGTGATGGATGATGCCGGATATCGTTTCCGCAACTGGGATCCCGCTGAGCGGCTGGCAGCCCGAGAAGTCTGGCGTCAACTGGTGGATGGCCTTTGCAAGTCAGAGAATGTGCGGCTGCAGTGCGAGGGCGAACTGTTCCAGCTCCGAGACTTGGTCACGGGGGATCGGGAGTCCAAAGTGAAAACCTCTTTCTCGTTTGTCGATCGGGTTCCGGACCCTTATCTGGCCAGCAAGCTGCGCCATGGAACAGACGCCATATTTAAGACGATTTGGGATCCGGCCACGCAGTCTTACACCACTAATGTGAACAGCTCGCTGGTCAGTACCGTGGAAGACATGATTCTTAGGAAATGTCAGATCGACAAAAAACTGCCGGTGATGGAGCAGTTGTTGCAGGAGCAAAAGACCCGTGTTTACGGACGCTACAAGCACAATCTCCAAACCGCTGTGGAGCATCAATCCATGCTCATTGCGTATGTTTATTTGGAACAAAAACACCCCGAGTTGAAGCTAACCAGGGAGCGGGCGCGTGAATTGCTTCCTTTTATGCATGATTACGAACTCCGCTTTCCCAAAGGAGACTGGGTCGATTCAACGGCAGACAGATTCGAGGACAAGGCCGAATGGTCTTTTCAGGAACTGTTGGCATGGCTCGAGACCACATCTCCCTATACGGAACGGAAGTTTCATAATCTGATCGAGAAACGGCGCTACAGCGAAACGGAAGCAGATCAATTACGGCCGCTGCTGGAGAGCTATCAGGAAAAAGTCCCGGCTGCGGCCAGATCCAGCCAGATCATGATCGCCGTCAGGCTCCAGACGCCCAAAGCGGCAGCGGAAGCAGTCCAAAAGCAGACTGCGGCGAAGCAAAAAGCTCTAAACCATGAGGTGGATTTGATGAAGAAACTTCTGGCCGCAGAGGCAGACCCGCCACCTCAGGATGTTCTCCGGCTGGCCATGGCCGACTTGACCACCAATCAGCGGGAGGAATTGCTCCAGATAATCCGCACACGCAACCGTACCAACGGTCCGTCACTAAAGGCTGTGCAGAGACTCGAGGAAAGCCTCGTTTCCAATCTGTACACTTACGCGCAGGTGGAACAGCACTTGCGGACGGCCCGAAGCTATAATTACCCACTGTTGAGACAGCTCCTGCTCATCCGCAAATTCACCGCTGACGAGGCAAGACAAGTGGCGCCTTTGTGGAGTTCATATAAAGCAAGGATGGGGCCGCAATCGGAGTTTGAACTCTTGGACAAAAAGTTGACGCGGGAGGCGGGACAATGATGCCTTTATCGTCACCGGCACACCGCAATTTTGCGCCGGCAATGCGGTTTTGGCTGATCGCCTTTTCATGGGTGACGATGGTGGTCCTTACCGCCTTGGCCGCAGACACGGGCGGATCGAATGCTCCGCTTGCGCAATTGCAAGTTTCCCGTTTCTGGCCGGTCAACACGGTGGAGCTGGCCCAGGCTGGTGCCAACCATATTGAGCTGGGCCACTTTCTGGTCCGTAGCAATACCATCTGGTTTGGATTGAAATACATCAAACCCCGGTCAGACGATGACGACCCGGGGAGAATCCCGTTCCGTCTGGGGATACAAGCGTTGGATGCCACGTCGCTGCGACCAACGGTTTCCTTTCTCGATCTGCCGGGCTCGTTTCAGGCCGGGGGTGCCTTCTTTGATCTGGCGGGCCCGTATTTGTATGCGGTAGCTGGTTCCACCAGAATTCGCCGTTTCGATCTGACCGGCCAGCAATACCGGGATTACCCCGTGGTTTTACCTGCTGATATGCCAGTCACTTTGGCCGCGGTGGAAAACGTGCTCTTGATCTGCGCCGCCGACCGCCTGCTTGAAATGGACCCGGCGACCGGCAAAGTGAAGATCCTTTTCAGCCGCCGCCGGTTTCCGGTCGAAACGGAATTGGACAGCCTGGACCTGAGAGCGCCTCCGACACTCTTGCGGGCGACGGAACAGGTTTTTGATTTCCGCATGCTCACCAAGGAGGGCGGAAATGTGTGCTATACCTTTGACCGGACCAAGGGCATCTGGCGGTCTAGAACAGATCTGGCTCCCGGTGGCGCAACCTTGGTCAAAACTGGTGAATCGGGCCGGATCTGGGGCCACGACGGCTTTTGGTTGATGCGGAGCAACGGGGAAGCGACACCTCTGATCGCGCAGCACAATCCGCCCCATGCCGTATGGAAGCTGGATCCCGTTTCTACCCTGGCTGGCGACCGGGCGTTCCGCGTGCCCTGGAGCCTGCTTTTCTACGATGGCTCAAATATGGTCGGAGTTTTACCCGCGGCTTATTTTGACCAGTCGCAGCAATTGACTTTTGACAGGGGCAGGCAGGCTTCACTGTGGTGGTACGACCATCGTTGGGACACGGCCATGGAGTTTGACCTGAAGTTCATACTGCCAGAGGCATACCAAAAGTCCCGGGTCACGGTGGAAGGGCTGCTGGCCATGCACCAGTCTGACACGGACTTCATTTTGAACTGGAGTGATCGAGGTTACAGCGTTCCAGCGGGCATCTGGCTGATCAGCAAAGCCGAGATCAAGGAATTGGTGAACCGGTACGCTGCCCAGAAACCCCCGAAAGAAAAAGCCTATCTTGCCCTGCTGAAGCGCTACGATGCCAACCGGAACGGCTTCCTCGATAACGCTGAGATGGAGCAACTGGGGAATGACCCGGTGAGGCAGCAGGAACAGGCAGTCCAAAAGGCCAGGAGTTACATCGGTGAAAGGGATAAAAACGGGGATGGAATGCTGGATGAAGATGAGATGACCACAGCCGGTTTGATCGGGTTTCATCCCGGCCTGAGCACCATCAATGTGAAATTGGCTTCGATCCGGGAAATACTCACGAGTTGCGATAAAAACCAGGACCGCAAAATGGATCAGAATGAAGCTACGGCCTTGTTTCATCCCAGCTTTGTTTTTTCAAAGCGGCCGCCCTTGCCGCTAAGTTTGCAAAAATTTGATTTGGACAAGGATGGCTGGCTGAACCGGGAAGAGAATGCCGCGGTCAAGCGGGCCATGGAGGAGAAACTAAAATAGCCGCGATGCATTTAACGACCATGATTTTGTATCAATATGGAAGCATGGATATGCCGGGAAACACGCCAGATAGCCAAGAACGGGGCTGGCCCCGCAGGGCGGGGCGATCCAGGTGTGGATGTCGCCATGATGATCAGTTCCGTCTGGCAACCACGCCAAAAGTATCCGGCGAGACCAAGGAAAATCAAAGCTCCGAAGGAACGCAACTGCCATTCTGGAAAAACCAAATGTCACCAGCAGTTTTGCCATGCGAACACCCGTCGTTCACTTGTCGTAAAGGGTTGGTTTTCAGCCAATGGCTGATCGCGGTATTTGTGTTTGGCTTGCTGCCGTTTCGATTGATGGCGCAGGAAACCCAGACGTTGCCGCCGGAAGTGCTGGCCGATTTTGCTGCCGCACGAAAGCTGGCTGAAAAACCAGGCGCTGATCCACGGTCCCAAGATGAGCTGAATGCCTTGGTGCGAAAGCTGGCAACGCATTTTCCACTGATCCCGACCGTCGAAGCCTCGGGAGGAACCAACCATTTCTTCAAGGTGGAGCTGAACCGTCACAAGACGGGTTTCGATGGCGTACGGTTCAAGGTTTCACCCGGGCCGATGCGAACCCTTAGCTGTATTTTTGCGATACCCAAAGGGGTACGCCCGGTGCGCTGGTCCTACACCGCGATGGATGGGGCGATCGTTGACAACTTCATCACCGAAGCGTCCGAAGGCCATCAGCCTGACGTAGCCTATTTTGGGGCACTTTATGACCGTTTCGTGCCTTGGGGAAAAGATGGCGATGACTACATCACCATTACCCAATGGGGTGCTGCCCTCAAGGGCGAGGGCGAATACGTGCTCTGGTTTGCCTGTGCCAAGGATGCAGCCTTTCCTTTTCAAGGCACCTACAAGCTGCCCCCCCGTAAGCCGGGCGGGTTTGACTGGAATGGCGTCATGGACTTCATGGACAACTGATACACATGTTAGATCCTAAGGTCATGACTTCAAGAGTTGCGCGCCAGGTGGTGGCCGCTTTTTTTCTGCTGTCACTGACAGTCTGGCGGTTGGAAGCCGCAGACAGTCAACCGCCCAAACTGGCGATAATTGCGGAATCACCGGAAGCCAGAACGCAAGCCGATGTGTTGACTGTGCAATGGAGCTTGGGAGGAGTCACTGTGCTGGAGCGGACGGCCCTGGACAAGGTGCTGTCCGAGCAGTCGCTGGCAGCGGGCAATCAGAAAAATTACGTGAAGCTGGGCCAACTTCTGGGAGCTGATGGGTTGATCATTTTGCAAACCGTGAAGTCCGGCGGCACCAACAGCTTATTGGCCGTACGGCTGGTAGCCGTGAGCCCTGGCGTGGTACTGGATATCAAGGGATTTCCCCTGCCGCTCAAAGATATCGAAGCTTGGAGCGAATTCATGGTGAGGATGCACACGCCATTATTACCCAAATTGAAAGTGGCTCGTTCAGCCGCCGTCCCTTTATCTATCCTGAATCTGCGCGCCTCCCTGGATTCTGCAACGACGCAGAGGTTGGAACGTCAATTGACCTCTTTGATGGCTTACCGGTTGGTACAGCAACGTGAATTGTTTGTGCTGGAGCGCCAACGACTGGATGAGTTGACGTGGGAAAAGGAGCTGGCGGGCGTGGATGAGGCGCCTTTTTGGACCGGCAGCTTTCTGCTGGAAGGTATTCTGGACAAGGAAGGGATAGATCCAGACACCATCACTATCAGTGCCAGGCTCGTATCCCCCAAGGGAGGGCCAGCGGTGCCAGTAGAGGTAAGTGGGGCCAGGAATAATCTCCCGGCCGTGGCCGATCAACTGGCCAAAAAACTAAGCAAATTGATCCTCCAACGTACGGATTGGCCCGCCTGGGATGCGGCTGCGGAAGCTGAGAAGTATCATCAGGAGGCGGTCTGGGCCCGCCAGTGGCAACTGCAGGGCCAAGCGCAGCAAGCTATCGAGGCAGCTTGGGCTTTGGGGCGTCGAAATGCGCAGACAGCGCTGCTACGCGTAGAGATACATCGTGAAGGAGCCCTGACTCACTCCCGGCCGCTATGGTACGAGAACAGGCATTTCATCGAGGGATACTATAGCGTGCGGCCCACGCGATCCCATTTGGCCAGCGCCCTCAAAGCGCTGAACATTTATCAGGAGAATGTGCGGCTGCAAAACTCATTGCCAGGCCTCTCCCTGGCGGAACTGTCAGAACAGGGGGTAGCGGTGCTTGAGGCGGGGTCCATCTTGTTGGAGCAGTTCCGCTATCATGTCCGGGCACAACGTGGCAATGAACGTGAAGTGTCCGATTTGCAAACGCTGTGTCGTGAGCAATGCCAGATGGTGGAGACAGTGTTGGCCGCTCCAGGGGTGCCCACCCCGCAGCGCGATGCTTTGCTAGCCAAGCTTTACCACCTCCAATTCCGCTTCAGCTATTATTGGTTCCCCGAAATCATGGCGGCAGCAAAATACTACCGGCAGCTCTTGGAATCGGAGCGCTATCCTGTCTGTCGTCAACGGATGCTCACCGATAGTGAATTCCGCTTCCGGTTCTGGCGATACGAAGACCAACTGGAAGGCCGTAAAGCCTGGGCAGAAATGGTGGATGGCTTGTGCCGGGCCGAAGATTTCAGGCTGCGCTGCGAGGGGGAACTGTTGCGTTTGCGGGATCAACCAGCAGGTGAAAGCCCGGATGGGAAGGGCAGCATGTCCGGATCGGGCAATCCAGGTACGGAAGAATTGCAAGCGTCTCTCCGCCGCCAGACAGATAAAGTGCTGCGTTTGCTCTGGGATGAACCGTCCAAGGCGTACACCACCAAGGCCGGAGTGGATATGGTAGATGCGTTTGAGGGGCTTGTTACCCATAAATGCAGCGGCTGGAAAATGCCGGTGAAGGAAACCCTTCTGAAAGAGCAAGCCAGCCGGAAACCGGGCAGGTTCGCGCATTATATGCAACGGACGCCCCGGCATGAAGCGGAGCGTTTCGCCATGATGGGAAAAAGTTTGGAACTGACTCCCCAACAGGCGCGGGCGCTCTTGCCGCATATGCTGGGCTACAAGGCAAGGTTTGCGGGAGGTGATTGGATCGAAGCCATCTTTACGATGGTCCAAAGCAAAGCGGTCTTTTCATTCGGGGAGTTGAAGCAATGGCTGCCGCAGGCTACCGCGGCCGATCTCCCTTCACTGCCATATCTGGTGGGCGGCAAGGTTTATGCCGCGAACGAATCCAGCGAACTCAGACCGCTTTTCGAGGCATATAAACAAAGGGTGCCTGCCGCGGGCGAAGCGGTGGACAGGCTTTTAAGCACCCAGATGCAATCTCAAGCCGGCCGGATGGAAGCTGCTCAGCGGGATCAAAAGCAGGAACACGAACGGATCTATCAAAAGCTGAAAACCTCACTGGAGACCGGCGGCGGGTTTGACGTCGAACTCCAATCCGTCAAGGATGTGAAATTCTCAAGAGAAGAGTCACGCATCCTGCTGCAAATTTTGAAAACCAACCGGTCCAACATCAAGCATCTTCCGTGGATGTTGGAAAGTCAGCTTAGCCTTGGTGCCAACACGGTTGAAGATCTGAAAGAATACCTGCTAACGGCCACGAAGGCAGATGCGGGGTATCTGCAGGACTTTTTCTCCATCACGCGCCGGTTGACGGTGGAAGAAGCTGCAGCCATCAAACCACACTGGGAAAGATACAAACGGCGCATGGCGGACGACCCCAAACTGCATCGCCTGATTGACGTAAAAATCGATATGGCCTTACGGCAGAAGGGCAAGCCATGAAGTGCCCTTTTAGCGCCGGTAAATTTGGCAGGACCGCCGTTGTCGCAGGGATTTTGCTGGCAAGTCTTTTCGCGGCGACACGAGGTGCGGCTCAAAATTTGCCGGTGACAAATGTTCTGAGTGCCACGCGACATTGGGACCTCAAACCCGTGCTCAAAGAGTTTGGGGACGACGCCTTGCGTCTGCACGCGGGCAAAATCCATGGCGGCAAGCTTTGGTTGGCCCTGCGCGATACGGGGCGGCGATTGTATTACCCGCCGCCGCCGCCCCGCTGGGTCATCCGGGCGCTTGAGCCTGCCACTTTAGCCACCGCCAAGACATTTACCGGCGATTTCGAGAAAGATTCGCAGTTGAACGGCAGTTTTTTCGATGTTCACGGAGATTACCTGTACGTGGTATTGGGGCCTTACAAACTGCGCCAGATAGACCTGCGTACCAGCGCAGTGAAGGACATCCCTGTTTTGCTGCCCAACAACAGTGCCATTCATGTCATCGCGCATAACAGCGGCGTTTTTATCGGCTCTGCCGATCGTTTGCTGCATATCCATGCCAAGACCAGCAAGTTGACCATTCTCGCCAGCCTGAGAAGACGACCGGCGGCCAACGAACTGGATAACGGCGGGTGGGGAATGTTCTCCGTGCTGGATGACCAAGAGGAGAGCGCTGCATTCCTTTTCCGCACCATGCATCACTATTCCATCGGCAAGCTGGATTTAAGAACGATGCAATGGCAACTCGGTGACAAGCAGAAAATCGAAGGGAAGTTGTTGCTGGCCGGTGAAAATGGGAGAGGCGATACAGACGGGGACCGTTACCATCTCACCACCATTATGAAAGACCTTACCATCAAACCGTTGCTTAATGGAATGAGTGAAGACTCAGCTTGGTGGAAGTTGTCCCAAGCCATGCCGGCAACCCATGGCCATCCCAGTTTAAGCACGCTCAGTTTCGACGGGAAGCGGTTATGGATGCTTTTTCCTCCCCGGCGATGGAAGGCGAGCACCCTACCGACAGATGACATCACGGAAGCAGTTCCCGGTACGGATGCCATCCTCTCGTGCTATGATGATCGGTGGCTATTGCCAGTGGAAATCCCATTGCGAATGCCGCCGGGACTGTCGAGGTTCGACGCTTTTTGCCGTCCTTTGCTTATTGCCGGAGCCGAAGGGCTCCTTATTTTGGAGCGGGAAGAAACGGATCTGAAACCGGAATTTGTCAGCTTCTGGTATATTTCCTCAGCGGATATAAACGCCTGGCTGGCTGCGAACGAAAGCGCCCAACAACTGCCCACGCGCGGAGCCGATCCGTTACGGGCCAAGCATGACAAAAACCGGAACGGCCTGCTGGAACCTGAGGAACTGGAGGCTTTCAAGACAGACCCGGAATACCTCGCCCGAGAAAGAAAAACTGCCGCGCAGGCTTTCGTCAAGGCCCATGACCGCAATGGGAACAACGGTATCGAACAGGATGAACTGCCGATGATGGACAGATTTCTCTTTGTCAAAAAAGGCAACGGGGCTGGCGCGTTACATCCCACCGATCTGTACCACATCGCTGACAAGAACAAGGATCGGAGCCTTGATGCGGATGAGCTGAATTGGCTGCACGCGCCCGACTTTGATTATGAAAAGATTCGGAGGACTCCCACCTTGCCGCCCAGTCTGCAAAAGTTTGATGTGAACAAGAACGGAAAGCTGGATCCGGAAGAGGCGGCAGCGGTGAAGAAGCATGCTGAACAGATGAAACGGTAGGCTGGAAGCCATCACCTAAGTTAGGCTTCAATAATCCCCAGAATGGGCCATAGTGATGGCATGAACCTGTCCGACAACCCGGCTGACACCATGTCGGAACTCGGGAAAGAGCGCCTGAAGTTCCCTGGCCTTTATGCCGCCTGTCTGCTCATCTTGAGCCTGCTGTGTTCGACACACAGCGCTTTATCCGCTGAGCGCCCCAATATCCTTTGGATCACGTGTGAGGACATGAGTCCGAGCCTGGGGTGCTACGGGGACACGAATGCCTTCACGCCGTTCCTGGATGATTTCGCGAAGCAGTCGGTGCGTTACACGCGTGCCTATTCCACGGCCCCGGTGTGCTCGCCTTCGCGGGCGTGCCTGATCAGCGGCATGTATGCGACGTCGCTGGGGAATCCACAGTTGAGGTGCGAGGTGGAGTTGCCGCGCGAGGTGCAGGCGTACAGCAAATACTTCCGCGATGCAGGCTACTTCACGGCGAACAATGTGAAGACGGATTACAACGTGGCGAATGAAGCAGCCTTCAAGGCGGCGGCGTGGGACCGCTGCGATGCCAAGGCACACTGGCGTCAGCGCAAGGAAGGACAGCCGTTCTTCACGGTGTTCAATCTGATGGAGACGCATCAATCGCGCAGCAGTGTATGGTCTTGGGAGGAGTTCGAGAAGTTGGCGACGGCGCGGCTCTCGCCGGGTGAGCGGGCCAAACCGGAGGCGATGAAACTGCCTGCGTTCTATCCCGACACATCGCTGGCGCGGCGCACGGTGGCGCGCTACTACGATTGCGTGCGCATCATGGACAAGGAAGTGGGCCGCATTTTGCGCGAACTGGAGGCGGATGGGCTGGCGGAGAATACCATCGTATTCTTTTACGCGGATCATGGTATGGGGCTGCCACGCGGGAAACGGGTGCTGCTGAACTCCGGTCTGCACGTGCCGTTGATGATCCGGTTCCCGCAGAAATGGGCGCATCTGGCACCGGCGAAAGCGGGCGGAACGGAGGATCGCATAGTTAGCTTTGTGGATTTCGCGCCGACGGTGTTGAGTCTCGCGGGCTTGCCGATACCGGCGCACATGCAGGGCGTGCCGTTCTTGGGTGAGAAGAACGGCGCCGCGCGTAAGTTCGTCTATGGCGCGCGGGATCGGGTGGATGAGGTGTTTGACACCGCGCGCTCGGTCAATGACGGGCGCTGGCTGTATATCCGGAATTATCATCCGCACCTGCCGTGGGGCCAGCCGGAGGGTTACTCGGACGCGAGCGAGTTCCGACGCGAACTATTGCGACTGGGCAAGGAGGGCAAGTTGAAGCCGGGCGTGCGGGAATATGTCACAGCACGTGCGCCGGAGGAACTTTACGACCTCGCGAAAGACCCGCAGCAACTGGTGAATCTGGCTGGACAGAAAAACAGCGAGGTTGAACTGCAGCGTTTGCGAGGTGAGTTGCGGAAATGGATGTTGGAAACGCGCGATCTGGGTTTCATCCCGGAACAGCAACTGGCGCAGCATGCCGGTTCGATGCCACCACGCCAATGGTCCGCGTTGAAAGATCATTATGATCTGGAAGCCATCTTGGACACGGCGGAACTCGTGGGTCAGCCGGGTAAGGTGAATGAACTGGCGAAGCGGCTCGCGAACGACAATGAAACGGTGCGCTGTTGGGCGGTGGTGGGCTTGCACGCCGCAGGCAAGGCGGCATCGGCGCAGCGGAACTTGCTCTTGGATTCATTGGAGGATGTGTCCGCGCTGGTACGCATCGAGGCGGCGGTGACGCTGGTGAAGATCGGGGATGCGGAGAGCAAACGGGCGTTGGGTGTGCTTGGCGCAGCCTTGATCGATCAGGACTTGCATACGGCACTTTATACGGCGCGGCAGTTACAATTGCTCGGCAGTCAGGCCAGACCGTTGCAGCCGCTCATGGCGAAGGTGCGCGAGCAGGCAAGGACTTGGGAGAACAAGGATATGGCGCTGTATGTCGGCTTCGCGCTGGATGCGGCTTTGAACGAACTGAAAGGCGGCGAGGCGCGTTAATGCACACCGGCCAGCCGCATCAGGGCACTGCTGAATCCAAGCACGATGACCGCCCCAACGAGACCGATGAGGACACCGACCTTGACCAGGTCTTTAGTGGTGAATTCGCCCTTGGCGTAGGCGATGGCGTTTGGCGGCGTGCTGATAGGCAGAGCCATTGCAAGCGAGGCCGCGAGCGCGATGTCCAGGGTGATACGCACCGCGCCAAAACCATCACCCAGCGTGACGGCGGCTGAGATGCCGATGGGCAGGAGGAGATTGGCGGCGGCGGTGTTCGACATGAAGGTGCTCATGATGATGGTGGCAAACACCAGGACGATCACCACGACCATGCCGCTGCTTTCCTGACTGAGCGGCAGGGCTTGCACGATAAGTTTGTCCAGCCCGGTCATCTGCATGCCCGCGCCCAGCGAGATGCCGCCCGCGATAAGGATGAGCACATTCCATTCGAGCGAGTTGACATCGCTGCGGTCCAGCAGTTTGGTGCTGGTGAAGGCGATGGCGGGAACGAGGGCGACCACGGCTGCAGGCAGGCCGTGAACCTTGTCCGTGAGCCAGAGCAGGACGGTGATGACGAAGATCGCGACGACGAACCAGCCGCGTTTTGACACTTGGTGCTGCCCCAGTTTCACGGCCAGTCCGGTGGCTGCCGGTTTGAAGAAAAACCAGAGCAACAGCCAGGCGACTGCCAATAGCACGATCATGATGGGGACGCAGACAATCATCCACTGGAGAAAACTGACTTCATGCCCGCCCTTTTGCAGGAAACCCGTGGCCACGGCGTTCGGCGGCGACCCGATGGGAGTGCCCATCCCGCCGATGTTCGCCGCGAAGGGCACCGCCAGCACCAATGCCTTGCGGAAACGTTCGCCTTGCGGCAACTGCGCCAGCATTGGGCTGACGAGGGTGATCATCATGGCCGTGGTGGCGGTGTTGCTCATGAACATGGAGAACAAGGCCGTCACACTGAGCACACCCATGAGCACGAAAGCGGGGCGTTGGCCGAAAGGTTTGAGCAGCAAAGCGGACATGGACTTGTCCACGCTTTCCTTCACGGCGGCTTGCGCCAGCAGGAATCCGCCGAAGAACAGCAGCAGCACCGGGTCCGCCACTGCCGCGATGATGTCGCGGAAACCGGGTGAGGCGCCGGATTGAAAACCCAGGCCAGACCACTGGCCGGGATTGGCGAGGAAAACGATCTGCAGACCGATGACCAGCAGCGAAGTGGCGAACAGCGGCAGGGCCTCCGTGACCCATAACAGCGCCGCCAGCACGAAGATGCCCGCCATGAAAGCCGCCTCTTGGGGGACCGAAGGATTCTGCGCCAGCCCAACCGCCACCAGAATGGCCGCCGAGAAACTGCCCAGCAATCCCGCCCAATGCCGCCAGGCCGGTGGGGTAGAAGCGTTATCCGTCATGCGTGCAAGAAAACTAGAATGGCAGCCGGCACGTTGGCCACGTCTATTTTGCTGATTTCCAGCCATCAGACTTACATTTGGCGGGAACGCACTTGCGCGCCGGGAGCCTGCATCTTATCTTGCGAACCATGAAGAATCTGCTCCGACTTTTGCCCCTGTTTGCGCTGGTCGCAGCCACCAGTCTGCCCGCGCAGGATGCCGCGCGCGCCCGTGCGATCGCCGATCAGCAAGACGCCACCGAACGTTACAACCGGCTCTCAGCCCAGATGGAAGATGTCTTGCTGGCCAATGCCGATCTGCAACGGAAAATTGGCGCGCTGGAGCAGGACTTGCGCAAGACCCGCGCCGAACTGCTCGCCGAGCTAAGCAAAGCTGAGCGCAAGGCGGAGGAAGGCACCGGCCGCTACGTGACGCAGGACCAACTCAAGAAGCTGGTGGATGCCGTCAACGACCTTGATAAGAAGCGGGTGGAGGATGACAAGCGCATCGTGGATGAAGTGCGCAAGCTGGTGCAGAAGATCGCCGCCGCGCCGGCTTCTTCCATCTCCGCACCGACACCGCCCCGGGCTCACATCGAAAAACCTGCTGTGGATGCCACGCCTTCCGGCGTGCCGACGAAAGGATTCGAGCACACGGTCCAGAAGGGCGAGTATCTGGGCACCATCATCAGCGCTTACAATGAAGCGTTGAAGGAGAAAGGTGTGACCAAGAAAATCACCCAATCCATGGTCGAAAAGGCCAACCCGGGGCTTAATCCGAACAAAATGGCCATCGGCTCCAAAATCTTCATCCCGGACCCCAGCCAGGAATAAGTTCATCCGCGGTTTCTCTCATGGATAGAAAACTCGCGACATGAAAAACCTGCGCCGGATCCACCTGTACTTGGGGTGCTTCTTCACCCCCATGCTGCTGTTCTACATCTTGACCGGTTGGATGCAGGTGGTGAACCCCGACCGGCTCAAATCTCCCGCTGACGCCGAGACGTTCATCCAAAAGATCCGCACGATGCATGTGGATCAGGTCTATCCCGGCGAGGACGAGCTGGACGTACCCTCGTCCCCAAAGGCTTTCAAGGCGTTGACCGTCATCATGTGCATCGCGGCCACGGTCACGATTGTGCTGGGCGTGGTGCTGGCTTTCAAGACGCTGAAGAACCAGTGGCCCGTGTGGATTTCCCTCGTTTTAGGCGTTGCATTGCCGATTCTGATGCTCTGGCTGGGGCAGGGTCGCAAGTAGCCCTGCCCTTGGTCGCTTCCTTTTGCCTTTCGTCCCGCAGCCAAGACTGCTAGAAGCTCCGGCATGTCGGCACAACTCACGATCGGTTTTCTCGGCGCAGGCAAGATGGCCACGGCGCTGGCGAAGGGTTTTGTTCAGGCGAAATTGACCACGCCCGAGCAGCTCATTGCCAGTGATGTCTATGAGGCCGCGCGCTTGGCTTTCGCCAAGGAAACAGGGGCCCGCAGCGCGGCTTCCAATGCTGAAGTGGCCAAGGCGGCCAACGTTCTCATCGTCGCCGTGAAGCCGGATCAGGTCGCGGACGTGCTCGGAGAGATCGCTGCTGTGCTGACAGCGAACCATGTCGTAATCTCCATTGCCGCCGGTGTGCCCTTGGCCAAGCTGGAGAAGCCTTTGCCTCCCGGCAGCCGCGTCATCCGCGTGATGCCGAATACGCCAGCTTTGGTCGGTGCATCCGCGTCTGCCTTTGCCTTGGGTTCAGGAGCGAATGCCGATGACGCCAAGCTGGCGCAACAACTCTTTGCCACGGTCGGCCTCGCCTTGCAGGTGAAGGAGTCGCTGCTCGATGCTGTCACCGGTCTGAGCGGCAGCGGTCCGGCGTATGGTTACCTGATGATTGAGGCCTTGAGTGATGGCGGGGTGGCGGCCGGGTTGCCACGCGATGTCGCCACGCGCCTCGCTGCGCAGACCCTGCTCGGGGCTGCCCGTATGGTGTTGGAGACGGGCATGCATCCCGGGGCCTTGAAGGATATGGTGACCAGCCCCGGTGGCACGACGATTGAGGGCCTTCATGAACTGGAGAAGGCAGGGGTTCGCCAAGGCCTGATGAACGCCGTGCGCGCAGCTTCGGACAAATCCCGCAAGCTCGGCCAAGGCTGATTTTTGCATTTTCAACTTCCGTAATCGTCCGCAAACTGACTGCACATGACTGTTGACCGCGTTCCTTATCTGGACCTTTCCGCGCAGATGCGCCCCTTGCGTGCCGAGATCGATGCCGCGCTGGCCCGCGCCCTGGACAACAACACGTTCTGCCTCGGGCCGGACGTAGTGGCGTTTGAGAAGGAGTTCGCGGAGTTCTGCGGGGTGAAGCATTGCATCGCCATGAACAGCGGCACCTCCGCGCTGCACATCGCGCTGATGCTGCTGAATGTGGGACCCGGCGATGAAGTCATCACCACGCCCTATACTTTTGCCGCGACGAGCTGGGCCATCTCCTACGTGGGCGCGAAGCCCGTGTATGTGGATATCGATCCGGTGACGTTCAATCTGGACCCGACGCTAGTCGAGAAGGCGATCACGCCGCGCACGAAGGCGATCCTGCCGGTGCATCTCTACGGGCATCCCTTCGATATCGAAGCTCTCGCAGCCATCGGCAAGAAGCATAACCTGCCTATCGTTGAAGACGCGGCGCAGGCGGTGGCGGCGACCTTCAACGGCAAGCGCGTGGGCGGTTTCGGTGCCTCGGCCTGTTTCAGTTTTTATCCGGCGAAGAATCTTGGCGCCATCGGTGAAGCCGGGGCGCTGGTGACGAATGATGATGCCGCCGCCGTCCGCGCGAAAGCCTTGCGTGAGCATGGTTCCAAGGTGCGCTATCATCATGACGAAGTGGGTTTCAACTACCGCATGGAAGGCATCCAAGGCGCGGTACTGCGGGTGAAGCTCAAGCATATCGACGCGTGGACAAAACGCCGCCAGCAGATCGCACATCGCTATCAGGAGTTGCTGAAAGGTGCGCCGCTGACCTTGCCGGTGGAGAATGCTGGCTACGACAGCGCATGGCATCTCTTCACCGTGCGCCATGCGCGTCGCGATGAGTTGAAGGCGTATCTGGAGACGAATGGCATCGGCAGCGCCATCCATTATCCGCTGCCCCTGCATTTGCAGGAGTGCTATAAATCGCTCGGTTATAAGATGGGTGATTTTCCGGTGTCAGAGGCAGCCGCCAAGACGTGCCTTAGCCTGCCGGTGTTCCCGGAGTTGACGGATGCGCAGGTGGATCGGGTGGCGGAAGTGGTGAAACGCTTTTTTGCGTGAGTAAGCCGGGACAGCCGCTAGATTGCCGGAGTGTCAGGCAGTCCATCAACCGGCATAGCGGACGATAGGTCTGGGATTTCATCCCTTCGCTCTGGATTCATCTGGCAATTCGTCCTGCCGGTAACCTTGCTGTGGGCAATGCTGGCGTTCTTCCGCGTTGTGCCGCCCAATATCGATGACCTGTTTTTCATCGGCCCCGCCCGACAACTGGCGCTCGATGGCTCTTTTGTTCACCCTTGGTTGTATTTGGAGTCGCCCCCCTTTCTGGCGCATGGTTTTCACCTGCAACCGCCGTTCTATTCCTACGTCTTGGCCGGCTGGCTCATGGCGTTTGGGCTGAGCACCAGTTCGCTGCTATTGTTTCATGCGGCCTGCGGGCTGGCTGCCAGTCTGGCGATTGGCCGGCTGTTCCATCGTTTTCAGCGACCGCTGCGCTACGCTTACTTGCTGGTGATCGCGTATGTCGGTTGGGCGGCCTTTCAGGGATTGCGGCAGGATTCACTCGCCATGGTCTTCCTGAGTACGGGGATCTTGGTGTTAACTGTGGACACACCGGCCCGGTGGTTTGGGGGAAGTTTGCTGCTTGGCGCGGCGGTGGGGACGTCCAGCATCCAGATCGCCTATGTTCTGCCTGCGTTCACCGCGCTGGCGGCGGTCCACCTGCATGCAGCGAGACCGGACCGCCGCTATCTGCTGATGCGTGCGGTGGGCATCCTGCTGGCGGCGTGTGTGTTGTTAATGCTCTTTCTGGGTTGCATCCGTTTTCAATGGGGCGACTTCTGGCATGACTTCCGGGTGCATGCCGGGTTCCGGCGTCCACCCGCCGGTATTCCTTACTATCTGAGCATGCTGAGGAGCCAATGGCGGTGGCTGACGGACCTGCCGGTCACGGTGCTGTTCCTGGGTTGTGTTGGCATAGGCTTGCTGCGCTGGCGGCAGCTCACCTTTGCCCAGCGTGCTCTTTGCCTCGCCCTGCCGGGGGCTCTGTTGCTCAATGTGCTCATCTATGCGCCGACGTTTGTGAGCCTGAACCTGGTCTGTTGCGCCGGACTGCTGGGACTGCTCGGCGCCGGGTTTGTGCGGCCACAACTTTCGCGCTTGGGGTTCGCTGGTTTGTGCGCGTTGCTGGCGCTGAACCAGTCGCTGTTCTGGCTGCGGACGCTGGCGGTCAAACCGCCTGACGCCGCGCAGGTGCAGGCCATCCGCCAACAGGTGGCAAGCCACCCTGAGCGTCAGTATGCCATCGATTATGCGGCGGCCAGGCATGTCTTTGACTACCAGTTTCCGCCGCAAACGCTGGCGTGGGATTTTCTCTATTTTCAGCCGCGCGAACCGCTGGCCAGCATGAAACAGAAAGCCTCCGGGCAGGTGTGGATCGTGGCGCGGAGCAATCTGGGCGGCATGGTTTCCGACAGCGGCATGGATTTTCCACGGGTGAAGCTGCTGGGGCGCATGTTCGGCTCCATGCCGGCGGAGCCTTATGATTTTGTGGTGGTGGAGTGAGGGGCAGAAGTGCTGACGCCTACTTCTTCATCAGATACGCAAACAGATCCCGCAACTGCTTTTCATCCAGCGCATCCACCAAGCCTTCAGGCATGAGGGAGGTGTGGGAGGCTTCGAGGGATTTCACCTGTTCGCGGGCGAGGCGGATCTTGTTGCCCGTCGGGTCTTTCACCGTGATGAACTGCGGCGTGTTCTCTTCCAGGAAACCGGTGATGGCCTGGTCGTCCTTTGTGGTGACGTTAAAGACGGTGTATTCCTCGCGGATGCCGAGATTCGGGTCCACGACTGCCGGGAGCATGAAGTCCAGGTTATCGCGTTCATACCCGGTGAGTTCCGGGCCGATCTTCGCGCCTTCACCAAAGAGGTTGTGGCAGGTGGCGCAGACCAGCGTGAAAACCTCCTTGCCCGCAGCGGCATCGCCCTTGCTTTTGGCGAGCAGGGCGCGCATAGACGCGATCTTGTCCTCGATTTCCTTCGGGCTCTGGCGCAGGCGGCCCCAGTGTTTTTGGATGAGCTTGTTCATCGCCGCATCCTTATGATTCTGGATGGCGGCGAGATGGATGGTGGAGACCTGCTCGGGTTTCAGCACGCCTTTGTCCACGGCTTCAAGCAACTGCTGCGACCATTCCTTGCGGCTGGTCAGGATGGTTTGGACCGTGGCGCGCAGCTTGATGCTGAGCGCGGGGTAAAGCTCCAGCATGGTGCGGGCGATGTCCGCGTCACCAAAACGCTGCAACGCATTCAGCAGATCCAGCCGGAAACTTTCCGTCTTTTCTGTGCGCAGCAGGTTCAAGAAGACCGGCACGGCAGCACTGACCCGGCGTTCGGCGAGCAGTTCGAGATACTGGCGACGATCTTTGGCGGGTGTTTTGGCGTCTGCCACTTTTTCCAAAGCCGCGTTGGCTGCCTGTTCATAGCCCAAGCGCGTGGCGAAGCTGATGAGCGGGCCGCTGGCGGGACGGGTTTTCCAGACCTCGGCGACTTGTTTGCTCAGGGCAGGAGGAACGGATTTCACCGTGTCACCCTGCAAGCCCTGTTCCATACCGCGCACGAGCTTGTCCACGTCATCTGGCGTAGGGGCCATGGCGAGGAGTTGAGCGGCGGTGTTCAGGTTTTCTTCCGTGCGCTCAGCCGTGTAACGCTGACCTAGTCGCGCGATGATGTGCTGGCTCACGATTGGCGAGTGCCAGAGCGGAGTCTCTTTCAGTAAGTCCAGGATGAGCGAGCGGCCGGTGATGGCCTTGTCTTCCAACGCCCACCAGAGCATGAGCGGGATGTGCTTATCGTTCACGTCCTCGGTGCGGAGCATGAGTTCACGCAGGATGGGGATGGCATCCGCAGCGGGCAGGCGACGGCACGTGGCTGCTAGCTGGACGCGCACATGCACCTCGCGTTCATTGCGAGCGAGAGCTAGGAGCTTTTGCTGATGGGCGGAAAGGACTTGGTGCTGGTCACCCAATAGCCGAATCGTCCAAGAACGGACATCTGCATTGGGATGATTGAGCTGTTGCAGGGCGAAATCACCATCGAAGCCGCCGCTGCCGTTCAGCGCCCAGAAGGCATCCAGGGCAAGCTGGCCGGAGTTCTTCACGACCAGTTCGCGCAAGGCCGGAACCATGCTCTTGTCCTGGCGATCGTAGAACAGACGCACGGCCGTTTGACGAAACCATTTGTTGGCGTGCGAGAGATACGGGATGAGTTCTTTGCTGCTCAGCTTGCCGAGGTCAAACGGGGCGATGGGTTTCGCGCCCTTGGCTTGCAGCCGGTAGATGCGGCCGTGAGTGCGGTCCCACGTGTCGCGCGGGTCCACGTGTGAGAGGCGGCTGTCATACCAGTCCGCCAGGTAGATGGCACCATCCGGCCCGGTGCGCGTATCCACGATGCGGAACCACCGATCATCCGTGAGCATCAGCGGATCGAGGTCACGCGTGCGAAAGGTGGAAGTGTCCGGCAACATCTCCGAAGCGACCACACGATTCATCAGGGACATGCTGGCGACGAGCTTACCCTCCAAGGACGGGATCGCGCCGCCCTCATAGATGATCATGCTCTGGGCGAAGCGCGGCTTGTAGCCATCGTGGGCCATGTGCTCGAACCAGCCGAAGGAATAGGGGTTCATCAGCGGCCCGTGCTTGCCCCAGTTCTTCACACCGCGACTGCCCTGTTCATAATGCATGCCACGCGTGTCGCCATAGTTCGTGCCGGAAAAGGCGCGACCGCGTTTGTCGAACTCCATGCTCATCGTATTGCCGCCGCCTTCGGCAAAGATCTCGAAGCTGTCCAGCTCCGGGTGATAACGCCAAATCGCCTGGCCGAGCCAATGAACACCCTTCACCGTGCCGGTGGTGGTGCTGCCATTCGCGCCGTAGAGCCAGCCATCCGGGCCCCAGTGCAGGCTGGTGGCGGTAGAATGGGTATCCTCGAGGCCGAAACCGGAGAGGCGCACTTCCGGCGGGCCATCAGGAACGTCATCGCGGTTCTTATCAGGATAGAAAAGGAGGTAAGGCGGGTTCAACACCCACACACCGCCCCGGCCAACGGCCACGCTGGTGGCGATGTTCAGACCATCGATGAACGTTTTGTGCTTGTCGAATTTGCCATCGCCATCGGTGTCCTCATGGATGGTGATCTTGTCCGCGCCTTTGAAATGATTGGGCGGCGGCGGAGGAACCTTGTCGAAGACGGCGCGGATGTATTGATCGTACTTCACCACCTTAAGGCCAGCCGGGAAGGGGTATTGGAGATACTGCATGACCCACATGCGGCCGCGTTCGTCGAAATGGATGTTCAACGGCTGGCGGATAAGCGGTTCGCTGCCCACGACTTGCACTTCCATGCTTTCCGGCACGATAAAGTGCTTGATGGTTTCCTCGGGTGTGAGCGGCTTGGAGGTGTCGGTGAGCGCGCCTTTGCCTTGGAAACGCTCAACGAATTCCTTTACGGCCGGGTCAAACGGATCGGCAGCGCGCGTGGTCAGTAATGACGACGACAGGACGGTGAGAGTCAGGAGCGAAGCCGTGATGCGGGGCAGGACCTTCATACGCGTAAATGCTGACGTGCAGAATGGCATGGTCATTCAGGGGAAACAAGGCTGGTTGCACCAGCGGGCCACCATGCTAAGGGGGGAAAAGGGCTGTTGCTTGATCCCGCAGTCGCGGGGACAGCTACGTTTTAGTGAAAATTTTCCGCTTTCAAGTTCCTTTCCGGCCTCTAGTATGCGCGGACATTTTGCTTAATTAAGCTCTGAATATGACAACCATCGTTGAAATCCAGTCCCGCGAAATCCTTGATTCCCGCGGCAATCCCACCGTTGAAGTTGATGTGATCCTCGAAAGTGGCGCGGCCGGTCGTGCGGCGGTGCCCTCGGGCGCCAGCACGGGTGAGCACGAAGCCATCGAACTCCGCGACGGTGACAAGAAGCGCTATCTCGGCAAGGGCGTGAGCAAGGCGGTCAAGAATGTGACCACCAAGATCGCCCCGGAACTCGTCGGCCTCGACGCCCTCGACCAGCTCACGGTGGATAACATCATGCTGGCCATCGATGGCACGGAAACGAAGTCCAAGCTGGGTGCGAACGCCATCCTCGCCGTCTCCCTCGCGAATGCGAAGGCTGCTGCGGCCGCCCTCGGCCAGCCAGTGTTCAAGTATCTCGGTGGACCTAACGCCAAGGTGCTGCCCGTCCCGATGGCGAACGTCATCAACGGCGGCGCGCACTCGGATGCTCCGATCGATTTCCAGGAATTCATGGTGATGCCGCACGGCTTCAACACCTTCAGCGAAGGTCTGCAAGCGATCACGGAAATCTTCCACGCGCTGAAGAGCGTGTTGAAGAAGAAGGGCCTGAGCACCGCCGTCGGTGATGAAGGTGGTTTCGCCCCGAAGCTCGACAGCGCCGAAGCGGCCATCGAAGCGATCCTGCAAGCCGTGAAGGATGCGGGCTACAAGTCCGGCAAGAACATCTTCCTGGCGCTCGACGTGGCGGCCTCGGAATTCTACACCGGCAACGAAACCTACGTCTTCAAGAAGAGCAGCGGCCGCAAGCTCTCCGGTGACGAGATGGTGGAATTCTATGCCGACCTGTGCGCGAAGTATCCGATCGTCTCCATCGAAGACGGTTGCGCTGAAGGCGACTGGGTGACGTGGAAGAAGCTCACGAACAAGCTCGGTGGCAAGACCCAGCTCGTGGGTGACGATCTCTTCGTGACGAACACGAAGTTCCTGCAAAAGGGCATCGACACCGGCACGGCCAACTCGATCCTCGTGAAGGTGAACCAGATCGGTTCCTTGACCGAGACGCTGGACGCCGTGCGCCTCGCGCAAACGAACAAGTACACCGCCGTCCTCTCCCACCGCTCCGGTGAGACGGAAGACGCGACGATTGCGGACATCGCGGTGGCCACGAACTGCGGCCAGATCAAGACCGGCTCCCTGAGCCGCACGGACCGCACGGCGAAGTATAACCAGTTGCTGCGCATCGAGCAGTTGCTGGGCGACAACGCCGTTTACGCCGGTATGAGCGCGCTGCCTAAGGGCCGCTAAAAGTTACGGACCGCAACAGGCGGTCCCTCCCGATAAAGATTCAAACCCCGGAAGGCGTGAGGCTTCCGGGGTTTTGTTTTCGGTGTTGGCGCCAGCTTGCTTTTGTCCACAGGACGGCGCAGCATGCGATTATAAGCCAGTCCGTATGAGCGAAGCAGCAGAGACACCGGAGCCGCCAGTCATTCCTGCGAACCGCAAGCCGATCATCCCGAGGTGGGTTCGGGCCGTTCTTTTTCTTGTGCTGGCCGGAGTGGTGGCGGTCCTCGCGAAACCGGTGCCCAAATCCCAGCAGCGGCCGAAACTTATGGGCTGCTTAAAACAGATCGATACGGCCAGTCAGCGCTGGGCGTCAGAACAGCCGCAGAGCGAACCAACCGGCCCTTAAGTTATCATGAGCGAACTCCCTTCACCCGATGAGCCGTCGCCGGAGGCCGTTCCCCCGGCTCCCGATAAGCCACCCTTGGCGGAGGAAGTGGCCGCCCAGCCGCCTGCTCGGAAATCTCGGATTCCCTGGTGGGTGCGGGGTTGCTTTTACCTTTTCATCATCGGAGTGCTGGCGGCCATCGCGATTCCGAATTTCGTAAAATCCCGAACTACTGCCTGCATCAACTCGTGCATAGCGAATCTCAAGCAGATAGACGGGGCGAACCAGCAGTGGGCGCTGGAAAATAAAAAGACGGACAGTGACATGGTGGATCCGAAGGGTTCTGTGACCTACCTCAAGGGTGGTGTCGCCCCGACCTGCCCGGCTGGCGGTTCCTACACGATTGCCGTCTGGGTATCCAATCCCCCGACCTGCACCCTCAGCAAGACCCTCGGCCACAGTCTGCCGTGAGCCCATCTTCGCGGAGCGTGGTCATGGATCTTTCTGCAAGGGCGTCTTGAGCAGTCCCTTGAGCGTATGCTGTTGCGGGTCGGTGAAGCCGGTCACGCCATACTGGATCTCCTGCGGTTTCTCCCGCCAGTTCCACGTGCCGAAGAGGATGTCCCAGAGCGGCAGCAAGGAGCCGTAGTTCGAGTTCGATTCCGTCACGATCTGCGAGTGATGCACGCGATGCATGTTCGGCGTGACGATGAACCAGCGCAGCCAGCTCTCGATCCACCACGGCAACCGGATGTTCGCATGATGGAACTGGACCACGGCGAAGAGGAGTGTCTCGTATATGATGAGGTCACCAATCTGGATGCCGAGGAGCGCAAATAGCGGCAGTCGCAGCATAGAGGAACAGGCGATCTCCCCGATATGAAAGCGGCTCGCCGAGGTGACATCCATGCGCAGCTCCGTGTGGTGGGTGCGATGGAACCACCAGAACAAGGACACGTGATGGTTCAGCCAGTGCCAGCTCCACGTCCAGGCATCCAGCAGGATGACGGTAAGCAGCGTGCGCCGCCAGCCGGTGGTGCCGAGCCAGTTCAGCAGGCCGAAGTCGTGCTCGGCCGCCCAGTTCGTCACGGCCAGCCAGAGGCGGACGAAGATCAGCGAGATCATCAGGGTGTTGAGGAGGCCGAGCGTGAGGTTTCGCAAACCATGCAGGGTCCGTTCTTTCGGATGCTGGCGGAACCAGCCGAAGAAGGGGGCGATGGATTCCCACGCGAGAAAAACCGCCAGCAAAATGAGGGCGTTCGCCGCCTTCAAAGGATTCAGGCGCGGGCCATATTCGTTGGCCAGATTCTTCAGGGCAGGCACCGGGTAGCGGGCTTCGGGCGGGAGCAGGCGGGCGTAGGATTCGCTGTAAGGATGCACCAGTTTGACGGGCACGCCATTGCTTACCAAGGGCAGGCCAGCGGCGGACCAGGCGAAGATGGAGCCTTCCACACTGAAGACATTGGTACGGCCCAGCACACGAAGCTGATCGGCCATCTGCGACGAGCGATAGCCCACGGAACAGTAGAAGACCGCGGGGCGTTGAGCATTGATCTGATCCACGGCATCACGCGCGCGCGTGCGCGGGTCCATGCGCACCGCGCCGGGCAGGTGGCTGACGGCGAATTCATCGTCCGTGCGGACATCGTAGAGGGCGGGCGAGGGGCGATTCGTGTCCGTCTGCCAGGTGGCCAGCTCCTGGACGGTGACGCGCGGGACTTCGGGAAAATCCTCGTGGATCTGCGCGAGCGTGGAAGCGAGACGCCGCTCGTAGGGCTGAAGCCACGTCATGGCAGCAATGCAGGCGAGGAGAATCACTCCTCCCAGCAGCCACAGCCAGCGACGTTGGTCCAAAAGCATAGTTCAGCAGCGGAAACAAACAGCGGTGCCGAGGTGGTTAAATTCAACCAATCGACGAAGGGAAGCAATGACAGTCTGACCTCAGGTAATCCAACCGGAGTAAAAAACAAAACCCCGCAGCCTTTCGACTGCGGGGTTCGTTGAATTGCTGTTAATGGCACTTACTTGATCGCCGCCAGCTCCGCCGCGATCAGTTCCTTCGTCTTCGTCTTCGCGTCGGCCAGACTGATCTCGCCCTTGTCCACCTTCGCGATGAAGGACTTCTGCGCGAGGTAATCCTTGTTCGCCACGCCGGCCTTGCTTTGGAGCATGCGCCACGCTTTGCGGCGTTCCACACCGAATAGCACCATCTGGCGCGTCACCGCGAAGTACTTCAGTTTGCCCTTCACCTCGGCCTTGATGTAGCAGTCGAAGTTCGGCACGAAACTGCGGTGCTCCGGGTTGAACACGCGGCGGTGGATGACGTCATCCTGCGTGATGAGCAGCAGCATGTCGTCGAAGTGGATCATACCCTTCGCTTCCTCTTCCGTGATGCTCTTCACGTGCTTGCGGAAGCGGCCTTCCGTGAGCGCCCAGTGCGCCACGGTGTAATTGTACTCCTCGCCGTTCGTGGCGAACTTCGTGCGCCACCAGTCGCGTTCCGGCGTCGGGTTGCCCTTGATGTCGAGCGCTTCCTGCGTCGTCTCGCCACGGCGCGGGTTGAACACGAACTCCGGCATGCCGCGCGCATCGCGCACCATCTTCGCCTGGTCGGCTGACATGTTATCACCCACGCCGTGTTCCGGCTGGCAGGTGGTGTAAGCCTGGAAGAAGGCCGTGCCACGGTATTCGAGACCGTCGAGCATCGCCTTGTACATCTTCGCGGCGTTGGCCATCGAGACCTGTGCGACGAACGGTGAACCGTGGCCGCTCGTGAACGCCTCGGCAACGTTCTTCTTCTCGATCAGCTTGCCCTGCGAGGCCACGCCGAACTGGTTCATGTCATAACCGCCGAGCATCGTGGACGAGTCGGAGTTCTGACCGCCGGTGTTCGAATAGACCTGCGTGTCGAGCATCAGCATCTTCACGTTCGGACGATTCTGCAGGATGACCTTCGAGACATTCTGGAAGCCGATGTCGCCCGTGGCGCCGTCGCCACCGACCACCCAGACCTTCGGCAACTCGCGGATTTCCTGTTCCGTCATCAACGTGTCGTCCAAGTGCGTGAGCGTGAAGTATTCCATCTCGCTTGTGACCGTTTCCTTGTCGAGCAACGAATCCGTCATGCGCTCCGGCGCCACCGAGCGGCGCGCGTGGTTCACGATGACCGATTCCGCCATGAGCCAGGAGATGGTCGAACCATCTTGGAAGAGCGAGTTCATCCACGGATACGGATGCGGATTGGACGGCGGCGTGGAGCCATACACGGTGTTACAACCGGTGCTTGCGCCCATCATCATCACCGACATGCCATTCGCCTTGCGGCCATCCACGGCCTGCAGTTCCTTGTGGTTGAACGCGTCCTGCTTGAGGACGGCCACGAGGCCACCGATGAGCTGCTCATCGGTGATTGCGCCGTGCTTCGCTTCGTAAGCGGCGATGCGTTTGTCCGTATCCGCATCGTTCTCGCCACCGAGACCCATGATCACGTGGGCGAGGCTCTTGCGGTAGAGATGATATTGCGCTGCGTCGCGCGCCTTGAGGGCGGCGAGTTTGGCGGCACCTTCGGCTTCGAGGCGGGCGGCCTTGGCCTTCAGACGTTCGGCCTTCTTGTGATACAGCGGGCGCATGTAGGCTTCCGTCACGGAAGCGATCGCGCGCAGCACGCTCTTCTCACCGCAACCGGCGCACGCACCGTCACCGGAGACGAGCGCCTCGTAATTGCGACGCACCATCAGGTGGTTGCGCAACGCGGCTTCGCGGGAACCGGCGGCATCGAGGTCGTTGTAGAGGCCCAGGAACTTCTGCGGGGTATCTGGCAGCAGGCGCGAAAAGATCTGCGCCGTGGTCAGCTTGGCGTTCAGGTCTTCCGTTTCCGTCGTCATGCGCAAGGCGTCGTGATCACCGCACACCTGCACGCACTCGCCGCAACCTTTGCACAGGTCGCTCACGAAGATGGAGAACAGGCCGCCGCCACCGGGCGTCTTCTGCTCCGGCGAACGGAAGATGGCCGGCACGTTCGAGTACGCCAGCGGCAACTGGTCGATGATGCCGGTGAATTGCGCGCGGGACGCTTCCGCGATCTGCGTCAGCGCGTTCACTTCGTCGCGGATGATGTTCTGGAAAGGCACCGATTCGCGCTTCTTCACCGCATCCATCATCTTCACGCGGGCGCGGTCTTCGATCCCCTTCAATTCATTCAGCAGCTTCTTGCGTTCGGCGGTATCCGAGACGTAGTTGATCGCGGCGGCTTGCAGCACGGTGGCGACATCCTGCGCCATGTTCGGCAAGGCCGTATCCGGGCAGGCCGTGATGCACTCCATGCACTGCGTGCAGTTCTCGGCGATGTAAACGGGCGTCTCGCGACGCGCGACATACTTGGACTGCGTGGCACCCGTGCCCGCACCCATCACGCCCACGGAGGCAAGTGCGCCCGCCGGCTGGTGATAACCCATGCCGCAGCGGAACTCGCTGTCGAACTTCGCCAGTGATTGCACCGGCACGCGCGTCTGGCCGCCCGGCATCGGGAAGGCGCTCAGGCCATTGCCCGCCTTCACACCGGCGGTCGGGGTAAACTGATGATCGCCCAGCGGCTTCAGCGGCGCATTGCGCATGCTGGAGCGGTCGGCGTCGTCGATCTCGCCATGCTTGATCTCGATCACCTGGGTGAAGCCCTGCGTCATGACCTCCATGTTGGAAGCAACGACTGCGTCACCGAAGCGGCCGAACTTCTTCTCATACTGCTTCTTCACCACCGAGTTGAACTGCTCCTCGGTGATATTGAAGGTCGTCAGGAACGGCGACACGCGGAAGAACGCTCCGAGGAAAGAATTGCCCTGCATGCGCAGTTGCAGCTCCGGCTGGTTCGTCGCTTTGCGAGCGATGGCAAAGCCCGGCAAAATGAACACGCGGATATTGTTTTCTTTGACGAACTTGCGGTGATGCGCGGGGATGCGCTGCCACGCCGTCTCCGGCGTGTCGCTGGATTCCCACACGAGACTGCCGCCCTTCTTCAAGCCTTCCAGCGGGTTCGTGTGCGTGAAGGCCTTCGGATCGCAGCACAGCACCACGTCCACGTGGTTCAGTTCGCAATTCACACGCACGCGCTCCGGGGCGACCACCAGGTAGTAATTCGTCGGCGCACCCTTCTTCTCAGAACCATACTTCGGGTTCGCCATGATGTTCAGCTTGTCCTTCAGCGTGCCGTCCTCGTCATAGACGGGGTCGCGCTCGGAGACGAACTTGCCGAAGTCACCGATGATGGAACCGAGGTTCTTGCCCGTGGTGATCATGCCCCAGCCGCCGATGGAGTGGAACCGCACCGCGATGGATTTGTCAGGCAGGAGCGAAGGCGTGTCCTTGCTGATGACCGAGTAAGGATGATCCACGCCGAGGACGAAGAATGTCTCGCCATCCGCCGCGCTCTTGCCGTCCTTGCGCTTAGTCTGGCCGACCGCGAATTCATACGCGCCCAAGGTGTGCTCGGGGCGGAAGTCGCGGGAACCGATGCCGTAAGAACCACGGAACAGACGCGGCGTCTCTTCCGGCGTCAGCGCGGGCAGTTCGCCGCCGAACTTCGCCGCTTCATGCGCCTTGCCGAAGGCCACGCGGATGTCACGTGCCAGTGGGTTGTCACCGGCCAGACTCTCGTCCGTGCGCTCGATGATGATGACGTTCTTCTTGCCGCGCAGCGCATTGATGACCGCCGCTTCGGGGAATGGACGGATGACGTTGATGTGGATCGAGCCGACCTTCGCATTGCGCTGGTTGCGCAGGTAATCGCACGCCTCCTCGATGTTTTCCGCCGCGCAACCGAGCGAGACGAACACCGTGTCCGCATCCTCCGTTTTGTATTCGCTGATGAGCCCGTAGTAACGGCCCGTCAACCGCGCGAACTCGGAGTAGGACTGCTCCAGGAAACCGAGGATGTATTCGTTGAAATTGTTCCGGCGCGCCACCACACCGTTCATGTGATGCTCCTGATTCTGCACCGGTCCGAGGAGGATCGGGTTCTTCAGGTCGATCATGACCGGCACACGACGGCGCTTCGGGCCGAAGAGTTCTTTCTGCGCGGGCGTCGGGGAATCGATCTGGTCATCCGGTGCGCCGAGGAATTCGCGGAGCAGTTCGGCTTCCGGCGCCAGGTAGGTGCGCTCCGAGTGTGTCGTGAGCATGCCGTCCTGGATGTTCATGCCGGGGTTCAGCGACAGCTCATTGGCGCGGCGCAGGATGATCGCCTGATCGGCGGCCTGCTGGGCGTCCTTCGCCATCAGCATCGTCCAGCCGGTATCGAGCGCGGCGTAAAAGTCATCGTGACCGCAATGCACGTTCAGCGCGTGCTTCGTCAGTGCGCGGGCACCGACCTCCAGCACCATCGTGGAGAGCTTGCCCGGCGCGTGGTAGTACTGCTCCATCGCGTAGACGATGCCCTGGCCGGAGGTGAAGTTCACCGTCCGCTTGCCCTGCACCGCGTAGGAGGTCGCACCGCCTTGCGCGGCGTGCTCGCCTTCCGTCTCCACGGCGATCTTCTGCTGGCCCCAGACGTTCAGTTCACCTTGGGCGAACGATTGCTGATAGATCTCGCCACCTTCCGTCGAGGGCGTGATGGGATAGAACACGCCACCTTCCGTGATGCGCGTTTCGATCCATTGCGTGACAAGCTGGTTGCCGTTACACGTCACCCGGATGCCCGGGTACTTGGGTTTGGGACGTCCGGCGGCGGCCTTGTCGGCGGCGGCGGTTTTACCAGCGGTTACAGTACTGTCTATGGCCATAAAGCAGGTGCCTTTCGGTAACGCCTTCGCTGGCCGTCCATTCCATGACGGTCCCCCGCCATTTACAACCAGAACGAAGGTGTCCCTCAAGCTATGACGGACCGGTGAAAGACTCAAAGGAAAAGAATGGCGGATTTGGGCTTCCTCCATCGTCCTGAACCCACTGCCGACCGGTCGGGGTGGGGCCGTTCCCGTCCTGGCCCCTTTTCCTCTGTTCACCTGCGTTATCATGGGCATGAGACTGGCTGATTTTTACCCCGTGTGTTAGCACTAGCCTCGCTATTCCGCACTATTCTCGGACAAAATTATTAAAACATCCCCTTGGAGGGCCGATCTCCGATCCGGGGGATCGACTTTCAGTCGCCCTTGCAATTCAGCGTCCGATACCCCACTTTTCAGCCATCAGAAGGAGAACACCGTGACCAAATGCCTCCAATGCCAGAGTGAACGCGTGACGAAAGGGAAGATCGCTGACCCGCGAAACGGTGGCCCTGTCGAGTTTCATCCCGATGGCCTGCGCCTGTTCGCCTTCACGTTGAGCCGGGGGCCCCAGATAGCTGATCGAGCCCACGCCTGTCTGGACTGCGGCCTCGTCTGGAGCACCACCGACAAGGCGGAACTGGCCAGTTTCATCCGGAAGCATTGTGATTCATGAACTGCATGAAACTCCTGCGTCACCTTGAATCCCCGGTCGTCCTTGTGCTCTTGGGGCTGTTCCTCCTCTATCTCGCCGGCTATGGCATTTATAGGTTTTCCGGCCCGGTGGCGCTCGTATGGCCGCGTGGTGATGATATTGGGCGGGACAACGATTATCCCAGCTTGATGATCAGCCTCGAAAGTCCCCATCGCGCATTGCTTTACCGGATATACCAACCGTGCATTACTCTGGAGAATGGCTACCACTACCTCCGCCACCATGGAAATTAACGACATCTCCCTTGGCCTGTATTTTGGCAGTGATTCAAAGTGTAAAGTGACACAACGCCCGTCCAACTGGTAATTATGAAGCCATTCCATTTGTCGCCAGGAGCATTGATGTTCTTGCTAACCTTCTTTTTTGCGGCTGGCATACCCTCCGCTCAATCACAGATAGCGCCCCTATTCATTCCCCATACCAACGCCGTCGTTTCCTACAGGCGCGTGCAGCCGGTTTTCAAGACCCCTAAAATCGAAAAAGCGCATGGCGATGCCTTCCTTGCCGCACTTGATGAAGGCAAGGCGGTGGAAAGATGGATGAAAAACGGTTTGCCCGAAGGAGTAGTCTGCGCTCTGCCCATGCCTCCCCGAGTTTGGCTGGAGCTGACCTTGACCAACGGAACCACCCTCTCCATCGGCATCACCCAGGATGGTGGTTTGCTCCACCTGCCCAACGGATTTTACGAGGTCACGGACAAGGCTCTTAGCCAGACCTCTGCATGGATGACGGACATGGCCGCCGCTTTGCGTGCCGAGGTCATCAATACGCCCAAACCTTTCACCTACAAAATCGGAACTCTTGATGGTGATGGCACCTTGTCCGGTTTGGCCCGCGTTTTCTATGGTGATGCCAGCAAATGGAAACACATCTATGAGGCCAATCGCAAAATCATCAAGAATCCCCACGTGATCTCCGGTCATGAAACGATCATCATTCCTAAATTGAAATGATATCATGATAACTCCGTCGCTTTTCGATGCTTGCATCGCCGCATCCTTCCCGCATCACGGAGTGATGCCAGAAAGTAGCCGGGGCGTTGAGCGACCTGTGGGAGCGATACCCCCGGTCAACCACCCTCCAACCACCACCCTGAAGGGGTGGCAGAACATCACGCTACAATTCATCTATGAACACCACCCAAGAGCATCTGGCCGGAGTTTGGACGTTTATCGGCAACCCTGGAGATGCCTATGATGAAACCATGGTCTTGTTTGCCAACGGAGAAGGTCTGATGGATTTCTGGAATATGGGTGCTTATTGCGAAAGGCAGATTTTTACGTGGAGGATAGAAGGCGAACAGATGTGCATCTCTGGAGTAGAACACTATTTCAAAGCAGACCGCCTCACTTTTGAGCTCGGTGTTCATACGCGAGAGGATGGTTACACGTTTGATCTTTTAAGGGTTTTTGACCTGAACAAGCCGCTGACATCCAAACAATTTGGGCGGGTAAGCCGATTCCCTGAGGAGTATCGTGTCCCGCAATAAGAGAGAATCCACCACGTTCATGACCTCCAACGAAAGATTCACAACTTGGTGGCAGGAATACGAACGCACCAATAAACTTGGCGTTGTTCGCCTCGGCATGACGCGTGAAGATCTTCGTCAACTGTTCGGGGAGCCGGATGATACCGCCAAGGGCTTTCGCAAACGTCCTCTAAGTGGAATCTGGAAGTATGGCGAGATCGAGTTTCACTTCGATTTCGATGGCAGGCTCTTTCTGATCTATACCGAAGCTCCGGATGGTGAACCTCGCACCATCGCCAAGCAATGAGGCAGGTTTGCCAAGTAACCATCACCTGACATAGAATGGCGACGTCATGGAAATAAGCTCCGAAAACCTGTTACGGACGAACCTGCATTTGATCGAAGCGGAGAGCGGCCCTGCTTTCCATGATCGCAAACCGCATGTGGCCTTGTCTGGTTCAGTCATGCTGGATGCCCAGCAGTCGCTAGAGTTGCTGAAACGCATTCGCGTGCTGAGCTATGCCGAACAGATGCGCTGCCACATTCCTGGTTTCGCTGCGGAGTGTCACTATGCCAGCGGCGCGTCCGTGCGGATGTCCTTCTGCTTTAAATGCAACAACATCATGGTTTCAACCCCTGAGCTTCGTGACACGATTGAGTTCGACGCCAAAGCTCAATCGGGCCAGAACTTGCTCAAGTTCCTGAACCAGGCGCTCGGCGTTAACCTGAGATGGGACAAACCTGAACACACGGGACTCTAATCGCCTAAAACACTGTTATGCCCAACACCCGTCGGAGTATTCCTTATTTTCACACCTGTTATTTAGCTATTCTGCTCCTCGCCCTGATCTCATCTGCCTCTGCGAAAGAAATCGGTGAAACCCGCATCGCCCGGTGGAAGGATGACCGCACGGCCACCTTTCTCCTGATGTTCGATGATAGTTGGCCCAGTCACGTGCAGGTGGCGGTGCCGGAATTGCTGAAGCGCGGCTTGATCGCCACGTTTTACATCTGCCCGGGCAAGGGCGAGCACTTGAAATTCTCGGCGGATTGGGATAACAAGGTCTGGCAGCAGGGCATGGTCTATGGCAACCACACCATGACGCATAAGGGCGTGAAAGATTACCCGAACGCCATCACGGAGATCGGTGATTGCGCCCGCTACATCCGCAAAGTCACCGGAGCCAAGGAAACCAAGCTCGTCTCCTACGGCCAGCCCGGCGTCGGCCCGAAGGACTGGAACATCACACCCGCGCAATTGAACGAGCTGTTGAAACAAAATAATATGATCGACCGGCCACCCTTCGCGAATCACGGTGCGGTCTATCACTGGAAGACGAAGGAGGAGATGCTCGCGCTGGCGGACAAGGCGATCACGAACAAGGGCATGGAATACCTCGTCATCCACGGCGTGGAACGCTTCAAGCCGGACTGGGGTTACCAGGATTTCTGGGCCTTGAAACAGGACGTTTTCTTTCCCTTGCTGGATGCCCTGAAAGAGCGTCAGGACAAAGGCCAGCTCTGGATCACCGACCACATCTCCGCGCACCAATACGAGACGGAGCGCGACTCGGCCGAGGTGAAGGTGCTCGAAAAAAGCGCCGGCAAACTCCGTCTGGAACTCAAATCCAAGGCGGACCCGGTCTATTACGACCAGCCGCTGACGCTGATAACGCACGTGCCAACAGACTGGAAACATGCCAGCATCACCCAAGGCGGCCAAAAAGCCGTGGTGCCTGTGGACAAGGGCACAGTTCGCTACGCAGCCGTTCCGGGAGACGAGGCCATCGTGTTGGAGCAAGCCCGGAAAGAGTGAGCAGGCGCGTTGGTTCACCGTTGCGCTGGCCGTCCGAAACCTAAAATCGTTCACCATATGAGCCAGATCATCCTCATCGCTTTGGCCCACAATGCCTCAGGCCGTGTTTATGACATCAGCGTGGATCTCGGGAACCCGGACGCACCGCTCATCATGGCGGAGGGGCTCGGCATGGATTCCGGCAGTGGAGCCATCCCGCTGGCGGGCATACTCGATCCTGTGTGGGATCAGCATGTGAAGCTCGGTCGCTGTGGCTGGCTCCGTGACATGGCGGTCGAGGAGGAGCAGAAAGGCCGACGCTTCACCCCCGCCGAGATCGTCAAGCGTGCCCAGCAGATGAAAGGTCCAGCATGAGCCGCGTGATCCTGTTTGCCCGCGTGCATGAACCCGTGCCCGGTGGCGGCACGTGTCCGTTCGATATCTGTCTGGATCTCGACAACCCCGCACGCCCCATCGGTTTGGGCGAGGGCAGCGGTCACGGGGCGATGGGTTGCATGGTGCCCTTGAGCGAGCTGTTGCTGCCGTTGTGGTCCAAGAACTTGCAGGTGTGCCGGTGCGAGTGGCTGCGGGAGCTGGCGGCTGAGGAGCAGGCGAGCGGCAGAGTTTTCACCCCGGAAGAAATCCTGGCGCGGTGGAACAAGGTGAAGCGAGCACGGGGTGACCAAGGCGCTTAGGAGTGAAGAAACGCGCGGCTTAGGGCGTAGAGCCCGAAGGCGATCAGGAGGCCGCCGGAGAAGCGGTTGATGCCTTGCATCCATCGGGGCGTGACCCGGGAGCGCATCCGACCGGCGCCAGTGCTGAGGAGGAGCCACCACAGCGCAGAACCGAGGAACACGCCCAATACCATGATGCTCGCGGCGAGGTAATTCGGAGTGGTGCCTAATCCCATCCCGGCGAAAATCGCGACGAAGGAAAGGATGGTGGCCGGATTGGTGAGCGTGAGGAGGAAGGTGGAGAAATAGATGGCGGCGAGGCGGTCGCCTTGGGCCTTGGCGGCATCCGTGGCGGGCGGGCTCATGAATGTACGCACGCCAAGCCAGCAAAGAAAGAGCCCGCCGATCAAGCCGAGCCAGAATTGCTGGCCGACGAGGAAGCTGGAGACCGCGGTGAGGCCGAAAGCGGCGACACAACCATAGGCAGCATCTGCCGTGGCCGCGCCCAGGCCGACGACAAGTCCGGCACGCGGGCCATCCGCGAGTGAGCGCCGGATGCACAGCACGCCGATGGGCCCGACGGGAGCCGCGATGGAGAAGCCGATGAGCAGGCCTTGGAGGAGGAAGCTAAAGTTCAAAAGGTTTCGTGATTTTCACGGTCCAGGTTGAATGGGGCCGGCTGCGGGTATTTCGACCGGACTCCAACGTTCTTCTTTCACCTGTTCGTAGTTTCGGCCGGTGTAATGATAGGTTGATGTCAGATGCTCTCCACCACCGGCGTACCATGTGGTGATGATGTCCAAATAAGCGCGCCTTTGAGGTTCTGCTTTGTGGACATGGTATCCGTTACCGCCGAGTTCGCCAATGATCCGCCAACCTGAAAAATCCTTGCGAATGACATAGATTGAACCGTTATCGTGATGACCAGGAGCGAACAAGACATGGACGAGAACTTCAAGCTGCCCATCGCCATTCAAGTCGATCCACTTAAATGTGGAACGCCCGATGACCTGGCGAACGGTTGCGTCCGGCGGGGTGGAGGACTTGTCCGTATCCCAAGCTCCGGCTGTTTGCCAGTCGGTTTTCACGATTTCGCGCAAAGTCTCAAAGAGCGCAGCATCAAAGCCGGAATTGGTGCGGTGCTGACATCCTCCGGAAAAGCCGGCAGCGAACAGCAGCACGGCAAGTTTGCTCAAGAGCAGGCGGCCATGCTTGGTGGTTTTCTTCATGCGATTCCCGGGGCAGACATGGTTGATGATACATCTGCCTGATACTTAGACCAAAGCAACAAGTGAGTCTCCCACACGGATTTCGCCTTCGCTCAATATCTGGGCGCGCAGGCCGCCTTGGTGGACGAGGCCGGGGAGGACTTCGGGGCTCGTCTGTTTGGCGAGGTAGTTGCAGGGTTCACAGAGACGGATACCACGCAACTTCACCGCACCGACCATGAATTCTTGGCCGACGAGGGTGTTCAGGTCGATGCCGGTGGTGACGAGGTTGCGGCGGGCTTCTCGCGCGGTGAAGGGGAGGCCGCTGCGGGCGGCAAAGGCGGCGATGTGCTCCTGCTGGATGAGGGTGATCTCGAAGTCGGGCTTCTGCGGTTGCGGGGAGAAGGTGCCGGTGCCGAGGAAATAGCGGTCGCCCACGAGGCCGCGTCCGGGAATTGCGCGGACGGAGGTTTGCGGGACCATCGGGGAGGAGGGCGAGGTGGCGGTGAGGATTTCGACGAGGTGGGGCATCGTTTAGCCACGGATTGAACACGGATCACACGGATAGGGAAGGATGAAAGGGGCGCGGGATTTCAGATTTCGGGATTGGAGATTTCAAAGGGAACCGATGGCGCTGGTTGGTTCAACCTGGCGTGATGCACCAGAGCCAGGCGCTGCCTTGGGCTGGAATCGTTCGGCCCGTTGGGCCGAGGGGGGGGCTGAAAACGCAGTTTTCACAGGGAGGAATTTTCAGCTTACCAAGCGGTATAATTCTCTAACTAGCTGATAGTTAAATTGTTGGGCATTAAAAATAAAAGTTATTCACAGTATTCACTAGGACAGCGGATGTCCTACCCCCTCGGGTAAGTTATGAATTATGAAGGATGAATTATGAAAAAGAACGAAGGGAAATCGAGGACGCCCCGACCTAAGGGTGCGGGGTTCAGGACGAGAACGATGGCAGGGCCTGAGAAACCGGTTTACAGGCGCGCTTTATGGGGATAACTTTAGCTAACGACACCCTAGCCGATTGCTTATTTAGCACGAAACCTGTCGGGCGTGAACTGCGTCTGACATAGGCAGAGCAAAATTTAAGGACCAACATATATGAAGCCGACCGCCAAATATCTCGCAGAGCATACTGCCCGCCCTGAAGATTTCATCGTGAACCGCCGCCAGTTCCTGAACCGGTTCGGCATGGGCATGGGGGTATTGGGGCTCGCAGGCTTGATGGCAGATGACATGTTGCTCGGCTCCTCGGTCCAGGCGGCGGGCAGTCTCTCGCCTCTCGCGCCGAAGGCTCCGCCGATGGCGGGGAAGGCGAAGGCCGTCGTACACATCTTCGCGCAAGGTGCGCCGTCGCATGTGGATACATGGGATCCGAAGCCGGCGTTGACGGCGAATGATGGCAAGGATCTGCCGGGGCTCAATGGTGTGGGTCTCGCGTCGCCGTTCAAGTTTGAGAAGAAGGGCAAGTCAGGCATCGAGGTGAGCGAGGTGTTTCCTTACATCGGCGAGCATGTGGACAGCATGGCGGTGATCCGCTCGATGTGGACGAACATCCCTTCGCACGAGGTGGCGACGGTGATGATGAACACGGGTTCGCTGCGCCTCCCGAAACCGAGCATGGGTTCGTGGGTGCTCTACGGACTGGGCAGTGTGAACCAGAACATGCCGGGTTACATCTCGTTGCGTCCGGGTGGCGTGCCCCCAGGCGGCACGCAGAACTGGCAATCGTCTTTCCTGCCGGGTGTGTTCCAGGGGACGAGCATCAACACGTCTTCGCAACGCGTGGAGGACTTGATCGAGAACATCAAGAACCAGTTCTCCTCCCAGACGGAACAGCGGCGGCAGCTCGATCTCATCCACAAGCTGAATTACATGCACAGCCAGAATCTCCAGAAGGACATCCAACTGGAAGCGCGGCTGGAGGCGTATGAGATGGCGTTCAAGATGCAGACGGAGGCGACGGATGCTTTCGACATCTCGAAGGAGCCGCAGAACATCCGCGACATGTATGGCAACACGGCGCAAGGGCGGCAGATGCTCATCGCGCGGCGTTTGATTGAGCGAGGGGTGCGCTTCGTACAAGCATGGCAGGGCGGCTGGGATCATCACCAGGATTTGGCGGACCGTCTGGCGGCGAAGGCGCGCGAGGTGGATCAGCCGGTGGGGGCGTTCCTGAAGGATTTGAAGCAGCGCGGATTGCTGGATAGCACGTTGGTCGTGTGGGGCGGTGAGTTCGGTCGCACAGTGACGCGCGATCGTAACGGCAATGCGGATCCGGGCCGCGATCACAACAGCCGGGCCTTCAGCACCTGGCTCGCGGGTGGCGGTGTGAAGGGCGGAACGATCTACGGCGCGACGGATGAATTCGGTGCGCGCGCGGTGGAGAACAAGGTGCACATCCACGATCTGCACGCGACGATCCTTGGCCTGTTGGGCTTCGATCATGAGAAGCTGACGTATCGTTACAACGGCCGCGACTTCCGCCTGACCGACAACTTCGGGGTGCCGGTGAAGGCGATCATGGCCTGATCAAAGAGCGCGTATGAAAAATTATCCGACCAACAAATGGCTGACGCTCGGGGTGGCGCTGGGGGCGTTCACCTTGGTGCCGTCGTTGCGCGCGAACGACGTGATCAAGCAGCAGCTTGAGTATTACAACACCAAGATCGCGCCGGTATTGGCGGAAAAATGTTACAAGTGCCACAGCGGCACGGAAGACAAGGTCAAGGGCGGGCTGACGCTGGATTCGAAGGAGGGGATGCTGCGTGGTGGTGACACGGGACCGGCCGTGGTGCCGGGCAATGTGGAGAAGAGCCTGCTGATCCGGGCGATCGCGTACGGTGATGAGGACATGCAGATGCCGCCGAAAGAGAAGCTGCCGAGCAGTGTGGTGGCGGACTTCGCGGTGTGGATCAAGATGGGAGCGCCGGTGCCGCAGAGTGATGGGGCGAAGACGGCGAAGAGCTACAAGAATGCGAACGCGGCGAACCATTGGGCTTTCAAGCCGGTCACAAAACCGGCGGTCCCGACGGTGAACGCCCAGCAGTGGGTGAAGAATGAGATCGATAATTTCATCGTCGCCAAGCTGGAAGCGAAGAACATGTATCCGAACAAGCCGGCGGACAAGCGGACGCTCATCCGGCGCGCGACGTTCGACCTGACGGGTCTGCCACCGACACCGGAAGAGGTGAAGGCATTCCTCGCGGATGATTCCTCCAACGCTTACGAGAAGCTCATCGACCGCTTGCTGGCTTCGCCGCAATACGGTGAGCGCTGGGGCCGTTACTGGCTGGACGTGGCACGTTATGCGGACACGAAGGGCGAAGTGAACGGGCAGCGGGAAGATTTCCATTATCCGTACGCCTACACGTATCGGGATTACGTCATCAAGGCGTTCAACGACGACAAGCCGTATGACCAGTTCATCATGGAGCAGCTCGCGGCGGACCGGATGAATCTGAAGGACAAGACGTCGCTTGCGGCGCTGGGTTTCCTGACGCTGGGCAACCGTTTCGACAACCAGCAGAACGAGATCATCAACGACCGCATCGATACGGTGACGAAGGGGTTCCAGGCGCTGACGGTGGCGTGCTCGCGGTGCCATGATCACATGTTCGATCCGTTGCCGACGGAGGATTACTATGCGCTGCATGGTATCCTGGCCAGCTCGGTGGAGCCGAAGGAAAAGCCGCTCATCGCGGATGTGAACGAGAAGACACCGGAGTATCAGGCGTATCTGGCGCAACGGGCGAAACTGGAGAATGACCTGCAGGAATTTTACCGGAAGGATGTGGGTGAATTTGTGGGTGACATGCGCAAGAACGCGGGCATGTATCTGGCGATCATCGAAGAGGCCAAGGGCAAGCCGCAGAGCGAGGTGGGCGCGCTCGTGCGCAAGCACAAGCTGAACCAGGAGGCGGCGCGGCTCTGGCAGAACATCCTGCGCGGGCGGCGGAACAACGATCCGGTGATGGGGCCTTATCAGGAGTTCGCGAAACTTTCAGACAAGGAGTTCGCGACGAAGTCGAAGGAAATCTCCACGCGCATCGCGGCGAACGCGGACAAGCGGCGGCCGATCAATCCGTTCATCGCGAACCAGTTCCGGGGCGTGTATCCGCAGTCCATGGCGCAGGTGGCAGGGATTTACGGGCGCGCCTTTGCCACGGTGGAAGCGCGCTGGCAGGAAGTGTCGGCGCGCAATCCCAAGGCGAAGGCGTTGCCAGATGCGAACCAGGAAGCGGTGCGCATGGCGATCATTCCAGGGGCGCGCAACAACGAAGATCCGCTGGATGCTTTGCGGCGCGCGCTCCCGCGCAATCTGCAAGGACGCGAGACGCGGCTGCGCTCGGCCATCTCGCAGTTGGAGGGGAGCCATCCCGGCGCACCCGCCCGGGCGATGGTGATCAATGATGCCGCGACACCGCGCGATTCGTATGTGTTCATCCGTGGTGAAGCGGGCAGCCGCGGTCCGGTGGTGCCCCGGCGTTATCTGGAGATCTTCAGCGAAGGCAAGAAACCCTTCACGGATGGCAGCGGCCGTCTGGAACTCGCGAAGTCCATCGCGTCGAAGGACAATCCGTTGACCGCACGTGTGGCAGTGAACCGCATCTGGATGCATCATTTCGGTGACGGCTTCGTGCTGACGCCGGATGATTTCGGCACGCAAAGCACACCGCCGAGCCATCCGGAATTGCTCGATTATCTGGCGGGCGATTTCATGGCGAACGGGTGGTCAGTGAAGGCGCTGCACAAGAAGATCATGATGACTTACGCGTACCAGCAGAGCAGCGAGAACAATGCGCAGTTCGCGCAGCAGGACCCGTACAACCGGCTGCTCTGGCGCGCGAACATCCGGCGGCTGGAGTTCGAGGCGTTGCGCGATTCCTTGCTCGCGATGGGCGACAAGCTCGACAAGACGATGGGCGGCAAGCCGGTGAACCTGATGGCCGAGCCGTATTCCACGCGGCGCACGGTGTATGGCTACATCGACCGGGCGAAGTTGCCCGAGGTGATGAACAACTTCGACTTCGCGAACCCGGACATCACGACGGGCAAACGGTATGAGACCATCGTGCCGCAGCAATCGCTCTTCATGATGAACAGTCCGCTGGTGGTAGAGCAGGCGCGGAATCTGACCGAGCGGAAGGACTTCAAGGTGTTGAATGAGGACGAGGACCGCATCAAGCTGCTCTATGAGCTGATCTTCCAGCGGCTGCCTTCCGAGACGGAGATCAAGCTGGGGTTGGCGTTCCTGAACAGCACGCCGGAGAAGGATCTGGTGCCGGTGGTGGCCAGTGTGCAGGAAGTGGCCCAGGCGAATCCGAAAGCGAAGGGCAAGGCCAAAGGCAAAGGCATGGACCGCCAGACACCGGCGGCGAAACCCGCGCAGAAGGCGTTGGGTGCGTGGGATAAGTACGCGCATGCGCTTTTGCAGACGAACGAGGCGACGTTTGTGAACTGAGCATTTGAAGCAACCACTCGCGAGCAAAAGACCGGCTAAACGCCGGTCTTTTCTTTTGGTGATGTCAACGCCACGCCAGCTCAGGTCGGCAATGCTCCGCCTACATTGATGCCGTGCTGCAGACAGTAAGCGGAGTTCACCACATACTTCTCCGCCCAATATTTCAGTCCGGCCCGCTCTTCCGGAGTCAGCGCCCGTTTCACTTTCGCGGGCGAGCCTACAACCATGGAACCCGGCGGGATCACCGTTCCTTGCGTGACAAGGGCGTTGGCTCCGATGATGGATTGCTCGCCGATCACGGCGCCGTCGAGAATGGTCGCACCCATGCCGATCAAGCATTCATCGCCTACGGTGCAGGCATGGACGATGGCGGAATGGCCGACGGTCACCCAGTTGCCGATGAGGCAGGGATAATCATCCGCGAGATGGACTACCGCATTGTCCTGGATGTTCGAGTGGTGGCCGATCTCGATGCGGTTGATGTCACCGCGCACGGTGGCGTTATACCAGACGCTGGAGCTGTCCCCGAGCGTCACTGCGCCGAGCACCACCGCGCTCTTCGCGATGTAAACATCCTGGCCGAGCTGTGGTTGCTGGCGCAAAAAAGTATCCAACTGGCCGACGAGTTTTTCCATGCGTGCGGAGAATTATGGCCTGTGCTTTTTGCACGCCAACAAAATAAAAAACCTGTCCGGTGATTTGCCGGACAGGTGCTGCAATAATTCGGTTCCTCCCGGGAACTGAAATTACCAGCCAAAGCGATGCGGCGGGCGATGGCCGAGGCTGTAGTGGTATGCAACCACCGGGGCCGGCGCGCAGTGAGCGGGATGCACGATGACCGGGCGCGGATGCACCACTAAGGGAGCAGACCGCACATAAACGGGCTGTACATATACCACTTGCGGCTGCACCACGACCGGAGCGGATTGGTAAACGACGGCCGGTGCAGGTTGATAAACCACGGGTGCCGGCGCATGCGTGACCACGGTGGTCTGCGTGTAAGCCGGTGCGGGTTCGAAAGATTTCGCGATTACGGCTCCAGCGATGACGCCGGTCAGTACTTTGCCCGCAGTGGCCCATTCGCGGTGACCTGCGTGCGACTGTTGCGTGCCTGCGAGAAGCAAGCCACATACTGCCAGGGCGGTTACGACTTTTTTCATACTTTTGCCTTTTTTGAACTTCTGTCGGCTTTTTCTGCCAACATCCATAATGACGACGAAGATTTCTTTTTATTCGAGCGGCTTTGGGCTACCATCGGTCATATCAGCAGTATGAGTGATGGAAACGGCCAACCCAACGCCCACGAACACTACCGCCCCAAGCGGCGTATCCCCCGTTCGTTGAAGGAGTTGACGCCCGGCAATCACTTCAATCCGCGCGCGTTCTTTCACGAGATGGTCTGGAAGGCGCTCATCACCAAGCGCACCGGCATGCATCGCAAACCGGAATTTCCCACCTTGCAAAAAGGGGAAGTTTCGCTGACGTGGATCGGGCATGCTTCCTTCCTCGTGCAATTTACCGACCTCAATGTGCTGGTGGACCCGAATTTTGCCAACTGGCTCTTCCTGCTCAAGCGCCTGAAGCACGCGGGCATCAAGATCGAGGACCTGCCACCCATCGATCTCGTACTCCTCACGCACGCGCACTTCGATCACTTCCATCGTCCCTCGCTCAAGAAGCTGCCGCATCCCAAACTCGCGGTGATGCCGTGGGGCATGGCGCCGCTCGCGAAAGGTCTCGGCTTCGAGCGCATCATCGAGCTGAAGTGGTGGGAGAGCTTTCATACCGGCGACTGGAAGGTGACGCTCGTGCCGAGCAAGCACTGGGGCGCGCGCACCTTGCACGATCATCACCGCGGCTACGGCGGATTTATTTTGGAACATCAGGGCCGCAAAGTTTATCACGCGGGCGACAGCGCCTACTTCGAGGGCTTCAAGGAGATCGGGGACCGTTGCAATCCTGAGATCGCGCTCCTGCCCATCGGTGCGTACTATCCGGATTCATTCCGCCGCACCCACATGGGCCCGGATGACGCCGTGCAAGTCTTCCTGGATCTCAAAGCGAAATGGCTCGTGCCGATGCACTACGGCACCTTCAAACTTTCCTTCGAGGACATGAACGAACCGCCGCGCTGGATGCAGGAGCTCGCCCATGAGCGGGGGCTTACCAATCACCTGCGTTTCTTGGAAGAAGGCTGTCCTTCGGTTTTTTGATTCTTTCTTGCTGCTGCCATCGCTCGTCGTCGTATGCGTCACGGCTTCTTCAGCACAAAGCTGTAATACTGCATCTGCCCGTTCGCGAAATTGCGATAGACCACGGAACCTTTCGTCCCGGCGAAATCCTGGAAAGACTTCAACAGCCACTTGGGGATCAGCTTCTGGATGAGCGTCTGCTTGCGCGTGTCATCGATATCGAGGGCCGCCAGCACATTGGGAGTGATGTTGGTTTCCCGCACGATCTCCAGGCCGGAGTTGCGCAGTTGCGTGCGCCAGTTGCCCAGTTCCGTCGCATCGCGAAAATCGGCGTAGAGGAAATGACCGCCTGGCTTGAGCACCCGCTGGACTTCACGCACGAATTTAGGGAAATCAGGATAACAGTGTGATGATTCCACATTGATGACCGCATCGAATGAAGCCGTTTCACAAGGCAGTTTCTCCGCATCGCCCGGTTGGAAGGTTAGACCATCAATGGCGGCATAGCGTTCACGGCAGAGCGCCACGGCCTTGTCGGAATAATCGATGCCCGCATAACGCATCGGTTGCCGGGCTTCCTTCAAAAAGGCCGCACCACCGCCGCGGCCGCTGCCGACTTCCAGCACCCGCTTGCCTTTCAGCTCCGTTGCGCTTGCGACGTGATGATAGAGTTGCAGACACCATCGCTCCGGCTCCAATGCAGCCGGGACAGCTGCCGTCCTAGCTTCCGGCAAGCCGGCGTAGCCATAGTTCATGCACGTCCAGTCGGTGACCTGCTGGTAGCTTGCCAGATAATCATACCAGCGGCGCCACAGGCCTTTCTTGATCCAACTGAAACTGAGCAACCAGGCAAAGAAACGCGTCAACACGCGGGAGTTGTTTCATGGTGGGGAAGAGTGGGCAATGCTGATGTTAGCAGCTACGCCTTGCCAGATGCGCCTGAACACCTGATACTCTTAGTCAATTCACAAGACCTATGCTGACAAGTACACGCCTCGCTTTGATCTGTCTGCTCTTGGTTTCTGCTTTGACGGGCAGTGCTGCGACCAAACGACCGAACATCCTCTTCGCCATCGCCGATGACTGGTCTTACGGCCATGCCAGCGCGTATGGGGCCAAGTGGGTCAAGACGCCGGGCTTTGATCGCGTGGCACGAGAAGGTTTATTATTCCACAATGCCTTCACGCCGAACGCCAAGTGCGCACCGTCACGCTCCATCATCATCACGGGTCGTTACTCGTGGCAGTTGGAAGAGGCGGCGAACCACATCTGTTATTTCCCGGCGAAATTCAAATCCGTTGTCGAAGTGCTGGGCGAGAATGGCTACACGACCGGGCTCACGGGGAAGGGGTGGGGACCGGGCGAAGCCAAGGATGCGAACGGTGTGCTGCGCCAGATGACCGGCAAGCCGTATCAGAAACGCAAAGCTCCGGGAGCGACGCTGACGGTCAGCAATCTGGATTACGCGGCCAATTTCGCTGACTTCATGAACGAGAAGCCCAAGGACCAACCGTGGTTCTTCTGGTATGGCTCGTATGAACCGCATCGCGCTTATGAGTACGGCTCCGGCGTGGCGAAGGGCGGCAAGAAGCTCACGGACATCGACCGTGTGCCGGGTTATTGGCCCGATAACGAGACGACGCGCAATGACATGCTGGACTATGCTTACGAAGTGGAGCAGACGGACAAACACCTGGTGCGCATGCTGGAGCTGCTCGAGCAACGCGGTGAACTGGAGAACACCATCGTCATCGTCACCTCCGATCACGGTATGCCGTTCCCGCGCGTGAAGGGGATGGCGTATGAGGACTCCAACCACATCCCGCTCGCCATCCGCTGGCCGGTGGGCATCAAGGTGGCTGGCCGCGTCATCCAGGATTTCGTGAACTTCACCGATCTGGCCCCGACCTTTTTGGAACTCGCACAGATCGACCAGAAGAAATCCGGCATGCAGGCCATCAGCGGGCAGAGCATCAGCGATATCCTTTTCTCCGCGAAGGAGGGGCAGGTGAATCCGAAACGTGATCATGTGCTGGTGGGCAAGGAACGGCATGACGTGGGCCGCCCCAATGACGTGGGCTATCCCATCCGCGGCATCATCAAAGATGATTTCCTCTTCTTGCAGAACTACGAGCCCGATCGCTGGCCCGCGTGCAATCCGGAGACGGGTTATCTGAACTGCGATGCCAGCCCGGTAAAAACCTGGCTCATCGAGAACCGTACAAATATTGAGTCCAAGAAATTTTGGTCGCTCGCCTTTGGCAAACGGCCCGGAGAGGAACTCTATGACTTGAAGAAAGACCCGGATTGTCTGGTGAATCTTGCCACATCCGCCGCCATGGAGAAAAAGAAGCAGGTCCTTAAGCAGCAGATGGAAAAGGAACTGAAAGAGCAGGGGGACCCGCGCATGTTCGGCAACGGCAAGATATTCGATGAGTACGTCTACGCCGCTCCTGATACACGCAACTTCTATGAGCGCTACATGAAGGGAGAGAAGATCAAGGCGGGCTGGGCGAAGGATTCGGATTTTGAGAAAGGGCCGGTGGAATGAACAGGCGTTCGTTCAGATCTCAGGCAGCCATCCGATTGTTGGTTTGAGCGGCAGCCCTTACAGCTTCAGTCAGTCGGGTTACGAGACCATAGGGAAACAGCTCGGTCTGGCAGTGGTAAAATATTTTGACACTTTCAGGCGGTAACCCCTCCGGCTTCCTTTTCAGCCACGCGTTCCTCTTTCGGTACAAGCAGTTACGGAAGTGCTGCGAGAATCTTGCGGCGGGCATCGCAAACTTTGCGGTGCAATCAAGAGCCATGTTTCAGCAATCCGGGGCGTACCCGTGGATGGATAATCCCGTCAAATCTTTCATAAATCATCAACGCGTTGATTATGAAAGACATCTTCAGTTCTCCTTTTGTTTCGCCCGCCCTGCCACGTCGGCAATTCTTGCAACGGCTCGGACTGGGTTTTGGTGCGGTCAGTCTGGCGGGCATGATGCCTGAGATACTCGGGCCCACTGGTGCCACAGCAGCGTTGAGTTCCATGTCGCCGCTGTCGCCCAAACAGCCGCACTTCCCAGGCAAGGCCAAGCGGGTGCTCAGCATTTTCGCGCAAGGCGGACCGTCGCATGTGGATACTTGGGATCCGAAACCGGAATTGATGAAGCAGGACGGCAAGCCGGTGGGTGAGGGCAGCGGCGTGGCGTGGGGCTCGCCCTTCAAGTTCAACAAGATGGGCAAGAGCGGCATCGAGGTGAGCGAGGTGTTCCCGAATCTTGGCCAGCACATCGATGATATGTGCGTCATCCGTGGCATGTATATCGATGCGCCGGTGCACGAGTTCGCCACGGTGATGATGAACACCGGTTCCGGCCGCCTGGTAAAGCCGAGTGTTGGTTCCTGGGTCACTTATGGACTGGGCAGCGTTAACGAGAATTTGCCCGGTTTCATCGTGCTGGCCTCAGGCAGTCCGCTGGGCGGGGCGCAGAACTGGCGTTCCGCGTTTCTCCCCGGTGCCTATCAAGGCACTCACATCAACACGCGGTACAAGGAGATCGAGAAGCTCATCGAGAACATCCGCAACGCCTACACCACGCGCGATGAACAGCGCGACCAGCTCGATCTGCTGGTGAAGGTGAACACGATGCACAGCCAGCGTCTGCAAAAGGACGCACAACTGGAGGCGCGCATCCAGTCGTTCGAACTCGCTTACCAGATGCAGATGGAGGCCACGGACGCCTTTGACATCAGCAAAGAACCCGAGGCCGTGCTGGCCGCATACAATGCAGACACGGAACAAGGCCGGCAGATGTTGATCGCACGGCGTTTGCTGGAGCGCGGGGTGCGCATGGTGCAGGTCTGGCATAACGGCTGGGATCACCACCAGAATCTGGAACGCGCGATCCGCGGCAAAGCCGCTGAGTGCGACAAGCCGATCGCAGCCCTGCTGAAAGACCTCAAAGACCGGGGCCTGTTGGATGAGACGTTGGTGGTCTGGGGTGGTGAGTTCGGGCGCACGCCGACGCGCCAGTTGCCCAACGCCACGAGCAAGTTCGAAGTTCCGGGCCGGGACCATAACAACCGCGGCTTCACCTACTGGCTGGCGGGTGGCGGGGTCAAAGGCGGGATGACGTATGGTGAGACCGATGAGTTCGGCCAGTCCGCCGTCATCAACAAGGTGCATGTGCACGATCTGCACGCGACCATCCTGCGCCTGCTGGGCTTCGATCATGAGAAGCTGACGTATCGCTACAACGGTCGCGATTTCCGCCTTACTGACGTTTACGGCAACGTGGTCAAAGACATCCTCGCCTAATCTATCTGCCCTATGAAACCGATTGCCCTGCTGGTTACTGGCGCGATCACCTTGGTCGCAGTCACGGCGCATGCCTCGGAAGGAGCCAAGCTGACGCCCCAGGAGCTGGACTTCTTCGAGCGCAACATCCGGCCCGTGTTGACGGAAAAATGTTACAAATGCCACAGCAGCCAGCCGGATGCGAAGATCAAGGCCGGTCTGGCGCTCGATACGCGGGAAGGCTTGCTGAAGGGCGGCGACAGCGGCCCCTCCATCAAGGCGGGCAAACCGGCGGAGAGCCTCTTGATGAAGACGCTGCATGGCACGGACCCCGACCTGCTGATGCCACCGGAGAAGGATGGTGGCAAACTGCCGGCCAATGTCATCGCCGCGTTTGAACAATGGATCAAGATGGGTGCGCCCGATCCGCGCGCCGCGAAAACGGCAGCCAGCAAGTATGGTCCCGATTCGGCGAAGGCCAAAGAACACCCGTTCTTCAATCCGGTGAAGCCCGTGGCGGTGCCGGTCGTGAAGAATCCCAAGTGGGCGAAGACGCCCGTGGATAACTTCATTCTCGCCAAGCTGGAGGCCAACCAGATGACGCCTTCCGGTCCGGCGGACAAGCTCACCCTGATCCGCCGGGTGTACTTTGACCTCATCGGCATGCCGCCGACCCCGGAGGAAGTGGATGCGTTCATGGCGGACAAATCGGCCAAGGCGTTCGAGAAAGTCGTCGAGCGGCTGTTGAACTCTCCGCATTATGGCGAGCGTTGGGGCCGCTACTGGCTGGATATCGCCCGTTATGGCGACACGATGGGTGACACCATCCGCAACAAGGACAATCGCTATCTCTACTCCTACACCTATCGGGATTACGTCATCAAAGCCTTCAATGAGGACAAGCCCTACGACCAGTTCCTTGTCGAGCAGATCGCGGCGGACCGGCTGCCATTGGGCGAAGACAAGAGCGCGCTGGCGGCCTTGGGCTTTCTGAGCCTGGGCAACCGGTTCAACAATGATGCGAACCAGGTCATCGATGACCGGATCGATGTGGTGAGCCGCGGGACGATGGGGCTTACGGTCTCCTGCGCCCGCTGCCATGACCACAAGTTCGATCCCATCACGATGAAGGATTACTATGCGTTGCATGGCGTGTTCAACAGCGTGACCGAGCCGGCTGAAGCACCGCTCCTGAAACCAGTGCCGGAGACGCCGGAGTATCTGGAGTTTCAGAAGAAGCTCGCCGAGGTGGAGGCGGAGCTGGCGCATGCGCGTGCGACCAACGCCCATGCCATCATCACGAACCAGCATGCGCGCGTGGGGGACTATCTGCTGGCCATCCATGACTTCAACCATTCTGACCCGAACGCCGGGCTGAATCGCAATACCTTCTTCCGCAGCAAAGACCTCGACACCACGCTGGCGGGCAATCTGGACCGGGCCATCAAAGCCACGGCCCGGAAACATGATCCCATCCTCAGTCCTTGGGCACAGTTGAGCGCTCTGAATGAAAAGGACTTCAGTGCGCAGGCGGCGGTGCTGGCGAAGAAGTTTTATGCAAACTCCGATGAGAAGGCGAAAGTGAACCCCCTGGTCGCCCGCATGTTCCTCGTCACACCGAAGGATATGAACGAAGTGGCTCACCGCTACGGGCGGCTCTTCGCCGACATCGACCGGCAATGGCAGGTGAAACTGGCGGTGAAAGGCAGCAACGCTGCGGGTGAGAAGATGTCCGACCCCAGCGCGGAAGCCATCCGGCAAATACTGTATGCAGAAGGTGCGCCGCTGGCTCTGGCCGAGCGGGATATCACCCGCCTCACGAGCCAGCAGACGGAGTCGCGCGAGAACCTGCTCATCCGCAAGTTGAACGATGTGAAAATCAATCATCCAGGATCGCCTGCCCGGGCGATGGCCTTGCAGGATCTGCCCAAGGGCCGGGATTCCGCCATCTTCATGCGGGGCAATCCGAACAGCCGCGGTCCGGTGGTGCCGCGCCAGTTTCTGGAGATCATCGCGCGGCCAGATGCCCAACCGTTCCAAGAAGGCAGCGGGCGTTTGGATCTGGCCCGGGCCATCGCCAACAAGGACAACCCGCTGACCGCGCGGGTGATGGTGAACCGCCTGTGGCATTACCACTTTGGGCAAGGTCTGGTGTCCACGCCCAGCGACTTCGGGCTCGTGGGCGAACCGCCGACGCATCCGGAACTGCTCGACTGGCTGGCGGGCCAGTTCATGGAACACAACTGGTCCATCAAACACATCCATCGCCAGATTTTGCTCTCCGCCGCGTGGCAGCAGAGCAGTGACATCAATCCCAAGTACTTGACCAAGGACCAGGGCAACGCCTTGCTCTGGCGGCAGAACCGGTTCCGGCTGGATTTCGAAGGCACGCGGGACACGTTGCTGGCGGTGGCGGGCAGCCTTGATCGCAAGATGGGCGGCCAGCCGGTGGATCTCGTCCAAGATCCGTCGCCCACCCGGCGCACGGTCTATGGTTATATCAATCGTGCGGCCTTGCCGGAGTTCTTCAACACCTTCGATTTCGCGCCACCGGATATCAGCAGTCCGATGCGCATGATGACCACGGTGCCGCAACAGGCCCTGTTCCTGATGAATTCACCGTTCGTCATCCAGCAGGCGAAGGCACTGGCCGCACGGCCTGAGTTGACGAAAACCTCCTCTACGGAAGCGAAGATCAAGACGGTCTACCGGCTGCTCTATCAACGTCCGCCCACGCCGGCGGAACTGAAGACGAGCGTGTATTTCATCAACAGTGAACTGGCCCGCCCGCCAGAGGTCGTGGAAGCGCCCGCCTGGAAGTATGGCGTGGGCTGGTATGACCCGCAGAGCAAGCGCGTGAAGCAGTTCGCTGCGCTCGGGGTCTTCGAGCAGAACAAATGGCAGGCGGCGCGCCGGATCGGGGCGGTGACCTTGGATGCCCAAGGCGGCTTCACCGGGGCGGGTGCCAAGCAGGCGGCCATCCGCCGCTGGGTGGCACCGAAGGATGCGGTCATCCATATCGCTGGCAAGTTGACGCCGAAAGACCTGAAGAGCGCGGGTGTCACCGGCCGCATTGTCAGCAGCCTGAAGGGTGAGCTGGGCACCTTCACGGCGAGCAGCACCGCGATCACCACCACGGTGGACAAGGTGGAAGTGAAGAAAGGCGAGACCATCGACTTCGTCGTGGAGTCACTGAATCAAAAAGCCGGGCTGGCGTTCACCTGGTCACCTGTGGTGGCCTTGGTGGACCGGGAAGCGGCTGAGACGGCCCAGGAGAAGTATGAGTGGCCGGCGCAGACGGACTTTGCCGGACCGCCCCCGCCGCCGTTGAAAGGCATGAACCCGTGGGAGAAGTACGCCCAAGTCATGCTGCTCTCGAACGAGCTCGTGTTTGTGAACTGAGCAGCGGCACAAGCACTGCTAAGAACCAAGCCGCCCCTGAGGGGCGGCTTTTCTATTCCAGAAAATCTTTGGTCTTCGCCTTCGTGGCCGGCTTGGCGGTGGCTTCCACGGGCAAGCGCGGGGGCGGGGCTGCGGAGTTCGCGGCCCGGGCGGCGGCATAGTCGGTGAAGCGTTTCTGGGCGGCGACGAGTTCCTCCGGCTTGAACTTCGTCACCAGATTTTTGCGCAAGGTCTCGCCTTCCGTGAATCCGGCGGCACTGGCGAGGGCGTACCACTTGTATGCTTCGGCGAGGTCGGTTTTTATCCCCAGGCCTTTTTCGTAGAAGACACCGAGGGCCTTCTGGGCAAAGGGATCGTTTTGTTCCGCCGCCAGCCGGTACCATTTCAAAGCCTCGGCATAATTCCGTTCCGGGGTGCCGATGCCCTTTTCCCAGCAGACGCCGAGATTGTATTGGGCAGCGGCGAAGCCTTGTTTGGCGGATTGCTCGAACCACTTCACGGCGGCGGTCGCATCCCGTGGCACCCCGGCACCTTGGGCATGCAGCAGACCGAGTTTGAACTGGCCACCCGCATCACCGGCCTTGGCCGCCTCCTGATACCAGCGCAGGGCATTCGTATAAGAGCCACGTTCCTCATACATGCGCCCGACAGTGAGCTGCATGATGATCTCGCCCCGCTGGGCGCGGGCGAGGACTTCCTCGAAGGAGGGCGGTTCCGGCTGGGGCTGGGCGAGGCCAAAGCTGACGCTGGCGCAGCTCCAGAGTAGGGCGAGCAGACAAGACCGACCGAACTTGGTGATGGACGCAACCATGATCAACCGCAGCAAGATAACGCTGGGGCGTCATCCACCGCAAGCGGCATACCTCAAAGGCGGTTCACCCCTTCAACACATACGTGCTGATGGTCCGATAGACCTCGTTGATGTCCACGCCCTTGGAGAATTCCCATTTGATGGGCTCGGATTCGGCGTGGAGCCAGATGCGCAGTTCGGCGTCCAGATCGAAGATGCCGGCGCTTTCCTTGGCGAACATCTTGATCGATCTGTAAGGGATGGACGTCGTGAAGTGCTTGTTGCCGGTCAGGCCTTCCTTGTTGATGGTGATGATCCGGAGATTGGTCAGGATGATCTGGTCGCGGATCAGTTTGAAGGCTTTCACGACCTTTTCGCCCTCGGCGAGGATGGGGGCGAACTCGGCCTGGGCTTTGTCCGGGGCGAACTCCGTGACGTTGCCCATCATTTGCTGAAAGATGCTCATAGAGATAGGGAGATGACCTTTTGCCATGATGAAGCCAGACCGGTAGCCGGGCGGCAAGGCTTAAGGGCAGAAAGCGGCCTATAATACCCGGTGTTTTTTGTAGCTTTGACCGCTTGTCTTTGGGCGCAAGGAAAACTACGGTAGGGCCATGTTGAAGCCACTCGTCGGGGTATCGGTGGTGGCCCTCGCAGCTCTCACTGCGGTGGCCGAGCCGGTGCAGATTCAGCTCAAGGGCAAGGCAGCCGTCTCGGGGGAGGTGCTGGCAGACAAGCCGGACCAGATCGTTTTGGACGTTGGATATACGGTGCTGGTCATCCCGCGCAGCCAGATCGTGGAGATCAAGAAAACGGAGAAAGCGACCGTCAAGCCCGTGGAAGTTGCTCCGCCGGCGACCATCCAGGAGGATTTGTTCCGCGTGGCGCGGACGCCACCAGCCGAACGTTCCGTCCGGGAGCTGGTGTCCCAATTGGGTGAAGGGGTGGTGCAGGTGCGCACGCCCAGCGGCACCGGGTCCGGCTTCTTTTTGAACGAGGACGGGTTCCTCATCACCAATTTCCATGTCATCGAGGGCGAGACGGAGATCTCCATCGAAGTCTATCACCAGAAGAAGGGGCAGCTGGACCGCAAGTCCTACAAGGAAGTGCGCATCGTGGCCATGAACAAGTTCGCGGACCTGGCACTCCTGAAGATCGAAGATGCCAACCTGCCGAAGTTCGTGCCGGTGCTGCTGGGGGATGCGGATGCACTGGCCGTGGGCGAGCGCGTGTTCGCCATCGGCAGTCCGCTGGGGCTGGAGCGCACGGTGACCGAAGGCATTTTGAGCACCAAGACCCGCCAGATGCAGGGTGAGCTTTACCTGCAGACGACCACGCAGATCAATCCGGGCAACAGCGGCGGACCGCTCTTCAACCTGCGGGGCGAGGTGGTGGGGGTCACGAACATGAAGATCATGTTCGGTGAAGGTTTGGGCTTTGCCATCCCGGTGAGCGCGGTGAAGTACTTTCTGAACCACCGTGACGCGTATGCCTATGACAGCGGCAATCCCAGCAACGCCTACCGTTACCTGGAGCCGCCCAGCCGGATGAAATCACCGGCCAGCAAGAAGTGAGCGGCGCGGATTCGCCGCTTGTGCGGGGATGAAGGTTAAGATTTGATGGATGTGTCAGCGGTTTTGGAGGCAAATCCAAGGTCGTTGGGAAATAATAAAGGACAGGCCGTATATATGATCAGAAAATGTTTCGCGGTGCTCAGCCTGACGCTGCTGCTCGCTTTCAACGTCCGGGCGCAGACGCCGCCGCCGGAAAAGCTGCTGCCCGCGGACACGCTTTTGCTCTTCACGGTGCCGGACCTGGACAAGGCGCGGACCGACATCAAAACCAATCCGGCCAGCCAGATGTATTCGGACCCAGCCATGCAGCCTTTCATCAAGAAGCTGCTGGCCAAATGGAATGCCGACATCGTCGCGCCGATGGAGCGGGAGATGGGCATCAAGTTTGCCGATTACCTGGCGCTGGCCAAGGGGCAGTTCACCTTCGCCGTGGTGCGGGATGGCTGGGAAGGCGAGAATGACAAGGAGCCGGCGGTGTTGTTGCTGATCGACAGCAAGGACAAAAGCTCCGACCTCGAAGGCAAGCTGGCCGACCTGCGCAAACGCTGGACCGAAACCGGCAAACAGGTGAAGACCGAGAAGATCCGCGACGTGGATTTCTACACCATCGTCGTGCCTCCCGGCGACATGGACAAGATCTTCAGCAACGCCTTCCCTTCCAACAAGGAGAAGGATGCGGACGCGGAAGCAGAGCGGAAGAAGTCGGAAAAACCCACGGAGATCACCATCGGCCGTTCCGGGTCCCTGTTCCTGATGGGCAACAGCAAGCGGGTATTCGAGAAAGTGCTCATCAAGCAGAGCGGTGGCAGCCTGCCCTCCCTGGATGAGGTGCCCACCTACGCCTCCGCGCATAACGCACTGTTCCGCGATTCGATGTTCTACACCTGGGCCAATGCACAGACTTTTTTCGACATCCTGCTGAAGTCCATGGCCGCCGACCAGAAGCCGTCTCCCGGTGAAGAAGGCATGGGCATGCCCAGCCCGGACAAGATTTTGGAAGCCTTGGGCGTGCGTGGGCTGAAGACGGTGGCCATGAGCGGCCAACTGACGGGTGAAGGCTCCACCATGCAGTTCCATCTCGGTGTGCCGCAAGACCAGCGGAAGGGCATCTTCCAGCTCCTGATCCCCGAGGCGAAGGATTCCTCCCCGCCCGCCTTTGTCGCGGCCGATGTCACCAAGTTCATGCGCTGGCGCCTCAGCGGCCAGAAGATGTGGGCCACGATCGAAAGCACATTGACTTCCCTCTCCCCGCAGATGGGCGGACTGCTCCAGATGACTTTGGGCGCAGCCGGCAAAGACAAAGACCCGAACTTCGACCTGAAGAAGCAGCTCATCGGCAACTTGGGGGATGACGTGATCTCCTACGAGAAGGCACCGACTGGCACCAGCATCGAGCAACTGGCTTCGCCGCCGTCCATCGTCTTGGTGGGCTCGCCGAATGCCGAGCAGCTCGCCGCGGCGATCCGCACCGGGAGCGGTTTCCTTACCCCGGGCGGTGGTGGCGACAAGCCCATGGAGCGCGAGTTTCTGGGCAAGAAGATCTTCATGCTGCCGATGCCTCCGGCGATGAGTGCCGACGGCAAACGGCCGGTGGAACGTTCGCTGCATTACGTGGCCAGCGGCGGTTACGTGGCGTTTTCCACTGAGCCGTCGATGGTCGAGGAGTATATCCGCAGTGCGCAAGGGGGCGGTCGTCCGCTCAGTGAGACGGCCGGACTGGCCGAGGCCGCGCAAAAGGTTGGCGGCATGTCCAGCGGGTTGCTGATCTATGAGAACCAGGCGGCCACGGCGAAGGTGGTCATCACGGCCTTGCGCAAGAATCCGGAGATGTTCGACATGCTGTTCTCGGGCGGCATGGTGAATGAAGAAGGAAAGAAGCGGCGGGCCGAGTGGTTTGATTTCACCCTGCTGCCGGAGTTCCCGGCCATCGAGAAATACTTTCACTTTTCCGTGGCCGGTTTCGTGATCAACGAGCAGGGGCTGAACTACAAGTTCTATGGTCCGACGCCGCCGAAGGCCAAGTAAACTGATTCTGCTAGCAAAAAGGGCCGCCTCAAGGCGGCCCTTTTCATTTGTGCGAAGGAATTACTCCTGCGGGTAAACGATGATGCGGTCGTGGACGATGATGGCGAGGTCGTTCTTGCCATCGCCGGTGAGGTCGATCACCACGGCTTCGCGCGGTTCGGGCTGGTTGCCGCGACGGCCACGGAAGGTGCGCTCCTCGAAGACCTGCCAGCGATTGGCGGGAGCCAAATGGTGCGGCTTCTCGTAGGTCACGATGTCGATGTAGTTCTTGCCCGTCTCCAGAAAGACCAGGTCCTTCACCTTGTCGTTGTTCAGGTCGCCGGAAACGACATCCATCAGGAACCCTTCCTTGATGGGAGTCTCGTAGCTGTCCAGCTCGGTCAGTTCCCAGACCAGCCCGGCCGGGTTCAGCCAGCCGATGCTGTTCGCGCCGATGAGGGTGAGCGTGTTCGCCGAGGTGGCGTTCATGGCCACGGGTTGCAGCGTATTGAAGTCCGTGACGGCGAGCGGGAGGTTCTTGACCGCCTGCCACACGCCGGATTCACCGCGTTCACAGACCGTCAGGGCCTTGCGTTCGGCATCCAGCAGGAACAGGGTGGCCGCCTTGCCTTTGCCGCTCGCGATGGAGGCGGCGCTGGTGATGCGGGAGTTGGCGGCGGAGCCGTTGATCTGCTCCTTCACCTTCAGGCGCCACAAGGTGTCTTTGCTGCCGCCGTTCTCATCGCGCTCCAGCACCACGGCGCGCAGGAAGTTTTTCTGGGCGAGCAACAGCTCGGCTTTGCCATCCGCATCTGCGTCCAGCACGGCCATCCAGGGCTGTTCCATCGCGCCACCGGGCGGGGCGACATCGATCTCCTCAAACTTTCCATCCGCCTGCTGCCGCAGGATCTTCACCTTCTCGTAGGGGATGAGGACCAGCAGATCGGTGAGGCCGTCCTGGTCCACATCGTGCAATTGCATCGTGGCGGGGTTCGATTTGAACGAATCGGCAAGCTTGTGCACCACGGGCGCACCTTTCGGGGTGAGGAATTGCAGGCTGCGCTTGCCGTCTTCATCCACGATGACGGCCAACTGCGGCTTCTGGCCCTTCACCACGGCACCGGCGGCAAAGGCCAGCGGACGGCCCTTGATGGGGAGAACTTCAGGGAAGGCGAGGCGGCCTTTGCTGGAGAAGCGGGTGACGCCGATCTGGCGTTCATCAGCGCTCAGCAGGAAGACTTCCTTCTGCCCGTCGTCATCCCAATCGGCGGCGGCCAATTCGGAGACCCCGGCCAGCGAGGGGAAGGTCTGGGGTGAACCGAGGCCGCCTTTGGTCTGGGCGAGATATACCGTGATCTGGCCGCTGTTCGGTTCGGCCACGATGAGGTCATCGCGCTTGTCCTTGTTCACATCCAGCCAGAGCACGCCGCGGCGCGGCTTGTCTGTGCGGGTGAGCGGCAACACCTCCAACTGGCCCAGCTTGAGCTGGCCGAGCGTGGCGTCGGCATTCTTTTGCGTGAAGTTGTAGATCTGCGCGCGGCCGGAAGCCTGGGCGATGGTCAGGATCTCCGTGCGTCCGTCGCTGTCCAGATCATCCGACCAGTAGGAGCGGATGGGCGGCTGCTCGAAATGGATCTCCGGTCCGAGATTGCCATCGGCGTCTTGCAGGCGGAAACGGAACGGGTTCGCATTGTCCCAGTTCACCAGCAGCAGGTCATCGCGGCCATCGGCATTGATGTCCAGTATCTGGATCGCTTTCACCGTGCCGGTGAAGGAAACTTTTTCCGGTTCGGCCAGCGTGCCATCCTCTTTCTGGCGGAGCACGTAGAGGAAGCCTTCGGAGAGCAGGAGCAGGTCCTCGCGCTTGTCGCCGTTGATGTCGCCCTCAGTCAGGCCGTTGGGCGTCAACTGCCCGTCATCGATGGGCCAGCGTTTCGGCGTGCTCCAGCCTTTCTTGCCGTCGTTGAGGAGGACCACGAGTTCCTTCGGTTCGCCGTAATAGGCGATGTCCGGTTTTTTGTCGCCGTTCAGGTCGGCCACGACGAGGCTGGCGATGCGTTTTTCCGAGGCGATGGAATCGATCTTGAAGCGGGCATCCACCGGCAGTTCGTTGATCTCCTTGCGCTGGCCGATGACCTCTTTTTTCTTTTCCGGAGGTTTGCCGGTCTGGTTGAAGAGCAGGTTGATCTTGGACCGGGAATTGTTCACCACGATCAGGTCGTTCAGGCCATCGCCATCGAGGTCGGCGGAGCGGAGGAGGTTGAACTGGCTGTCGATGGGATAGATCTCCTTGCCGGCGAAGCCAAAGGCTTTCGGAGCCTCACTGGCAAAGGCCGGGGCGAGCAGCGTGAGGGAAGCGGCTCCGAGCCAGGCATAGGCCTGTAGGCGTTGCAATAGGCTGGAGCGGGTGACAGACGGAGAAAACTCGCGGCGAAACATGGCGGGAAGGTGCCATTGAACCGGGCGGTTGGCCAGTCCAAGATTTTGGTCTGCCGGAAAAGTGCGCATACGGGCATGGCAACTGATCGGGAAATCAACGGCGCGCTCACCCCTCACCCCGGCCCTCTCCCCGTTGAGGGGAGAGGGAGAACATTCGCCGCCTGCTGGCTGAATCTGGCCGCCTACTTCACATAGGGTGCGTTGCCTTCTTCCTTGGCGGAGAAGGCTTCGGCGGCCACATCACCGGATTTGCCGCGCATGAGGATGTTGCCGCGGATGAGCACGCCCTTGGAACGGCCGGTGACCGTGATGGAGTTGATGAGCAAGGGTTCCTTGCGCCGGTCGGCGATGAGGCTGTCGGAGATGCTGACATTGTGAGAATTCCGCACGTAGATGCCCCGGTTGGAGGGTTCGTAGAGCTGGCAGGCGCTGAGGTTCACGCCTTCCGAATCGATGACTTCGACCGCGCCGCCTTCCGTGTCTGAGCCCGCGCGGATGTCTTCCATCTGGACGCCGTTGAGCGTGATCCCGGCGCATCCCTTGAGCGTGATGCCGCCGGTGACATCGGCGGAGTAGTCGGGGTTGTGGTCGATGACGTGGGTGCCGACTGAGATGTTGCGGCATCCTTCCAGGAGCAGGGCCTGCTCGTGACCGACGAACGTGACGTTCCCGCTGAGGATAACGCCCCGGGCGCGCACCAGATGCACATTCACCTTCTGGCTGCTGATCATGTTGCCGGTGATGCTGATGACGCCGACCTTGTTCGTGTCCGCATTGCCGAGGAAACGGATGTTCGCACCGCCGGGGCTGGGCTTGGCCTGGATGGTGTTGCTGGCGATGGTGCCCTCGCGCACGCTGCCTTCAGTGACGTCGATGAGGATGTCCGCGGAGGCTTCCGCTTTCAGGTCGTAGTTGTATTCGATGTCGTTGCCGGTGAAGTGGAAGTTGCGGATCTCGCTGGCCTGGATCTTGATGCCGCCAGCCTTGCAGTAGCTGATGTGGCTGCTGTGAACGATGGCCTGATGCACGTTCACGCGGTCGAAGAACACGCCCACGCCGGTGTTGTTGTAGATGTGGCAACTGTCGATGAGAACGTTGCGGTTGCGCTCGAAGAGGCGGATGCCATCGCGCACATTGCGGATGAGCGTGGCACGGACGGTGGGCTGCATGACTTTCACAAATTCCAGACCATCGGCTTCCGCATGCGCGCCGACGATCTCCAGGCCGTCCACTTGGGGCATTCGCTCACTCTCCCATACGCCGGGCTTGAACGACTCGGGAGCGGCTGAACCCAGATGTGTGCCGGTGAAGCGGAAAGCAGGGCCAGCACCAGCCATGGTAACGCGACCGACACCGCCGAAGCCGGTGAGACTGGTCACTCCGCGGGTGGCGAGTTTGATCTCGATGGTTTTGGTGAGGCGATAGTTGCCCTTCGGAAATTCCAGCACGCCGTCCTTGGCTTCGTCCACGGCTTTTTGGATAGCGGCGGTGTCATCGGCCTGGCCGTCACCTTTCGCGCCGTAGGTGCGTACGGAGGCCGCCGAGGTGGAGAACGAAACCAAAGTCGCAGCACAGAGAATGAGACCGACGGTAAATCGCTTCATATTCGGAAAGAGGCTGTGGTTGCGGGCACAACCAGTCAGTTCAGACTGGCGGAGAGTGTAGCGGCAAGGCAGGTTAAGGGGCAACGCTGAATCATGGACTCCGGCAGATTTTACCGGTTCAGCGTTGGAATCATGACGATGAAGAAGCGAACATTCACCTGGCTGCATAAGACGCTTTGGCTGCTCCTGCTGCTGCCTTTGACGGCGTGCCAGTCTTCGCGCGTCGAGACGGCCACGCCGGTCACGCCGCCGAAGCCGTACATGCGGGTGACGCGGGAGGCGAGCGGGGCGGCTTCACTGGACATCGTCATCCGGGAGTTTCAGGCGCCGAAGAAGCGCGGGCCGGTGGTGTATCTGGTGGGGGTCTCGCATATCGGTGATGCGGCGTATTATGAGGCGGTCCAGAACCGGCTGGAGGCCACGGAGCTGGTTTTGTTCGAAGGTGTGCGCGCCAGTGAAGCACGGGCGAAGCGCCAGCCACGCGATACTGCGGCACCACCGGCACCCAAGATGCCCAAGCGTGCGGAGGGGGAGTTTTCCTTGCAGGCGGACTTGGCGAAATCGCTGGGCCTGGCATTCCAACTGGAGGCCATCGATTACGAGCGGCCGCATTTCCTGAACAGTGACATGACCATCACGCAGATCATGGAGGTGCTGAACCCGCCGCCACCGCCGGGAGCAAAAGTGGTGCCTGTCCAGGCGGCCGAGGATTCCGGCGGAGCGCAGTTCGAGAACTTGATGTCGGCGATGGATGGATCGGGTTTTTTGGGCGGCGTCATCCAGATGGGGGTGAAGTTCATCGGGTCGAGCGTGAAGCTGCAGACGCTGGTGAAGCTGTCGTTCATCGAGATGCTGGGCAGCCTGGAGGGCGATCTCTCGCGCATGGAGATGCCGTCACCGGGCTTGAAGGATCTGCTGAAGGTGCTGATCGAGAAACGCAATCATGTGGTGATGGACGACCTGCGCGCGGCCCTGGCAGAGAAGCAGCCGCCGAAGAGTATCGCCATCTTTTACGGGGCGGCGCACATGCCGGACATGGAGACGCGTTTGCAGACGGAATTTGGATATCGCCCGGTGCGGGATGAGTGGCTGAAGGCGTTCGCGGCGGACCCGGTGAAAGCGGGGGTCACGCCGGCGGAAGTGCAGATGATCAAGGGCGTGGTGGACTGGCAGATGAAGATGCTGAAGCCGCAGGGGGAGAAGAAGGAGTAGGGTGGAACCGCGGAATACGCGGACCACTTGGAAAAGCGACTGTCAGCCCGATCATCTGGGCAGATTGATGACGGCGGTGATGATGGCGATGAGGCACATGGCGGTCAGGCCAATCAGGACCAGCGTGTTCAAAACAAACACGAGGGAACCGAGGGTGAACTTGCGGTAACGTGCCCAAGAGCGAAGACCAACCTCCAAAACGATCAGGGCCATTACCAGGCCGGTCATGATGGTGCCGCCGTTCTGGACGAGGACGGTGATGGTGTCCATGACGATTTGCGCAGAGGCGGTGTCGGCACCGGAGACGCTGGCAGCGCGGGCCCAGAGGTGCTGAACTTTTGGGTAGAGAAAATGCAGGGCGAAGCCCCAGATGACCAGCGCGGGCAGGAGGAACACGGTGGCCTTGAGGTAGCTCTTCCAGGCGGATTCCGTGGTGACAGCGGGAGCGGGCAACGTGGCAGTCATAAAGTTTTACGGGTTGGGTCTGGGGGGCAATATAACATGACGGTCGAGGGAGGCGAGGGTGGTGTTTGGAATCATCTGGACGTTGGCGAAGGGGGCGAGGGATATCGGCAATAAGTTGCCGGGAACCGCCAGTTTGGGCAGGATGAGCACAGGCCGGTTTGAACAGGTTTTTATGGGGTTGGTCGAGCAAACGGAGCGGATGGGTCATGACGCGAGAAGAATTCATAAACAGGAAGGCGATTTATAGCCGGGCAGTTTCCAAATGGGGACGGTCTTGCGTCCTGGTTTCCCTGGTGGCTGTGGTGGTGATGTTGCAGAATCCCTTGCCGTCTTTGCAGGTGGCGGCAACATTCATCTTGGCGGTCGCAGCGCCTATCATCGTGGTGCTGGTGGTTTTGGGGCGGTTGGCCGGCAAACTGGGCCTGGGTTGCGCACATTGCGGGCAGATGCTGGTCAAAAGCAAACGGGCGGAAGTGGTGTTGAGCACCGGGAGATGCCCTTTTTGTCAGGGCCGGATCATCGAGGACAAAGCGCAAGCATGAACAAACGACAGGTCATTTATTTGGCGGTGGTGATCGGGTTGGTGTTGCTCGTGGGGGCTTATGTCCATAGGCAGCGGCAGCGGACGCAGTTTGTCGCGATGATGGCCAGGAAGATCGGGCAGGACTTGGTGACAACGACGAATTCCGTGCAGCTGGACCGGGTCGGAATCGGCCTGCGGGGGCAGATGGCTTTCTTGTCACAAGCCCGCACGCAAGTGGCCAAGGTCACGATGGGGGATGCACCCTTGCCGTTGGGCGACGGCAAGGCGCATTGTCAATTGGTGCTGACGAACAAGCTGGGCAAAGGGGTGGTGATCCGGCTGCAACAAACGGATACGCCGGAGAAGTTTCATGTGCTGGGGTTTTACCGGTATGAGGGGAAGTGAGGGGGCTTAAGGGGCACGGGAGATGGAGGTGCGAGGGTCTGAAGCAGGCTTACAGCCCCTGATATATTGGGCGATTATCCGGTCTGCCAGCCATGAGGTTGCTTTGGCTTCAAGGCCGCGACTCCGTCAACTCCTCCAAGATCAGCCACTGCTTGTCCTGCTGCTTGATGAGCAGCGAGAACGGGCTGGAGTATTTCTTCAGGTCGGAATAGCGCGTGGCAGTGATGCGGATGCCGGTGCCTTCAGCCTGATACTTGATCTCGGAGTATTTACTGGTGTCGCCGCGTTCTTTGGCCGTCGGCAATATCTGTCGCAGCAGGTTTTTATAAGCCGTCCCGCCCAAGGCCATATCGCGACTGGTACCATCCGGCATACGTCGTGTATTTTTGATGCTGGCGGTGTCGGCATAGAGATCGATCACGGCGGGATCAAAGTCCTTTTGCAGTTTCTCGTAGCGCGAGAAGAAGTCGCGGGCGACGGTTGTGAGATCGTTCGAAAGCGGGGCGGATGGTGCCGGAACTGAAGCAGCAACTTCGGCCTGAAGCACGACGGGGTCTTTCTTGGGGGGTAAAGGAATCAAACCCTGAAGTTCAGGAAAAAGCTGCTGATACAAAGCCTCACTCATCTCGACGGTGTCCGTGAAGGTCCATTTTTTCCCGCCATCAGAGGAAAAGCCCAGCATGACGCTTTCTGATTTTATCCGTTTGCCGTTGATACGGAGAATGGCCGTCTGCGGCACATGCGCGTATAAGTTTTTCCCCACTTTTGCGGGCTCGCCCGGCGTGCTTATCTCCAGTTTTTCGAAGACGATGCCTTGTTTGTCGAGCTCCTGGTAGGTTTTGACCAGGGCCTGTTCCAAGGCGCGTTTGCCGCCGCTCATCTTGATCAGCGCAGGATGGGTAAAGGAGATGACCTTGTCCCAATCCCGTTTCAAGGAGGCGGTGACGCATTCTTGGGCCTGCTTTTGGACATTTTCCACGACCGAAGCGCCAAACGTCAAAATCGGCAAAAGCAGACTGAAAACAAGGGCGATGACTGGTTTCATATGTTGTATTAGTTGCGCCTTGAGCAACACCAGAACCCGGAACGGAGCGAGTATCCCGCAGCCCTTGGCCTGCACAGCGGAATGAGGTTAAAGGGGAAGTGATGGTTCAGGCAAGCAGCTAACAAGCGCTGAGAGGATCGGTTTTTCGTGGCGGGTGTCTGAATCAGGGGGCATCAAATAGGGTGGGCGCAACGATGGTGTGGTTGGTTTTCTCTCAACTGTGACGCAGTGAATGAGGCGTGGGCGATTCCACACTTACAGTGCTTGGGGTGTCGAGGGGGGATTACCTGGGGTTCCGCCCGCCTTGGGTGGCGGGCTGCACCCCAGGCTGTACTAGGGCGGGCCTTTGGCCCTGAAGGCGGGGTGGTTGCTGAAAAAGTAGTTGGAAAACACAATGTGTGGGGCTGCCCTGTTTATTTCGTGTCTCTCTTTTGAAAGCAAGAATAACGGGAGACACCGTACTTGTCGTAGAAGTCCCTGTCGTTCGCACGGACAAATATCCAGCCGCCTTTGTGCTTCATCACGTCCAAAGTCTTCAGATGTCCCTTCATCATGTCTTTCTCCTTTTTCGGTGTAAGGACGATCTGCTTATCCGACACCTTCCAAGTGCCGGATGCCTCTCCGTACTTGCCAAGACAGCCGTGCCACTCTCCGGAGTAAACGCCGTTCTCCTTCAGTATGAGCGTCACATTGTAACCCGTGCCGTCGCCGCAGTAATAGCTGCCGGCCACGGCCTTGGCATTCGGTGGTGCTTCCGGCGTTCCTTTTTCGATGTCGGTCGCAAGGATGTGCGCCGTCATAATCATGAATACGATGCTTGTAATAATGCCCCGAGTTTTCATAGCGCATTCAGATTCGGCCTAGGTGTCAGATGCATGTCTTATAATGCGAGAATACTTGCGGCCAAAGGCAGCCACGAAACCACCCACTGCTGCGAGCGTGAAGATCACATGAAACCAGTTTTCCCAAGGCTGGCGGAGCGGCTGTCTCAAGATGCTGCCGAGAATGAGCGCCGCGACTGCATAGATAACACCAAGCTGTGCTGGTAGAAACCTGACGCGATAGCTCGCTTGCCACTGGATGGCAATCAAGTGAACTGCGATTGAGACGCTGAACAGCAAAAAGCAACTGAAGGCGATCAACTCCTCGTCGAAGCGGACAGCCTGACCAAGATGATGCGTGAAGTTCCCCCAGTAGCCGTCGTGTCTCCCGCCAAGCGAAAGCAATGAAACTCCGAGCCAAATAATCACGGAGAATATTACGGTTAGAGTGATGCGGGTGCGCATGATGCTTAACAGATATCAGGCCAAATTCCAGTTCGGCCTAGCAGGGCTGTTGGTTGGGGATGTGATCGCTGGAGCGCACTGGTTAGGCCTCGTCGTTATCATTCGACAGTTTTTTTGTCGCCGATTTTCTACTCGACAGAGCAAGGACGGCAAACACCACGACAGCGCCGAATAAAATAACGGCCACGAATATCGCCGCCTCTGCAAATCGAGACAACTCCAACCGCCGACCAATCACAGGTGCAACAAAGTATGCGATGAGCGCAGGGATGCCAAATAACATGAGCGACACCTTGATCGCAGCTAACCAAGCCGGAACTCCAAATGAGTATTTCATGGCACGCTCGCAGTGGCCTAACAGATATCAGGCCAAATTTCGGTTTGGCCCAGTATGGCTGGGGGTTGGGATTTGGGATTCACTTGTGGATTGAATTTACGCCGCTGGCACGGATTTGCCAGCGGAGAATTTGGCGGAGTGGGGCGGGATTGTTGAGGGCGAGGGGCAGCGGTTGTGGCTACGGCGGACGGTTACTTACTGCCGGCCCCGACATCTGGGGCGAGGGCACGGGTGGCGAGTTTGGGGGAAAGCGGTAGAAAACCTCGGCACATGTACACAAGTGCCGAGGTGGGAGTGGGGGGCCGAGATGGGAGACCCGGTTGCCATCGGGTTGGCGGCGGTGCCCCGACCTTTCGGTGCGGGGTTCAAGGGCCTTAGTTTGGGCGTTGCAGCAACAACGCCCTACCTTTTTCGGGTTGGCGCGCACCGACTGGAGCCGGGGTGAGAATTTCGCTCATGGGCGCGAATTATTTTTGGGGATTCCCGGATTTTAGGGGTTGTTTTATGTGCAACCTATTGGATTTAAGCGATTTAGGCGGGCTAAAAATATTTTTCAGAAAAGGGGACCTAGGACAGCGGTTGTCCTACCTCCCTCTTTATGATGGGGGGCATGAAGATCGGATTGGGAATAAATAAGGAAGAAAGGGGGTGGATGCGGAAACATCGAACACCGGTTGCACCGGTTGGCCAAAACGCCCAACATCGAACATCGAGAGGGGGCGGTTTGAGCCTCCTCTCGTCGGCTGGGGCAAGGGGCGGCGCGCTGGGGACAGCGACGCCCTACCAAGGGAGGACGCCCCGACCTATCGGCGCGGGGTTCAGGACGATGGGGGGACTTAAGAATGGGCTGGTGGGTTTTGAATTGGGTTGTAACCTCCTTTTTGACCGCCCCGTCTTAAGTAATACCAGCCTGTGGTGTGTTTTGCCTAAGTGGTTGCAAATCAACGGCTCGCAAGGCGGGTGGCCGGGTGGAAGAACCGGTCGAAAAGAAAAATAAAAAATCAGAACGCTATGGACCTGAAGCAGCACTTACCGTCAGCGGCCGACCTGTGTGTCACGCGCCGTCAGTTTTTGAACCGTTTCGGCATGGGGTTTGGCGCCCTGAGCCTGGGGTCGTTGCTGGGCTCGCAGTTCATGAGCGGCAGCGCCATGGCGGATACGAACAAGTCGCCGTTGATGGTCAAGGAGCCGCACTTCCCGGCCAAGGCCAAGCGGGTCATCCACATTTTCGCCCAAGGCGGGCCGTCGCACTTGGATACGTGGGATCCGAAGCCGGACTTGGAGAAGTATCGTGACAAGGATGTGAAGGAGATCGGCGGTGTGCCGCTGGTGTCGCCGTTCAAGTTCAAGAAGACGGGCAAGTCGGGTGTCGAGGTGAGCGAGCTGTTCCCGAAGATCGGCGAGAGCATCGACGAGATCTCCGTGATCCGCTCGATGTATACGGACATCCCGGCGCATGAATTTGCGACGTTGATGATGAACACGGGGTCGGGTCGTATCGTGAAGCCGTCCATGGGTTCGTGGGCGCTCTACGGTCTGGGTTCCGTGAACCAGAATCTGCCGGGCTTCATCTCGCTGTCGCCGAACGGCAATGTGCTGGGCGGTTCCTCGAACTGGCGTTCCGCGTTCCTGCCGGGTGCCTTCCAAGGGACGATGGTGAGCACGGGCAACATGAGCGCCGAGCGGGTCATCGAGAATCTCAAGAATTACTACACGCCGCTGAAAGATCAGCGCGAGCAACTGGACCTGGTGCAGAAGTTCAACGAGCTGCACAACCAGAACCTGAAGCGCGAGGCAGAACTGGAAGCGCGCATCCAGTCGTTCGAGCTGGCGTTCCAGATGCAGACGGAGGCGGTCGATGCCTTCGACATCAGCAAGGAGCCGGAGCACATCAAGGAGATGTACGGCTCGAACGCGCAGGGCAAGCAGATGCTGGTGGCGCGCCGCCTGGTAGAGAAGGGCGTGCGCTTCGTGCAAGTGTGGGACAGCGGCTGGGATCATCATTCCAACTTGCAGACGGTGATCTCGCGCAAGGCCAATGATTGCGATCAGGCGATCGGCGCGCTCCTCAAGGATTTGAAGCAGCGCGGTATGCTCGAAGACACGTTGGTGATCTGGGGTGGTGAGTTCGGGCGCACGCCGCGGCATGATCGTGGTGGCCGCGGTGAACCGGGTCGCGATCATCATAACCGCTCGTTCGTGGCGTGGATGGCGGGTGGCGGCGTGAAGGGCGGCCATGTGCATGGTGCTTCCGACGAGTTCGGCTACAACGCGGTGGAGGACAAGGTGCATGTGCATGACCTGCACGCGACGGTCCTGAAGCTGCTGGGCTTCGACCATGAGAAGATGACGTATCGCTACAACGGCCGCGATTTCCGCCTGACGGATGTGTACGGCAACGTGGTGAATGATTTGATCGCTTAAGCTGACGCGTATGAGGAAGACGACATTTTTGAACCAAGTGCTGCCGGTGGCGATGGTGCTCACCGGCGCGGCGTGGTCGGCCAGCGCGGCGGATGCCAAGCTGGACCCGAAGCAGCTCGAATTCTTCGAGAAGCGGGTGCGTCCGGTGCTCGCGACATCGTGCTACCAGTGCCACAGCACGGCCCCGGATGCGAAGGTAAAGGGCGGGTTGGTGATGGATTCCAAGGAAGGCCTGCTCAAGGGCGGTGACAGCGGTCCCGCCGTGGTGCCGGGCAATCCGAAGAAGAGCCTGATGATCGAGGCGATCCAGTATCATAACAAAGACCTGGCGATGCCGCCGAAGGAAGAGGATCGCCTGACGGAAGCACAGGTGGCGGACCTCGTCGCCTGGGTGCAGATGGGCGCACCGGACCCGCGCGTAGGCACGGCCCCGGTGATGAAGACCATCAGCATCGAGGAATCGCGCAGCCATTGGGCGTTCCAGCCGATCCAGAATCCGCCAGCGCCGAAGGTGGCCGACAAGAACGGCATCCTGAAGACGGACATCGACCGTTTCATCCTGGCGAAGATGAACGAGAAGGGCCTGAGCCCCTCGCCGCAGATCGACAAGCGCTCGCTGATCCGCCGCGCCGCGTATGACCTGACCGGTCTACCGCCGACGCCGGAGGAAGTGGAAGATTTCATCAAGGACAAGTCCCCGAACGCGTTCGCAAAGGTTGTGGACCGTTACCTGGCCTCACCGCGTTACGGTGAGCGCTGGGGCCGTCACTGGCTGGATGTGGCACGTTATGCGGACAACACGGGCGACCGCCAGAATCGCGGCAACCCGAACTATCCGTTCTCGTGGACGTATCGCGATTACGTGATCGAGGCGTTCAACGAGGACAAGCCGTTCGACCAGTTCATCAAGGAACAGATCGCCGCGGACCGCGTCGTGAAGGGTGACGACAAGCGGGACATGGCGGCGCTGGGCTTCCTCACGGTCGGCAAGCGTTTCATGGGCAACCAGGAAGACGTGATCGATGACCGCATCGACGTGGTCACGCAAGGCTTCATGGGCCTGACGGTCTCATGCGCCCGTTGCCACGACCATAAGTTCGACCCGATCCCGACGAAGGATTACTACGCGCTTCACGGCGTCTTCAGCAGTTCCGTGGAGCCGGAGAAGGGACCGTTCATCACGCCGCCGAAGGAAACGGCGGAGTATCTGGACTTCAAGAAGAAGCTGGCGGAATTGCAGGATGAACTCGCGAACACGGCGACCAGTGAATACGAGAAGTCGCTGACGCAATTGCGCTACACCTTGGGTGACGTGATGCTGGCGCATCACCGCTTCGGCACGACCAAGAACGCGGCGCCGCTGCGCAGTTTCCTGCGGGAGAAAAACATCAACGCAAACGGCTACGAGGGTCTCGCCAAGGGCCTGGACAAGATGAAGCAGGATCCTGGTGCGGTGATGAAGCCGTGGTTCGATTACGCCTCCTTGCCGAAGGATGAGTTCAGCGCCAAGTCAGACGCGATCACGGCTGGCTTGAACAAAGATAACACGGTGAACCCGCTGATCGCCGGAGCTTTGACGAAGGCACAGCCCAAGAGCATTGAGGAAGTGGCGGCGGTCTATGGCAAGCTCTTTAAAGATGTGGAAAAGGCCTGGGTCACTGAGCGCACCAGCGGCAACACCGCCGGGATGAAGGATGAGTTCGAGGAGCAGGTGCGGTTGGTGATGCACAGCCCGAAATCGCCGCTCTACCTGAGCACGCGCGATGCGCGGGTGTTCTCGCTCATCGGCGGTGCGCAAGTGCGGAACTTCGAGAACCGCGTCTATGCCAAGATCTACACGCTGGAGACGACGCATCCGGGTTCACCGGCGCGCGCGATGGTGCTGGAAGATGCGCCGCGTCCGCGTGATTCGGCCGTCCTGATCCGCGGTGAACGTGGTCGTCGCGGTGATGTCGCGCCGCGCCAGTTCCTGCAGATCCTCTCGAAGGAAGCGCCGAAGAAGCTCACGACGGGCAGCGGTCGCATTGATCTGGCGGAAGCCATCGCGGATCGCAACAACCCGCTCACGGCGCGGGTGATCGTGAATCGCATCTGGGCGAAGCATTTCGGCGAAGGCCTGGTGCGGACCATCAGCGACTTCGGTCTGCGCGCCGAACCGCCGACGCATCCGGAATTGCTGGATCATCTGGCCACGTACTTCATGGACAACGGTTGGAGCATCAAGAAGCTGCACCGCTACATCTTGCTCTCGGGCGTTTATCAGCAGGGTACGATGGACAATGCGAAGTATGAGGAGAAGGACCCGGCGAACCTCTATCTGTGGAAGATGCCGATCCGCCGCCTGGACTTCGAAGCCATCCGCGACACGGTGCTGATGCACGGTGGTAATATCGATCTGAACGCCGGTGGCAAGCCGGTGGACATCACGGACAATCCGTCGCCCACGCGCCGCACAGTGTATGGTTACGTGGACCGCTTCGATCTGCCGGAGATGTTCCGGACGTTCGACTTCGCGAACCCCGACATGACCACGAGCGTGCGTAATCCGACCACGGTGCCGCAGCAGGCGCTCTTCATGATGAACAGCCCGTTCGTCATCGAGCAGGCGAAGCTGATGGTGCAGCGGACGGATTTTCAGTCGCGCAAGACGGATGAGGAGAAGGTGAAGTTCCTCTTCCAGACGCTGTATCAGCGCAATCCGACGGCGAGCGAGGTCTCGATGGCGCAACAATATATGGCCGCGCAGGCAACCAAGGAAGTGAAGCCGGAGACGGGCAAGGCGGACTGGAGCTATGGCTTCGGGAATTACGACGCGCAGACGAAGCAGATGCGTTTCAAGGCGTTCACCGACACGTCGGGGGCGGCTTATGTGGGCGGCAAGAAAGGCAGCGATGCGACTTTGAGCGCGGCCGGTGGTCAGCCGACGGCGAGCCCGAAGATCGGCGTGGTGCGCCGCTGGACGGCCCCGAAGGATGGCCGGGTGTTCATCTCCGGACCGATCGTGCATAGCGTGAAGGAAGGTGACGGCATCGTGGCGCACATCGTCTCCAGCCGCGGCGGGCAGTTGGGCAACTGGACGGTGTTCAATGGCCGCCAGGACGTGACGCTGGAGCATGTGGATGTGAAGGCGGGTGATACGATCGACTTCGTGGTGACCTGCGGCAAGAACGCCGAGAAGGACCGCTTCGTTTGGGCCCCGGTCATCCGCATGGAAGACGGCCCGGAATGGAACGCCCGGACTCAGTTCGCGCTGCCGAGCAAGACCAAGCAGCAGACGCCGCTGAATAGCTGGGAAAAGCTCGCGCAGGCGTTGTTCCTGACGAACGAGCTGATCTACGTGAATTGAGCTGGAAAAGAACGACCACTACTTTCGGTAGGGTAGGTTGGTAAAAATAGGGGGTGGAGCCGGGTGGCTCCGCCCCGCTTTATTTTTACTCATGGAGTGGTTTCCTTGTGGTGATGTTTCGGGCGGCGATTGTAGCTGCCTTTGCCCTTCTTGGGCTTGTGCACCCGCACGCCCGTGTTCCATTTCACGCGAACACGTGGTTTGCTCACGGAGGACAAGGTAGCAGAGAGAAGCGTTTTTGCGAGCAAGAATCTATTCGCTTCCGCCGGGGTTTTATATCATGTTCCGCGAACCACCTGTAATGGAGCTCTATGCCATGGATACCAAGCCTGCCAAACATCAGTTGGGTTACCTTGCCTTCCTGCTGGCGCTGGTATTCCTCGGTTCAGGTTGCGCCTCAGCGCCAGATATTCTCTATCGTGCACCGGATTATAATGCTGGAGCCTTGAAGACCGGCGGTTTGGCGGTCGTGGCGGTCATCAGAAAGGAGCAATCGGAGTATCTAGCCACCCCTTACATCGCTGAGCGGGTGCAGGAACAGTTTCAAAAACGCTGGCCGGAACTCACGGTAATTTCGCTCAAAGAGGTGCGCGAGAGGTTGGGTGAAGCTGACTATCACACAGTGCAACAAGAGTTCCGCGAATCTGGAGCCCTCCGGTCCGCGAAGCTGGGACCACTGCGTTCCTTGGCCGGGAGTGTTCGGTATGCGTTATTGGTCGAAGTGCTGGAAGAAGAAGTGTGGGAGTCGGAAACGAGCACTTCTTCGGATGAGACACGGACCGTCGAGGATCCCGACACTGGCAGGAAACATATCGAAGTCATTTCCACCAGTTATGAAACGACGGCCTATGGCAACCGTTCTCTTAAGGCCATGTTCAACGTGTATGACCTCCATACCGGCCAACTTGTCTGGATTATCGGGCAAAAACTCGCCCAGCAACGGGGACTTATCGAATATTCGACGTTCAGCTATCCCAACGTAAAACCGCCGCTTCCGCCCCCACCATCCGAAGTGGCGGCGGCCATCGCCAAGAATATTGTACGCAAACTGCCGGAACCAAAAGAAGTGAGGGCTGGCGAATAGGATTTGACACCCCTAGGCAGGTGAAACTACGTTTCCGAGACCTAACCACCAACTAAGTATGTCGGAAGAGACACCAGTACCACCGAAACCGGCGGAAGCCTCCAAGGTCCAGCCGAAGAAGGAAACCGTCCGCATCAGCCTCCCGCCCAAGGCGAAGGAAACCGTCCGTATCGGCTTGCCCAAGCCGACCGCGCCCGGTTTGCCGCCCAAACCGGCCGCACCTCCGACCGCGTCCATCCCGGCCCCGCCCGTGCCCGCTGCTGCTCCGGCCGCGCCTGCTCCGGCGGCTCCGGGGGCCACGGTCCGTATCACTTTGCCTCCCGCTGGGGCCCGCCCGGCGGGTGCGCCTACGGCTGCTGCTGCACCTCCGCGTCCAGCGGCTGCGCCTGCTGCGGCACCGACGGCGGCGGCTCCAGCCTCCACCGCAGTGGCTCCTACGGCTGCTGCCCCTGCGGCGGCTACGGCGGCGGCGGCTCCAGCCAAGGGTGGCAAACCTGCGAAGGCTCCCAAGCCCGCTCCGGCGCCCGGCGTCCCGGGCAAGACCAGCGTGCTGGACTTGGTGCTGGCCATTCTCGCTCTCCTGGTGAATATTGGCGCGGTCGTTTACGGACTGCATTTGGGCGGGATGTTCTAAGTCTGCCTCGGGCAGACGCAGCCAGCCACCGCAAGCGGCGTCAGTATTAAAGCGCGTTATGGCTTCAGCCAATATTGTTACGTTGACCGAAGAGAACTTTGAGACCGAAGTCTTGAAGTCGTCTGTCCCTGTGCTCGTGGATTTTTGGGCCGAATGGTGCGGTCCCTGCAAGATGCTCGGGCCCACGCTCGACGAACTCTCCAACGAATACGCCGGCAAGGTGAAGATCGCCAAGCTCAACGTGGACGATAATCAGAACCTCGCGGCCCAGTACGGCGTGTCTTCCATCCCGATGCTCCTGTTCTTCAAGGGCGGCCAGATCCAGAACCAGATGGTCGGCGCCAAGCCCAAGAGCGCGCTCAAGGGCGAACTGGACAAGCTGGCCTAAGCAACGGTCCGATGCTCGGCGGCGGTTATGATCACCACACCCCGCGAACTGGCTCTCCGCGCCGAGCTCTACCATCAGATGAGTTCCATGGTGAAGGCAGGCCTCGGCCTGCCTTCAGTCATTGAACAGCTCGCCAAGCATCCGCCCAAGCAGTCCTTTCGCGAGCCGCTCAGCATCGTCGTCCAGCATCTGCGCCAGGGACAGACCTTTTCCGAAGCACTGACCAAGACCGGGGACTGGGTGACCAAGTTCGACATCTCCCTGCTGGAAGCCGGGGAAAGAAGCGGGCGGCTGCCCGAGTGTTTCCAGATGCTCTCGGCCTATTACCGGGAACGGGCCGAACTGGCTTACTCGCTGATCCAAAGGCTCGCCTATCCCGTCTTTCTGTTTCATTTCGCCACGCTCATCTTTCCCGTCAGTTCCTTGGTGGCTCTCGTCAAGGAAGGGGCCATCGTTCAGTTCCTGCTCGGCAAGATGTTCATCTTGGGGCCGGTCTATGCCATCGTTTTCCTGACGTTGCTGGCGGGGCAGGGGCGTCATGGTGAAGGCTGGCGCTCGCTGGTAGAGAAGGTGTTGCACCTGGTGCCCGTGCTGGGCACCGCGCGCCGCAGTCTGGCCATGGCCCGGCTGGCGGCCTCACTGGAAGCGCTCCTGATGGCTGGTGTGAACACCATCGAAGCTTGGATGCTGGCGTCCGCCGCTTCCGGTTCACCGGCGGTCCATCGCACCGTGCTTTCGTGGCAGAGAAATCTGGAGAACGGCGACTTCCCTTCAGAACTCGTCAACCGCTCCAACGTGTTCCCGGAGCTGTTCGGCAATCTCTATCACTCGGGCGAAGTCAGCGGCAAACTGGATGAATCCCTCGGGCGTATCTACACCTTCTACCAGGAAGAAGGCTCCCGCAAGATGCGCAATTTCCTCACGGTGCTGGGCGTGGGCATCACCATCGCCATCATGCTGGGCATCGCTGCCAGCATCATCTCCTTCTACATCGGCATGTTCAACCAGATGGGCGCGGCCGCGGGTACGGAATGACGGAGCGCGGCATTTATGCCGCTTCAATGTGAAAGCTATCCCAGCAGGTCAGGAAGCTTGTTCTGCGTCCAAGAAGATGGGTTTTTCCTGATTTCGTAACTCCACGGTTTTTTAACCATGCAGGTTGTCGGATGCTGAAGCGGCTTAAAAGCCGCGCTCCTCACTACGGCAGCTCCTCGATCGTGATATCCTTATACCAAGCCTCAGTGGGCGGTCCGCTATGGATCTGCACCGCGATGATGCCGTAGCGCGGGATGGTCGCGTCCTCTTCCGTATAATCCACCGTCTTCCTGCCATTCACCGTCAACTGGATGCGCGCTCCTTCACACCGGATCTCATATTCGTTCCAGTCGTTGAACTTGACGATCTTGGCGATCTCTTCCGCCGGCGGTGCGGCCAACACCTTCTTGCGGCGTGATTCATCATAGAGCGCGCCCCAATAGTTTTGCCCCATATCCGCCTGGTAACCGATGACCTCGTGATGATTCGGGATGCGTTGCGTGCGGAACTGGATGCCTGCATTCGCCTTCTCACCGCCCGCCAGCTTGAACTTCGCCCGTAACACAAAGTTCGTGTATTGCCGCGTCGTGCAGAGGAATTCATTGCGCGGGATGGCCGTCTGCAGATTACCACCGACGATCGCGCCATCCTGGATGCGGAAACTCTTGGTCGTATCTCCCTCCCAGCCGGTGAACGTCTTGCCATCGAAGAGGGAAACTTTCTTGGCCGGTTCCGCCGCGAACAGGGAACCCAACAATACGCAACCGGCCGTCAGGCAGAGCAAAGACTTCAAGGTGGTCATGCCTTGGATTTAAGATAGGAACATCAACCCTGTCGAGCGCAGACAGGCAGGAGGAGCGCGGCTTTTAAGCCGCTTCAATATCCGCAAGTCAGATGACGTGGATATTTTAAAAACTGCTTTTTGCTTATGAACCTTGAAGCGGCTTAAAAGCCGCGCTCCTTCCCACCATTGACGGCCCGCCTTCTCCCCCGCAGAGTTCCGCCGCTTTATCTATGGCGCATATACACGAGAAGATCGATTTCACCGTGGCCATCTTTGTGGTGCATGACCGCAAGCTGCTGGTCATCCATCACCGCAAGCTGGGCAAATGGCTGCCCCTCGGCGGTCACATCGAACTGGATGAAGAACCCGAGCAGGCGGCCCTCCGCGAAACGAAAGAGGAAAGTGGTTTGGACGTGGAACTCATCGGTGAACGGCCGCCCACCACCAGTCCGGGAACCCGCGCCCTCATCGCCCCGCGCTTCCTGGACATCCACCGCATCAACGACACGCATGAGCACATCGGCCTCATCTATTGGGCGCGGCCCAAGGGAGGCGCTGTGGCCTTGGCGGAAGAAGAACACCATGCCATCCGTTGGTGCACGGCGGAAGAACTGGAGACTTTGCAGCCGCCCATGTCGGACGCCGTGAAGTGGTATTGCCTGAAAGCCATCGCTGAAGTCTCCGCCATCTCAGCCGAGGTTAAGCAGCCGGTCTTGTTGGCCTGATCCCTCGCATGCGCCCGCCGTTCGTCAAAGTCATCTGTTATCTGCTCGAAGCGTTGAACGCCTTCGCGACGGCGTATTATTTCAATTACCTGATGTTCCTCTTGCAGAAGGAATATCAGTTCGATAACAAGCAGAATCTCGCCGTGGGCGCGGTGCATGGACTCATCTATGTGGTGGCCTCCTGGCTGGGCGGCAAGGCGGGGCAGAAGGCAGGTTACTTCACTTTGATGCGCATCGGCTTTCTCGGCATGGCGTTGAGCATCGCGCTGGGCGGATTTTTCCCTTCCGTGGTGATGCAGTTGGTTGCGCTCGCCGGTTGGACCATCACGATGTGTTTCACCTGGCCGATGCTGGAGGCGCTGACCTGCGAGCATGAGGACGCGGCGACGTTGCCGCATCGCCTGGGCCTCTACAACGTCATCTGGGCGGTGAGTGCGGCGCTCGGTTATTTTACCGGCGGCATGCTGTTCGAGACCTTGGGGCTGAAGAGCCTGTATTGGCTCCCGGCCATCATCCACAGCGCGCAATTCATCCTCACCTTCCCGATGCATAAATGGCATGATGATTGGCTCGCGAAGGCACCGCCTATCCGTGGTGAAGCTGCGGTGATGGGTGAAGGTGTGGGCAAACCACGCTACTTCCAAAAGCTGGCTTTCTTCGCCAATCCCTTCGCCTACATGACGATCAACACATTGCTTGCGGTGGTGCCGGGCATCGCGGCGAACAACGGTCTTACCGTCGCCGAGGCCGGGCGCATCATGTCGCTGTGGTTCATCGTGCGGGCGCTTTCCTTTGTGGTGCTGTGGTTCTGGCACGGCTGGCATTATCGGTTCGGCTGGTTTGTGGCCGCGTTCATCATGCTCATCGGCAGCTTTCTTTCGCTCATGCTGGCGAATGCGGTCTGGCAGCTCATCGTGGCCCAGATTGTTTTCGGCGTGGCGACGGGGCTGATCTATTACTCCTCTCTTTTCTACGCGATGGATGGCAGCGAATCGAAAGGCGAGCATGGCGGCATCCATGAGGCACTGATCGGTGCGGGCATCTGCGGTGGACCGGCCATTGGTGCGGCCAGTTTGTATCTGGCGCCGGGACACCCCACGGCCGCGGCCTGGGCGGTGAGTGCGATACTGGTGGTGGGGTTCACGGGGTTGTTCAAGGTGAGGGCGGCAGGAAAATGACGGTGTTTTAAGCACTTGCCACCCCTTCCCCGGGTCCGGCAAACTCCCTTTACTAACGTTTTTACGCTTATGTCACTACTTGCCGGCAAAATTGGGATCGTTTTCGGTGTCGCCAACAAGCGTTCCATCGCGTGGGCTATCGCCCAAGCGTGGGCCAAGGCGGGCGCCACACTCGCGTTCACCTATCAGGGCGAACGCCTCAAGGAAAACGTCGAGGAACTCGTCGCCACCTTTGGTCCCGACACGCTCCTCGTGCCGTGCGATGTGACGAAGGATGCGGACATCGACGCCGTGTTCGCCCAAGTGAAGGAGAAGTTCGGGCGCTTGGACCTGTTGCTGCACTCGGTCGCGTTCGCACCGAAGGAAGCCTTGGAAGGCCGCTTCGTGAACACCACGCGCGATGCCTTCAAGATCTCCCACGACATCAGTGCCTACTCACTCGTCGCGTTGGCGCGTGGTGCCGCTCCGTTGATGACGAATGGCGGCAGCATCGTGGCGATGTCCTACTACGGCGCGGAGAAAGTCGTTCCGCATTACAACGTGATGGGTGTGGCGAAGGCCGCGCTCGAAGCCTCCACGCGTTATCTCGCTTACGATCTCGGCCAGCAAAAGATCCGCGTGAACTGCATCAGCGCCGGTCCGGTGAACACCTTGGCCGCGCGCGGCATCTCCGGTTTCAGCACCATGTTGAAGCACTACGAGGAGCATTCGCCGCTGAAGCGCAACGTGACGCCCGATGAACTCGGCGCCACGGGCACCTTCCTCGCCAGCGATGGCGCGGCGGCGATCACAGGCCAGGTGCTCTACGTGGATTGCGGCTACCAGATAATGGGCATGTAAGCCTGCCGCTTGAATGATTCAGGCCGCATCAGCGATGATGTGGCCTTTTTCTTTTCTCGTCGAAAGACCTTGAACACCTCTCAGGGCTTGGCGCCCAGAGCGGAACTGATCAGGCACCAGTCGCGTACAGCTGCCGTCTTTTTGCCCCGTACCGGCTTTGCCTCGGTTGCCTCCGTCAATTTGCGATAGCCGGAAACACGGCGCACCGAGGGCATGCCCTGATCCATCTTGGCAATGGCCATCAGGCATTTCGCCGAGGCGTTTTCATCCCATGGTTGGGCATCGAAAAGGGTAGCTTTCACCAGCGCCCGCAGATCAGCGGCGGCCGGGCTGGTCATCGCCTTGACTACCTTGTCCGGATGCCACAGGGAGAACTCCGGCAACGGCAGATCGAACAGTGCGCCTGCCGGTTCGGTTCCAGACAGCTTGTGATAATAGGGTGCGGCATCGATCCATTCATGCACTCCAGCCTTAAGCTCCCGGGCCAGGGCCACGGAGTAGTGGGCGCTCAGCAGATGCTCGCGCAGGTGGTTGGAAAGCAGTTCGGTGTCCGGCAGCACTTCCACCGTGGGATTGGGGGAGGGCAGGGCATCTTCCGCAAAGAACTTGATCATCTGGATGCGGCCCGCCAGATCATGCAGATAGTTGGAGGCCAGGTCCGAATAATCCAGTCCGTTGCGATTCGGCATCGCCCGCAGCCGTTGGATCTTGGGCCGGAGGTTTTCCTGCAAGGCGGTGTTGAAGATGCGCCACTGGTCGATGGATTGCGCCACCGCTGACTCCCAATCCTTGAACTGCATCAGATTCTGATCCAGCTTCGTAAGCACCTGCTCGCGCACGCGGGAGTAGGCACGCTCGAAATCCACCACCTCCACCAGCCCGGCATCATGCAACGATTTCAATGCCAGCACCGGACCGCCAGAGACTTGGATGAGACCGCGCACCAGTTCATCAAATGTGCGCCGGTCCATGACCAAGGATTCTGTGAGCAGGAGGAGGGAGTAGTCCGGCAGGAAGGCCTGATTCAGTCGCGCCAACGCCAGGCGGGGCAACTGATAATGGTCAGCGTCGATGACTGCGTTGGGTCGGGTCTGGTAAGACAACCCGCTGCAATATAGCTTAATCTTCATTCAACCTTACCGCGAAGCAGGGGGACACTACGCCATAATAATCAGTCCGTCACGCAAGGAGTGTACCGACCTAAGGCACAACAATGGCAATTCTACACGGCTATTGCATCTGACTAAGCAATAAATGTTCTGTTTTTGGGGCCTTAGTTGTGTCTCAATGAGCTTTACTGAAGGATTTCTTGACCATTACCGCTAAAGGCACCTCGCCCTCCATACCATTGAATTTGGGAAATTGTATCGCAACCCGCTGCCATCCGGAATCTTGCAGAAATTGCCCGGCAGCCGGTTCATTCAGGCCGATGATGATGATTTGCGCGCCGGAAGACTGAAAGTCTGCGAAGGTGGCTTCTTTCCGGTCCCCTAACCAAGGTGTCCCTAGCAGATAGGCGGTGAACAGTCCGGTCCGGTTGCCCAACACCGTTCCGCTGCCCGCGATTGGTCCGCTGAGGTTCTGCTGCCGCAAAGTGTCCGCCATGGCCCGGGCCATCAGGGTGGTATCATGGCGCAAGCCTTGCGGCGCAAATGACGCCTTCACCAGCGGGTAGAAGCCAAAAACCAAGACGATCAAGCCTCCGCCGATGGTGGTCACCCAAGCCTGGTCATCCAGCACTCTGCGCAACCACGCTACGGTGCCAAAGCTGGTGATCAGCAACACCGGCAACGCCGCATAAAAATACCGTTCATCAAAAGGGGCCACCCAGACCGGAAGATAGATGCCGCACAAGCAGCCCAGCGGCAGCAACGTCCACCGCCAGCGCTCCGCCGCCAACTTCTCCCGCCACGGCGCAGTCACAAATGCGGCTGCGAGCAAGGAGATGATGCCCACGAAGAGCAGATCGAAATTCACCAGATGCGCGATGACCGTGTTGAAATTTTTCCGCAACAGAGTCACCTGATGTGAAAGGTTCGCCAATGGTGACCATGACTTGTAATCCATCCGCGATGGGTCTTCCCATTGTGTCACCCGCCCGGCATCTGGTTGATGAAATGTGCGGAAGACCGGGTGATAGCGATCCACATCCTCCGGTCCGACGATGCTATGATTGATGCGGCCTGACGTGCTGAAAGTGAAATGGCCATACTTGGCCGATAACGTGCCCACCCAAGGCAAAGCCACCAAAGCGAACACGCTCACCGTGATGGCTGCCGCGAGCAGAACTTGTTTCCGCTCACCACCGATCAGCAGCCGCAAGCCCGCTACGACTAAGGTCACCACGACAGCCAAAGGAAACGCTACCGCCTTCGCCAAATAAGCCAACCCCCACAGGGCGCCGGCCGTGGCCTGCCACTTCCGCTCTTTCAGCCAACTGCCGGTGAACAGAATTCCCCAAGCCCCGAGCATCAACCCGGACACGAGCAGGTCAGGCGAAAGATATTCTACGGACCAGAAGATGGTGGAGATGGCTGCGATGGCGGCACTCAAAATCGCAGGCCAGCCACTCATACGCACGCCGCGCAGCAACCCGATGGCGCCTGCGGTGAACACCAAGCTGGAGATCACCATCGCCGCCCGCCCGGCGGCCATCGGTGCGAATCCGGATTTGATGCCGATCGCGATGAGCCAGCTCAGCATCGGCCCCCAATAACCTGATACAGCCAGGTCCATCTTGCCTTGAGCGTAATATTCCCCCAATCGCAGGTAGGCGATGGCATCGTTGTTGAGTTGGTCCAAGTTGTTCTTCGCGGCCCAGGCCAGCCAGACGAACTGAACCACAAGAATCACCCCCATGGCCCGCCAAGGAAACGTCCATGCCATCACTTTCGCCGGGCTGACTGAGGGCGAGGGGGCAGGGGTCGGCGTTACTTTGCTTTTTTTGCTCATGAACCGGTGCTGAACGGCTCCGAGTTAGCCTGTTTCCACCGGTCACCCGCAAGCGCAATATCTGGCTGGCCTCCGTTGGTAAATAGGTTTTGAAAAAAGCGGGAGTTGTATCATTGTTGCCACCAGCACGACGCAAGGTCGCATACGGCGTTCAGGGCAAACGGAAACAGGTATAACAATTTTTATGGCAAACGGCACTTCCAACGGTTCCAAGCACAAGTGGCGCTTCTATCGCGCGGGCGGTTTTGATCAGGTCAGCCTGGACAATGGCGCGGACCTGCTGGCCTTGGACCAACTGGACCAGAAGCTCTGGGTGGCGCTCGCGTGCCCGGCCAAGGGGTTGGAGTTCGATACCAAGACGTTGGAACTCGTGGATACCGACAAGGATGGCCGCATTCGCGTGCCCGAAATCCTCGCCGCTGTGAAGTGGGCCGGAGCCATGCTCAAGAATCCGGACGACCTCACCAAATCTGCCCCCAGCCTCCCGCTGACGGCCATCAATGACGCCACGCCGGAAGGCAAACAGATACTTGCCTCCGCCCGTCAGATCTTGAAAGACCTCGGCAAGGCGGACACCACCACGATCACGGTGGAAGACACGGCGGACACCGCCAAGATTTTCGCGCAAACCAAGTTCAATGGCGACGGCGTCATCCCGGCGGATTCTGCCTCGGATGAGGCTACCAAGGCCGTGCTGACGGATATCATCAACTGCCTCGGCTCCGTGGTGGATCGCAGCGGCAAGCCCGGGGTCAACCAGGGCAAGGTGGACCAGTTCTTCACCGAATTGCAGGCCTTCTCCGACTGGTGGAAAAAAGCGGAAGGCGATGCCGCCACGGTCTTGCCGCTCGGTGATGCGACACCTGCCGCTTGCAGCACCTTCAAGACGGTGAAGAGCAAGATCGATGACTTCTTCGCCCGCAGCCGGCTGGCCTCGTACGATGCCCGCGCACTGAATGCACTGAACCGGCAAGAAGCAGATTACCTCGCGCTCGCGGCCAAGGACCTGACCATCACCGCGCAAGATATCGCGGCGTTCCCGCTCGCGAAGGTGGAGGCGAACAAACCGTTGCCACTCACTGAAGGCGTGAATCCGGCGTGGGCTGCTGCGCTGGCCAAGTTCCAGGCGGAAGTCGTAAAACCGCTCGTCGGGGACCTGACTACGTTGACGGAAGCGGACTGGAACACCATCAGCGGCAAGCTCGCCGCGTATGACGGTTGGGCGGGCAGCAAGGCCGGCTTGCTGGTGGAGAAGCTCGGCATCGCCCGCGTGCGGGAGATCCTGGCGGGCAAGGCGAAGGATGCCATCACCGCGCTGATCAATGAAGACAAGGCGCTGGAGCCAGAGGCCAGCGCCATCGCCTCGGTGGACAAGCTCATCCGCTACTACCGCGACCTCTACACGTTGCTGAACAATTTCGTCACCTTCCGCGATTTCTACGGGCGCAAACAGAAGGCGATCTTCCAGGTGGGCACATTGTTCCTCGATGGCCGCAGTTGCGAGCTGTGCGTGCGCGTGGATGACATGGGCCGCCACGGCGCGCTCGCGGGTCTGAGCCGCTGCTACCTCGCCTACTGCGATTGCGTGCGCAAGAGCACGGGCGAGAAGATGACCATTGCCGCCGCCTTCACGGACGGCGATTCCGATTTCCTGATGGCCGCGCGCAACGGCATCTTTTATGACCGCCAGGGACGCGACTGGGATGCGACCATCATCAAGGTGGTGGACCAGCCGATCAGCATCCGTCAGGCCTTCTGGTCGCCCTACAAGCGGGTGGCCAAGATGGTGGAAGACCAGATCGAGAAATTCGCCTCCGCACGGGACAAGGCGATCACGGACCAGGCCTCCGCCGGTGTGGCCAACGCCAGCAAGAAGATCGAAGCGCCTGCGCCGCCTCAACCAGCGCCCACGGCCTTGCAGACCTCGGCCAAGGAAGCGTTTGACGTGGCGAAGTTCGCGGGTGTGTTCGCGGCCATCGGTCTGGCCATGGGCGCCATCGGTACCGCGGCAGCGGCGGTGATCACGGGCTTTCTGGGCTTGAAAGCGTGGCAGATGCCTCTAGCCATCGGTGGTGCGTTGATGGCCATCTCCGGCCCGGCGATGCTGCTGGCCTTCATGAAACTGCGCCAACGCAACGTTGGCCCCATCCTGGATGCGAATGGCTGGGCAGTGAATGCGCGCGCGAAGATCAATGTGCCGTTCGGCGGTTCGCTGACCCAGATCGCGGAACTGCCTGAGGGCGCTTCCCGGACCGTTGAAGACCCGTTTGTGCAGCAAAGAAGTTCCAAGCCCGTGTGGATCGTCATCGCGCTTGCCGCTTACATCTTCCTGGGGATGAACTACGACAACGGCAACATCTACATGTGGACCGGTTACGGCAAGAAGCCGCAGCACATCCTGGATGCAGAAGCGGCTGATGCACTCGATGCGCGTAAATTGAAGAAAGAGGGCACGACAACCTCCGCACCACCGGCAACGCCTGTCGCCCCCGCCACAACCAACGCGCCTGCCAACTAAGCATCTTTTCAACCAGCTTGAAAACCTTTGCCAACATCGCGGTTACCCTGCCGGCGGGAGAGCCATTCGAGCTGGTCTGGCTGCACGGCATCAAGCCGGCTTTACAGGAGATGGCGGCGCTCGGGACGCGCCTGAACACCTCGCTCTCGGCCACGGCCCTGCGCAATCAGGTGCGGGCGACCATCACGGGCACCGATTGTCTGCTCGCCGATGTCACGGGAAATAATCCGGCGGTGCTGTATTACCTTGGTGTGGCGGAAGCACTGGGCAAACCGGTCATCCTGGTGGCGCGCAATGCCGAGACAGTTGTCTTTCAGATCAACCAACCGATCCTCGCTTACGCGGATGAGCCGTCCCTGTTGCGTACGCAGTTGATCTCGCGGCTCAATCAGAACCATGCGGAAGCTCCGGTGGCGGTCGTTACGGCACCACAACCCGCTGCGAGCAGTCCGGAAGCCGCCCGCTTCTACGAGATCTTCGGGGATATCCTCCAGCAGCACGGTTACCAGAACCATGGTGAGATCAGGTGCGAGAACGAGAGCACGTTCCTCCTCATCGAACAGGATATGGAACTGGCGCTCGTGCAGGACTTATCTCGCCGGGCCAAAGAGCGGGGACTGCGGTTGAAGCTGTTGTAGCTTTGTTCCGTCTAACTGGAAGAAGTTTGTCGTTTCCTAAAGGCCGGGTATCCGGCATAAGCAATTTTATCATGCATTTATTCGTCGGACGTATCTTGGTTGCCGCAGCCGTCATGGTGACAGCTTCACTCTCGGCCGCCCAATGGCGCACGGAGACCTTTGCCGGTACGGGGGTAGCGGGTTATTCCGGCGATGGTGGCCCGGCGACGAAGGCGCAGATCAACAACCCCTTCGGCGTGATCCGTGGGCCGGATGGCTGCATCTATTTCTGCGAATACTCCGGGCAGGTCGTGCGCAAGGTGGATGCGAAGGGCATCATCACCACCGTGGCGGGCAGCGGCAAGACGGGTGCTGGTGGCGATGGCGGACCGGCGGTGCAGGCGGAGTTCAACCTGCCGCATGAGATTCGTTTCGATAAGAAGGGTGATCTCTTCATCGTGGACATGAAGAACTTCCGCGTACGCAAGGTGGACATGAAGACGGGTATCATCTCCACCGTGGCGGGCACGGGCACGGCTGGTTTCTCGGGAGATGGCGGACCGGCCACGAAAGCGCAGCTCAATCAGCCGCATAGCATCCAGTTCGATACCAAGGGTGATTTATACATCTGCGACATCGGCAACCATCGCGTGCGCAAGGTGGATATGAAATCGGGCATCATCACGACTTTCGCCGGTAATGGCATGAAGACGGCGACACCCGATGGTGCTAAATTCAAGGATGTGCCGCTTAACGGGCCGCGCACTTTGGACTTCGATACGAAAGGCAATCTCTGGCTCGCGTTGCGCGAGGGGAATCAGGTCTTCAAGCTGGATCTCAGCAAGGGGACGATCCATCACATCGCAGGCACGGGGAAGAAAGGTTTCACCGGCAATGGTGGCCCGGCAAAGGAAGCGACCTTGAGCGGGCCGAAGGGCATTGCGCTCTCCGCGGATGATTCCAAGGTCTATCTGGTGGATACTGAAAGCCACAGCATCCGCATGGTGGATATGAAGACAGGCAAGCTGGAGCTCATCTGCGGCACCGGTGAAAAAGGTGATGGCCCGGATGGCGATCTGTTCAAGTGCAAGATGGGGCGTCCGCACGGCATGTTTGTGGATAAAGACGGCAGCCTCTACATCGGCGACAGCGAGGCTCATCGCGTGCGGGTGATCCGTGAGGTGAAATAGCCGCCAAGACTGACTTAATGCAAAAGGCCCGGCTGAATGATCAGCCGGGCCTTTTTGTTGTCGAAATGAATCAGGCGAACGCTGCGCGCAGTTCTTCGAGGTGTTTCGGGATGGCATCATACGGATCGGGCTTGGCCTCGTATTCCAGCGCCACGAAGCCTTGGTAGTTCGCGTCCTTCAGTATCTTCATCAGCTTCTTGATGTCCGCGTGCTGCTTCTCGGCCTTGGGACCGAACTGGATCTCCACCTTCACCTGCACATTTACAGCGTAGGGGGCGCACTTGGCCAGATCGCCATACGGGTCTTCCGTGCGGAAATTGCCAGTGTCCAGATTGATGCCGAGCCACGGGCTCTTCACGGCCTTCACCATGTTGAGCAACTGCTCCGGCAGCGTCACGATACCGCCGTGGTTCTCCATGCCCAAGATGATGCCTTTCTTCCCCGCGTAGTCGCAGCACTCTTCCAGCGCTTCGATGCAGTTCTTCAACGCCAACGCCTCATCCACACCTTTCGCTTGCTGGCCGGCGAACACGCGGATATGCGGCGCGCCGAGGATGGAGGCCTGATCGATCCATTTCTTCACATCAGCGATCTCAGCATCGAGCTCTGGACCTTTCACGCGCGCGAAATTGTTGCCCACCGCACTGCCGCTGATGAGCACGCCGCGCAAGAAGGCGTGACGGCGGAGTTTCAGCAGATCATCGGTGGTCGTGGCCGGATCGAAGAAATAACTGGTCAGCTCCGCACCCTCGCAGTTGTGGTCCGCGCAGTAATCCACGAACTTGAACATGTCCATCTTCTTGCCCTCGTCGGCGATGGTCTTCTGCTTGCCGCGCATCCATGGGAAGTATTCACGGAAGCCATAGGCGGCGAGGCTGAGCATGAAACGCGGCTTGCCCGTGCGATTGATGGGCTCAATGGCCAACGCGGAAGGGGTGATGCCTACGGAAGCAGCACCTGCGGCCAGTAAACCTGAACCGGCAGAAAGACGAAGGAAGGAACGGCGGCTGATAGTATTCATAGCTGATGTCTCTGAGTTAGGACGAATGGGCGCAGCCGGACAATCGAAAAATGTGGTGAAAGGATGGAATCGTTTCAACGCATCACGATTCAACGATCTAACCATTCACTCCGGCCCATTTTCACGCACAACGCGTGAACGGCGACGCATAGGCGCGTGAAATCCTAGTTTCCCGGCCATTTATGCCCATTTTTGCATGGTGGCATGAGCGATGCTTTCAACCAATCAAGGTGACTTACTCGCCCTGGCAGCGGTGCCAGGGTCCCGCCACCGAAACTTCCGAAACTCCGTGAGGTCTATTATGAAAACACAGACGTACTCTACTCATCGCGCGGCCTTCACGCTCATCGAGCTGCTGGTCGTCATCGCCATCATCAGCATCCTGGCAGGACTGCTCCTGCCGGCCCTCGCCAATGCCCAGCGGCAGGCGAAGAAGACGCAATGCATCAACAACCAGAAGCAGATGGGCATCGCGATGAAGGTCTTCGCGAATGACCACGAGCAAAACTATCCCTACAAGGTGCCCGGCAGCACTCTCAAGACCGGCAACAACTGGATGGACACCTGGCGGCATTTCCAGATGTTCTCCGAGGAGATTGGCTCCACGAAACTGCTGATCTGTCCCGGCGATGTGCTGCGCAAGGCGAACGAAGCATTGGACTTCACGGATGTGGTCGGCCGTGGCCTTCAGGAACCTGGCAAGCAGAATGCAGCGGTCAGCTACTTCATCGGTCTCGAAGCGGACGAAACCAAGCCATCCTCCATCCTCTTCGGCGACCGGCATCTGGGGCCGAGTGATTCCGCCCTGCATTACCGCTACGCCACGAACATCACCGCCACCGGCACCAATGCTGTCGTATGGTCCAAGCTCGTTGGTCAGTACACCGCGCCTATGCACGGCAGCGTAGGTGTCTATCTGTTGAGCGATGGCAGCATGGGCTCCGGTGGCAACGAAAAGATTCAGGAGCAAGTTCGGCTGAGCGAACAGAGCTATGGGGCGAAGGCCAACCAATTCATCCTCCCGCAAGTGGATGCGGAAGGGAAACCGCAGTAACGCGGATAACGCCAAGGCATACTGGGGGCCGCCACGGTCAACGGGATCGTGGCGGCTGCGCTTTCCCTTGACGATTCGGCCCGTTCCGCTTGAATCAATGCGAACCGAATCACATTCATGAAAGCCCTATCTTTACGTCGTTTTCTCTTTTCCACATTGGCCGTGGCTGCGTTGGCGCTCGCGCCGGTCGCTTCTTTGCAGGCCGCTGACAAGGCAGGTCCGAAGCTGGGCATCCAGACTTGGACCTGCCGCAACATGTCCTTCGATCAAGTCGTGGAGTTTGCTGTGAAGCATGACATCAAGAATCTCCAGATGATCAGCAAGCACATCGACCCGAACGGCACGAAGGAGGATTGGGCAAAGAAGAAGGCGGTGCTCGATAGCAAGGGGCTGACTTGCTACACGTTCGGCGTGGCGGGCACCTCGATGAAGAAGGAGGAGAACAAGAAGCTGTTCGAGATGGCGAAATTTCTCGGCTGCAAACTTATCATCGTGGAACCGCGTGATCAAGCCATCTGGGACAATCTCGAAGAGTTGGTGAAGGAGTATGACATCAAGCTGGCCATCCATAATCATGGCAAGGGCAGTGTCTATGGCGATCCGGCCACGGTGCAAAAAATCCTCGATAGCCGTGACAAGCGCATCGGCGTGTGCATGGATGTGGGCTGGATCACCGCTGCCGGCTTCGATGCCGCGGAAGTGTTCAAGAGCTACAAAGGCCGCGTGTATGACATCCACCTGAAAGATAAGAAAATTGAGAAGACCCAGGACGGCAAGGAAGTCTATCTGGATGTAGAAGTCGGCACCGGCGGCGCCAACTACAAAGGCCTCTTCGCCGAACTCAAGAAAGCCAAATGGGACGGCGTGATGGCCGTCGAGACTGACAACGCCTCTTTCGCCAACGAGCCGACCAAGTTCGTGGAAGCCGCCTCATCGTTCTTCAAAGAGAATGTGAAGTAAGCTCCCTGACCTGATAATGCAAGGGGCTGTCCGGTTCAATCGGGCAGCCCCTCATTTTTCCCAAGATACAGGTGCGGTCAGATTTCCGCCCAACCAGATGGCTACCTGCCAGGCCGCTCGTTCAACAACAGCCAGTAGAGGCCCAACTGCCCCACCGCCTCGATGAATTTCTCGAACTCCACCGGCTTGCGGATGTAGCTGTTCGCGCCGTTCGCATAGACGTTCATGATGTCCATCTCCTCCTTCGAGGAGGTGAGCACCACCACGGGCAGCAGCTTGGTGCGATCATCGGCACGGATGGCTTTCAGCACTTCCAAACCGTCCACTTTGGGCAGCTTGAGATCCAGCAGGATGACCGTGGGCTGGCGGCTGGTGTCGCGCCCGGCATACTTGCCCGTGCCGAAAAGATACTCGAGCGCCTCCGCGCCATCCGTCACCACGTGGAGGCAGTTCATGATGCGGTTCTTTTTGAACGCCCGCAACGTCAGCTCCACGTCGTCCGGGTTGTCTTCCACCAGCAATATGTGTTTCTCGCTCATGATTTCTGCTCCGGTTCCGGCAAAGTAAAATAGAACGTCGCACCTTCGTTGATTTTCGCCTCCGCCCAGACATGTCCCCCATGACGGTGGATGACCCGCTGCACATTGGCAAGCCCAACCCCCGTCCCTTCATACTCCGTCGCGCTGTGCAGCCGTTGGAACACGCCGAACAGTTTGCCCGCGTAATTCATGTCGAACCCTGCGCCATTGTCCCGCACAAAATAGACCGGCTGGTTTTCCTTGCGGGTCATCCCGAACTCGATGCGCGGCTGCGGCTGATTGTGCGTGAACTTCCAGGCGTTGCCGAGCAGGTTGTCCAGCGCCACCCGGAGCAGTCGGGAGTCTCCATGCGCGTGCAAGCCGGGGGCCACGATCCATTCCACCTTGCGATCTGGATGACCCTGCTCAAGCTCTTCCCTCACCAGTTGCGTGAGTTGCGTGAGATCCACTTCTTGCAGCTTCAGCTCAGCCCGGGCGATGCGTGACAGCTCAAGCAAGTCATCGATCAGCAAACCCATGCGCTTGGTCGCTTTGCGCACCCGGTCCAAGTAACTCCTCCCGCTCGCATCCATCATCGCTGCGTAATCCTCCTCCAATGCCTGGCTGAATCCGTCGATGGCCCGCAAGGGCGCGCGCAGATCGTGCGACACCGAGTAGCAGAAGGATTCCAGCTCCTTGTTCGTGACCTCCAGTTCGTGGGTGCGTTCGGCCACGCGTTTTTCCAAAGTGGCATTGAGCTGCCGGATCTCCTGTTCGGCGGCCCGGCGGGCGGTTATGTCCCGGATGAACCCGGTGAAGAGCGGGCGTGGTCCATGTTCCACGCGGTTGATCGTCAGCTCCGCCGGGAACTGGCTCCCGTCCGCCCGCATGGCCGGCAGCTCGAGGAGTTTTCCCAGGATCTGCGACTCGCCCGAACGCACGCATCGTTCCATGGCCTGCTGGTGCCGGTCGCGCAATTCCGGCGGCACGATCACTTCACCCATGTTCTTGCCCAGCACATCCGCCCGCAGATGACCGAACATTTTTTCGGCGGCCGGATTGAATTCCAGGATGTTTCCCCTATGGTCGATGGTGACCACCGCATCCAGTGCGGAGTTCAGGATGGCCTGGGACCGGGCCTGGCCCTCGCGCAATTCCTCCTGCATCTTCAACCGCTCCGTGACATCGATCGCCACGCCACCCACCAGTTCCTCGCCGTCCCGATCGCCGGGGATGAGAAACTTGTTCACGAAATAGGAGCGGGGTTCCTCGCCGTGGTAAACGGTTTCCACGACCTGGATGGGTTTCTTCTCCTCCAGCAGCTTGGCATCACTCGCCCGATAGTTCTGTGCGGCGGCCTTGAGGAAAAGATCGTCATCCTTCAGCCCCAGGATGTTCTCGAGTTTGCGGCCAAAGATCTTCTCCCAAGTGCTGTTCACGAACAGGTAGCGCCCCTCATGATCCTTGATGAAGGCAAACCCGGCCAGGTTGTCCATGAACGCCTGGAAGCGCGCCTCCGACTCCCGTAACTCATCCTCCATCCGCTTGCGCTCCGTGATGTCCGTCATCACACCCAATGCGCCGGTGAACTTTCCTTCCTTGTCGCGCAACGGATTGGAGATGGCCAGTATCCAGAGCACCGAGCCGTCCTTCCGCCGGAACCGCAGGTCCCGCTGGTCATGCGGCCCGATATTCTCTTCCGCCAGGTCCTTCATGTGCCGCCCGCGATCTTCCACGAACATGAAATCAAACGCCGACTTCCCCATGACCTCGGGCTGGCTGTAGCCCAGCATCTCCCCCATGCGCTCGTTCACGAACACAGTCACTCCCTGCGCGTTCACCACCCAGATGCCTTCCTGCGTCGTTTCCACGATCTGCTGGTATTGCTGCTCCCGCGCATGCAGCTCACCCTCCGTGCGGATGCGGTCAAACGCCCCGCCGCACAGGTCCGCCGTCAGTTGCAACTGGTCCAGGTCCGACTGCATGTAGGCATTCGCCCGGTAGCTCTGCACCGAGAGTGTCCCCAGTACCTTGTCGCCGTTCCGCACCGGGGCAAACATCAAGGAAAGCGACCGGCGCGACGTGTCCCCATACGGTTTCAAGCCTTGGTCCTCCGTGCTGTCCGGCAGACGCAGGATCAATTGTGCCCCTTCGGTGATCACCTTCTGGGCCAGCGGCCCCGGCTTCACCCCGGAAAAAGCTGGCGCTACCTCCTGCAACTGGCCATTCAAGGTGTCCTGGCTAAAGATATTGCGCACCAGGTCCCAGTTCGAGTCATAGGCATCCAGCAGGAAGGCGTCGTAATCGAACAGCTCACGGCAGGCACCCGCCAGCAGCCGTGCGGCCTCCTTCTCGTTTCGCGTGGCGGAGAGCTGGTGCGTCAGACGGGCAAGCGTACGCTGGCGGGCTTCATTCGCAGAATACTCCTCCGCCAGCCGTTGCCAGCGCAGCTTGGCTTCGGCCAGCTCTGCCTGCAACCGCTTCACCTCGGCCTCCGCGTTCTCCTGCGGAATATGGTGCGACTTGGACCCCATGCGACTCCTGGCTTTCGTAGACGGCTGCAACCATAGCCCCGAATCTACGGAATACAAATCTCCAAATACACAGCCATTTCCACTGCCAGCCGAAGCGCCGATCTTCAGATCGGTGTGGCCCTCGGGCGTGGATCGGAAAACCCTTGAGGAACGCCAGCTCATCCTCCAAGTAACTTGTTCCGGACGAAAGCTCCGCCTTTCGCATTTTTCCCCTCGCACTTGGATTTTCACTTCTGCCTCCTCGCTTCATTTCGTTTTCCTGACCGCTTTGGGTCACCGGACAGCCTCCTTGGTTGTCACTATATAAGACGCTGGCCTCGCAAAAAAGTTTCAAACTTTCCGGAAGATTTTTTCAATAAAATGAAGTGTGCCATTCTGTCTCACTCGCTCACTTATCCTTCGGCGACACCACCTCTGTGTCATTTTGTCCCACGCTTCATTTCAACTCCTTCTGCATCAACCCATACGCCTTCTCCCGCATCGCGTCCGGAAAATCGTGATCGCAGTCCGGATGCTCCACCAAAAGGTTCTGTGCCTTGCCGTGCAGTTGATAGACCGGCCTCGCTGCCGCCACGATTTTGTCCACGCTATCCCACTTGAAATTGGAGTCTTTCAACGGCGCGCTGATGAAGCAAACCCGTGGGGCCAGCGCTCCGATCAGTTCATGGAAATCATACGGAATCGCCTCCAGCTTGCCCGCGTAGTTCGCCAGCTTCGGCATATAGCGCTCCTGCGTCCAACCCTTGCCCGGCTCCCAGACTTTCGGATTGCCGCTGTAATAATCGAGATACGAATCCAGCCCGCAACTGCTCACGATCACCTTGATTCGTTCATCAAAGACCGCCGTGTAAACCGAGTTGTGCCCGCCCAGTGAATGCCCGATGGCGCCGAAGCTTTTCTTCTTCACGTAAGGCAAGGATTCGAGCAGGTCGAGCCCTCGCATGTTATCCCATACCGCCTTGAGCGTTCCGCTCTCCCAGCCGAGCGCTTTCAAGTCAGGCTGATATTTCGCCAGTTGCGGATACGCCGGAGCCAGGGTCACAAATCCGCGCTCCGCCAGTTCCGCCGCATACTGCCGGTTCGGTTTGCCACCGAGACCCACGACGACTTTGTGCCCAATGACATTGTCCGTGGGATGCAGGCAAAGCACCGCCGCCGTCTTCTTGCCTTCATAGAGAGCCGACTTGGGGATCAGCAGATACGCGGGAACACGCGAACCGGGTTCGGATGCATACGTGATGAATTGCCGCACATAACTCCCGCAATCCGCTTCCTCCTCCACCGTCACCTCCAGCGCGCAGCGCTTCTCCTTGCCCGGCAGCTTGCCCATCACCGCCTCCATCCCGCGCACGATCTCCGTACGCCGCTTCTCCCAGTCCCGCGTGGATTTCACCGGCTTCACTTCGCCTTTGGCATTACGATACAGGAGGAGATTTTCCCGGGGCAGGCGATTTAATGTTTCAGCAGCCGACGCGCTGAAAAGGAACAGAAGTGTGGCGGTGAACGTGCAGGCCCGTTGAATGACGAAAGCCATGGTCATCACTTTATGACGTCACGGTTTCGGCTTTTCTTCAACTGCTTTGTCCCGCCTCAACGAACAGAGCAACCCCACCAGCAGGATCGCCAGCGTGCCAAACACGATCACGAGATAATTATGGAACGGACTTACCATCCCGGCGAATTGTTTCGGGAACAACGGTGTGAACGTCATCCACAATATAAGCAGCACCCCCACAACGGTGCCCGCCAAGGCCGCTGTCTGCGTCGCCTTCTTCGAGAGGAATCCCAGCAGGAACAGCCCCAGCATGCCACCGCCAAACACGCCCGCCAGTTTCCACCACAGCCCCAGCACGGTCGCGGATTGGATCATGAAAAGTGCCACCACTGTGCCGATGATGCCCCAGCCGAGCGTCGCCAGCCGCAGCACCAGCATGGACTCTTTTTCGCTCGCGTTCGGTCGCAGGTAGCGCTTGTAGAGATCGCCATACGTGAGCGTGGCCATGCTGCTGAGGTTTGGATCCATCGCCGCCGCCAGCAACGCCGCGATGACCAGCCCGCGAATACCCGTGGGCAAGGCGTTGTTGATGAACCAGGGAAACACCGCATCCGGCTTCAAGCCATCTGGGAAAAACTTCGGATCGCCCGTCTTCAGCGCGAACAGCGCGGTGCCGATGAAAAAGAACAGCGCCGCCACCGGCACATACAGCCATGCTCCCAGCCACACACTTCGACGTGCATCGGCATCGCTCTTTGCCGTCACATAGCGCTGCACGTAGCTCTGGTCTACCGCGAAGTTTTGCAGATTCACCACGAAGCCGTAAAAAAGCACCACCCAGAAGGTGGCCTTGCCCAATCCGAGGTCGAAAGCGCCCAGACTGAACTTGCCTGCCTCCGTTCCCGTTTTCACGATGCCGGCGAATCCACCGGGTGTCTTGTCCGAGATGAGCACCATGCAGATTATCGGCCCCACCAGCAGGACGAACGCCTGGAGCACACCCGTCCAGATCGCCGCTTTGATGCCTCCCAGTACCGTATAGACCGTCATCACGCCACCCACGATCAGGATGATGTATTCCACCCGCACACCCGCTACCGGTGCCAGGGCAAGCGCCAGCAGATACACGATCGTGCCCATCCGCGCCATCTGCGTGAGCAAAAAACAGACGACTGCATAAGTTCGCGCCCAAGCCCCAAAGCGTTCCTCCAAATGTTCATAGGCGGATACATGCCCGCTGTTACGGTAAAACGGTACGAACCATTTGATCGCGATCCAGGCGGCGATCGGTGTGGTGAGGGAAAAGACGAACGGGCCCCAATTACTCTCAAAACTGCTGCCCGGATTCGCCAGAAAACTGATGCTGCTGATGTAGGAGCCGAAGATGGAAAGGCCCACCGCCCAGCCTGGCAGCGAGCGATGCGCCGCCATGTAATCCTCGCTCTGCTTCGTATCCCGCGCGAGCCACAAGCCCATACCCACGACCAGAGCCAGATAGACGACGATGACTGCGATGTCGATGAATGGTAATGAATTCATCTCTTAACGCAGCGCAGGCATCTTGATGGCCGGTTGCAACAGCTTCGCCAGCAGCGCCACCGTGTCTTTGTTCTTCGTATCCGCCGCCACATTCACCGTCTCCAGCGGGTCCTTGTCGTGGTCATACAATTCACGCGCGACGATCTTGCCCGTCTTCCAGTCACGCCACTCGGTGTAGCGCCAGCGCTCATTCCGCGCCGAGTAGCCCATGAGTTCTGGTTGCCCTTTATAATAAGCGGGGCGCGGATGCTGCGTGATGGCCGCTGGCTTTACCTGTGCCTTCGGGTCATTCAAGATCGGCTGTAGGCTTGTCCCTTCCAATCCTTTCACCGCGGGCAACCCGCACAACTCCACCAGCGTGGGATACATGTCCAGCAGCTCCACCGGGGCGTTCGCCGTGGCGCCTTTGGCTTTTGCTTTCGGGCTCGCGATAAGCAATGGCACCCGGGCATCCAGCTCGAAGTTCGAGGTCTTCGCCCACAGCGTATGTTCACCCAGGTGATACCCATGGTCCGACCAGAAGACGATCACCGTGTTGTCGCTCATTCCCAACTTGTCCAGTTCATCGATCACCTTGCCCACCTGTGCATCCAGATACGTGATGTTTGCGAGATAGCCGTGGCGGATTTCCTGGACCGCCTCGGGCGTAAGCGGCCGTTGCTTGTCTGATAGGATCTCGCGGCTGTTATGCCAGGCCACCCGGTCCGTATCTTTGGGCCAGTAAGGATTCGCTGGCATGGAAACCTTTTCCCGCTCATACATGTCCCAATACTTCTTCGGCGCATTGAAAGGTGAATGCGGCTTCCAAAACCCGACCGCGAGAAAGAAGGGTTGCCCCTTCTGCTTGATGTCCTGCAAGGCCGTCACCGCTTTCGCCGCGATCCGTCCATCGAAGTATGCCTCGTCCGACACATCGATCATCATGCACTTCAGGTCCTTCGCCAGATTCGGCGGCACCTTGCCCTCCACCACGGGTGTATCCTTGCCGTGATTGTTGAAATGCATCTCAGCCGGCACGCTCCACGAGGCAGGGTCACCCTGGATCGTGTGCAGCCAGTTGTGGAATATCTTCCCGATGTTCTGCGTGAAATAACCGTTGTTCTTGAAATGCTGCGGCAACGTCACTGCATCAGGCGTCGTGTCACGAAAATGCGTCGGCAGATCCCAGATGCGCAAAGTGTCCGGCCGCATACCCGTCAGCAACGAGGCCCGCGAGGGATTGCACACCGCCTGCTGGCAATACGCCCGGTTGAACATCACCCCGCGCTTCGCCAGCTTGTCCAGATTCGGTGTCTTCGCCTGCTTGTCACCGTAACAGCCCAGGTCATTGCGCAGATCATCCGCCGCGATGAACAACACATTCATTTTCTTCTCCGCCGCGATTCCCCGCCCTGTCATCAACACCATCATCACCAATCCCAGGAAAAGGCATAACGCGCGCGCTTTGCCTCCCTCTCCCCTTGTGGGAAGCCGAACTTCGGCAGGGGAGAGGGCCGGGGTGAGGGGCGAGTCAGCCCGGCGTGTTACCATGGTCAGTGTTTTATTCCACGATGACTTGTCCCCAACTGAAAAGCGTTGCGTATTCATTCTTGGATTCTCTCTCGGGGTTTCTAGACTCTGTTGCATGATCCCTTCAGTTGTGAAGCGTTTTTTCTTGGCCGCAATTTTTGCGTGCCTGTTGGCCCCGGTCGCACAAGCGGCGGGCAAGCGGCCGAACATTCTCCTGATCTTCCCCGACCAGATGCGTGGCGAGGCGATGGGTTGCATGGGCAATCCTGACGTCAAAACGCCGAACCTCGACCGTATGGCGAAGGAAGGCATGCTTTTCCGTCGTACCTATGCGAACACCCCGGTTTGCTGCCCGGCACGGGCGATTCTGCTCACGGGCACCTACACGCATGTCAACGGCATGGTGGCGAACGATCTGCGGCTGCGCGAATCCGAGATCACCATCGCGGAGATTCTGCGCGATGCCGGTTACCGCACCGGCTTCATCGGCAAGTGGCATCTCGATGGCGGTCCGCGCCTCCCCGGCTTTGTTCCGCCTGGCCCGCGCCGTCAGGGCTTCGATTACTGGGCCGCTTACGAATGCAGCCACACGCATTTCACGCCCTATTTTTTCCGCGACACGCCGGACGTCATCATGGTCCAGAAGTTCGAGCCCGAGGCTTCTGCCGACTTCGCCGTTGAATTCCTGAAGAACCAGCCGAAGGACAAACCCTTCTTCCTCACGCTTCAACTCGGCCCGCCCCACGATCCCTACGGCGCCCCGACTGAATACACCAAGCAGTACGACCCCGAAAAACTGACCATGCGCAAGAACTGGCAGCCTAACAGTGAGGTCGGCAAAGGAGGAGGTGCCATCCCGCCCAAGCTCCGTTACCCCGGCTTGCCGGAAAAACCCTACGCCCCCTCCGGTGGCAAGGAAGAGGTCGCCGCCTACTACGCCGCCATCACCGCCATTGATGACCAGGTTGGTCGCATCCTGAAAACGCTGAAAGAAAACGGGCAGGACGAAAACACCATCATCCTCTTCACGTCCGACCACGGCGACATGCTCGGCTCGCATGGTCTCCGCCGCAAACGCAAGCCGCACGAAGAATCGGCCGGCATCCCCGGCATCCTGCGTTGGCCCGCCAAGATTCCCGCTGGCAAAGTGGTAGACACGCTCTTCAGCCATGTGGACATGCCCGTCACGCTTCTCTCCCTCGTTGGTCTTCCAGTTCCAAAGAATATGCAAGGTTCCGACCTCGCACCTGTCGCCCTCGGCCACACCACCAAAGGCCCGGACGCTGTCTTCCTGCAGATCTTTGTTCCTTACCGTCCGGACCAGATCGAGAAGCCGTGGCGCGGCATCATCACGGACCGCTATACTTACGCCCGTTATGAAGACGGCCCTTGGCTGCTCTTCGACAACCAGCAAGACCCTTGGCAGATGACCAATCTCGCCACGGATGCGAAGTCCGCCAGCCTCATCAAATCGCTCGATCAAAAGCTCACCGCGATGATGAAGAAGCAGGGGGATGCCTGGTCGTTTAACTCCAACGAACTGGTGGAGGAGGGTGGCCGTCTCTACAAACACAATACCTTCTACACTTTGGACGAATACTTCCAGTGGGCCAAAGCCAACCCCGACAAAGCGAAGTAGGCATTTCTTAAAGCCGACAGGCTTGCATGGAGTGAACTGGCGCATCGCCCGTTTCACTTGGCCGGCCACGCTCCGTTAGTCATGGGTGTGAGCTTGAGCTTCGCGGGGTCCACCACCACATGCTTCACGCGCAGCCGCTTCCATGTATAGGTGATATGAACCAGTCCATCGCTCGTCTGGATGATGGCGGGATAACTGAACTCCGCTTTTGGTTCATCCTCCAAAGTGAGCGCTGCTTGCCAGGTCTTGCCATCCTTCGAGACGGCGACATTCAGCGGCGAACGCCCGCGCTCCGTATGATTATAGACCAGCAGATGCCGCTCATCCTTCAAGGTCACGGCATCCGTGCCGGAGTTCGGATTCGGCAACGTTGTCAGCGACATCTCGCCCCATGTCTTGCCGTTGTCCTCGGAAGCGACTTGAAACACATGCTTCTGTTTCGTGCGACCGATAGCCATCAATTTCTCTCCACCGAGGAACAATACGCTCGGTTGGATCGCGCCGATCTTCTTGCCGTCGTTCACCGGCCACGACTTCGTCCAGGTCTTGCCCAGATCGCTGCTGCGCTCGAAATGCACGCGCCAGCCATCGTGCTCGCTGCTGGTCGGGCAGAGGATGTCACCATTCGCGAGCTGCTCCGGCTTGTTCTTGATGGGGCCCAGCAGACCATTCGGCAGATACCACGGCTCGGCCCACGTCTTCCCGCCATCTTCACTCGTCGTGAGCATGCCCCACCACGTGCTCGGGGTCGGGCCGACCTTGTAGAAGAGCATCAGCGGCCCGCTCTTTGGCTGGAAGAGCACCGGATTCCAGCAGGCATAGCGTTTCGGTTTTCCTTCCTCGGGATTCTTCTGCACGCCATTCACCACTTCCACGGGCTTCGTCCACTTGCCGTTCTCGTGGCGTGATAACCAGATGCCGACATCAGGGTCTTTCTCCGCTGTGCCACCGAACCACGCGGCCACCAAGCCGCCCTTGGACTCCACGATGGTGGAGGCATGACACGACGGGAACGGCGCGGTCTCATAGATGAGCTCGCCTTTGAGATAGCCGGGCTGGGTCGTCAGATCGGCGGCCATAAGCTGTGCCGTCAGGGTAAGGACAGCACCCAATAATAGCGAGGTCTTCATGTGTTGCTGGATGATGGATTATTTCACGGGTTGCAGCCCTAGGGCAATCATCCGTTCACGGATGAGCGCACGCTCGGGTTCACGGAAACTTTGGAACGGTTCGGCCAGCGCATCATGACAGATGCCCATGAGCGAGAGGGCGCACTTCAAGCCCTTGATGAGCGCCGAGCGATGCTTGCCCACGGTGTAGATGTTCCCGGCCAGTTTCATCACTTCTGCATGCAGTTTGCGCACGCTCGCGAGGTCTTGCGCTACGGCGGCCTTGTAAAGATCCACGTAGAGACGCGGATTCAGATTCGCGCCACCGTTCACGCCGCCGTGCCCCCCGAGCAAAACGGCCTCGGGCGTGAGTTCCTCGGGACCGATCAGCACGCTCCAGTCAGGCCGTTGCTTCGACAGTTCCAGCAGGCGATGAAAATAGATCATATCCCCGGAACTGTCCTTGATGCCGATGATGCCCTTGAGGTCCAACGCCCGCCGCACGGTATCCAGCTCGAAGCTCACCTTCGTCAGCGCCGGCATGTTGTAGAGGAAGAGGGGCAGGGGCAGTTCGGCCACGAGATGCTCGATGTATTCGGAAAGCTCCGGTTGGCCCGCCGCAAAGTAAAACGGCGCCGAAGTCACCACCGCTTGTGTGCCGCAATCCGCCGAGAACTTGGCCAGCGCGAGCGATTCCACGAATGAGGTATCCGTGATGCCCACCAGCACTGGCACACGGCCTTTCACCAGTTTCGTGGTACGCTCGACCATTTCGCGTCGTAAACGATAGCTCAAACTGGGCGCTTCACCCGTGGTGCCTAGAACAAACAAGCCCGCCACGCCACCCGCGATCAAGTGTTCGACTAGGCGTTCCAGCCCGGCGACATCAAGCGTATCACGGTCAAGCAAGGGGGTGACGACGGGTGGAACAATACCGCGCAGCATGGGGGCGGATTGAGCGCATGATTTTGATGAACTCATACAAATTTATGACGGCTGAGATCTTCGGAAGCGTTCTTTCCCCTCACCCTAACCCTCTCGCTTGGAGAGAGGGGACAGCGTTCGGCCGCCACCTCTGGATTCGGTGCGTTTGCAACCAGCGGCGCATTTACTGATTTGAATTCGCCCGTGCTATCAGCAAGACGGCAAATGTTCCTCCCTCTCCCCAAGGGAGAGGGCCGGGGTGAGGGGGAAGGGATCGTGGATATAGAGCCCAGATCCGAAATGTTGCAGCGCGCACTCATAAGCTATCAAGCAGCGCGACGGCGCGGTTTGCGGGCGGCAGGCTTCTCGCCTTCACCGCTTTCGATGCGGTTCAGCTCCTCCAGCAGATCGCCGGGCAGTCCGAGCGAGACCGTGCGCGTATCGCTTTCATTATGCAGCCGGTCGTAGTGCTCCAGTGATTGCTGGCGGCTCAGGCGGATGTGTTCGGCCATCAGTTTGCGCGCGCGATCCTGGTTACCCGATTCCACGGCTTTCAGAATCTGCGTATGATAATCCAGCGTTTCCTTGAGCACTTTAGTGGTATGCTCCTGCCGTGGTGTGCCGAAGACGCCCGTCAGCAAACGCGAATCCGTGACGATCTTCATCAGCCGCCGATTGCCCGCTGCCCGTAATAGCACGAGGTGAAATCCCAGATCAGCCGACAGCAACCGCCGCATCTGCGCGGCATCCAGAGCCGGGCGCCGCATCTCCGTCAGCTCTTGGATCAAAATGGCAATCTCATCACAGAAGCGCTTGAGCTTGGTCAGTTCTTCGGTCGGGAGTTTACCGGCGGCTTGCGCGACGGCAAAAGGCTCCAGCGCCTCGCGCAGTTCATACAGTTCCGTCAAGTCGCGTCGCTGCAATTCCTTCACGATGGTGCCGTAGCGGGGCACCTGCTCCAGCACGCCTTCCTGCTCCAGGTCGCGGATGGCCTCGCGCACAGGCGTGCGGCTCATGCCGATCTCGCTGGCGATGGACTGCTCGGAGACCACCGTCCCGGCGGTCAGTTCACCGGCAAGGATCTTCCGCTGCAGATGGTCGTAGGCCTGTTTCCGGAGTGAAGGAGCGCGCATGGTTCAGGTTTCGCTTTACTTGAGATGTGCTGCTGGTATACCAGTGGAATATCCAATGTCAACAAAGCAAACCAACACCGTCTCCGTGATTCGGTCAGTGCGCGCGTTAGCGATGCTTGCTTCGCTGTGTTTTGCTTTGATGCCTGCGCTTGCGGCTGAACCGACGGTTGGCCCGGCCAAAGGCGCCTTAGTCGTCGTGGGTGGGGGTGGTAAGGACGCTTCCATCATGAAACGCTTTGTAGAACTGGCTGGTGGGCCGTCTGCTCTCATCGTGGTCGTGCCTACGGCCGGTGAGGAAGCGTCATACAGTAACAACTGGTCGGGATTGCGCAGTCTGCGCAATGCCGGGGCGACGAATCTGGTGATCCTGCACACGCGTGACCGCCAGGAAGCGGATACGGAGAAATTCGCCGCCACGCTGAAAGAAGCGCGTGGCGTCTGGTTCGGGGGCGGGCGGCAATGGCGTTTCGTGGATTCCTATCTCGGCACACGTACGGAGAAGGCTTTTCACGCCGTGCTGGAACGCGGCGGCGTCATCGGCGGCAGCTCAGCGGGCGCGACAATCCAAGGCTCCTATCTGGTGCGGGGTGCGCGCGAGGGCAATACCATCATGATGGCACCCGGCTATGAAAAGGGCTTTGGTTTCCTGCGTGACACGGCGGTGGATCAGCATTGGCTCGCCCGCAAGCGGGAGAATGACATGGTGCCGGTCATCGAGAAGCACCCTCATTTGCTGGGCATCGCCATCGACGAGAACACCGCCATCGTTGTGCGGGGTGACCAGTGCGAAGTCATCGGTGCCAGCAAAGTGGGCATCTACGACAATCGACGAAAACCTGCCGCCGATGAGAAACCTTATTTGCTCCTCAGCCCCGGAGAGCGCTTTAATCTGAAATCCCGAAAAATCGTACCATGAAACTGATCTGCTGGCTTTCCTGTGCTTTGCTTGGTGCCCAGGCCGTGTGCGGCCAGAACCTCGACCGTATCAAGTATAACAACCCCGGGCTCGCCGTGGACCTCGGTGTCGGCCTTTGGGCCTGGCCCGTACCGTATGATGCGGATGGCGATGGCGATTACGACCTCGTCGTCTCCTGCCCGGACAAACCGTATAACGGCGTCTATATTTTTGAGAACACGACGGGCGACACAGCCAAGAACAAGATGCCCGTGTTCAAAGCCCCGCGCCGCATCAGCAAGACGGTGCATTATGTGACACCTTCATACGTGGATGGCGGTTTGCGCGTGTTGACGCCGGAGAAGGAGTATCCGGATTTCCTCAAGACCGGCTTGGACAATGCGGTGAAACTGCCGGTGACGACGAAGGGCGTGCACACCACGGTCGTAGGCAGCAAGCCGGACTTCTACAAGATCCGCCATAACCAATGGCGTTATGTGGATTACGATGGCGATGGCAAGCTGGACCTCACCGTGGGCATAGAGGATTGGGCGCATTACGGCTGGGATAATGCTTGGGACATGCAGGGCAAATGGACCAATGGCCCGCTGCACGGTATCGTCTACGTGCTGAAAAACGAAGGCAGCACGAAGGAACCAAAGTATGCGAAGCCGTTTCTCGTCGAAGCCGGTGGCAAGCGACTCGATACCTTTGGTTGCCCTTCCCCGAACTTCATCGACTTCGACAGGGATGGTGATCTGGACATCTTGTGCGGTGAGTTTCTCGATGGCTTCACCTATTTCGAGAACACTGGCACACGCACGGCACCGAAGTATGCTGCGGGCATCAAGCTGAAGGCGGCGGATGGCAAGCCGTTGGTGATGGATCTGGAGATGATCGTGCCGGTGGCGTTCGATTGGGACAAGGATGGCGACTACGATCTCATCGTGGGCGATGAAGATGGCCGTGTGGCTTTCATCGAGAACACCGGTAAACTGGCGAAGGATCGCACACCGGTTTTTACGCAACCCCGTTATTTCCAGCAAGAGGCGGACGAGGTGAAGTTTGGCGCGCTCGCTACGCCAGTGGGTCATGATTGGGATGGCGATGGTGATACGGACATCATCTGCGGTGATACGGCGGGCTATGTCGCCTTCTTCGAGAACCTCAGCGGACCGGGTGTGGAACAACCGAAGTGGGCGGCTCCCAAGCGGCTTGAGGCGGATGGCAAGACACTACGCATCATGGCGGGCCCGAACGGATCCATCCAAGGACCGGCGGAGGCGAAGTGGGGTTACACGACTCAATCGGTTTCGGATTGGGATGGTGATGGGTTGCCCGATCTCATCGTGAATTCCATCCTAGGCAAGGTGGTGTGGTATCAGAACATCGGCACGCGTACGAAGCCCAAGCTGGCTGCGGCGAAACCGATCGAGGTGGAATGGAACGGCGCGCAGCCGACGTTGTCTTATGGATGGTTGCGGCCGGAAGGCAAAGGGCTGCTAACGCAATGGCGCACTACACCGGTGACTGTGGACTTCAACAAGGACGGCCTCGTCGATCTCGTGATGCTGGACCATGAGGGCTACCTCTCCTTCTTCGAGCGCAAGAAGCAAGGCAGCAAGCTGGTGCTGCTCCCGCCCCAACGCATCCTGTGCGATGACAAGGGTGCGCCCTTGCAATTGAACGCGAAGATCGCGGGTGGCAGTGGCCGTCGGAAACTCACGGTATTGGACTGGGATGGCGATGGCAAACTGGATGTGCTGGTGAACAGCCAGAATGCACAGTGGCTGCGCCAGACCGCGCAAGTGAACGGTAAGTATCGCTTCGAGAACAAGGGCAACGTGGACTCGCGCAACATCGAAGGGCATGACACGCATCCGACGGCAGTGGATTGGAACAAGGATGGGGTGCCGGACCTGTTGATCGGTGCGGAAGATGGACGGTTGTATTACCTGCGGAATCCGCTTAACAAAAAGCCGTGACTGGATAGCCTTCGGTAATGCTACGGCCAAGGTATGGAAGATGGGTGGCAGCGTTCATTCTGGCGCTGGTTCTTCGCACTCTTCTCTTCACCACACCGAACAATGTGCAGGGTGGCGGGTTCATGATGACCACTCACCTGCTGTTCACTTTTCTTATCAAGGTAGCGATTGATGGCATACTGGACCACAAGACCGATCCAGAGATGGAGTATAAGAGGTTGCCCTTATGGAGCTGGGTTGTAGCCGCCCTGTTTTTTCCCAGCGGATTCTTTCTTGCTTATGGCTATGCCCGCTTATTGCGCTGGCGACAGGCAGCGTTCTTCGCAGCATTCTCCTATGCGGGATTGATCGTATTTGTTTCGATGATGCAAGAGCTGGAGCGAAATCAAGGCGGCGAAGTTTTTCAAAGCATCCTCAGCCTGGTTTTTGTGGGAGTTTTGTCGGCGTGGGGTAGGTTTCTCCATTTGATTGGAGAGCGGGCAAACTACTGGTCAACCGCCGCACAAAAGATGTGGCGAAGAGCAAGCTGGTTCGGAATTTTTCTAGCCGCGTTAGCTGCCCTAAGTGTCCTCATTCAAATTGTCTTCTGATGAGAGAAATTACCTGAGGAACGCCGGATTCTCTGCGACCCTTTCAGGGTCGTAATTGTTGTGGATCACTACCGGAGGTGTCGTCGTCCCTTTGCGGGACTCCTCAACCTCCGGCTACTTTCCGGCAGCCCTGCCGGGCTGCTCTTCTATCTTACTTCGCCGTCACCACCACGTAGTTGCGTTTGCCTTTGCGGAGCAGGATGTGCTTGCCGAAAAGCAGGTCGTTCGTGACCAGGAGCCGGGCGATGTTAGTCTCACGCTCGTTGTTTACGTAGATGCCGCCGCCTTCCACGTCTTTGCGGGCCTGGCCTTTGGAGGTCGCTAGGCCGGCGGCTACGAGGACATCGAGTAAGGTTGATCCGTTACCTTCGAGTTGTGCGCGCGGAAATTCCTTCGTAGGCACTTCGCCAAGGATTTCCGCAAAAAAATCCTCTTGGAGTTTGTCCACGCTTCCGCCGAATAAGACATCACTAGCTATAATCGCGTTGACTGTAGCCAAGTCGCCGTGAATCAAAGTTGTGCAGGCTTTCGCCAGCGCCTTGTGGGCTTCACGCGCACCGGGGTTGGCGGTGTGCTTCGCTTCGAGATCGATGATCACGTCCTGCGGCAGGAACGTGAAGAATTTCAGGTAGCGGATGACGTCGCGGTCGTCCGTCTTCATCCAGAACTGAAAGAACTGATACGGGCTGGTTTTCTTGGGGTCAAGCCACACCGCACCACCTTCGGTCTTGCCGAACTTGGTGCCGTCCGCTTTCGTGATGAGCGGGAGCGTCACGCCGAAGCCGTATTGGCCGCCCTTCTTGCGTAAAAGGTCGATGCCCGCCGTGATGTTACCCCACTGATCGCTGCCGCCGATCTGCAGCTCACAGCCGAACTCTTTGTTCAGGTGATAGAAATCGAACGCTTGCAGCAATTGGTAGCTGAACTCCGTGTAGCTGATGCCCACCTCGCGGTCTTCCATGCGGGCGCGCACGCTTTCTTTCGCGACCATCTGGTTCACGGTGAAGTGTTTGCCGATGTCGCGCAGGAAATCGAGGAAGGTGATCTGCGCGGTCCAGTCCGCATTATCCACCAGACGGGCGGGGTTCGTCTGCGAATTGAAATCGAGGAGGCAGCCCAATTGCGGGCGCACGGCATTCACGTTCGCCTGGATCATCTCCTTGGTGAGGAGTGAGCGCTCGGCGGATTTGCCGCTGGGATCACCGATGCTGCCCGTGGCGCCACCGGCGACCGCGATGGGGAAATGGCCGGCATTCTGAAAGCGCCGGAGCGCGATCAGCGGGACCAAGTGGCCGACGTGCAGGCTGTCTGCCGTGGGGTCGAAGCCGGCATAGAGCGTGATGGGTTTTTCGGCCAGGCGTTTCGCCAGGCCTTCCGCATCCGTCTGATCGGCGATCAAGCCGCGCCACCGCAGTTCCTCAATGATGTTCATGAGCGGCCCATGTTATGGCGAGGCGGGGCCGGGGGAAACAAGGGAAAAAGGGAGTTAAGAGCCTGTTTGAAAATGCATTGGCGCTGTCTGCTGGTCCAAACGGGCTGGGGCGTTGTTGTGGCTCGGTCACAGATTTGTTCCCCAATATGCTCCCTCGCCACGCCTAGCCTCAGCCCGTTTGTCCGGCACAGCCAGCACCAAGCCATTTTCAAACAGGCTCTAGGAGCGGGCACCGTGTCGGGTCACGTTGAGTGTCGCCGCTTGGACCGCCTCCTGAATTGCGATTGCGGGCAGCAATCCCCGAGTCAATCCCGCCGCCAGCACGCCGGAAAAGCAATCGCCCGCACCCACGGTGTCCACCACCTTCACCTTGCGGGCTGGGAACCAGCGCGTGCCGTTAGCCGATACCCAGCAGGCTCCGCGTGCGCCGCAGGTCACGACGATATTGGGCAGCCCAACAGACAAAAGCTTCCTCGCGCCCTGCTCTACCTGTTCCTTGGTCCGCACCGTTGACCTTGTCAAAACGGCCAACTCATGTTCGTTGGGCGTTAGCCACGTCACCTGCTTTAGCAAACTTTTGGGCAATGGTCGCGTGATGGGCGCAGGGTTCAGCATCACCGGCACCTTGGCTTTATGGGCAAGTGCGATGGCGGCGGTCACAGCGGCTAGGGGGACTTCCAACTGCACCAGCAACAGGCCGGCTTGCTGGATGAGCGGTTTGGCTTGGTGCACTTGGGCGGCGCTCACCAGCTCATTGGAACTGCGTGTCACCACGATCTGGTTCTCACCGGCTGCATTCAATAAGATGAGCGCTGTGCCGGCGGGGAGCCGATCGCTCCGACGCAAGTGCGTAAGGTCGATGCTTTCCTTCACCAAGCCCGATACCAACTCATCACCGAAGGCTCCGTGGCCGATATTGCCGATGAAGCTCACCTTGGCTCCGGCCCGGGCGGCGGCCACGGCCTGATTCGCGCCTTTGCCGCCCGGATGCTGTTCCAACCCGCTGCCAGGGTGAGTTTCACCCGGCTGGGGAAAGGCATGCACCCGCGTCACCAAGTCCATATTGGCGCTGCCCAGGACAACCAGCGGTTTGCAGGTGGAAATCATGGGCTTACGAAAGAGAAAAGACTGAACAAAAACAAGCTCGGGCCGTCCAAAACACGTTGATGCAAACCATTTGCCTCCCAGCCACAACTGAGGCGATGATGGGCGGACATAAGCCATGCTATTGCTGGAAATCAAAGATCTAAAAAAGGCCTACGTGATGCCGGATGGCGGCACGCATCAGGTGGTGCATGTGCCGGCCTTCGCGCTGGAGCCGAAGGTGCAGGAAGCGCTCGCCGGTGAGAGCGGCTCAGGCAAGACGACCTTCCTGAACCTCATCGCGGGCATCCTGAAGCCCGACTCCGGCAGCATCAAGCTGGCGGGGGTGGAGATGGCCGCGTTGGGTGAGAGTGATCGCGATCGGTTACGCGCGACGACCATTGGATACATTTTCCAGACGTTCAATCTGCTCCAAGGCTTCACCTGTTTGGAGAACGTTCTCTTGGGTATGTCCTTCGGTCCGGGGGCGGACAAGGCACATGCGACGGAATTGCTCAAGCGTGTGGGGCTGGGCAACAAGCTGGACCACTATCCGCGCCAACTCTCCACCGGGCAGCAACAACGGGTGGCGGTGGCGCGGGCCTTGGCCAACCGGCCCAAGCTGGTGCTCGCCGATGAACCCACTGGCAATCTGGACGGCAAGAATGCTCGCGAAGCGCTCGCGCTCATCCGTGAGGCCTGTCGCGAAAATGAAGCGGCCCTGCTGCTCGTCAGCCATGATCCGCAGGTGCTCGCGCAGTTCGAGATGGTCCGCAAATTGACCGAGATCAACCGTGCGGCGGCGCAGGAGGTGGTGCTGTGACTCTTTGGCTCATCATCCGGCGCAGTCTGCGGCAGCACGCGCTTTCCACGTTCATCACGGCGCTTTCTATCGCGCTGGCGACGGGTCTTTTGATGTCCGTGTGGACCATCAAAGTGCAGTCTAACAATGCGTTCACCAGTGTGAACTGCGGTTTCGATGCGGTGCTCGGGGCGCGCGGCAGCAAGCTGCAGCTTGTATTGAACACGATCTTCCACCTGGAAGAATCGCCGGGCAACATCGCGTGGGAACATTACGAGACGATCAAGAAGAACCCGAACATCCAGGCGGCCATCCCCATCGCCGTGGGTGACAATTACCACGGCTACCGGCTCGTCGGCACGACCACGAATCTCTTCAGCGAGGTGGAGTATGTGCCGGGCAAGAAATTCACCGTGCGCGGTGGCGGTCGTGTTTTCGATCAGGAATATCGCGAGGCGGTCGTGGGGAGTTACGTAGCGGACCAGCTCAATCTGAAATACGGCGACAAGTTCCAGCCGTATCACGGCCTGATCTTCAATGAGAAGGACCAACACGCGGAGACTTACGTTGTGGTCGGCATCATGGAGGCGTCTAACACGCCGGTCGATCGAGTCATCTGGATTCCGCTGGCTGGATTGCAGAAGATGTCCGGTCACACCGCTGCATCCGCCGACCAGCTCAGCGGGGTGCTGATCAAGTTCAAGGCGGGCAGCCCGCTCATCGGGCGGCAACTGGAGCAGATGTATAACAAGCAGGGCGACAAGCTGACCTTCGCGTGGCCAATCGCGATGATCGTGGCGCAGTTGTTCAACAAGATCGCCTGGTTTGACCGGGTGCTGGCGGCGGTAGCGGTGCTCGTGGCCGTGGTGGCGGCCGGTTCGGTGCTGGCGAGCATCTACAATTCCATGAATGAGCGCCGGCGCGATATCGCCATCCTGCGGGCCTTGGGGGCGCGGAAGGGCACCATCTTCAGCGCCGTGGTGCTGGAGGCGGCGAGCATCGGGGCCATCGGGGCGGTTGCGGGACTGGCGGTGTATGGCATAATAACCATGGCCGCCGCCCAGGTCATCCGCGCCCAGACGGGTGTGGTCCTGGATGCGATGTCGTTCAATCCCATGATGATCGGGGCGCCGTTGGGGTTGATCGCCCTGAGCGCCTTGTGCGGGGTGGTGCCGGCCCTGAAAGCGTATCGCACGAATGTTGCCGACAACCTGACGCCGGTATCGTAAACTGACGAAAATGAAGAAGACATTTGGCAATCTGGTGGCGACGCTCCTGGGCGTCTGCGCCCTTCTTTCTCTGAGCGCCTGCAAGGGCGGCGAGAAGCATGATGACCATGATCACGGCGACAAGGCGCACCATCATCACCATGATCCGCCGAATGGCGGCACGGGCCTGACGCTGGGGAATGAAGAGGCGCACGTGGAATTCCTGCGCGATGCCACTTCGGGCAAGATGAAAGCGTGGATCCTCGCGCCGCACATGAGCGGTTATACGCGCGTGAAGCAGGAGACTTTTGAGGTCACCGCCAAGGTGGGTGGTGAGGAGAAGACGTTGACCTTCAAGGCCGTCGCCAACACGGCCACCGGCGAGACCGTGGGCAACACCTCGATGTTCGAGGCGGAGGCGGACTGGCTCAAGACCACGGATACCTTTGACGGCACCTTGAAGCAGCTCGATATCAAGGGTAAGATATACAGCGGTGTCGCCTTCAATTTCCCCAAAGGGAATTGAGCGCGAGAAATGATCTGATATGCAATCTGTGAAGCAAACCCGCGGCAATGCGCTGCTCGTCATCCTCTGCCTGATCGTGGTGATCTCGGCGGGCGGTTTCATGTTCTGGGGCTACCGTACGAAGCAAGCATCGCTGAACCCGCCGGTGGTACCGGCCGGTGCGGAAGTGCGCGGGACGAAGATCAGCGAGCCCGTGGCTCCGGCGGCTCCGAGTAATGCGGTCGCGACCGTGACTGCAACCGCTCCAGAAGCCACGGTTACGAATGCAGCAACAGCAGCGGTCGCAACGACGACGAACACGCTGGCGGTGCTGGATCCCTCCAAACTGGAGAAGGTCACCACGGGTGAAGGGCGCGAATATCTCACGGTCGGCTTCGATTACCTCTCTGGCTTTGAATACGTCATCCCGGAAGAAGGCAGCACAAATGCGGTGACGCAGGTGGATGCCAGCAAGGACCAGATCCCCAAGCCGGTGCGCTCCCTGAACAACCAGCGCGTGGCGTTGAAGGGGTTCATGCTGCCGCTCAAGGTGGAGGGCGGGCTCATCACGGAACTGCTCGTGATGCGGGACCAGTCCATGTGCTGCTACGGCGCGGTGCCGAAGATCAATGAGTGGGTGAGCGTCAAGATGACCAGCAAGGGTGTGAAGCCCATCATGGACCAGGCGGTGACGCTCTATGGCAAGCTGAAGGTCGGTGAGATCCGCGAGAACGGCTACCTCGTGGGCATCTATGAGATGGATGGCGAAAGCATGGCCGGACCGCTGGACCTGTAAGCGTTGAATTTGCGATCAAAAGCCGCTGGATGATTATCCGGCGGCTTTTTCGTTTGCGGGGTCAGTCGAACATCTTGCCCGGGTTCAGTGTACCGTGGGGATCGAGGGCTTTGCGGAGTTCGCGCATCACGCGCATCTGGGCGTCGCCGGCGAACTTGGGCAGGAACGATTTCTTCGCCATGCCTATGCCGTGCTCGCCGGTGATGGTGCCGCCGAGGCGGATGGCTTCTTCGAAGATCTCCTTGAATGCTTCCTCCACGCGGTGCATCTCGTCTTTGTTACGTTCGTCCGTGAGGAAGGTGGGGTGCAAGTTGCCGTCGCCCATGTGGCCGAAGGTGCCCACGCGCAGGTTGTATTTCTTGGCGGTGGCTTCTACGAAGCGGATCATGCGGCCGAGTTCGCTGCGGGGGACGGTGGCGTCTTCGAGGATGGTAGTGGGCGCCACGCGGGCGAGCGCGGAGAAGGCGGAGCGACGGGCGCTGGCGAGCTTCGTGGCCTCGGCATCATCTTTAGCCACGATGACTTCGAGACAGCCGCATTCGCGGCATTTGGCTTCCATCTGCGCGGCTTCCTCGGCGACGACAGCGGGGTGGCCATCGGTCTCGATGAGCAGGAGCGCTTCGCAATTCAGCGGCAGGCCGATCTTGGCGTAATCTTCCACGCAATGGATCGTCATGCGGTCGAGGAACTCCAGCGTGCAGGGGATGATCTTCGCGGCGATGATGGCGGAGACGGCCTCGGCGGCGTAGTCCATGCGCGCGAAGGTGGCGACCATCGTCTTCTTTGTCTGCGGTTTGGGGATGAGCCGCAGCAGCACTTTCGTGATGACGCCGAGGGTGCCTTCCGAGCCGATGAAGAGATCTTTGAGCGAGTAACCGGCCACGTCTTTCACGCACTTGTTGCCGGTCCAAAGGATCTCGCCATCGGGCAAGACCACTTCCAGGCCCATGACGTAATTGCGCGTGACGCCGTACTTCAGGCCGCGCAAGCCGCCGGAGTTCTCCGCCACATTACCGCCGATGGTGGAGATGCGCATGGAGCCGGGATCGGGCGGATAAAAGAGGCCGACCTTCTCGGCGGCCTCCGCAACCTTCACCGTGGTGATGCCGGGCTCGACCAGGATGGTGAGATTCGCCTCATCCACTTCGAGGATCTTATCCATGCGCACGGTACACATGACGATGCACTCGGGCGAAGGCAGGCTGCCACCGCTGAGGCCGGTGCCGGAACCGCGGGTGACCACGGGCAGACGCTGAGCATCCGCATATTTCAGCAAGGCGACGATGTGCGCCGTGGTCTCCACGAAGACGACGCAGCCGGGCATCTGGAGCATGGCGGCGGTGCCGTCGAAGGCGTAGGGGACGAGATCTTCCTTCTTGGTCAGGACATTCTGCGGGCCGACGATGGCCTGCAAGGCGTGCAGATGTTCAGCGGAGAGCGACATAAATCAGATACAGGGCAAGGATGGGGAGAAAGTTCAAAACGCAAAGCCTAAAAACAAGGGGGATGGATCACCGTGATTGGCGGTTGGAGTTTTCGCGAAATATTTTTAGGGAGTTTTGAGTCTGGAGGCTTAATTTTTACTCAAGTTATTTGTTTTTAACAGGTTACGGACTTTAAAACTATTTTCATGCGGGAGGGGTGTAGGACAGCGGATGTCCTAGTGCCCCTGATATGGTGTCCCGTAGAAAATGAAGAAAGGAGGCGGTTATGGAGCGGCAAGGGGATGCGAGGACGACGACGAGAACGAGGACGAGGGGGAGTGGGGTTTATTCCTGTCATTGCGTGGGCGGGAGTGCCTGTATTACGCTCGTCGGGTCATCAGCCATGAAGTCATCCATTTTTTATAATAAAGGCAAGGCGGTGCGTGTGATGTTGCACGGAGTGTCGTTGGTGGTCGGGTTGGCGGCTTTGGTGGTCACGTCGGTGCAAGCGCAGACGGCCGCGGCGACTGCAATAGTGGAGGGGACGGTGGTTTTGCCGAAGGCGAAGGCGGTGGCGCCTGCGGGTGACCGGTATGGGTTGAAGGCGGGGCAGATCGCGCCGCCGCCTGCCCCGGTGGCAGTGGTGTATCTCGAAGGCCAGTTCAACAATGTGACGAATGCGGTGACGACCAACCGGTTGCAGATGCCGCAACAAGGTTTTCAATTCACGCAGTCGGTGCTGCCTGTGCAAAAGGGCAGTTACGTGGAGTTCCCGAACAGGGACATGGATTATCACAATGTGTTCTCGTATTCGAAGACGAAGCGGTTCGATCTCGGGCGTTATCGGAAGGATGAGAAACCAGCGGCCGTGCAGTTCGACACCCCGGGCCTGGTGAAGCTGTATTGCGAGATCCATGAGCACATGCGGGCGAACATCCTGGTGCTGGATACGCCATATTTCGTGACGACATCACCGGAGGGCGCGTTCAAGCTGGAGAATCTGCCGGCAGGTTCATTCGTGTTGAAGATATGGGTGGATGAGAAAGACGTCCGTTCGCAGCCGGTCGAGCTGAAGGCGGGGGAGACGTTGAAAGTGGAGTTCAAGGAGAAATAAATGGGTCCGTTCCGGAAACTGAGTTTTCGTTTCAAGCTGCTGCTCGCCATGATGGTGGTGGTGGCGGGAGTGACGGGCACGACGCTGTATGTGACGCAGACGCGCATGCAGGCGGCGTATCAAAAACTATTTGCGGAGCGGTTCACCGGTCAGATTGCGGTGTTCAACAGTATGCAGGAGGCACGACTGGCCTCGGTGAAAGCGAAGTGTCTGGAGATGTGCCAGTCCGTGCGCTTGCGGGCGGCCTTGGAAGAAGGCGACATGCGGGTGATCTATGGCAACGCTCAAGATGAATTGCGGGATGTGCTGGGGGATAATATGCGCCAGCGCCGCCAATTACCAAGAGCGATCTTGGTGCGTTTCATCGATGCGCAAGGCAAAGAGCTGGTGCCACCGGCAATCGCGGCGACTGGTCTGGGAGCATTGGCCGACCGGGAAAAACTGAAGCACCAGTTCGAGCTGGCAGGCAAATCATTGGCCACCGGACCGATCCAACAAGTGGGCTATCTATCGCTGGAGGAAAGTGTGCCGGTAAAAGGCAAAATGGCGGAACGGTTGAAGAAAGTCGCAGCGGATCAGAAACGGCCGGAAGTGATGGAAGTCATCGTGACCCGCATCGAAGACGTCGATGGGGAGATGCTGGGCGCATTGATCCTGGGCTTTCCGTTCGTGAACAACACGGAGCGTAGCCTGACGGATTACAGTCATATCAAGAGCGGGATGTGGCTGGACGGACGGATGTTTTCCACAAGCCTGGCGCCAGCGGATGAGGTAGAGATCAATACGAACATGCGAGCGATGGTGGAGCAAAAGTCCCGGGAAAAAGAAGGGACTTTTAACGTGGAGATCGATGGGGAACCACATCAGGTCTTCTTTCAGTTGATGAACAAGGATTCAAAGTTTCCACCGACGTATCAGGTGAGCATCTATTCGATGGCTGAGATCATCAGTGCCCAACAGGATCTGCGCTGGCGGGTGGTCGCCTTTGGGACATTGGTGCTCTTGGGCGGATTGTTGATCAGCCTGTTCTTGAGCCACGGCTTCTCTGCCCCCATCCGTGACTTGGTAAAAGCCACGGGCGAGATCCAGACCGGCAACTTCGAGGTGCGCGTGCCGGTCCGGAGCGAAGACGAGGTAGGCAAGCTGGCTAGATCATTCAATGAGATGACCGCAGAACTGGCGCTGAAGGAGAAGTATCGCGCGGTGCTGGACATGGTGGCGGACAAGGATGTGGCGCATCAGATGGTCCACGGGCAGATGACGCTCGGCGGTGAGAAGCGCGAGATCAGTGTGATCTTCTGCGATATCCGCGGCTTCACGGCGCACACGCAGGGCATGGACCCGGCGGAGGTCATCAAGATGCTGAATGAGCATATGACCGCGCTCACGAAGGTGGTGTATGAACACAACGGCGTGGTGGATAAATTTGTGGGCGACCTGATCATGGCGATCTTTGGCGCGCCGAAGAGTTACGGGAACGATGCTTACAATGCGACGCGGTGCGCGGTGCGGATGATCGAGGAGCGGAACAAACTGAACGAGACGTCCGACCATAAGATACTCGTGGGCATCGGCATCGCGACGGGTGAGGCGGTGGCGGGTTGCATGGGTTCGGCGGACCGTCTGAACTACACGGTGCTGGGTGAGCGCGTGAACCTGGCCTCGCGCCTGTGCAGCGTGGCGGGCAAGATGGAGGTGGTCATCGATGAAGCCACGCAGACGAAGCTGGGTGCGCTGCTGGACGTGGAGGAACTGGCACCGCTAAAACTGAAAGGGTTCAGCGAAATGGTGAAGGCATACAAGGTCACCGGGGTGCATACCTTGAAGGAGAATCCATGAAGAAAGCGTGGAACTATTTTATCGGAGTGAGTGTGCTGACGCTCGGCGTGATGAGCGCGCAGGGGCAGGAGTTTCTGGACCGGATAGACGAGGCGCTGCACTTGGAGACGAAGAACGGCTGGTTCCGCACGGACTTCAGCGGCACGCTGGACCTGGAGGGATACTATGTGGATCAACGTCCGCCGGGACTCATCTTCCCGGATGACGATCACTACTTCAATCCCCGGCTCTCGCTCTTTCTCGACACGCATTTTGGCGAACATTTCTACAGCTTCGTGCAGTTCCGCGCCGACAGAGGATTTGATCCGGGGGCGGCGGATCGTGATGCGCGGTTCGATGAATATTTCCTGCGCTACAAGCCCTTCGAGGAAGCGTGGGTGAATGTGCAGGTGGGAAAATTCGCGACGGTGTTCGGCGAATGGGTGAACCGGCATGATTCGTGGAGCAATCCTTTTATCACCGCACCCGTGGCATATGAGAACGTGCTGACCATCACGGACCAGACGGTGCCCGCGACACCCGCCGGTTTTCTGGCGCGCAAGAATGTGCCGGACCAGAAAGCCGCGTGGCTGCCGGTGTTATGGGGGCCGGCTTACACGAGTGGCGCGGCGGTGTTTGGTCGCGTGGGGCAGGTGGATTACGCGCTCGACTTCAAGAACGCGTCCATCTCCTCGCGTCCGACGGTGTGGGATGCGCGGCATCTGGGTTGGGAACACCCGACGTGGAGCGGTCGCTTGGGCTGGCGACCGAATGCGTCCTGGAAACTGGGCGTGTCCGCGAGTCACGGACCGTATCTGTTGCCAGTGGCGGAGACGGTGCTGCCCGCGGGCAAGACGTTGGATGATTTCAATCAGACTTCGGTGGCCTACGATGTGGCGTATGCGTGGCGCAACTGGCAGTTGTGGGGGGAGTTCGTGTTCTCCCGCTTCGATGTGCCGAACGTGGGCAATGCGGACACGGCGGCGTATTTCATCGAGGGCAAATACAAGTTGAGCGCAAGGATGTTTGCGGCGTTGCGCTGGAACCAGCAGTTCTTCGATCCGGTGCAGAATGGCGCAGGCGGCGAGGAGGATTGGGACCGCGACATGTGGCGGCTGGATGCAGCGTTGGGCTGCCGGGTGACGCGGCATCTGCAAGGCAAGCTGCAATACAGCTACAGCCATCAGAAGGGCGGGCAGCAACAGGGCGAGCAACTGGTGGCGGTGCAGGCGACGGTGAAGTTTTGAGGGATTGAAGGCTTGACCTTCACGGGCGGTAAAAGAGTATGGAACAAGGGTGGTGCGAAAGGCGTATCACAGCAAAAATTCGACACGGATGAAGCGAAAACCACGACTCAATGCACGTATGCTCACGGCGGTTATCGCTCTGAGCTGCGGGGTGCTGCCGGCGATTGCCGAAGAGGAATCCGAGCATCTGATGACGTCGGTGTCCGGCACACAGATTAGCGGGTATGTGAGCACCACTGCCAGTTGGCTGGCAGGTCGGCCCTTGCAAACTGGCCGTCCTACACTGTGGTCGTTGCACGAAGTGTTGAACCAGCCGGCGCGGTCACCGCAGTTGGCGTTTGATCCGTTGAGTTCGGCTCCGGTCCGGAAATTGGAGGGCATTCGTTCATCGCATGATACCTTGGGGATGCTGCCTCCACAGGTTAGTGATCCCGGTACGATTTTCACGCTGCATCAGGCCCCGGACTCGACGTCCTTCGGATTGTCAGCGGTGCCGGAGCCGGGAACGGTGGCGTTGCTGGGATTGGGAGCTATGGGTGCCTGCTGGCGAAGACGGCGGGCCAAGGCGGTTCAGTGATGCCCGGGCAGATTTGCTTCCACTAGGACGCGGAGCAAGTGTGCTTAGAAGAAAAACCGGCGCACGCCCACCAGCATCATACAGGCAAAGGAGGCGATCAACCCGGGATGCCACTCAGGGATTTTGGGTGTGTAAGTGATGTCGTGCAGGGAAATCCACTGATTGCCAGGATTGTTCGGGGAGTTGGCATCATTGCCGTAGGTGAAAGTGAACTCCGTGATGGCGTTGGTTCCAGAAAACGTGTAGGAAGCTGTACCGCTGCTGGACGAGTCGCTGGCGGAATCGTTACCCCGAACATACCTGTTGGTGCCAGTCCCCACTTGTTCATTGTCGGATGAGTCAGTGATAGTGGTGGGAGCGACCAAGGTTCCGCTGAGATTTTTGCCTAGCAGCGCAATCTTGTCGGTGTAACCAACGTTGCTGTCATTGCTATCATCCTCATCGATATCGAAGATGGAGAAGCTCACATTTTCCACACCGTAGGCATAGTGAAAGGTGACGGTGACGCGAATGGACTGACTCTCGCTGGAGTAATTCATGTTCATGAACAACGACTGCTGCGCCGGGCTCAGACCGCCCGTCAGGTTTGAGTTATCATTCACGTTTTGGGCGAAATAACTCGTGTCACCGGTAATGGTGATAGTGATGTCGTCGCCCGGATTACTAGCGTCGATATCGAAGGACTGCGAAAGAGACCCACTGCTGTAATTCACCGCATCCCAGTCCAGCACCACTGCCTGAGCCGACGCAGGCAGCAACCACAGAGCTAGCGCGAGCAAGCTCAGTGGCAACAACCCGGTATATTTGGCCCTAGTCATATTACCTGATGAACTGATAGTCTTGGCAGGCAGGATACACAACGAGAATCATTCCACGTAAATTGCTCACGCCCTAAATCGGGCCAGTCGAAGCTTGTTCGCCGTTTACTTTCGGGTGGATGTTTAAGAGTGTTAAATTATTCGTAAAAACCTTATAATGAAAAAGTTATGAATAAATTATCAGGTCTTTTTTTTGAGGGATTTGCGTCTGGAAAAAGCTCTCCTAAGTAGAGCAACGGAATCGGGCTAAGGGATTGGCGTACGCCAGGTAATCGCGCCCTTTTGTGGCTATTCGCGGCCCCGGTCCAGCTTGCCCCAAGTGCCGTCTTTGGCTCCAGGAGCGCTGTCACCACCATGGTTTACCCAGCGGCTGTCCCATTCGTTGACCACGAAACCGGCGCTCCCATCGCCGCGCAAAACGTTCTTGCCCGTCTTGTGTGATTGCGCGTACCACTCGCCGACTTGGAAAGGTTCACGCGTTTCGTAATCCGAGATCAGGACCCGTCCGGCGGCGCGTTCTGCCTTGCTGGGGCCGCCCTGCCGGGTGCCGCGGAAATAGTAGGAACTGTAGGCCACCACACCCGTCACGCTGATGCTGTCCAGGCAATTGGTCCCGCCCGGCCGGAAGGTGCCAGCGGAGGGGCAGTAGAACATGCGGGCGTTCAACGTGCCGGATTTGATCATGCGCCCGTAGTGGACCAGATTGGTGCCGTTCCAGATCATGTTCGTGGAGTTCCCGCCGGCGGTGGGCAGTTTGTCCGCGTTATCTGTGGCCGCCATGTGTCCGCCCAGCCCCATCTGTTTGAGATTGTTCAGGCAGGAGGTGCGCCTGGCTTTCTCCATCGCTTTGCCCAGTGCCGGCAGCATCATGCTCGCGAGGATGCCGATGATGGCGATGACCACCAGCAGCTCGATGAGGCTGAATGCTCGGGAACGGACAGGCACGGTGGCTTTATATCCCGCAGCTATGCGCCGGGTGCAAGCCTCAACTTCCATCCTTACGGTTTGGGCCGGATGCGGTAGAAGCGTTTCTGGTTGGAGAAGATGGACGGGTCGGTGATGGGCACGGAACCGTTCTGGGCGGTGAAGGTGGTCAGGGTGGTCCACTGGACCAGGTCCGGGGAGATCTCGACGAGATACTCCACCCCGTTGACGCCGTTGAAATCGAAACGGAACTCGTTCGGGTTGGTGCTGGAGAGGTGCGGGTTGGCCAGTGTCAAAGGCTGAATCTGCATGGTGACCGTGTTGGTCGCCCGCAGGTAGTTCGCGCTGTCCAGCGGGGTGAAGATGAGCGTCAAGGTATGCTGCCCGGTGGCCAACACCGTCCCGGCGGCTGGTGTGTAGGCATAGATGCCCGAGATCGGGGCCGTGGCGTTCAACTGCGTGCTGCCCAAGGCCGTACCCACCAGGATCGGGGCGGGCGTGTTCCAGGTGACGACGGGCGAACCTTTGAAGATGTTCAGCGTGCCGCTGGCACTTCCCTGATAGTTGGCATCCGTGATAGTCACGGAAACGGGATACGTGCCGCGCAGGGTCGGCACCGTGGCGCTGCCGTTGTAGGTGATGCTCAGCGGCACTCCGGCCGGAGTCGTGACCGTGGTGACGGGACGCGGTGTGCCGTTGTACGGCTGGTCCAGATTTTGCAACGAGATGGCCACCACCCGCTTGCTGATGGTGAGCGTGGCATTGCCATGGATGAAGTCGTAGTTGTTGTCGGCCCCGCCGCTGATGGTGATGGGATAGGTGCCGACGGGGCTGGCTTCGGTGGCGGCCGTGCTGATCACCGGCAGCGTATCCAGGTCGGCCGCTGATTCTCCCGGCTCGAAGCCGGCGATGTTCACGGGGAAGACCGGGTTCGACAGGCCGAACTGGCGGCTCACATTGGGCGTGGTGACGGTTAGGAACTTCTTCCGGACATTGATCTGCGCCGTGTTCGTTGCCTTGTCAAAAGCAGCGGTGTCAGCCGGCGAGAAGATGACTTGCAGGACATGCCCGTTCCCGACCGGGAACTTGGTGCCGGCGGGCGGGTCGTAGGCATAGGTGCCGGGGGTGAGGGCCGCCGCATTCAACTGGACAGGGCCCAAGGCGGTCCCGTAGGCGATGTCGCCCGGGTTGGCCCAGACCACTTGCGGATTCCCGCGCACCACCGTCAGCAGGGCTGCCTCACTGGTCGCGGTTCCGGTCGCATTGGCGACGAGCACCCGGTAATGCCCCGCCCGGCTGCTGTCAACCAAGGGGAGTTGGAGGATGCGGTTCGTGGCATTCAGCAAATTCTCCCCGTTCTTTTGCCACTGATACCGGAGTGTCTGGCTGCTGCTGGCGGCTACTTCAAAGGTGACCGCTTCACCGCCGGCCGCAGTGCGCGGAGCGGGCTGGGTCAGCAGGGCGGGCAGTTGCGGCGCAAGCGGGAGGTAACGGATGCCGTTGGGCAGGGCGACCAGCAGCAGGTCACCCGAGCGGCTGATGCGGAGCCGGCCGGCTCCCGCCATGGATAGCCCTTCGGCGAACGGCAGGTTGTCCGCCTGATAACGGGCGACCTCGGTAAAAGTCAGCGTGCTGTAAGCCCGCACCTCGTTCGTGCCCTGCCAGGAGAGGAACACGATGTCCTGCTGCGGATGATAGACCACGCCACCGGGACCATCGGCCGGGCCGGTGCCCAGCGTGGTGATGACTTGCAGCGACTCGTTGTAGAACACGGCCTTCCCGGCGTTCACCTGCGCGAACTGCCGGCCCAAACGGTCGATGCCCACATCCCGGCCCATGCTGCCCAGGCCATCCGTGCCGCTGCCGGTGATATTGGTCGTGCCCACCGCATAGCGGTAGAGGTTGCCGTTAGGTTCATTGAAGTCGATCATCGCCAAGGTCTGGCGGTCGGCGCTGGCGGCCATCATGCTGCTGCCGGGGCGGTCGAGCACGATCACTCCGCCGGTCACCGGGTCGTAGCTGCGCAGCTTTCCCTGCGAGGCCAGCAAGACCCGGCCATCCGCGCCGCAGACCACATCCACGATGCCGTTCTCCCCCGCCGTCTTGGCCAAAGCGACTTCCGTGGCCGCTCCCGTTTCCAAGTTCACGAAATAGACCAGATTGCTCGCCGCCGTGCCAAAGCTGTCCGCCACCACCAGCGATTGGCCGTCAGCACTGATGTCCAGGCTGCCCAAGTTCTGGCCGACGGTGAAGGGCGGCAGCAGCGTCTTGGTGGGCAGATGGAAGCGGGTGATGTTCGTGCCGGTGCTCACATACAACACCTCCCGGAAAGGATCATGCACCACCTCCGCACCCAGCGCGGCGGGGATCATGTCCACATAGATCCGGAACGGGTGCGTGTTGGTGGCCGCGCCGGTGTAAGCTTCCAAGGTATAGGCCCCATCGTGATCCAGGGTGACGTTATCCAGATGAAAGGTCGGGCCGGTCTGTATCCCGCTACCGATGGTCTGCTTGAGCCAGCGCAGGGCAGGGTTGGGGATGCCGGTGGCTTGCGCCTGCAAGGTCACATCGCTGCCCCGGCTCACCATCAGGGAGTCCGGCTTGGTCGTGAACTGCGGCCGTACATACAGGCCCAGTAACACCGGGGTGGTGGTGATGGTGCTGTTCGGGTTCGTGATGCGGACGCTGTATTCACCCACATCTTTTGAGGCCGCAGCCGCGATGGTATGAACGGACGAGGTCGCCCCCAGGATGTCCTTCCCGTCTTTGATCCATTGATACGAAGGGCTGGTGCCGATGACCACCACCCGGATCGAGACGGGCTCCCCGACAAACGCAGTGGTCTTCACCGGCGGCTGGATCAGCTGCAAGGCGGTCGGCGGCAGAAAGCGGCCAAGCCGGGTGTCCCCCGAGTGATAGCCGTAATCAAAGCCCCAAAAACCCCATGAGTAACCGTAGTAACCGTAACCGTAGCCGTACCCGTACCCATAGCCTCCGTAATAACCATTGCCAGTGTAGCTGAAAAACCCTTGGTCGGGACTGATGATTTTCAAGCTGGTTACCGATTCGCCTCCATAATCTCCGTCAAACTTCATACCCCAAGCAGGCGAGCCATCTGGCGAAAGGCGCATGATAAAGCCATCTACCTCGCCATAGTCATAATTTAAGTAATCATCGGATACTAGATTAGTACCGTTGACCTCAATGGTGCCCCAGAAATGTCCGGCAACATAAATTTCCCCGAGTGAATCCACGTCCAAGGCGGTGAAACGGGTATGCTCATCGCCAGGGATGGTTTTGGCCCATTCCCAAATCCCGGCTGCGCTCAACTTCGCCACGAAAGCGCTTTCCGAGTGGTAATTCTCATCGTCGGTCAGGAAAAAGGGTCCAATGCTGGTGCCGTAATGAAAATTTCCCACAACGACCAAACCGTTGAAACCGTCCGCCTGGATGTGAGAGATGTGCTCCCAACTATAGTTGCCTATCTGCTGGACCCACTCGCAATTTCCGTTCATGCCATATTTCATGATTATAGAATCCCCATCGTACCAGTTGGGGGCTCTGATGGCATCCAGATCTCTTCCTCCGGCATGTACTGAACCCCGGAACCCGCCTGCAATATAGAAATGGCCCAGATTGTCTGCGGTCACGCTGGTGGCGGAACTCTGGTTGCCGAAAACCGGGCGCATCCAGGGCATGCTGCCGTCACTCAGATACATCGCGAGGAACATGCCCTGGCTGAATATGGTAGTCCCGGCCACGTTGCCCGGGCCCCCCATCGTACCCGCGACGGCGATATTGCCCAGACTGTCAGTCGCCACATCAATGGCTATATCCGCCTCAGTGCTGCCTTCCGCCCGCACCCAGGCCAGCGAACCATTAGCCAGGTATCTGGCCACGAAAAAATCTTCCGCCCCTTTGCTGGTCACGCTCAGCCCTTCCACCGCATTGGTCCTGAACAAGGCGGTGCCTTGGAAATAGCCGACCATCACCACGCCTCCATCGGGCATGAGCGCCATCTCGTGTGGTTTCACCTGACCGATGATCTCCCGGGACCAGATGCTCGGTCCGTTCACCGGTTTTTTGATGAGACTGTAGAAAGCTTCCCCCGGTGCGACCGTGACCAGTTGATGCACATCCTGCCGCAGACTGCCACGTGCACCGGCAATGATATACTGGGTATTGGCGTCAATCGGCAGGACCGAGCCCACAAAAGTTCCATTGTTCGGGGCAGGGTCACCGGTGACTTGCCAGGTCTCCGGGATGGGCGTCAATGACTGGGCTTGGGCAAGGTTCCCTGAACCGATCAGCAGCAGGAGGAGCAACCAAAAGCACCGGCGATGAGGGAGGAAACGGTCCTTGATCAAAGTCCATGGCCAGCGCCCAGCTTCCCCTTTATACGACGAGGCAACTTTATCAGCTTGGCGTAACTGATGACTCCGTTCTGGCATGGGATTTCTTATTTAGACACCGGGGAACCAGATTCGTCACGGTAAATGTCGCTGGTTTGCTGGCCCGTTGGCGGTCCGCTTGGGTGATTCTCTGTAACTGCCTGATATCCAACATATCAGGTGGTGATGCCCGCTTTGAGCGATTCACACCCAAGTGCCGAAAATCAGCTTGTGACCCACCGCCAACAGGCCGAAGTCCACCAGCATGTGACTGCACCAGGCGCCAGCCAGGGTGCCTTGCCGCTCCATTTGCCAGTGCCACACCGCTCCGCCGACGCCCACGGACAGCCCAAAAAAGATGCCCCAGCCCAAAGGAAAGAACTGCGTGGTCACCACGATATGATGCGCCGCAAAGGCCAGCGCTCCCAGTACATAAGCCGTCGTGCGCGGCAACCGCTCCCGCAACCGCCCGCCGACAAACCATCGCCAGTAATACTCCTCGATGCCCGAGTGGATGACCGCCAAAAAAACGCCGAACACCCAGTAGTATTTCAGGAAGCCCAGCGCCTCCGCCTTCTCCTTCATCCGGCCCGCACTGGCCTGCACGACATCGCCCAGCGGCGTTTGCAGCAATAGCAAAAATGTCCCCACCATCAACGTGCCGGTCAACACCCCAATTGGCAGCGCACTCAGATGCTTGGCCGAGGCCCATTCCATGCGCGGCCATGGCCGTTTCCACCACCAGCACCATACCAGCAGGGGCCACACCAGTGTGAACACTTTCGTGCCGCTGTAGATCCAGCGCGCCCATACCTCCTCGCTGAACCAGACGAAATAGAAGAGCGAGGCCACCAGCGGCAACAGCATGGCGGGCACCACGGCCGTCCAAAACGCGCGCGAGGAAATATGTTCTCCGGTGTGCATGCTTCACCTCTTTCGGAGTCCTTGGACCAATCAACCGGACCATCCGTTCAACCGCGCGGCGGATGTCATCATTCAAGAAACGATCTTTTTCTCCCGCAGATACTTCCAGCCGTAACGGAAAAGCAGCAGATAGAAGCCCAGTGCCAACAGGCTGACTAGAACGACCAACCACTCTGACATTGGCTCCTCGGGAGTTTTTGCATCTTCAAAGTCTGGCAGGAGTGAAAGGAGTTCAAAAATGATGATCATGCTAATTCCGTATAGAAAATGCCGGTTCGTCGGCCATGGCCCAAGTTCGGCCAGCGCCAGCAAATCACCTTCCTCTGTCCATTTTCTTTCCAACTTGCGATAAGCCCAAAACACCAGCGGGAATACCAGTATGGTTTTGGCCGTATCCCAGTAATCCGCCCAGGGAGAGGGCAAGGCGCGCGTCACAGCGTCAAACGGCGAGCCGATCAGCAGGGTGATGCCGAGAATCAAGATGACCCGGTCGGACTTGCCGGTTGGTTGGTCCCAAGCTCGCCATGTCCAGCGCAGCATATACCAAAGGATGAATCCGAGTATGACCAGACCGAGCAGGCTCTCGCTCCAGTCTTCGGGGTTGATCAGGTCCGACTCGCTTAAGCCCGGAATGAACTCGGAAAAGAAGAGGGTCGCCTGCGAAACGATCAGCACCCGCATCAGCTTGCGCGGCGGGTTGCCGTTTGCTTTGAGAGGTGTCTCTGGTGCTGTTCCGGGCACAGGCATATCAAGGCACAGAGGGCGTATTTTGACGAGGCGCGTTCGAGGTGTTCATCATCTGCTGTGCCTGCTTCAGGGAACGCAGCGTGTTGGCGACGGGTGCACTCATCATGTGTCCATGGTTATTCGTGGTGAGATTCTGATGATAACGTTCCACGTCTGGTAGCAGCGGCAGGCAGGAGTGCGGCTCACGTGACATGAAAAATAACACCTCCTGTTGTGCACGATGGTTTGGGTGATTCAGCAGTTTGAGCAGATAGGTGTGGGCTTTGGCCAGTTCCAGGCCCGTGCGCAAATTGGTTGTGAGCAACGACAACACCATGGGCCACTCCGTGTCCGTACTTCCGGCAGTGACATAGCGGTCAATGAGCGCCCACTTCGGCGCAGAATCGGCGAACTCCCGCTCCAGCACCCGCGCGATGGGAACCGCGACGCCCAGTTGCGGATCCGCCGCCATCTTCTGCAACTCCTTGAAGTAAGGTTGCAAATGCGGCCTTTGATTTTCCAGGGCCGTCGCGACGAAACGCTGCTCAATCAAGGACATGCTGCCAAACTCCTTTACCAGTGTGGCAGTCACCTCCGCATTCACCACCTGCAGATACGACAGCAGAATGGCCACGCGGCAGCGGTACACGCCATCGCCATTGGTCAGCAGCGGTTGCAAGTTCTTGATGGCTTCGGCACGGGAAAGGTTCAACAGGCTAAGGGCCTCTGACAACTCCTCCCGGGTCAGGCTTTTCGCCGACAAGATGCGCTTCAGATAGACATCATACATCGGCACAAGCTGCTTCAATGGGACCTTGGCCTGCTGCAACAGATTGCGGCACTGGGTGACCACCTTGAGGTCCGGTGAATCCAGCCCCGCCAGCAATGCGGGGTGCGCATTCGTCCCCATCTTGTTCAGCGCATAAGTGGCGCGGCTGATGACGGCGGGCGAGGGGTTGGTGAAAGTTTGCACCAACTCAGGCGCCACACTCACCGCAGCGGGTCCCATCACCGCCAAGGCCACGCAGGCATTGTATTGCAGGTCATCGACGTTCCATGGTTTGGGAATATGCTGCTGGATGGCCAGTGGTGCGATCTTCCACACCCGGTCCCGCAGTTCGTAAACAAAGGACCGCTCCTTGCGCAAAGCAAACCTCAATGGTTCGAGCGCGGGTTCGCCGATCTTGGCCAGGGCATCTGCGGCGATGTCGCGGCGGATGTAGTTTGTCCCGTTCAGTTCCGCGAGCCAGTAGCTGAGCGGTTTGTCGGAATACTTCGGCTCATGCCAGCCGAAGACCAGTGCCACGGCGCTCCCCAGCACGGCCAGCGCACCCACCAGCAGCACCAGCCACCAGATCCAGGCGCGTGACTTACGTGGCGCGCTTCCTGCCGGTTCCTTGTTTGCTTCTTCCCCCATCTTTTACACTCCTTTCCGTCCCGTCTCCCCAAACCAGCCCCCAAACCATTTCCTACTTCAGCTCCCACATCTTCACATTGTCAATGGCTACCGCATCGTCATCCTTGCCGCCCACGCGGAAGACCAGTCCGGGTTTCTTCACCTTGAAATCAGGTGCGCTCGCCTTCAACGGTTCCTTGCCCGCCACCTGCACGATCACCTGCTCCCCCTTGTTCTCCAGCAGCAGCGTGTACCATTTGCCTTTCTCAAACGTCACGTTCGCCTTCGCCAGCACTTTGTTCTTGGATGCCGGGTTCGCCTTGTCGATGTGTTCGGTGAGCTGCCATGAATCGGGCGTGATGACCACGGAGTAGAGGTGCCCTTTTTTCTTCAACTCACCAGGGGCGGGATCAAAGCCCAAGTTCATCATGCGTGCCCCGTCGAAGCGGAAATCCACTTGCACCGCCACATCCTGCACGGGCAGACGGTAACGGAACGCGCCCGCGTGCATGTCCTTGGCCAGTTCACTGGCCCGCAGAGAGCCTTCCGCCACGCGCAATTTGCCGGTGTTCACCGTCCAGTCCTTTGGCAGCGCCTCACCCGTGAACGATTCTTCCAGCAGCACCTTGCCCTTTTGTCCCAGCTTCAGCGCAGGCGCTTCGGTTGCATCAAGGTGGGAGTTTAGGCTGATAAGCGTGATGCAGACGATGCCCGCGCGTGCAAAGTTTGAGGAAATCATACGTGAATAGTCCTCCTTCCGGGAAATTCTGTAAAGCCGCGAACGGAGCATCATTCTGAAGAAAGAAAAAAGCCGGTGGACGCAGGTCCACCGGCTGGCTGAATGGAATGCGGCTGGTTACTGGGCCGCAGTTTTTTTTGTGATGGTCACGCGGCCGGTTTGGGGGTCGTAGTTCATCTGCTCGTCGGCCGGCAGTTTGGGCAGGCGGGTGATGTGGCGGCTGGCCACCGCTTCCTGCAGATTGGCCGGGAATCGGCCTTTCTCTTCCTTGAACATGTCCACCCCGTAGTTGAGGAGCATCTTCTCCTCGTCCGTCAAGGGACGGCCATTGCCGCCCAAGATATCAGAATCTTTCAGTTCCGGTGCCGGCATGATGGTGGCTGCCGCCGTTGCGCCACCCGGGGGCGCGGTCGTGGCCTCGGGAGCGGTGGCGACCGGAGCGGCACCCAGATCCACCCCTTGGGAGGGTGGCGGAGGCGGAGCCACGACATCGTCGGTCTTGCCGCCACCACAGCTGCTGAAGATCAACCCGGCACCCAAGGCCAAGCCCAGACTCAAGTTACGTATGCGCGTCATACAGTTCAGTCCTGCGCATTGATGGTCCACATGCCGGTGCGCAAACCACGATTCTGGTTCGTGCTGCCCAGCGTCTTCACGGGGGCGAGTAGCTCCACATGGCCGTCTGTCATGAGATAGTTCCAACTGCCAGCCGGGTGATAATCACGTTCCAGCGGGTAGGTCCAATCCTGACCACCTTGTTGGGCCGTCGCCGTGCCTGTGGTCATGTGCTGGTTGGAGTTGTCGATGAAGGACACATCTGGATGACCGAACATATTGGACACATGGATGCGCTCGGTAAGGTAGATGGTGTCCGTCGGGTTACGCACCGCCGCCGCGTAAACGGCAAACTGGCGGACGGGACGGGGAACTGGAATGCTGCCGGAGTAGGTCAGACCAGTGCTGGGGGACTTGTCCATGCTGTTCCAAGGGCAGTGGGTGGAGGTGGCCCCGCCATTGCCGAAGTTCCAGCTTAGGCCCAATCCGCTCGCCGCCGTCGGGGTCGGTGGCCATGGGGTCACCGCCGGGGTGGCTGAATTATAGACGTACCGGGGCATCGCGTAGGAACGATGCACATTCCGCGCGGTGGCACCCCACCAAGAGGGACCGATAGTCTTGTCTGCGGCACAGAGGACGACTTTGCTGTAAGCGGCACCGCCATAGGGTCCAGTCCATTGTTCATTCTCGGTGATAGAGATGCCCAAGTATCCGCTCAGCAAATCATCCCACGTCATCTCGGAGCCGTACTTGAAACGGATATGCGCATAGGTCAACTTGTCCATGCTATCGGCTTGATACATGCCTACCGCCGTACCCATCTGTTTCAGGTTGTTCAAACAATGACCGGCGATGGTCCGGGCCTTGGCCTTGGCCAGCGCAGGCAGCAGCATGCCCGCCAGAATCGCGATAATGGCAATCACCACCAGCAATTCAATCAGGGTGAAAGCATGCCTCATGGGACTTTTTCTAAAAACATTATTCATAAATAGTGGTTCTACAATCTGGATAATACATTTTAAATTGAGTATACATTATCGGCATTTTGGGTGATTAGATATAGTTATTAAAATTATTAATCATTACAGAGCTGTAAATCAATTGAGCTAATTAGATTGGCGTCTTTGCCGAGGGGCTTTTTAGAGGGGTTAAAAATTCGACCGAAAACGTTCAGCTTTCGATAGCAACTTGGGAAAATCGTCCGGTGTGGACTTGGAGAATGCAGGTGTTTTAACGGGGCGTCAGACCCCAAAAATTCACCAGCATGGGCCGTTTGCCCTTGGGTTTTTCGCCGCAAGAACAGCGGACTAATCTTGGCTCTTTCCCGTTGGTTCCCGCAATCCGCCCGTCTGAAGAAAGAAAAAAGGGGCTGCCCTAGATAACTGGCCAAAAGCTGCTGGTTAAGGAAAGGACAGCGAGGATTAGCAAGAGCCAGATCAGGCCCTGGGATTGATAAAGTTTGAGAGATTTCCCCATTGTGCAAGTTGCTTTGGGTAAAAAGGTTAAGGTGGTTTCGGAAGCTGCTATAGGGTCTGCTATGTTTCCTCCAACGGCGACGCTGGCGAATCATGTTTTACTTCGGGCCCAGCGCTTGAATCCATCCCCGACCACCTTTTCCTATTTGACAATCCGCCTTTTTTCTTGTCTTAGTGAGGCCGTTGATATGAACCGGATCGCCGTAAAACAACCGAGCCAGTGCCTGAACCACGGGACAGTGTCCCAGTGGTCCCGCCATATGGCCGTTCTCGGCAACCCGGGAGTGAGATTCTAAGCTAACGTAACTTAAAATTTTCAATACCCACGGTTGCCATAGGCTACCGTGGGTTTTTTATTTTCCCGCCCTTCAACCGGCGGGAGGCAGAGACAGACAGTAAGAAAGCAAAAGACAGTATGAAAAATAGAAGTAACACCAACCGGCTGGAGCCGCGGTTCGGACCTGACATCAGGTTCGCCCTCGAGCCCCGGCTGGCCCCGGAGGCGCGGGAAAAGGAAAACGCCGAGTTCACCCGGTTGCGGGAAAGGTTGCTGGCCAGCTTGCTGGCGCAGACCCCGGATACCTACCGGCATGACTACATCGAGAACGCGATCAGCGAAGCCGAGGCCCTCGCCTGGGCCACCGCCCATCCGTTGCTCGTTTTCCCGGCCTTGGCCGAGGAAAAGGCCACTGAAGCCACCCAACGGGCCGAGCGGCAGGAGAGTATTCGCCGGAAAAGCGAAGGCCTCCTCCGCCGGGCCGCTTGAGTGCCTGCTCGAGCATGTCGCAAAATAAACAGCCCGTACACCATGCAACATTCGTGCAACGAATGCGTTCCGCACGCTTTTCCCGTTTGACCGTAAGCCCGGTGGCCTCTAGCACTTCCTGTGCATGGACGCTCACGCCGCCCTGACACCGAATCCGTTGATGCTGCTGCCGTTCGCGGCTCTGCTCGGCACCATCGCGCTTGGTCCCCTTTTCTTCGCCAACTGGTGGGGCAAGCATTACCCGAAAGTCGCCTACGCCCTCGGGGCCATCACGGTGCTCTATTACTTCTTTGGCCTGCACGCCGGCACCCGGGTGCTGCACGTGGCCCAGGAATACGTCAGCTTCATCGCCCTCATCGGTTCCCTCTACGTCGTCTCTGGCGGCATCCACATCTCGGTAAAGGGTGAGGCCACTCCGTTCGCCAACGTCGTCTTCCTCCTCGTTGGTGCGGTCATCGCCAATCTCCTCGGCACCACCGGCGCGTCCATGCTGCTCATCCGTCCGTGGATCCGTATGAACAAATACCGTATCACGGCGCACCATATCGTTTTCTTCATCTTCATCGTGTCGAACGTCGGCGGCTGCCTCACGCCCATCGGTGATCCGCCGCTGTTTCTTGGTTATCTGAAGGGCGTGCCGTTCATGTGGGTCATGGAACATTGCTGGCCCATGTGGCTCACGGGCATCGGCGTGCTGCTCGCCATGTTCTTCGCGGTGGATTATCGGAACTACCTGAAAGCGCCCAAGCCCGTCCGTGAGAAACTTGCTGAGCCTCCGGATACTTGGAAATTCGAAGGCACCTCCAACGTCTTCTTCCTCGCCGTCATCCTCGGCTCCGTGTTCATTAACCATCCGCCTTTCCTACGCGAAGCGCTGATGGTCGCCGCTGCGGCTGGCTCGTACTTCACCACCAAGAAACACGTGCATGCGGCGAATGACTTCAATTTCCATCCCGTGAAAGAAGTCGCCATTTTGTTCATCGGCATCTTCGCCACCATGATGCCCGCGCTCGACTGGCTCGGTGCGAATACCAATGCCGAGGAAGTCGGCAAGCTTGGTCTCGCGCTGAATCCCACGTTCTTCTACTTCGGCTCCGGCATCCTCTCCAGCGTGCTGGACAACGCACCCACATACCTCGCTTTCCTCAGCGCCATCTTTGGTGCCTTCGTCAGCCCGGAAATCGTCCAGCAAGTCCAGGCCTTGGTCCAAAGCGGCGGCGATCTGGCCACCCTTGCTGGCTCGAATGCAGATCACATCCGCAACACCGTCGCAGCTCTCCAACTGTATCATCCGGAACTGCTCGCAGCCAAATCTGTGAGTGCGGAGCAAGTGGAGATCGCCTATCTACTCGGCAATGTTGAACTCAACAACTACATCGTTGCCATCAGCATCGGTGCCGTCTTCTTTGGAGCGAATACTTACATCGGCAATGGCCCCAACTTCATGGTGAAGGCCATCGCCGACCAGCAGAACGTCCACACGCCGACGTTCCTGGGCTACGTCTTCAAATACACCCTGCCCATCATGCTGCCGATGCTGATCATCGTGTGGTTCCTCTTCTTCCGCGGTTGAACGGAACCGGTCAGCATCCGATTTACTTTGTCAGACCGCTCCGTTTTTGACACATACGGGGCGGGTCTTTTTGCTGATGCGGTTCTTATACAATATACTGTTCGCGCTCTTCTTCTGCCTCAGTGCGCCCTATTACTTCTGGAAGATGTGGCGACGCGGCAACTGGCAGGCCGGGTTCAAGCAGCGCTTTGGCCGGTACGGGGACTTGCCACCGGCGGACCCGAAGCGGCCGGCCATCTGGCTGCATGCTGTCAGCGTGGGCGAGGTGAACATCTGCGCCCAAGTCATCCGTGAGCTGCGCCAGCGCGCCCCGCATTACCGCATCATCGTCTCCACCACCACCAGCACGGGCATGGGCGAGCTCCACAAACGTCTGCCGGAAGGGGTGGAGAAGGTCTATTACCCCGTGGATTTCCTGCCCTTTGTGCGGCGGGCCTTGGACCGCATCCAACCGGTTGCCGTGGCGCTGATCGAGGCGGAGATCTGGCCGAACTTTCTGTGGGAACTGCAACGCCGTCAGATACCGCACTTCCTCGTGAACGCCCGGGTCTCCGAGCGCTCGTATCGTGGCTATCGCCGGTTCGGGTTTCTGTTCGCGCCGTTGTTTGCCACGTTCCAAGGCGTTGGTGCCCAAAATGAAGAGGACTCCGTGCGCTTGCGCGAAATCGGTTGCCAGCCGTCGGCAGTTCATGTCTTCGGCAATCTGAAATTCGATGCCGTGCATCTGCCCACGCAACGGCCCATCGATGTCCCAGCCATGCTCGCTTCCGTGGGTTGGAAACCCGGTGCCCCGGTGCTCCTTGGCGGCAGCACCTTCCCGGGCGAAGAAAAGATTCTCGGTGAAATCTTCCTGCGCTTGCGTCAACAACAACCTGATTTGTTCCTCGTGCTTGTGCCGCGCCATTTTGAAAGAGCACAGGTGGCCGTGGCCGACCTCACGGCCTTGGGCCTGAAGGTCACCTGTCGCAGCGAGTTGAACGGCACGACCACTCCGCAGAAATCAGATTGCCTCCTCGTCAATACCACGGGCGAGCTGCTTTATTTCTACGAGCATGCGACGGTGGTGTTCGTCGGCAAGAGTTTGACTGCGAATGGCGGGCAAAGCCCCATTGAGCCCGCCGCCTTGGGCAAGGCCATGACTTTCGGGCCCAATATGGAGAACTTTAGCAGCATCGTGCGCGCCTTTCTCCATGCCGAAGGAGCCGTGCAAGTGCGTGATGCCGCCGAGCTGGAGCGTGTGCTGGCCGATCTGTTGGCGCATCCGGCGAAGCGGGAAGCACTCGGTCGCAATGGTCTGGCGGTCGTCCAGCAGAACCAAGGGGCCACGCAGCGGACCATCGAGATGCTGCTGAGCCAAATCAATATTGCCCCCCGCTAGGCAATCCAGGGTGTCCTTTCGCCAACCTGGCACTGGCGCGGTTTCTTTCCTTGTCGTTCATTGTCTTCGTGCGTAGGGCGTTTCCCATCCTGGCTTTGATCATCTGGTGCGCCGTTCTTTTGGGCGGTATGCCACGGCTTTGGGCGGATGACTTGCAGGGCTGGCACCGCGTGAGCTTTTCCGTCTGGCAAAAGGGCCGCTGGGAGGCGCAGTTCAGTGCCGAGGGCCGTTGGATGGAGGACAGCACACGTCTGCATGAATACCTCATCACCCCGCAGATCACCTGGCAGGCCAACGAGCACTTGCAGGCGGGCATGGCTTACACCCTGCTGGGCGTGCGGGATGCCACGGGTTTCAATAGCGATCACCGTTTGGAACTGGAACTGAATCCGCATTGGGAATTGGCGGACTGGGTTTGCCTTGATTTGCGCAACCGATTGGAAGTCCGCTTCCGCGAAGGTCCCGGCAACGGCACTGAGCGGACCCGGCACCGTTTGCAGTTCAGCTTTCCTTTGCACCACACCGGCGCGTTGAAATCCCTTTTCGTGAACAACGAAGTGTTTCTAGATCTCGACCGTCATCAGTACAACCAGAATCGCTTCGTCCCGCTGGGCTTGAGCTTCCGATTGAACGAGCACGCCCAGTTGCGCCTCTTTTATCTCCTTCAATCCACCCGTACCCGCGCCGATTGGGATCACGCGCATGCACTTGGCACGCATCTGCAGTTCCAATTGCGATGACTGTGACAGAAATGTCACGCGCATCAGGCTCGCTTCCGGCATACCTGTACAGTAATTTGTGCCGGTGAAACCGACTGGCAAATCTCCCTTGTTCTCCCGTCGCCACTTTGGCCGCAAACTCCTCCTGTCTGGTGCCTCGCTGGGCTTGCTGCCGGCGTTGCTGCGCGCGCAACAAGCTCCGGAAGTCATCCAAGCCCATCGCCCCTTGATCCAAGGCGGCGCGATGACGGGTGACATCGCGGGCAACACTGCCGTGTTCTGGTCCCGCAGCGACCGTCCATCCACGATGCTGCTTGAGCTCAGCACCACGCCCAAGTTCGAGCAAAGTCGCCGTATCCGTGGTCCGGTGGCGCTGGAAGATACCGAGTATGCGGCCAAGCTTACCTATGGGGCTTTGCCACCTGGACAGACGATCTTTTATCGCCTCGCGTTTGAAGACCTCGCGGATACCCGCGTCATTTCCGAGCCGGTCACTGGTTCCTTCAAGAGCCCGCCTGTCGAGAAGCGCGATGTGATGTTCGCCTGGTCGGGTGACACGGCGGGGCAGGGGTATGGCATTGATGCCAGTCGCGGCGGTATGCGCACTTATGAGGCCGTGCGCAAGTTACAGCCTGATTTCTTCATCCATTGTGGCGATACCATCTATGCGGACAATCCCATCGAAGCGGAGTTGAAGCTGGATGATGGCACCATCTGGAAAAACCTCGTGACGCCCGCCAAGAGCAAGGTGGCGGAGACACTCTCCGAGTTTCGCGGCAATCATTTCTACAACCTGCTGGATGAGCATGTGCGTCGTTTCAACAGCGAGGTGCCCACCTATTTCCAGTGGGATGATCATGAAGTGCTGAACAACTGGTATCCGGGCGAAGTGCTGGATGACAAACGCTACGCGGTGAAGAGCGTTTCCTTGCTCGCAGCGCGGGCCCGCCGGGCGTTCTTTGATTGTCTGCCCATCCGGCCCAATCCCATCGAGCGCATCTATCGCACCATCCCTTACGGGCCATCGCTGGAGCTGTTCATGCTCGATATGCGCACCTATCGCGGGCCGAACGCGGCGAACCGCCAGCCGGAGATGGACGAGTCTTCGGCGTTCCTCGGCCGCCAGCAATTGGAGGAACTGAAACGCTCGCTCGCCACTTCCAAGGCCACGTGGAAGATCATCTGCTCGGATATGCCCATCAGCCTGGTGCTCGGCGATGGCAAGGACGCCTTCGAAGGTGTGGCCAACGGCAATGGCCCGGCACTGGGGCGTGAACTGGAGATCGCCGACCTGCTGCGGTTCATCAAGGAGAAAGGCATCCGTAACACCGTATGGATCACGGCAGATGTGCATCATTGCAGCTCCATCTATCACGACCCGAGCAAGGCGACCCTCCAGGAGTTCGAGCCCTTCTGGGAATTCGTCTCCGGCCCCCTGCACGCGGGCACGTTCAGTCAGCCTCCTTTGGACAATACCTTCGGGCCTGAGACCCGTTTCATAGGCATTCCCAAAGGCATGAAAGCGAATCGCCCGCCGAGTGCGGGCTTTCAATTCTTCGGCACGATGAAGGTGGATGGAAAGACGGAAGAACTTACCGTGACGCACTGGGACGTGGACGGGAAGAATCTCTGGAGTGTCACCCTGCCGCCGAAGGTGGGGTAGCAGAACGTTGCGGGTTCCCTCGCGTCAGCGAGGAATGGTGGCTGGAATTTGGTTTTGGATGCCTCGTTCCCCCTCACCCCGACCCTCTCCCTTGGGGAGAGGGAGACACCATTTCCAGTGCCCGTGACATTTGGGTCGCTGCTAGGAATCTGCCGTGCTTGGTGGCGTGAAGGATCACTTCCCACCGAACTTTTTCAGATAATCCTGATACGCCAGCTTCACGCCTTGTTCCATCTGCACGGTCGGCTGCCAGCCGAGGGCGAAGAGTCGTGAGCCATCCATCAGCTTGCGTGGCATGCCGTCAGGCTTGCTCGTATCCCAGAGGATCTGCCCTTGATAGCCGACGATCTTTGCCACCAGTTCCGTCAGTTGCTTGATGGTGATCTCGATGCCGGAACCCACGTTGATGAACTGCTCCTCGGCATAGTTCTCCATCAGGAAGACGCACGCATTGCCGAGGTCATCCGAGTAAAGGAATTCGCGCAAGGGCGTGCCGGAGCCCCAGCACGTGACGGAGTCCAGTTGTTTGGCCTTGGCCTCATGGAAGCGCCGGATCAGCGCGGGCAGCACGTGGGATTTGTCCGGATCGTAATTGTCATTCGGACCGTACAGATTCGTGGGCATCACGCTGATGAAATCGCAGCCGTATTGCCGCCGGTAGGCCGCGCACATCTTGAGGCCGGCGATCTTCGCGATGGCATACCACTCGTTCGTTGGTTCGAGCGGACCGGTGAGCAGGTGTTCCTCCTTCATCGGTTGCGGCGCGTGCTTGGGGTAGATGCAGGAGCTGCCGAGGAAGAGCAGTTTCTTCACGCCCGCCTGATAAGCGCCGTGGATGAGGTTGTTCTGGATCTGGAGATTCTCGTAGAGAAACCACGCGGGGTATTCGCTGTTGAACTTGATGCCGCCCACGCGCGCGGCCGCGATGAACACATACTCGGGCTTTTCCTGCTCGTAGAAGCGGGTGACCGCCGCGGTGTCCAGCAGGTCCAGTTCGGCGTGGGTGCGCCCGATGATATTGGTGAAGCCCTGCCGCTCCAGCTCGCGCCAGATGGCGCTGCCGGCCAGTCCCCGATGACCGGCCACATACAGGCGGGCGTCTTTGGCGATCTTCATAATCCTGGTCACCAGTCTAAACTTAGTTCAAGCCGCACGCCAGTTTGGCCTTGGCCAGCACTTTCACGGCGGTGGCTTTGGCTTTCGTCGCGCCTTCCTGCAGCACTTGCTCGACGTAGTCCGGGTTGGCGGCCAGCTCGGCGCGCTTGGCGCGGGCAGCGGCAAAGTAATTCCAGTAATGCTCGAAGAGACCCTTCTTCAAGTCACCGTAGCCCATGCCGCCAGCGCGCAGGCGGTCTTCGTAATCCTTCGCCACGTCCGCCGGGGCGACATGTTTAAGCAATTGGATGGCGAGGTTCTTCTCTGCATCCGGCTTGGGTTCCTGCGGCGTGCGGCTGTCCATCACGATGCCCATGATGCGTTTCTTGGTCGCCTTCTCTTCACCAAAGATCTCGATGGTATTGCCGTAGCTCTTGCTCATCTTCTGGCCATCCAGTCCTGGAACCAGGGCGACGTCTTCGCGGATGCGCGGTTCCGGCACAATGAAGGTCTCGCCGTATTGATGGTTGAACTTGATGGCGATATCCCGCGTGACTTCCAGGTGCTGCTTCTGATCCTTGCCGACCGGAACAATATTGGAATCGAACAACAAGATGTCGGCGGCCATCAGCACGGGGTAGGCGAATAGACCGTGGTTCACTGCACCCGCGTCACCATCGGCCAGTTTGGCGATCTTGTCTTTGTAGCTATGGCAGCGCTCCAGCAAACCCATGGGCGTGACCGTGGAGAGCAGCCATGCCAGTTCCGCTACCTCAGGCACATCGGATTGCCGCCAGAAAACGCACTTCTTGGGGTCCAACCCGCAGGCCATGAAATCCAAGGCGACATCGTGGGTGAATTGACGGCGTTTGGCGGCATCCGTCAGGGAGGTCATGGAGTGGTAGTTGGCGATGAAGTAGTAGGCCTCGCCCTGATCTTGCAGTTCGATGGCCGGGCGCATGGCCCCGAAGTAATTCCCGAGGTGCAACGCGCCCGAAGGCTGGATACCCGTCAAAATTCGCATGGGGCGCACAGTAGCAATGCCCCGCAAGGCGTTCAAAGGGTTTTCCTCGGGTCACAAGCCGTGCTTGCATTTGGTCGGTCAGCGGGCTTGAATTTGGTGCCTTTCAAGGAAAAGCCATGCAGGGCAACAAGCAGACCCTGCTGAACTAACAAAGAGACGCCAAGGACCATTATGTATCCACCACCGATCAACACTTCTTCCGGATTGCCCGACGTATTCCCGCAACTTCCCGGGCCTTCAGGTCCCATCAACCTGCAAGAATGTGTGGAGAAGGGGACCGGTGTTTACGTTGTCCTGGGGTATATCATCGTGGTGTTCATCGCGCTATTTGCCTTGGTGGCCTGGTTCCTTATCTTGGCCGCCTTGGTTGGAGCTTTTGTCGCCTGGTTCTACCGCAAACGCATTTTGGCCCAGATCAGGGGATCCTGCATCCAGGTCACTGACCGCCAGTTCCCAGAGATACATCGCTGCGTGCAGGAGGTCTCCACCAGCCTCGGCTTAAGTGAGATTCCGGAAGTTTACATCATCGAAGGCAACCAGTTGAATGCTTTTGCCATGAAAGTTGCCGGTCGCAAGATGGTTTTCCTGCTGGACGATGTGGTGGACGCCTGTCTTCGTTCGGGCAATCCTGGCACGCTGACGTTCATCATTGCCCATGAGCTGGCGCATCAGGCTTTGGGTCACACCTCGACCGTCCGTGCTTACATGCGCCAGTTGCTGAAAGCACTCTCCAGGAAAGATGAGTTTTCTTGTGACGCGGTTGCAGGCCGGGTGGTTAATCAGGCCGACACGTCCATCCTTGCGCTCACCATCCTGATGACCGGACCGCAACTGTTGAAGTATGTGAACATGTCCGCTTTGGTGGAACGGGCCCGCGAGTTCGTGAATGATAAGCATGCCATCAAATCTGAACAACAGTTGACCCATCCGCTCACAATGCGACGCATCGGACGCTTCTGCTGACGTCATCCGCCTGGGTCTAAAAACAAACACCGCGCCTGGAAAGCCAGGCGCGGTGTTTTTGTTTATCGCTATGCAGTGGCTGCTTACTTCAGCTCGCTGGATTGCATGTAAGCCGTGATGTCCGCGATGTCCTGCGCGCTCAGACCGAGCATATCCGCGCTGAACATCAGGGAGCGGTCCAGCTTCTTCACGCTCTTGATCTTGCTGCGCGGGATGGTCTGTGTCTGGCCGGCCATGGACTTGATGATGACCGGGTCGCCATTCGCGAGGACCATGCCGTGGACGATGGCACCTTCCTTGGACACCAGCTCGCTGCCGTCGTAACCGTGGGCGATCTCCGCGGAGGGATTCACGATGGCGTTGATGATGACCTCGCGGGTCTGCTGCTTGCCGAACTGGGTCAGGTCGGGGCCGAAGTCGATGCCCTGATCGCCTACGCGATGGCAGGTGTAGCAGACGACGACAGCGGTCTTGCCTTTGGCGACGTCACCCTTGAGCGCGAGGATGTCCTTGATGGGCGGCAGCGCTGAAGGAGTGGTGGGCACGGGCGGCATCTCCACGGGAGAGATCTGGACGGTGTCCGGGTCGTAGAGGCCGCTCTTCTTCAAGGCTTCCGCGACGCCGAAGTGCATCCAGTCATTGCTCATGCGGTTGAAGAGCCACCACATGGCTTCGCCTTTCAGCGGGAAGTCCTTGGCCTGGGCGAGTTCGAGCATGGCCATGGCGGCCTCACGCGTCTTGATGAAGGCGATGCCGTCCATCATGCGCTTGCGCTGGTCGGGCGAGACGCTGGGGGAGAGGGCGCGGGCTTTCATGTCCGCCACGGATTTCGGGGCGCCCAGGCGCCAGGCGATCCAGCCGAGGCTGTCGCTCCAATCGGTGGCGGCCATGCCCGCACCGAGCTTTTGCGCGACGGCGGCGTAGATGGCCGGAGCCTGATTATCGGCAGCGGTGCCGAAGGCTTCGAGGTAAGTGCGGTCCTTGCCGTCGAACTGTTCAGCGAGACGCACGAGGAGTTCCTGTTTCTGGGCGAGGGGCTGATCACGGAGGGAGAGGGCCACTTCACGGCGCACGGCCGGGGAGGCATCATTCACCATACGATTGGCGAGGGTGACGATGTCATAGCCGCTACGGCGCAGGGCGCGGTAAGCGACGATGCGCGTTTCTTCGTCCTTGTCCTTCAAGAGGGATTCCACCTTGGCGGCGCCCTTCGGGCCCAACTGCGCGAGTAGCCAGATGGCGCGGGAGGCGATGAACTTGTTATTATCGTTGAGCAACTTGGTGACGGCGGGAACGGCTTTGTCACCCTGTTCCTGCAAGCGGGTGAAGCCGAGATTGCGAACGTTCACGGCCGGGCTCTTGAGGGCTTCGATCTGGCCGGCGGTGGTGCTCAGGTCATACTTTGGGATCTTGGGTTTGAAGCCCTTCGGCGCGATGCGGTAGATGGTGCCGGAGGTGCTGTTGTCCAAGTCCGCATGACCGCCGACGCGGGCATCGAACCAGTCGGAGACATAGAGCGCGCCATCCGCACCCACGAGCACATCCGAAGGACGGAAGAGCGTCTTGAGTTCGTGATTCACGCTGTTATTGCCGCCGAGAAAGTCAGAGCCCGCGAACTGCTTCTCTTTGTTCGAGGTGAGGAAATCAAAGCGGTCGAGCTGGAAGCCTGCGCCAGAGAGCTTGGGGACGTAACCGAACACGACGTTACGGCCGGCTTCGCAAGTGAGGAGCAGACCCTGGCCGTCCCACTTCTTGCCGAGTGCGCCGTTTTCGTAGAAGGCCACACCAGTCGGAGAGCCGCCGCCGTAAACATCACCGGCGGGCATGGTGCCGGGATCATCCTGACGCCACTCGGCTTTCTGGATCGTCTGGCCGGGGCGCATGTCGGCGCGCCAGGCGCGTTTGCCATCGCGGGAGGCGAAGCCGGCGTTGCCATATTCCAGCACGTAGCTCACGCGGCAGGCCGGAGGATCGTCGTTGTCGTTCTGGAAGACGTCGCCGAGAGAGGAGACGGACTGTTCGAAGCTGTTACGGTAATTGAAACCGATGATCTCGGTGTAAGTGCCGTCCGGCTTCATGCGCGCTGAGAAGCCACCGACCCAGACGTTGCCATCATCGCTCTTGCTGCCGGCGACCTTGGTAGGATCAAACGGAGCATCTTTTATGTTCGGCTGATAAGGGCTGCCGATGCGGAAGGTTTTGCCGGACTTGTCGGTGAAGACGGCACCGCAGTTGCCGCTGTTCCAATACCACAAGCCGTCGGGACCGGCGGTGACGGAGTGGAGGCTGTGATCGTGATTGCGCCCGTTGAAACCGGTGAGCAACACCTCGCGCTTGTCCACACCGGCGTCGAAGACCTGGTTACGGTTCACGTCCGTATAGACGATCATGCTCGGCGTCTGGGAGACGATGACCTTGTTGTCCATCACGGCGATGCCGAGCGGGGCTTGAAGAAACGTCTCCTGCACGAAGACGTGGCTTTTGTCCGCCTTGCCATCGCCATCCGTGTCTTGCAGCACCATGATGCGGTCGCCTTCGGGGCGGCGGCCGGCATGGCTGCGGTAGTTGACGCCTTCGGCCACCCAGATGCGGCCCGCTTCATCGGTGTCGATGTTGGTCGGGTTCTGCAACATGGGGGAGGTGGCCCAGACGGTGACTTCGAGGCTTTCGGGCACCGCAAAGAGTTCCGGCGGGACGATGACGGGCTTTTGTTCGGACGCAGGTGCAGCAGCGGGCTTGGGCTGGTTCTGGGCATGGGAGCCCAGACTGAGCGCAGCGACACCCAAAGCGCAGGCAAGGATTCGGCGTGTGGTCATAAGGTGGGCAGGATAGTTCCCTAAGAAATGAAGGGAGAAAAGGGTAAAATCTCAGCCTTTCTTCCGGTTACTCCATTTTTACTCAGATGCCAGCGAAGCATCCCAGAGAACGCTGGCAAAATAGGAACCGAAAACCATGAACATACCGCCCAGGAACATCAGCACGTAGGCAGCGGAATAGTAGTCGGTGACTAGGAAAGCAGTCGCGGGGGAGGAAGGATCATACATCACGGTCATGGAGGAACCGGTTGCTTTCTTTGAGCCATAGCCCACCGACCCTTCCACAGAATAAAGACGGTGTCCTACGCGATACTTCACGATGGGGTGGTAGGAAGGCCCTTCGCCTGAGCCTATACCTTCTCGATTAGAGACGACGATGCCTTCTATACGTAAGAAACCGGCCACTCTCTGTTTGAGTTTCCCTCGATAAATGACGCCGCCTGCAAACAAGCCGCAACCGACAATCGGGAATGATAAGAGCAAGGCACACTTGAGGAATTTACTCATCTATGTGGATGACTTATCAACGCAAGCGGCTGGGCGGATGTTATCCCCGCGGATCAAACGCATCCCGCAAGCCGTCGCCGAAGAAATTCAAGGCCAGCAAAGTGGTCACCAGCGTTGCGGCCGGGAATACGATGAGCCACCAATACACGCGCACGGGATTCAACTGGCCCGCGCCTTCCGAGATCAGGGAACCCCAACTGGCAAACGGCGGCTGGATGCCCAGACCGAGGTAGCTCAGGAAGGATTCGTAGAGGATCACCGCCGGCACCGTCAGTGTGATATACACGATGATGATGCCGATGACATTCGGCAGGATATGCAAAAACAGGATGCGCGCATGACCGGCACCCAAGGACCGGCTGGCGTCCACAAAGTTACGATTCTTCAAGGTCAGCACCTGGCCACGCACGATGCGGGCCATCGTGAGCCAGGACACCGCACCGATGCCGACGAACAGGAAGAGCATGCGGCAGTATTGGGCGACGTTCGCGCCAAAGGTCTGCGTGAGCCAGCCCTTGGCCAGTTCTTCCAGCGTGGTGATGAGCACGATGACGAAGACGATGGAAGGCAGGGAATAAAGGATGTCCACAAACCGCATCATCGCGCCATCCCACCAGCCGCCTACGTAACCGGCGATTGCACCCCACAGTACGCCGATGACGAGACTTACCAGAGCGCCGACGATGCCGACCAAAATAGAAATACGCGCGCCGGACATGATGCGGGAGAGTTGGTCGCGCCCGTGGATGTCCGTGCCGAACCAGTGCTTGGCGCTGGGCGGGGAAAATTGCGCATCGGAACCTTCCACAGCCGAGTGGGTCAATCCTGTCGGCAGCAGCTTGGCCACCATCGGCTGGCTGAAGAGTGGCCAGAGCAGCACGAACAGGCCCAGCAGGCTGACGAACCAAAGGCTCACCACCGCCGGCCGGTTCTGCTTGAACCGGCGCCACGCACGTTGATTTGGGCTCAGGCTTTCCATCATTCCATCTTCACGCGGCGATCCAGCATGCTATAGGCCAGATCCACCAGCAGGTTCAGCACCAGCAACAGCACCGCATAGAGCAGCACCAGACCGACCACCATCGTGTAATCCCGGTTCAGCGAACTGTTCACCAGGAACACGCCGATGCCCGGCACGCGGAAAATATTCTCCACCACGAAAGAGCCGACGAGCAGGTCGGCGAGCAAGGGGCCGCTGTAGGACACCACGGGCAGCACTGCGGTTCGGAAGGCGTGCTTCACGAGCACCTGCGTTTCGCTCAAGCCTTTTGCGCGGGCGGTGGTGATGAATTCGGAATTCAACGTGCCCAGCATGCCCTCACGCATGAGCCGTGCGACTTTGCCGCCGAAATAAAGACCCAGGGCGAGCGTGGGCAAAACAGCGTGGAGCGGAGTCTCCCACATGCCCACCGGGAACCAGCCCATGTTGATGGAAAAGACCAGCACCAGGAGCGGCCCGACGACAAATCCAGGGATACAGATGGCCAGCAGCGCGATGAAGCTGCCGCCGTAATCCAAGATGCCGCCTTTCTTCACTGCCGTCAGAAAACCCAAGGGAATTCCGAATCCCTGGGCGAGCAGGAAGGCCAAAACACCCAGCGTCAAGGACACCGGCAGGCCTTGGGCGATGATGTCGTTGACGGAGTGATTGCGATATTTGAGCGAAGGGCCGAAATCACCTTTCATCAATCCCTTCAGATAAATCCAGTACTGCTCCAGCAGCGGCTTATCGAGATTGTACTTGGCCTTGAGGTTGCGCTCGATCTCCGGGGAAGCCGGGGCGCGTTCCTTGTCGAAGGGACCGCCGGGAGCCACGCGCACCAGCATGAAAGCGAGGAAGCTGATGATCAGCAGCAGCGGCACCAGAAAGGCGATTCGTCGCAGGAAATACATGCTATTTCACCTCCGCCACTTTGGTTGCCGGTGTACCGGTGGAGCGCCCGTCTTTCCGCCGCAAAGGCCAGAGCGGATGCTCATCCAGCAGGTTCTGATGCACGCCCTCGACCTTGGCGGGATCAAAAATATTTACACCGATATAGAAGAACAGCGGGGCAATGGGCGGATCGTCGCGCACGAGCAGGACCTCGGCATCGTAGAGGATCTTGGCGCGCTTGGTCTGGTCGCGCTCCTGGTTGGCTTGCCGGATCAGGTCGTCATACTTGGGATTTTTCCAGCCGGTGCGGTTGTTGCCATTGCCGCTCATGAACATGTCCAGAAAGGTGTTTGGGTCCACGTAATCACCGATCCAACTGCTGCGCGTGGTGTCGTAGTCGAGCTGGCTTTGGGAGGAAAGATACACCTTCCACTCCGTCTGGCGCAGCTCCATGTTGATGCCCAGTTCCTTCTTCCACATCTCCTGCAACTCCACCGCCACCTGCTTGTGCATCTCGCTCGTGTTAAAAAGGTAATTGAACGTGGGGAAGCCTTTGCCGCCGGGATAACCCGCTTCCGCCAGCAGCTTGCGCGCCTGTTCGGGATCGTAGCCCAGTCCTTCGGGCGAGGTGTAGCCCTCCATGCCGGGCGGAGTCAGGCAGGTGGCGATCTTCTCGCCGCTGCGCGTGATGCGTTCCACGATGCGTTTCTTGTCCAGCACCATGGAGAGCGCCTTGCGCACGCGCACATCATCAAAGGGTTTGCGCGTGATGTTGAAGCGGACGAAATACGTGCCGAGATAATCGTAGGTGTGCACGTAAGGGCGGCCCTTCAGCACATCCATCAATTCGCTCGGTACCAAGTTTTTGTCCCAGATGATATCCGCCTCACCGGACAGATAGAGATTCAGCGCGGTGGTGGCGGATTCAGCGGGGAGGAGGTCAATCAACTCGTTCTGGATATTCGCGGCATCCCAGTAGCGCGGATTCTTCCGCACGCGGATGCGGTCGTGGATGCGCCAGAACTCCAGCGTGTAAGGCCCGCTGGTGGGCAAGGGCCGCTCCATCAGCCAGCGGTCGCCGTGCTTCTCGATGGCCTGACGGGGTACGATGGCGAGGGTGCGGAACGCGCAGAGATCGAGGAAGAACGGCGTGGGGCCCTCCAGCAGGACTTTGACCGTGCGCGGATCGATGGCCTCCACGCCTACGTCTTCCTTCACGTAACGTTTGCCGGTGGCGGCGTTCGTCTTGCCGGTGTTAAAATTCTCGCCGTTCTTGATGTAGTAGAGCTGCCCGGCGTAATCACTCGCAGTCAGCGGGTCCAGCGCCCGCCGCCAGGAATAGACGACATCGTCCGCCGTGATGGGCTCGCCGGTGGACCAGACGATGTTCGGGCGCAGATGGAAGGTGTAGGTCTGGCCATCCTCGGAGATGTCCCAGCGCTCGGCCAGTCCGGGAATGGGCTTGGCGTTCTTGGGATTGAAGCGCGTGAGCCCTTCGAAGAGTGCTCCCGCTACGCGGCCATCCGGCTGCCCGGTGACGATCGTGGGATCGAGCGATTCCGGTTCCGCGCCGTTCATGATGACGAGGTCGGCGCGTTGCTCATTATGCCCGCAACCCGTCACGAGCGTCGCGAGCAGGGCACAAACGCCCACGGCCCACTGCCGTATCCAGTTCGTTCGTGTTTGGCTGGCGGTCACAGATGCCATGGAGATTCCGCCGCCAAGTTAAGACGCTTGGCCCGCGCAGCGCAAGCCTTAGGCCCGGATGAATACCTTTTGAGGGTAGGGCCCGCTGTCCTCAGCGGGCCGCGCCGGAGAACCTGAGCGTCCAGATTTAAAGAAGGTCTAACTGACGATAATGGATTCCAAGGAAGAATATTTTTCGTCGTAAGGAAAATCTAGGCTGACCACCGTCGTAGGCCTCGACGGCGGCCGGCTGAGGACAGCCAGCCCTACCATTCTCACTCCGCTTTCGCTTTGGCCTTCGCTTTCTTCCCTTTTGGTTCTTGCTTGGGCCAGGGTTTGAAGACGCCGCCGTATTGGTCGCGGAGCTGGTCGGTGCGCTTGCGCAGCTGGTCCAGCACACTGGCATAGGCGGGGTCTTTGAGGAGGTTGTTCACTTCCTCGTAATCGGTCTGGTGATCGTAGAGTTCTTCCACGACGGGTGTTTGCTCGAACCAGCGGATGTAGGACCAGCGCCCGGTGCGCACGCCTTCGCTCTTCGGGATATTGGCGCGGTCAAAGAGATGTTCGTAAAAGAAATCCGTGCGCCAGTCGGGCGGGGCCTTGCCGTTGACCAAGGGGATGAGGCTGCGGCCTTGCATGAGGGAGGGGACTTTCACGCCGGCATAGCTCAGGATGGTCGGGGCGAGGTCCACGTTCAGGGCCATGAGGTCCACGGTCTCGCCGCGGCGGATGGCCGGGAGCTTTGGGTCCACGATGATCATAGGAACGCGCACCGAGTGTTCGTAGAGATACCATTTGTCCGCGAAACCGCGCTCGCCGAGGAAGTAGCCGTTGTCACTGGTGAAGATGATGATTGTGTTCTCCGCCAGCCCGCGCTTGGCGAGTTCCGTACGCACCTGACCGATGACGCGGTCCACGCCGCTGATCATGCGGTAATAGCCCTTCACCATCTCCTGATACTTGCCCGTTTCATCGAAGCGCCAGTGGAAGCGGTCCCGGCTCTCGGAGGTTTTCAGGAACTCCGGGTTCGCCTCGAAATACTCGGCGGTCATCGTCTTCACTTCGGGGATGGTGACGTTCTTGTAGAGTTCATCCTCGGTCTTGGGCCAGATGTACTGGCGCTTGTCGTTGTCCTCCGCGTGCGGCTCGTTGAAGTTCAGAGAGAGACACCAGGGCTTGGACTTGTCCACGGTATCGAGGAAGGCCACGGCCTTGTCATAGGCGATGTCGGTCAGATGCTTCTCCGAGCCGTCCGGCTGCTTCTTGAAGTAGGGATTGCGATTCAGCGGTTCGTAGTAATCGAACATGTCCTTTTCGCGTCCCGCCGAGACATTCACACCGAACTTGCCGATGAACCCGGTGCGATAGCCCGCCTGCCGCAATTGCACGGGATAGCTGATGTCCGTGTGCGCATCCTGGATGGGCGGAGTGCCGAAGGTGAAGCGGTGGGTGCGCTCATAGAGCCCGGTCAGCAGCGAGGCGCGGCTGGCGGCGCAGATGGCGGTGGTCACGAAGGCGTTGCGGAAGCGGATGCCCTCTTTGGCCAGTCCGTCCATGTGGGGCGTTTTGATGATGGGGTTGCCATAACAACCCAGGGCATTCCAGCGCTGGTCATCGGTGAGGATGAAAAGGATGTTGGGCTTCGGCGCCGTGGCTGCTTCCAGACGGACGAGCAGCGAAAGCGCCAAGAATACAGCCAGGCTGAATACACGATGGGCTTGGGACATGGAGGAATTGATAGCAAACAGGCAGGGGAAGGACAAATGATTTGGTGATGGCGCAGCAAGACCTGCTTACCCACATCCTCCTCCACCACCATCACCACCACAAACGCCGCCACCGCCATCAGCACCCCCGGTGACAATCATACCCGTCGAGCCATCGGCTGAACTCAGGATATGGTCGCGTTCAAGCTTTCGGCGAGTGAGTTCGGCTTTCACTTTGGCCTCTGCTTTGTCCAACGCAGCGATCTCCGCCTCTGTGAGCAGCAGTTCCGCTGGCAACGCCTTTCCGCAGAAGCCGCACGACTTATGCCTTCGGCTGTAGATAGTGCGCTGGCAGTGAGGACATGGGGCGCTCATCAAGATGATGATAGCGTGGAAAGGCTATTCGAGCAATGCGGTAGTCGCTCACTTCTTTGCCGTCACCAGTTTCGGCAGGATGGTCTGCGCGATTGGGGTGTTTCCGGCGGCATCAGGATGCACGCCGTCTTTCAGCAGACTGCTATCGGGCACGACGCCGAAGAGGCTTACGAAATCGCACTTCTGCTCCTTCGCGAGTTTTTCAAACGCCGCGCCGAGTTCCTTCAATTTCCCCTCGCGTTCGTTGGCGATGCGTTTCGTCGGCCCCAACGCGGCTTTGTTGATGTTGGGTGGACCGACCAGCAAGACCGGCAGCTTCTCTCCATACGCCGCGCGGGCTTTGGTGATCATCGCGGTGATGTTGGTCACAGCCTTCGGCACGCACTGGTCCGTGATGTCGCGCGAATCATTGGTGCCCAGCGCGATGACGAGCTGGTCGGCGTGTTTGTGTTTCAGCAGCATGGCCTCGAATTCCTTCACTGAATTGGTCGGGCGCCCGCCCTTGCCTTCATTCACCAGCTTGAGCTTCCCCTCTTTTTGCTTCTGGATTTGTGTGACCCACACTTGGTCCTGCTGGTCCTTCGGCAAAGCCCCGCCGTGCGTGATGGAATCACCAAATATGATGATGGTCAGCGGTTCGGCGGCGGAAAGGGTGGCGACACCGGTCAGCAAAGTGAGGGCGCAGCAAAGAAACAGGCGGCGTGTCATGATGAGATGCAGTCTTGCGAGATTGGTGATGCGGTTCAAGTGTTTGACGAAAAAGACGAGTGAACGTTCACCTTCATTTAGCCGGGTCAAAACGGTAAATGTCTTGCCGGATCGGCACGCCGACTTTTCCAAAAGCAGCCCGCAATTTTGGCTCCCAACTGCTCATGTCGAAAGCACGTCCATCATCCAAAGCGATATCCCAGCATTGGAAACAGACGTGTATGACATGCTCAGAACCGCTGGCAGCCGTGAACCGGATCTGATGGTGCGGCTCAAAGAGGCATGTTTTGCCGGTGTCATAAAAGAGTGGATTGTCCTCGAAAATCCTCCCCAGTTCCTGCGCTTGATCGGGCGTCAGTTTGGTTTCCGTCAGCAGATCCTCATAAAACCGGTTCATGCTCACATCACGATATTCAAGCACGGTTACGTTCTGCGCTCCGGCCAACAGCGTTGCGATTTTGGCCCCCTGTTTTCTGGCCGGTTGATAGTGCAGAAGGATATAGCCCAACAAGGCAAGGGCGGCGAAAGCAAAGCCGAGATACTTCGCAAAACGCCAAAAGGTTGCTGCCGGTTTATCCATCGCGAATGGTTTTTAATTCACCGTCCTTGCGCCAGCCGTTTCACCTTCAAGGATTTCACGGTGACCACGGAGCCCATCGCCGGGGTGACATACACTGGCCGGTCCAGGTGCGAGTAGTCACCGGAGTGTTCGAAGCGCAGCTTCTCGTTCACATAGATGGCCTGGCGCTGGGTCGTGACGAGCCAGCGGATGTTCACGTATTCATTGGTGGGCAAGCTGCCCATGCCCGCGCGGTGCTGCCCGTTGGCCGGGCCACCATCAATGCGCAGTTGATCGCGGCCATCCTCCCAATTAAAGATGACTTCATCCGCCGCATAGCTGAGGCGCAGATTGGTGGAGTCCGTCTTGGCGATGAGCTTGATCTCCACGGGCGGTTCGAACCGTTCAGGAGTGCTGAGCTTCTCCTCGCCACGCAGGACGATGCCATCTGGTGTGTTGACGGCGTCATACTCAAGGTCACTCGACGCTGGTTGGGCAGCCGCAGACGGAACGGGTGGTGAGGCTGGTTTGCAGCCAATCAATGTCATCGCCAGAAAAAGCAGGGGCCAAGCTTTCATGGCAGAAGGGGCGGGCGGTAAAGGCATACTCAATTTAAGGGACCGCGCAACTGGTCTTCGTCCACTTTGGCGCTGATCACTTCGTAGTTCCCGAAAAACTGTCTTCCCTTGGCCGCCTCCACTGGACGTTCCTTGCTGTAAAGCACGCAGACGCGCCACGGCCCGGCGCCATACATTGGGGCTTCGATCTCATCGAAACCGCCGGGCGGAATGTTATAAAGTTTGAGACCGGTAGGATAGTCGTCATGAACGGTATCCCAATTGAAGCCATCAGTGCCGGGGCCCTTGGAGGGTAATTGGACGCGGACATTCCAGATCAAGACGCTCACCGGTTCGCGATTGGTGAGACGAAAGATGCCGCTGGCTTCGCCTTGGCGGTGGAAGGCAATGGCGACGTGGTTGGATTCCGGGCGGGTATCCAAACCGACAATCAGGTGCGGTCCACCCGCGCGGACACGATAGAGGATGGGGCGGGGAGCCGGCTTGGCCGGTTGCGCGGTCGCTGCTTGGGCAGGCGTGGACGAGCGGGCTTCCGGGGATGAACGGCAACTGCACAGGAGCAACCCGAACAAGGCGAGGAGAGCGGTGTGGTGCATATCGGGAGATGGCAGAACTTGGTTCAATCCGGAGAGGAAGTCTCGCTGCTGGAAGCGGTGTCTGCCACATGGGCGGCATCGGAATCTGTGCCGGTGGCGTCATTACCGGGGCTTTGTCCACTGGAGCCTATCAGATCGTAAACGGATTCCAGGCACCAGTGACGTTTCCAACCGATGAGCAAAGCGATGAACAGCGAGATGCCGCCGAACCAGCGATAGCCGGTGGCAATGCCCGTCGCGCCCAAGATCACTCCGAGTGCGATGGTGATGTCGATAATGCGGCGCATGGTGGCAACCCAGCTTAATTTACACTTCATCATCAAACAGCAACCCCTTAAAGATAACCTCCCCGGTCTTTCGCTTCCTTCACGCTTTGCGGCAAAGCAGTTGCAGGCATATCTGGATTAGGCTGTCTGGCAAACACTTTGAATTTCCAAAGCCCCCAGAGCATGAGCAGGAAAAGTGGACCGAAGACTGGCGAAACGAGCAACAACTGCCGCCACTCTGGATCAGGGGTGGAGATGAGCCAGTAGGCAGCCAGGAAAGGCAGTGAGAGTGGCGTCACCAGCAAGGTCGCGCGAAAGATTGAAAACCATTTCAGGGATGGCTTGCCCTGCCGCCGGTCCAGCCACCAGATGATGCCCAGCACCAGTGCCAAATGAGCCAGCGTGGCCAACACTTTCCAAAAAGTTATTGGCTGGGATTCGTTCATGGCATGGTCAACGCGGCTCCAAGTTGGGTATTTCTAGTCAGAAACGGTAGCCGAAGCAGCGGGGTGGTTCAAGGAGTGATTGAAGGTGGCTGAATGGTCTAACAATGGAATTCGGGGGAGAAGGTGCCAATTTAGGCAAAATAGTGTGAACGCAGTGGAACGTAATGGAACGCAAGGCTAACGCAGGGCCTGGAAATGTGCCAAGGTGGGGGGCAGATGAAGAGCTAAGTATGAATGAAGCAGGAAGAACTGAGAATGCAGAAACTGGGCCGGGGCTGGAGCCGGATAGCTGGCCAGTCATCGCGTTTATTGACATCGGGGGGCCGAAACCCCATTTTCAGCGGACTGATTTTTACGATTTGTTTATTAACGCCTTATGAGCACGCCGCATAATCTCTTCAATACGCTGCAATCTTTCGACCTTGGGAACGGGAAAAAGGGCAAGTTTTACTCTCTCCCCGCCCTGGAACAGGCCGGCGTCGGTCCCATCTCCAAGCTGCCGGTCTCCGTCCGCATCGTCCTCGAATCCGTCTTGCGTAACTGCGACGGCCTCAAGGTCCAGGAAGCGAATGTGAAGGAGTTGGCGAACTGGAAGCCGAACGAATCCCGCACCGCCGAAATCCCCTTTGTGGTCGCGCGTATCGTGCTGCAAGACTTCACGGGCGTCCCCCTGCTGGTGGACCTCGCCGCCATGCGCACCGCCGTGGCCAAGATCGGCAAGAACCCTAAGATCATCGAACCGCTCGTCCCCGTGGACCTTGTGGTGGATCACTCGGTGCAGGTGGACTTCGCTGGTAACGCCGAGGCGATGGCGAAGAATCTCGATCTGGAATTCTCCCGTAACCGCGAGCGTTATCAGTTCCTGAAGTGGGGCATGCAGGCGTTCGATACCTTCAAAGTCGTGCCGCCGGGCATCGGGATCGTGCATCAGGTGAACTTGGAGTACCTCGCCAAGGGCGTGTTGAACGCGAATGGCGTTTATTATCCGGATACGCTGGTGGGCACGGACTCGCACACGACGATGATCAATGGCTTGGGCATCGTCGGCTGGGGTGTCGGTGGTATCGAAGCTGAGGCGGGTATGCTCGGTCAGCCGGTTTATTTCCTCACGCCGGATGTCGTGGGTGTTCATTTGACCGGTTCTATCCGCGAGGGAGTCACCGCCACGGACGTGGCCCTGACCGTCACGCAGATGCTCCGCAAGGCGAAGGTCGTCGGCAAGTTCGTCGAGTTCTTCGGTCCCGGCGCGGCGGCGTTGCCGCTCGTCGATCGTGCGACGATCGCGAACATGGCCCCGGAATACGGCGCCACGATGGGCTTCTTTCCGATCGATGCCGAGTGCGTGAATTACCTGCGTGGCACGGGCCGCACGGAAGCCGCCTGCACGGCTTACGAGAATTACTACAAGGCCCAAGGTCTCTGGGGCATCCCGAACAAGGGCGATGTCGAATACTCGCAAGTCGTGGAACTCGATCTCAGCACCGTGGTGCCGAGTGTCGCCGGTCCGAAGCGTCCGCAAGACCGCATCGAGCTGGGCAACCTGCAACGCGAATTCTTCAAGGCGTTCCAACGTCCCGTGACCGACAATGGCTTCGGCAAGACGCGCAAAGATTTCAGCAAGTCAGTGAAGCTGGAGATGGCCGACAAGAAGAAGGCCACGGTCGGCACCGGCTCCGTGCTCATCGCCGCCATCACGAGTTGCACGAACACCTCGAACCCGAGCGTGATGCTCGCCGCCGGTCTCCTCGCGAAGAAGGCCGTGGAAAAAGGTCTGAAGGTGAATCCCGCCGTGAAGGCTTCCCTCGCCCCTGGATCGCGGGTGGTGACGGATTACCTCAAGAAGACCGGCCTGCAACCGTATCTGAACAAGCTGCGTTTTAACACCGTCGGCTACGGCTGCACAACGTGCATCGGTAACTCCGGTCCGCTCGATCCCGCGGTGGAAGATGCCATCGTGAAGAACGACCTGATCACCGCCTCGGTGCTCTCCGGTAACCGCAACTTCGAAGCCCGCGTGCATCAGAACATCAAGTCGAACTTCCTCATGTCGCCGCCGTTGGTGGTGGCGTTCGCCCTCGCGGGCCGTGTGGATATCGACCTGAGCTGCGAGCCGCTCGGCAAGGACAAGGAAGGCGAACCCGTCTATCTCGCCGACATCTGGCCGACCCTCACGGAAGTCAGCGACGCGATGAAGTCCGCGCTCAAGCCGGAAGTCTTCCGCAAGCTCTACAAAGATTTCGCCGCGCAGAATCCGAAGTGGAACGAGATCCCGTCCAGCGTGGGCAATGTTTACGAATGGGACCGCCAATCCACCTACATCCAGGAGCCGCCGTTCTTCACGGACTTCTCGCTGCAACCCGGCACGATCAAGCCGATCTCCGGTGCGCGTGCGCTCGGCATCTTTGGCGACTCCGTGACCACGGATCACATAAGCCCCGCTGGTGCCATCAAGAAGTCGTCGCCCGCTGGCAAATTCCTTAGCGATAACAAAGTGGAATTCGCGGACTTCAACAGCTACGGCTCACGCCGTGGCAATGATCGCATCATGACGCGCGGCACGTTCGCGAACGTGCGCATCAAGAACCTGATGCTCGGCGGTGAAGAAGGCGGCAACACGATCTATCAGCCCACGGGCGAGAAGATGGCCATCTATGATGCCGCGGTGAAACACATCGCCAGCGGCACACCGCTCATCGTCATCGCCGGTCAGGAATACGGCACCGGCTCCAGCCGCGACTGGGCCGCGAAAGGCACGAACCTCCTCGGCGTGAAGGTCGTGGTGGCCCAGAGCTTTGAGCGCATCCACCGCAGCAACTTGGTGGGCATGGGTGTGCTGCCCTTGCAATTCAAGGAAGGCACCACCGCGCAGACCTTGAAGCTGGACGGCAGCGAGACCTACGACGTCGTGGGCCTGAGCCCGGACGTGAAGCCGCAGCAAGACCTCACGCTCAAGATCACACGCAAAGACGGCTCCGTGGAGAACGTGCCGGTGACGTGCCGCATCGATACCCCGATCGAGATCGACTATTACCAACACGGCGGCATCTTGCCGTATGTGCTGCGGCAGTTGATCGCGAAGGCGTAAGTCGGTGGAGCGCCGATCTCCGATCCGGCGCGAGTAACAAATTCAAAACGCCGCGTTGAGCAATCAACGCGGCGTTTTCATTGCTAGTTTTTCTGAGCTGCTATTCCCGCCCTACCGCCGCCAGCAGCGGTTGCAATTCCTTCACCAGCTTGGCGAAGCCTTCCAGTGTCACTTGCTGCGCGCCATCGCTTAGGGCTTCAGCGGGATTCGGATGCACCTCAATGATCAAGGCGTCGGCACCCATGGCTACGGCACCTTTGCACATCGCGGAGACGAGATCGGCGCGACCGGCGCCCTGGCTTGGGTCGATGACGATGGGGCAGTGCGATTCCTTCTTGATGATGGGCACGGCCGTGAGATCCAGCGTGTTGCGCGTGTAGGTCTCGAAGGTGCGGATGCCGCGTTCGCAGAACATCAGGTTCGGGTTTTCGTTGGCGAGGACGTATTCGCCCGCCAGCAACCATTCCTCGATCTTCATGGAAAGGCCGCGTTTGAGCATGACGGGTTTGCCGGTCTTACCCGCAGCGATGAGCAATTGGAAATTCTGGGCGTTACGTGCGCCGATCTGGAGGATGTCAGCGTATTCGGCCACTAGGTCCACGTGCTGTTCGGAGAGCAGTTCGGTGATGACGGCGAGGCCGGTTTCCTTGCGCGCCTTGGCGAGCAGCTTCAAGCCTTTCTCGCCCAGACCTTGGAACTCGTAAGGTGATGTCCGTGGTTTGAACGCGCCGCCTCTCAAGATGGTTGCCCCGGCTGCCTTCACCGCGTGGGCAGTGGTGAGCAATTGCTTCTCGCTCTCCACGGAGCAGGGGCCAGCCATGATCTGGACCTTCTTGCCGCCGATGACGATATCTTTGCCAACCCGGATGGTGGAGTTCGCCGGATGCGCCTCGCGGCTGACGAGTTTGAACCGCTTCTGGATGGGCATGACGCTCTCCACCTGGGCGAAGCTGGTGAGCGTTTCCAGGGTGTGGTTCTTGCGCTCGTCCCCGATGGCGCCGATGACGGTGCGCGCGACACCACGCATCACATGGGGCTTGTAGCCCAGCTTGCGGATCTCACGGAGCACAGCCTGTTCGTCCTTACGGGTGACGTTCGGTCTTAATACGATGATCATAATGTCTGCTGCTTTCTGGTCCGATGATTCACACTGCGGGGCGACAAATAAAAAACCGCAGGTGATTCACCTGCGGTTGAGTTTTCTAACTTAGGAAAGTCGCCATTCAATGCGACATCTCAACACGCAAGTGCGGCCGGCTATAATAATAACCGTTAAAGCCGAACCAGTAAAATCGCGTATTAAGAGCGGTCACTGTTTGGAACGTAGCAGAGAAGTCTCCGTCGTCAACGGGCAAGTTTTCGGCCAAATCCCGTGTTTCTTCGGCTTATTTGCCGTAAGCGCGCTCCACTTTCGCCACGCGCAAGGCATAATCCGTGTACCAAATCTTCTTGCCGGTCTCCTGCGCCACCTGATGTTCCGAGTGCGCTTTCCAGTGCCGGATGTCTGCCTCCGAGCGCCAGTAGGAGACCGTGATGCCCAAGCCATCGGCACCCCGCACGGACTCCACGCCCAGGAAGCCAGGCATGGTCGCAGCCAGCTCCACCATGCGGGCGGCCATGTGGTCGTAACCGCGATCCGCATCCGTGCGTTGCGAGGTGAAGATGACGGCGTAATACGGCGGCTCGGGGGTTTGGGCGAATCCGGTGGCTGACATGGGCTTATCTCCTTCCATCATACCAGATGGCAGCTGTCTCAGCTTGCTTCAAGGTTTTACCACGACTGAAAATCGTGCGGAGCATGAAGCGCACATGCTCGCCCTTCGTGTAAAGATGCGCCTTCCGCGCCGAAGTGATGAGCGGATGTTTCTTGAGGATGATGACCTCGCGTCCGCTTGCCTTCGCAAGTTTCTTGAGGCGTTGACTGAATTCGATCTCTTCGCTGGCGAACAATTCGAGGCTGAAGCCGCCGAGTTCACGGAAGGCGCTCGCCTCGCAATAGACGAAGGAACCTGCCGCCCACTTCTGCCAGCGGCTCAGCTTGTTCCAAAATTCCGCGATCATGCCCACACGTCCGATATCTTGGTCCAGCTTCACGGCTGCTCCGCCACCTAAGGCGCGACCTGCGGCGATGGTATCGGCAAGGTCGGCCAGCAACTCTTTGCTGGGGTGTGAATCGGCGTCCACGAAAAGGAACCATTCGCCCTGCGCGATGGAGGCACCGGTATTGCGCGCACGTGAGATCTGGTTCTTGGGTTCAAAGACCACGCGGGCACCGGCGGCTTGGGCGATCTCGGTGGTGCGGTCTTTCGAGTTGTTGTCGCAGACCACCAGTTCCCATGCCCAGCCGCGATCGGTGAAGGCGGCCGCAGCTTCCTTCATCGCGGCCAGCGATTGCGCGATCAACTTCTCTTCGTTGAAGGCCGGGACGATGATGGAGATTTTGATGGGCACAGGGGATTTGCGATTTTGGAATTACGATTTACGAACGGCGGTCTTCCTCAACTTATCCCGTGCGGCCTTCACGTTCCAGCCGTTGCGCTCGAGTTCAGCGAGCGCGTCCTCATACTTGGCACCGGTAAGTTCTACGACGATGCGGGCGGCGCGATCACGCAGTTTCACGTTGCTGGGGTTCAGGTCCACCATCAAGTTGCCGACCACGCGACCGGTCTGGACCATCGCGAGGGTGGTGAACATGTTCAGGATGAGCTTCGTGGCCGTGCCAGATTTCAGACGCGTGGAACCAGTCAGCACCTCCGGCCCGATCTGGGGCGCGATGACGACATCGGGCTTGAACTTCGGCTCGATGATCAAGTTGGGATTCAGGCACACCAGGGCGGTTTTGGCGCGCCGTTTCTTTGCTTCGGCCAAGGCACCCCAGACGAAGGGCGTGCGACCACTGGCGGCGATGCCGACCACTACATCCTTCGCGGTGATGCCGCGGTATTGGATGGCACGTGCGCCCGCGTCCACGTCGTCTTCAGCGCCTTCCACAGCGGTGAAGATGGCGCGTTGACCGCCGGCGATGATGCCCTGCACCCACTCGGGCGGGGTGCGGAAGGTGGGCGGACATTCGCTGGCATCAAGAATTCCGAGACGGCCACTGGTGCCCGCACCCGCGTAGAATAAGCGGCCACCGCGCTTGAACGCTTGCGCAGTCCATGCGATCACCTGCGCGATCTTCTCTTTCTCAGGCAGAATGGCGGCAGGCAATTTCGCATCTTCGGATAACATCAGCTCCACGGCCTTCACGATGGGCAATTCATCCAGTTGGGTGGATAGCGGATTGCGTTGCTCGGTAGGAGAGAGAGAGGATGATTTCGGAATGGGAGAAAGCGGCACTTTAGCTGCTTTTGAGGAAACTTTTTTGGCAGTAGAGGATGAAACTTTCCCGGAGGAAGCGAGCTGCTTCGCCAATTCAATCGCACCCCAGACGCCGCCCCGGTTCTGCTTCAAGATCACGGCTTTCGGCCAACGTTCTTGAATCAGCTTGCCGACCTTGGCGGCAAACTTGGGCTGTTTCATCAACACACTGCCGGAGAGGAGAAATTCTACGGGAGCGGATTTGCGAGCTAGCTTCGCGGCACAAGCCCCGGCGTCTTTCGCCAGACTATGAGCGGCTCCTTCAAGGATGTCCTTCGCAATCGCGTCTTTCTCATTTGCTGCGACGAAGACTTCGATGGCGAGTGCGGCGATCTCCTGTTTGGGCGCCTGTTGGACCCAGCCGATGAGGTCATTGGGCTCGTTCAGTTGCAAGGCGCGCAGGATACGTTGCCCGAGCGTGGACCATTCGCCGTCACGGTCGAGGTAATAGACGCAGGCTTTCAAGCCGCGCAGGCCGATCTCATAGCCGCTGCCCTTGTCCCCGAGGATGTGACCCCAGCCGCCGACTTTGCTGATGGAGCCATTTGGGGATTGGCCGAAGCAGCAGGAACCCGTACCGCTCAAAACGAGGACGCGAGGCAGGGGTTTCACCGGATTGCTTAACGGCTCGGCGAGCAAGGCGGTTTCCAGATCATTCGAGGGATGGCAGGGGATGCCTGGCCATACTTGCGCCGCCGCTTTCACGATGCGTTCACGATCAGCAGCCGTGCGCGCGCCGGCCATGCCGATGCCGATGGCGGCAGGTGACTCGGGCAGGCTGGGCAAGGAACGGAAATGTTTCAGCAATTGCTCATCGGTGAGCAGGCGGAGATTTGCGGGGCCAGCCTCGTGCTGCAGGGCGGCTTCACCCGCGGCATTGGCGAGACAAACAGTGGTGCGGGTTCCTCCCGCTTCAATACCGAGATAAAATGGACCGGACAAACTGGACGGCATGCGCCGAGTATTCGCAGCCGCGCCGCGCTGGCAAGCGGATAGGGAGGGGTAAACCGCAGAATACTCAGACCACACGGACAAGATGGTGAAAGAGAATTGGACATCAACCGGTCGGTTGATGTCCATACGATGAAGGATTGGCTGGCAGTAGCTGCTATCGGCTTAACGGGCTTTTTGCAGAGACGCTGAGGCCTTCGTTCCCACCATCGGCAGCTTGCTCTTGGTGACGTCGGTGAGCGGGCCGAGCTCATAGACATTGGTGTAGCCGTAGCTGTAGAGGGTGTTGAACGTGTAGATGTTCAGCGAAGCCGGGGCCGCTTTGGAGGCAAAGGCCTGCGGCTCGTTCAGGAAGTTGTTGTTGCAGTAGATGAGCACCCGCGTGTTCTTGCTGGGGATGATCTGCGCGAGCGTTTCCGCGGTCACATCTGTCAGGGCGAGGTGCTTGGCGCCTTTGACATGGAGCATGTCATACTTGTCTTTCGTGCGGGCATCATAGATGACCGTTGCCGGATCGCCCGCCAGCCGCAGGAACTGCTCCTCAGTGACGCGTCGCTGGGCGCGCAGTTCACCGACCTTTTGCGCATCCTTGAGGAAGGTCTGGTAATCGATCAAGCGGTTGGGGATTTTTTCCGCGCCTTCAGTGAGCGTGGTGAAGCCGAGGGCCAGCGTGAGCAGCAAAGCAGAGATAGTTTTCATGCGGCCAGCCTAAGCTGTGCCGGAGTATGAGTTGTCAGGGAGGTGCGAGGAATTTGTAAAAATATGGTGAGACCAAGGCAACGCGGTCGGTCTAGCTTGAGCGTTTGATCCAAGGTACTTTACAAGCCTCACGGCTCCACCATGATCGCCTTGAACTGGGCGACTTCCTCCGTAGGCATCTGTTTGAAGAGCGGGACGATGGTGTAGTTGCCCACCATCTTTTTGTCCCGGAAGTACATCCAGTCGGAGATGTCCGCTTCGGGGATCTCCAGCCGTGTGCCCAGCTTCACACTTTTCACAAGATTGGGCTCATTGTTGATGGTGGCCATGATCTTGCCCTCCTTCCGCTCGATGTCGGTGGCCCAGAAGTGTTCCGTGCCGTGCTGGTCCTTGATGCGGACCTTGATGGCGAAACCTTGCTCGCCGCGCGTTTGCTTTTCGAAGACTTGCCAGAACTGCGGCAGCAAGGACCGGGCCTTGGCGATGGCCACGTTCATCTCTTTGTCGTCATCCGCCACGTTGATGACCTCATCCTGCTTGGTACGGGCATCCTGCTTTGAGCAGGCGGGTGAAAGGGCGACCAGCAGGGATAAGACAGCGAGTGCGAGCGGCGAATATAGCTTCATACGGATATGCATGTGTTGGCTTCCCGGGCGTTTCAATTCCGGCCCAAGGCTAGGGGCTTTCCGCAGGCCAGACAAGGAATTGCTGGGGATGCCCGGTCGAAACAGCGGAGGCGTAAGCGGGTGGGGACGCCAGCAAAAAAGCCGGTGGAGCCCGAGGCGCCACCGGCTCAATGTCAGCGATCTTCCAGCAGCGGCTCAGTCATTGCCGCTTTGGGACTTCACCGGGCGGAATGGATACACCCAGTTCGCAAAGGCGCCGAGTTGCCGGGTCTGCAACCACAGCCGTCCTTTGCCGGAGAATTTACAGACGAGACCTTCGCCGGAGAAGAAGAGCGATTTGTAGCCGCCCACTTTGCCGACACTGTATTCCAGCCCGTCGGTGAACGCCACGATGTGGCCCGTATCCACCACGTAATTGCCGTCCACCTCGATCTCCATCATGGCGCCGTAGGTGTTGAACCACAGGTCGCCCACGCCGGAACACCGCGCGAGGAAGAGGGATTCGCCGGAGAAAAAGCCCTTCACGAGACCCTGCCACTTGGATTCGATGTTCACGCCCATCGTGGCGGCAACGAACGCTGCGCTTTGCAGGTAGATGATGTCGTTCTCCAGGTAGAGATGCTCCATGTCGCCCGGTGAACCGGGCGCGATGCCGATCTCGCCGGGGCCGTTCTCGGCGGAGAATTCATTGATGAAGAGCGACTCGCCCGTCAGCAGGCGCGAGAGCCCGCCGCGCATCTTCGTCTTCATGCGGATGTTGGTGTCCATGGTGGCCATGGAACCGGCCTCCACCTTGAGCGTCTGGCCGGCGGGGATGTTGACGGTCAGGTAGCTGAAGTCCGGCTTGCCCGCGAGTTTGTATTGGTATTCGGAATGATCTGTGCGCATATGTGGTCTCCTTTTAGTTGCGCGGTTTCAACAGCGAACCCAGCTCGAAGCCGAAGCTGGAGGGATTATGGGACTGGCACCAGACCGTGCCCTGACCCTGGAATTTGCACACCAGCCCTTCACCGCCGAGGATGGCGTTGAGCCAGCTCTTGCCCGGCTTCGTGATCTTGAACTGCAACGATTCGTCAAAGCTCACGATGTGTCCGGAATCCACGATGTATTCCCCGTTCACCTCCTGCGGATAGATCGCGCCGAAGGAGCTCAGGATGACTTTACCCGTGCCGGAGATCTTGAGCCAGAAGACGCTTTCGCCGGATAGCAGGGACTTGAAGCCCTGCCAGCCCAGGTCGATATCGACCCCGTCCGAGCAGGCCACGAACGAGCCGCTCTGCACGATGATTGTCTCGCCTTGCAGGTCCAGTTGCATCATGTCGCCCGGCAACGTGGTGGCCAGGAAGAGCTCGCCGCCGCTTGGTCCGGCGGTGAAATGGTTCATGAAGAACGACTCGCCCGAGAGCATGCGCTTGAGGCCGCTCAGGATGCCGCCGCCGCCGCCACGTTTCTTCGTGCTGGTCTCGATCATCATGTCGCCGCTCATCGCGATCATGGCACCGCCTTCGGCGGTGATGGATTCACTGGGCCCCAGCGCCACGCGCGCGGCCGAATTGCCCGGTTGGAAAATCAGGTCGATATGCATAGGTGCTTTGCTCCTCAGATGATGCGGGGGTTGAGCCAGTTCGCGAGGCCGGTCAGGCTGCGCGTCTGGATGACGATCTTGCCGGTGCCCTGCACGCGCGTCACCAGCCCTTCACCGCCGAAGAAGCTGGAGAAGATGCCGCCCGCGAGCTGCACCTTGAGCTTCAACTGCGGCTCGTAACTCACGAGGTGCGCCGTATCCACGATGTATTCGCCCTCCACTTCCTTCTCGAGCAGTTCCCCGTAAGCGCCGAACCAGACCTTGCCCACACCCGAGACGGTCAGCTTGAAGAGACCCTCCCGGGCGATGAACGAGGCGAAGCCCGCCCACTTCAAGCCCAGCTTGATGCCCGGGGTGGAGCAGATGTAAGCGCCCGGTTGCAGGCACAGCGTCTCGCCGTTCAGGTCCGCTTCGCGCATGTTGCCCGGCGTGGCCTGCACCAGCGTCACCTTGCAGACTTCCTGGGTGTTGTTGATGAATTCGTTCACGAAGAGCGATTCGCCGCCCAGGAACCGTTTGCACAGTCCGGAGAAGAATCCGCCGTTGAACTTCGTCATCATGTCGAGGTTGGCCGACATGCTGGCCATCGCGTCTGCTTCCGCGATGATGCTTTCTCCCGGCTCCAACTGCACATGCAGATGGGCAAAGGAGGGTGCGCCTTTCATCTCTACATTCATTGTTTTTTCCCTGGGTTAGGTTTGTCCGCTGGCTTTTCCGTGTCTTTGTCGCCCTTCTTCAGCTTGGCACGCAGAGTATTTTGGAACTCCACGAAATTCAAATCGAATCCCGCATACTTCTTGTCCCTCGGCAACGACTTCGCCTTCTCCTCCAGCCGGGCGATCCGTTCGCTCGTGGCCGGATGCGTGCTCATGAAGGCCAGCGTCTCCTGCACCGTCGCCAGCGGGTTGTCGTCATGCTCATGTGCCAGTGTCTCGAAGAACGAGATCATCCCGCGCGGGTTCACGTCCGCCTTGAGGAGGTATTCCCAGCCCGTCTCATCCGCCTCCCGCTCGTAATCGCGCGAATGCTTCTGGTTCAGCAGATAACGGGCATTGGAGCTGAACACGCCGACGAGATCGCTCACATCCCCCAGCAGGAACTGGAACAGGAAATACGTGCCGGCAGATTTCACCACGTTCCGCACCGAGTGCCGTTTTGTCACGTGGGCGATCTCATGCGCCAGCACCCCGGCCACTTCCTCGGCGGACTTGGCTTTCAAGATCAGCTCGCTGTGGATCACCACATGCCCGCCGGGCAAGGCGAAGGCGTTGATCGTGGGGTCCTCGATGATGTGGAACTTGAAGGGATACGGCTGTTCACCCACGCCCTTCAACAGCGGTTCCGTCAACGCGGCCAGGTGCTTTTGGAGCGTGGCATCTTCGATCGGCGGATTTCCCGAGGTCATCGAGCTGAACACTGTTTCCCCGAGCTTCACTTCCCACTCCGGCGGGATGCGGTCCGTCACCACGGTCACCAGCGGGTCCCGTGCGGCGAAGAGCCCGACCACCAGCGCAACGATCACCGCCAGGATGCTTGCCCACACCGCCAGGTTGTTGCGCTTTTTCCCGTGGACTTTGCCCACCTGCGCCTGCAGCTCCGGCCGTTGCGTGATGCCAGCCTCCTGCAAGATGGCGTGATCCGCCGTGTGCAGCGTGGTATCGGGCAGCGAGGGATGCTTGAAGAAAATGATGCGGTCCGAGGCCCCGCCCAGCGTGATGTTCAAGCCCGCGAGCGGCAGCTCCAGTTGACCGGCTTTGCCCGTGAACTGCACGGCCAGCGAACCTACCAGCAATGTGCCGCCGCCCCGGCCGTTGGGAAAGGCCGGATGAAACGCGCCCCCTTCATAGATGCGCGGTTGCTGGCTGCCACCCACTGGATTATTTGCCTCCTGGATCATAATGCTAGAACTGTTCGCGAGTGGACCTTAATCCCCGGCTGGTTGCAATCCTCAATCTCGTCCAAGAACCGGTCAGATAATGCGGTCCAGATTTCCTTTCCCGCTTCCTTCTGCTGCGTAACTGATCTTTCATGCCAGCACTCTAACCTGGGCACTAGGACAACCGCTGTCCTACACCCCCTCGGGTTGAAATATTTTTCTCATGTCTAACCAATTGAAACCAAGCCATTTGTGTTAAAAATGGCAAAGGATGGCCAAAATCGCATAAAATATTTCCCGCGCGGGACGGAATCCAGTTCCTTCCCTTCGGGGGGGAGTGATTTTAAACGGGTGAGGCCCTGAGGCTGTGACGAGGCACGCGACCCGTACGTCGAGCTTTCGGAGTAAGCGACCTCCGCCTTAACCAGCACCCATCCTTCCCTCCCCTTGGAAGCCACCTCGGCACTTGTACATAAGTGCCGAGGTTTTCTACAAATTTTCCTCCTTTGGACCCAGGCAGCCAGCGAACGTCCACCGGAACCCACCACCGCCCTTTCCCCACCCGCTTTTAATCAACCCCCCATTCGGGCCAAGTAAAATTCGCAACCAGCCAGACCAACCTTGCTATCAGATGCCATCGCGTTACGCCGCAAGTGCTGGCATAATGCTAATTTGGACGCTTGAGTTTGGAACGCCAGGCCCCAAACTCTCGCCAGTGCATCTGCCCGCAACTGGGGAACCTTGGGCAGATGACCTCGGCTCTTATGAATGATCGCCATTCCATGGTACGCTGGTTTTCACTTGGTGCGCTGCTCTTCTTTGGTTGTTTTGCCGCCTGCGCTGAGAGTCCGCGCGCGGAAGCCAGACTGTTCTTGGATACCGTTGTCTCCGAGCCCGCGCCGCCTGCGGTTTTGCCTGCCGGGGTGAAGCGTCAGCGTGAGGTGGTGATCGATCCCGCCGTGCTTGCGGCCCTCAATGCCCAGCCCTTGCCCGCACGGTTCACGCTTAACCTTTTCTCCAACCTCTCCTTCACCGCCGTCTTGCACCGTCGCGAGATGCCCGGTCCCGGGCGGGTGGTGCTTTCCGGCCAGCTCGCAGGCATTCCCGGCAGCACGGTGGTGCTGGCGAGCCAGGGTGACGTTGTGATCGGCAGTGTCGCCATTCCCGGTCGAGATATGTGGCGCATCGGCTATGCCGGCCCCGGTGTGCATCGGATCATGGAGCTGGACCCATCCAAGCGCGCGCCTTGCGGGGTGACGGATGAGAACACCTTGCGGGAGAGCCCCGGCTTGGGCCTGCAAGCGGTTCCCGCCCCGCCGCCCTTGCTGGGTTCTGCCAGCGCGATCACGCTGGTGGATGTCATGGTGGTCTATACCGCGCAGTCGCGCGCCGCCGCCGGTGGCACGGATGCCATGCATGCCGCCATCGATGCTGCCGTGATGGAAGCCAACCTCGTTTACGCCCGCAGCCTCGTGAACCTGCAGATCCGGCTCGTCCATCGCGCCGAGGTCACCTACACCGAGTCCGGCTCCATGCAGACGGACCTGAACCGGGTCCGCGATACTGGGGACGGCTTCATGGATAACGTCCACACCCTCCGCGACACCTATGGTGCGGATCTGGTCTGCCTGATCACGGACACCTCCAGCGGTATCGCCGGCCTGGCGGGCGTGATGCTGACACCTTCCGTCAGTTTTGCCCCCAATGGCTTCAGCGTGGTCTCACGCTCGGACCTGGTCGGTTTCTACACCTTCGCCCATGAGCTGGGCCACAACATGGGTTGCGCCCATGACCGCGCGAACACCGTGAACGGCGGCGCTTACAGCTATGCCTACGGCCACGCGCTCAGCGTCGGCGGCTTCTCCTATGGCACAGTGATGTCCTATGTCGGCTCGGGCATCCCGCATTTCTCGAATCCGGAGGTGCTCTATCGCGGGGTGCCGACCGGTATCGCGGAAGGCAGCCCCAACTCGGCGGACAATGCCCGCGTGCTGAACAACACGGCATCCATCGTCTCCGCCTTTCGCGGCACCGCCGTCAGCACCTTCTCCCCGGTGGTCAGCATCACCAGCCCGGCCCAGCAGCAATACTTCCCGACCGCCGGCGGCACGGTGACCATCGATGTCTCGGCCACGGACCCGGACGGCACGGTGGCGCGCGTGGATTTTTTTGTGAACGGCACCCTGCTCGGTTCTGATGCCGTCGCGCCCTTCGGCCTGAACTGGAACAGTGTGTTGTCGGGCAGCTATGAGGTCCTCGCGCGGGCCACGGACAATCTGGGGGTCGCGAGTGATTCCGTGCCGGTCTATGTCATCGTGGGGACGGCCGCTCCGGCGAATGACAATTTCGCCAGCCGCCAGGTCATCACCGGGGCCAGCGGCCAGGTGACGGGCACGACGGTCAACGCCACGCGCGAGGTGAATGAACCGCGCCATCCGGATTACGGCAACGGCATCTCCGTCTGGTACTCGTGGACGGCTCCGGCCAACGGGCAGGCCACGTTCAACAGCTTCGGCAAACCGCTCGGTGTTTACACCGGCACATCCCTGACCGCCCTGACCTGCCTGAGTTTCGCCAGCTCCTCGTTCTCCAGCGCCACCTTCACGGTGGTGCAAGGCGTGACCTACCAGATCTCGGTGGATGAACTGTACGTGACCTCGCTGGGGGGTGACATCACGCTGCAATGGGAGCTGCGCTCGCCCGCCACCAACGATCTCTTTGCCAACCGGATCACCATCCCTCCGTCAGGTGGCACCATCACGGCTCACAATCTCGGGGCGACGGAGGAAGCGGGCGAGCCGAACCATGCGTATGCGGGCAGTGCCTCGGTGTGGTGGACGTGGACCTCGCCCTTGACCACGAACACGACCATCCAGGCCACTGGCGTGGGCTTGTTCCAGCCCTTGCTCGGTGTTTACACCGGTTCGGCGGTGAATGCCCTCACGCTCATCGGTAGCGGCGGCGTCTTCACTGAAAGCAAGGTCACGTTCCTGGCCACCGCCGGCACCACCTATCAGATCGCCATCGATGGCCTGGGCGGCGAGGTGGGTGATTTTTCCTTCGTCGTGGACCAGGGCCAGCCACCGCCGAATGACGATTTCGCCAACAGCATCACGGTGACCGGAGCCACGAATACCGTCACCGGCACCAATTTCCGCGCCACCATTGAGGCGGCGGAGATCTCGCCTCCCTCGGGTGGCGGCAAATCCGTCTGGTGGAAGTGGACTGCGCCGGGTTTTGGCCAGGTGACCATCAGCACCATCGGTAGTGATTTCGATACGGTGATGGGCATCTACACGAACACCACTCTGGCGAACCTGATCAACATCGACAGTGACGATGATTCCGGCGGCAACCGGACCAGCCGGGTGACCTTCGATGCCGTTCGCGGCGCCACGTATCACATCCTCGTGGACGGGTACGATGGGGAAACGGGTGCCATCACCCTGAATATCAGCGGTCCGGCAGCGGATACACGACCGGTCGTGAGCGGCTTTGTGGCCAGTCCGGGCAACGTCCAGTTCCAATTCTCCGGCGGCATCGGTCAGCCGTACAAAATCCAATGGTCCAGCGACCTCATCACCTGGCACGATCTATACACCAATACCTTGTCCGCCCATCTCCTCTACTTTCAGGACACCTCGCCCGTGCAGACGCGCCGGTTCTACCGCGTTCTCTTTACGGAATGATTTTCGGAGTTCGCGGCTGGTGCGCAGCGGACATCGGTGGCTACCGGGGGATTTGGCTGGTCTGACGGCTCCCAGTGGCAGCGTTTCAGCAGCAGGTTTGTATTCTGCCCCTCTCATGAGCGGCCAGAGATGCCGTGCTGCTGCTAGGCGCTGGTGAAGATGCGCCAGGCGAGATAGGAGAGGTACAGCGACAGGAGGAAGGCTCCCTCGGAGCGTGTCACCGTGCGTTGTCCCCGAATACAGATCGGCAAAACCAGGGCACTCAGGACCGTCAGGACGAGCAGATCGGTGATTCCGCCGTGTGGTACGGGGATGGGCTGGATGGCGGACACGGTCCCTCCGATAAACAGCAAATTGAAGATGTTGCTGCCGACCACATTCCCGATGGCGATATCGCCCTCGCCGCGTCGCGTCGCGAGAATGCCCGTGATGAGTTCGGGCAGGGTGGTGCCGAAGGAGACAACCGTGAGGCCGATGATGACTTCGGGGATGCCGATGGCGGTGGCGATCTTTACCGCGGCATAGACCGTGACGCGGCCACCACCGACCAAAGCGGCGAGCCCGCCGATGGTCAGGCCAAGGCTCAACGCCTTGGAAAGCGGTTTTTGCCGTTCGAGACTCTCTGAGATTTCCTCCAGGAAGGGATCGGCATCCTGAACCTTCTTTGGCGTGAGAAAGATGTTTGAGATCGTATAGTAGAGAAAGACCCCAAAGAGAAGCAGCAGGATGGCACCGTTTCCGCGGGTGAGGAGATTCTCCGGGGCATGGTCGAAGAAACGGTCGGATGCCAGGACGAAAAAAGCGGCGGTGGCGAGCAGCATCATCGGAATTTCCCGGGAGATGATCGATGGCTCCACCTTGATCGGTTTTACCAGAGCAGTAATCGCGAGGACCCAGCCTAAATTAATGGTGCAGGAACCGACGATATTGCCGAAGGCCAGTTGAGGCTGCCCGGCGTACGCCGCCGTGCAGTTCACCACCAGTTCGGGGGCACTGGTGCCGAAGGCCACAATGGTCAGGCCGATGACCACGGGTGGGACTCGAAAGGCACTGGCCAGGGCCGTCGCTCCACGGATCATGACATTGGCTCCGCCCACGAGCAGGATGAGCCCAACCAGGAGAATGAAGCCAGCGGTCAGCATTTGGTCCCCGTTTTTTAAAAGAGGACTTGAGCATAGGGTATCGCTTTTGAACTGCTCAAGCGAAATGGCGGCGGTGAAATCACAACAGGCGCACCGGGCACAGTTCCCGATGTGCCGGTGAGGACTGATGCCAAATATCTGCGGTTGAACTGCGGCAGCTAATTCCTTAATTTGCGACCTACAGGAAAACACCCCCTATGAATCTCATCAGCCTCGTGGTCGTGATCTTGCGCCTTATGGCGCTGAATACCCTGATGTCCGGCATCATGCAGTTGTTCTTCTGGAAAGGGAATTTCATGCGCGATAGTTCTGATGGTTATCCGGGCACCTTGCCGTGGCTGCTGGTCGGTGCGCTGGTTTTCTGTGCGGTGACGCTCTGGGTGATGGCCTTGCCCATCGCGAGGCTGGTGACGCATGGAATTCCACGGGACATTTCCTTTGGTTCCGTATCATTGGCCGATTGCTACTCCATCGCGTTCATGGGCATGGGGCTCTTTTATCTGACCCGGCATCTGCCCATGGCCTTGAACTTGGCCCATTTCATTTTTAAGGCGTCGGCTTCTGCTGGGGGCGGCTCCTGGCGGGATGAAACGAGCGGTTATGAGATTTCCCAGACCTTCATCCCCTTCATCTTGGGGGTGATCCTGTTTTGCAAAGGACGTACATGGGGAGTGAGGCTGGCGCAGAAACAAGGTGAACTTGCCGGGGCGGCTTGATCTCCTTTGGTTACGTGGGTTTGCCTGGGCAACCGGGATGGAGTTCACCACGTGTGAATTTTCTTTTTTACCGTGCCGGGCTGGTCTAAACTCAGGCCTGCCATGCTAAGGAAACACACCGGCACCTGCCGGTCGGGCCGCTGTCGTGCTTGGGCCGTGACCGTGCTCGCCCTCACAATGGCCGGCATTGTGCAGGGGCAGTCTTTGGCGGAGTTGCAGGCGGCCGCCAAGAAGCGGGACCCGGCGGCACAGTATCAACTCGGCCGCCGTTACCTGCTCGGGCTGGGCACCCCTGCGGACGAGAAGGAAGGCTTCAAACTGCTCAAGGACGCGGCGGACAAGGGGATCAATAACTACGAAGCCATGCACATGGTGGCCGTGTGCTATGCCACGGAGTCGGGCGTCAAAAAAAGCGAACGCGATGCTTTCAAATATTTTGAGAAAGCCGCCACCGGCGGGCTTGCGGAAGCCCAGTTCAAGCTGGGCACCGCGTACGAGAGCGGGTTGCTCAATCTCAAACCGGATGCGAGCACTGCGGCGAAATGGTATCTCGCCGCCGCCAAACAAGGGCATTCGCGGGCGCAATACAAGTATGCCAGGCTGATCTATCAGACGCAGGACTATCCGGCGGCGGCCGAATGGTTCCGCAAAGCGGCCGAGCAGGGGCTCATTGAAGCGCAAGTATGGACGGGCGGCCTGTACAGCACCGGCCAGGGTGTGAGCAAGGATATGACCGAGGCATACAAGTGGTATCTGATCGCCGCCCGCATGGGCCATCCCGATGCCATGAAGAAAGTGGACCAGGCCAAGGCTTCACCGACCTACTTTGGGGAAAAGGTCATCACGGAAGGTCAACGCCGGGCCGAAGCTTATCTGGAACAGCACCGCGAGCGGGAAAAAGACCCTTGATCTGCTGGCAGAAAACCACGCCAGCCGGCGGTCACTTCGCCGCCTTGCCGCTGTCCAGCAGCAGCCGGAAACCGGCATCCAGCCGCCGTTCCTTGGCCGGGATGGCCCGGCGATAACCCGCATTCAGCATGGAAGGCAGGGAATCCAGCCAGGACCCGCCGCGCTGCACCGGTTGCAAGCTGGGCACCTCGCACCATTCCCAGACATTCCCGGCCAGATCATAGATACCCAGCCGGTTGGGCCGGAAGTAGGCCACGGGCGAAGTGGCATTGAAGCCGTCATAGCTGAGCAGTTCGTAGAAATTCCCGGCATTCGACGGCGGCGGCCAGTCCGAGCCCCAGATGAACAGGCCATCCGGTGGCGCGATGGCCTGGCTCCATTCCTCATCCGTCGGGAGGCGATAGGATTGATCTTCCAGACGGTAGCGGTTCAGCATCCGTTTCTCGGCGCGCGTGAGCCATTCGGTGAAAGCCTTGGCATCTTCGATGTTCACGTTCACCACCGGATCGGCCGGGGTCTGCGGAAACGAGGTGGATTTCCAGGTGTCGCCGCCCCGTGAGCCCACCGCTTTTTCGAAGGCCTCGAAATCCATCCGCCGCGTTTCCGTGATGCAGATATGATGATTGCCCAAGGGGACGAAGATGAGGCCGAGACTGTTCGTCCAGCGCTGGCCGGGCTGCGGGCCGTAAGCGGGGTCGAGCTTGGCAGTGAGACGGAGATTCTGCTGGGCGAGCAAGTTGAAGTTTGTGGCAAAGGGTTTGAAGCCGTTCGCTTTCAATCGCACCGAGACGGTGCCCATGGCGACTTCCAGACTGCCCGGCTGCAATGTGCCCAGGTCGGTGCCGTTGATCTCCAGTCGGGTGGTGGTGGCCGGTTCCGTGGCGACGCTGAGGTAGCCATAGGGCAGGGCGGGCTTGAACGAGTTCGTCTTCTGCCGTTCCACGACCAAGGAGCTCGGCGGCAGCTTCCAGTTACCTTTCGTCAGTTCGATACGATAGGTGCCCACAGGCAATCCCGTCTTGATCTGCGGCGTGGTGCCGTTCAGCTTCAGACCCGGGTCAGTCTCTGAAGTCAGAGTGTAGTTGGCTCCCAGTGGCTGGCTCTCGATCTGCAGACCGCCGGTGCTGCGGGTCAAGGACACCGTGAGCGAAGCTTGCTTGTTGTCCTGGATGATGACGTTGGTCCGCCAAGGCTCATAGTCTGTGAGATTCAACGTGACCGTATGCGTGCCGACGGGCAGGTCCTTGAAGGCATCACCAGCGGTCTTGCGCAGAGTGCCGACGGCCACGCTTGCGCCCGCGGGAAGGGAATTCACGAGCAGGCTGCCGACCATCGGCTCCAAGATCGCTTCGAGCTTTAGCGGGCTGCCTGATCTGGCTTCGACGGTGCCCTCAACGGTTTTCGTGCGGTAGCCATCCTTCTGCAACTCGTAGCTCACCGGGCCGGGTTTCATGACACTGATGCGGTAGGGAGTCACGCCCAGTTTGCGCTGTTTCTTGCGGGTCTCTGCGACCATGACGTCCGCACCTTCGGGACGGCTGATGATCTCGGCGGAGCCATACTCGAAGCGGAAATTGGCGGGGGACGATTTGCCGGCTTCGATCTTCACCTCCACCGGCTTCTCCCCGAGCAAGGGATGACGGGCAATGAGTGTGTTGACGCCCACGGGCAATTCGAGCACACCTTGGGCATTCGGGGTGCGCACGAGATTCTCCCACACGATCTCCGCACCCGGCGGATCGCTGCGCACCTCCACCTGGCCGGCCTGGAGGGTGGCGGGTTCCAGTTTCACCGTGGCGTTGCGCGGGACGGTGATGTCTTTCTGTTCCTGTTTTTTCTGTTCCCAGAAATTGCGCTCCAACTGGACCTCATAGGTGCCGGTGAAGAGATTGAGATTCGTCGGGCCTAAGCCTTGGGCGATGACCTTGCCGCCCGCTTCCTTCACGAAGTAACGGATCATCGGTCCCGCCGAGGCGATCTGCAAGGTGCCCATGCTGCGCTGCAAGGCGATCCGGGACACCGTAAGCGTCTGGTTGGCGGAGATCTCGATCTCCATCGGCGTGCTGGGCTCGTAACCCTCATGCTCCAGTTGCAACGTGTGGCGGCCGGGCGTGAGGCTTTCGATCTTGCTGCCGCTCTGGCCGACGCGGGCCTTGTCCAGCAGCACGGTGGCACTGCCCGGGGTGGACTCGACGAAGAGTGAGCCTTTGGGCGCGGTGACTTTCGTGAGCGTGACACTTTGGGTCGATGTCTGGCCGCGCTGGATTTTTACCGGCACTTGCAGGCGCTCATATCCGCTGAGCACCAGCTCCAGTTCGAGATTCCCTTCCTTGAACGGCGTCTGGCTGGTGTAGGGGGTCTTGCCCAGACGCTCACCATTGCTCAACACTTCGGCGCCCAGGGGCGTGCTCAGAATGGTGAGCTTGCCGTAATCGAAACGGAACGTGTGTTCGTTCTTCGCGTCGCGCTTCACGATCACCGGCTCCTCCTTGTCCGGCAGCCCGGGGAAGGTCGCCCGCAACTTTACCTGGCCGGGCGGCAGTAGGACGTTGTTCAGCGGAGTGAAACCGAGCGAACGGCCCTCATAAAAAATCTCCGCCTTTTCCGGGTCGCTCTTGATGGTCACTGGGGCCGGTTCAAAATCTGGCGCCAGGACCACCTTCTTGTTCCGTTCCACGGTCACCTTGTCCACAAACATCGGCCAGCCCGGGTTCTCGATCTCTACCGTGTAGCGTCCCGTCTCTATCTCGGTGGTCATGCCGTTGGGTTCCGTGGTGCCGCTTCTGAGCAGCTCGCGCTTGTCATTGTCAGTGCGCACCTTGTAGTCATAGCGTCCGGGAACTTTCGGGACGATGGCCAGCGTGCCTTTGCTGCGGAAGAGGGTGGCGGAGACTTTCAGCACGCCATTGGTTTTCACCTGTACTTTTTGCTCGTGCGTATCGTAGCCCTCCATCACGACGCGGACGGTGTGTTCCTCCGGCGACACGGGCGCCTTGAACGGCGTGGTGCCGACTTGCTGGCCATCGATGAAGACCTGCGCCCCGCGCGGTTCGGAGACGACTTCCAGACCTTGCTTGAGCCCGTACTTTTGCCAGCCGAACCAGCCGCCGGTCGCCAGCAAGATCAGGAGGACGAAGCTGGCCATGGCCCGGTAAGGCACCGCGCGCGGCGGCGGTGGTGGTGGGAGCACCGGCTCCGTGATGGCTTCAGTGGGACAGGCCGCGACCTCCTGGGAGGTGCCGCTGTATCCCGAGCTGTTGAACGCGAGCAGCACGTAATAATACGTGCAGCCGTTCACGAGCTGCGGGTCGAGGTAGCTGGTGCCCGTGGTGACTGTCGCCACCGGGGCATAGGGGCCGCCCGAGGTCAACGAGCGCTGGATGCTGTAGCCATGCGCGTTCGAGGAGGCGGCCCAGGAGAGCAACACCTGCCCGTCCTGCTCCTCCACGCGGAGGCCCATCGGGACCTGCGGCACCGGCATGGGCACGGCATAGACTTCGTGTGATTGCGGGCTGATGCCCGCGGCGTTCAGGGACTCGATGACGTAGTAATACGCCTGCCCGTTGCGGACCTTCTCGTCATCGAAATGCGACTTTTCCTCGATCGTCGCCACCACCTGGTAGGGGCCGCCGGAAATCTCTGCGCGCAAGATGCGATAGGCTACCGCCTCCGGCACCTTGCGCCAGTTCAACCGCACATTTTCGTCCCCGGCAGACGCGGACATGCCCATCGGAGCCTTGGGCAGCGGGCAGGGGGTGGCGCGATACTCGCTGGAAGAAGTCGCCAGGCCGGAGGAGCTGATGGCCTCGACCACATAACGGTAGAGGACATCGTTCTCCACACCGCCGTCCTGGAAGCGTGTGCCGGTCGTCACCGTGGCGATCACCTTGTAGGCTTCGTTCGGCTTGTCCGCGCGCTTGATCTGGTAGCTGGCCGCGCCTTGGGCCGCATCCCACTCCAACTGCACCGTGCGGTCCGAGACGCGGGCCCGGACATTCATCGGCGGGGCGGGGGGGGCTTGCGGCTCGCCCCGGACCTCGTTCGAATGCGGGCTGGGACCGGCGGCGTTCAGCGCTTCGATGACGTAATAGTAGGTGCTGCCGTTATGGACTTCGCGGTCTTCGTAAGTGGTCTTGCCCTCGGATGAATCCAGGGTCTTCAACTCATAGAAGGGGCCGCCGGAAATCTCCGAGCGCAGGACGCGATAGGCTGCGGCTCCCGGCACGGCGCGCCACTTGAGCCGGAGCGAACGGTCACCGGCCTTGAGCGTCAGGTCCAAGGGAGCGCGCGGCAACGGACAGGGCGTGACCTGAAATTCCACCGAGGGCGTGCTGAGCCCCACGGAGTTCACGGACTCCACAACGTAGCGGTAGGCGACATCATTCTCCACACCACCATCCTGAAAGCGCGTGCCGGTGGTCACCGTCGCGATGATGGTGAAGGGCTCTTCGGGTTTCGACGCGCGCTTGATGATGTAACGCGTCGCGCCGGTGGCCGCATCCCACTCCAGTTGCACCGTGCGGTCACTGACCTTCGCCCGCAGATTCACCGGCGGTGCCGGGGGAGCCTGCGGCTCTCCTTTGACCTCGCCGGAGAGCGGGCTGGCCGCGACGTTGTTCGCGGCCTCGACCGTGTAATAGTAGGCCGTGCCGTTCGCCACCGTGGTGTCGGCGAACTCCGTGGCCTCATTCACCGTACCGACCACCGTGTAAGGTCCGCCGGGCTGGGGCGCGCGCTTGATCTGATAGGTGAGCGCGCCGGGCGAGGGATTCCACGTGAGCGAAACGCGTTTGTCACTGGGCCGCGCCTTCAGGCCGGTCGGCGCCTCGGGCGGATGATACGTGGGCCGTGTCGTCGTCTCCATCAGGCCCAGCAGATCGGCCACTTCCCGGATGCTTTGCGGCCGGTTCGCGGGTTGATACTCGAGGCACTTGGCGATCGCCTCCTCCCATTGCTTGGGGATCGGCTCGCCGCCGATGCGCAGCATGTGCCGCCGTTCCTGCATGGAGATCAGTTTGGAATCCGGCAGGTGTGCGACGTTCTGTTTGCGCTCCTCATCGTAGAACGGCGTGCGGCTCGTGAGCAGGTCGTAGATCGTCGCGCCCAACGAATACACGTCATCCAGGATGGAAGGCGCATGCCGGGCCGCTTGTTGCGGGCTCATGTAACCGGGCGTGCCGCCGGAAGCTTCCTGCTTGCCCTGGCCGAGCTGCAGGCTGCTGGCGATGCCGAAATCCGTCACCTTGAGCTGATCCCGGCGGTTCACCATCAGGTTCGCCGGCTTCAGGTCGCGATGTACGATCTCCGCGACTTCATGCGCGTACTCCAGCGCGGAGCAAAGCTGCCTTACGCGTGTGCGCAGGTCATACGCCTCGAAGACCCGGCTGGGCCGCGACTTGCGCAAGGAGGAGAGCGTCTCGCCGTCCACGAACTCCATGGAGATGGCGGCGTTCTGCCGGTCATAGAGGAAGTCGTAGATGCGGACGATGTGCGGGTGCGCGAGCTCGATGCTCTTGATGGCCTCGCTCTTGAGATGCTGGATGGCCGCGAGATCGTTGCGGACGCGATCGGGGAGGAATTTCAGGGCGATGCGCCGGTTCAATTCCTCGTCCCGCGCCAGCCAAACGACGCCCATGCCTCCGCCTGCCAGCTCACGTTCCAACGTGAACCGGTGCAGAATCTGCTCGCCAGGATAGTGGCGCAGCACTGTGGGACTCTCGTCCCTCTCGTCATCGGGCATGCTCATGCGTGCCAATGGCTTACGGACTGCGGTTACAAGGGGTACGTCTCTGGGCGGGATTATTGGGGGAACTGGCCCTCCTGTGCAACTGAAAGGATGGGGCGCACGGGTGTTTCAGGGCGGGGCGTTTGGGGTTGCCACCATCCCCCATATCCGGTACCTCATCTGTGACCTATCACAGATCAGGCGTTGCTACGTATAGCCTATGAACCAAGACCACTCATCAGCCGACCGCACTACTCCGACCATGACCTCACGCCGCACTTTCCTCAAAACCTCCGGCCTGGCGCTCGGCGCGCTCAGCCTGAACGGGATCGCCCAGACGCCCAAGGCCCAGAAAACCGTCCTGCTGCATTGTGGCTGGGCGACGAAGAACATCGGCGACATCGGCCACACGCCCGGCACGCTGCGCTTTCTGGAGCAACATCTGCCGCAGGTGAAGGTCATCCTCTGGGCCGCCAATACCAACGCCCAGGTGGACGCCATGCTGATGAAGCGCTTTCCCAAGCTGGAGATCGTCAAAGGTTACCTCTCCGCCAAGGACGGACCCGTCCAGCAGGCCATCAGCCGCTCCGACTTCTTTCTCCGCGGGCCCGGCATGGGCCAGAACACCGATTTCATGGCCTACTGCCGCCAGCTCGGCAAACCTTGGGGGCTTCAGGGCCAGTCGTATTTTCCCGACATGGTCACCGGTCCCAAGGGAGCGGAGAACATCGCCCTCCTCAACACCGCCGCTTACATCTACTGCCGCGATTCCAAGACGCTCAAGCTGCTCCAGGATGTCGGTGTGAAACCGCCCGTCCTCGAGTTCGGTCCCGATGGCTGCTTCGGCATCGACGTGCGCGATGAGGAAAAGGCGCTTGCCCGGCTTAAGAAGCACGGCTTGGAACCGAAGAAGTTCATCACCATCCAGCTTCGCACCCACACCCCCACCAGTCCCGGTGTCGATGACAAGCGGCCTCAGAAACTCAACCCGCTCCATCCCACCCCGCAGAACATCGCGGACGACAATCGCCGGGCGAAGGTCTATCAGGACCTCATCGCCATGTGGGTGAAGGAGACCGGCTGGAAGGTCGTCATCGCGCCGGAAGTCTTCAAGGAGATGGAATACAACAAGAAGTTCATCTACGACACGCTGCCGGATAATCTCAAGAAGCACGTGGTGAATTTCGACGAGTTCTGGAACGTGGACGAGGCCTGCTCCTTCTACGCGCGCGCCCACACCGTCATCTGCCACGAGCCCCACACGCCCATCATGGCGCTCGCCATGGGCACGCCCATGATGCACACCTTCTCGGAATTTCACTCGCCGAAATGCTGGATGTTCAAGGACATCGGCCTCGAAGCATGGGCCCCGGAATTCGACGCCACACCCGCGACGAAGATGTTCGAGATCCTCATGGGCATCCACCAGGACTACCCCGCCGCCCAAGCGAAGGTGAAGAAGGCCATGGCCTACGTGGAAGAGCGGGCGGCATCCCAGATGAACGTGCTGAAGAAGATCATCGGCGCGTGAGGTCAACGGCATTTACCGTGTACATGCCGGTGATAAAACAAAAATCGCGGCGACGAAATTTCCTTCATCGCGTATGAAGCCCTCCCCCTTTCACATGTTTGGCGGGCTGCCTCCCATTTTCTTATTTTCACCCGCCACCCCTTCTGGCAGCTTTCTGCTATCGCCGAATAAATGAAAGTCACCTGCCAGACCTGTGGTGAACCGACTTCCGGGAGCGCGAGTATCTGCGATGTTTGCGGGTTGCCGCTCACGGGGGCTGCGGGAGCTCCGTCCAGCCGCTCGGAAGATTACCAGACGGGTACCCAGCCGGGGCGCACCACGGAGATGACGCTCTCCGCCACGAAACAGGCGGATACGGAGGCCGATGTCCCGACGATCTCCACGGCCACGGCCTCACCCACGCGGAGCACGAAGGATGCGTCATTGCATCTCGGCATCAAGTTCCCGTACGTCCTCTTCGCGGGGCATCTGTCCACCATCCAGTTGCAGATCCGGAATCATTCCTCGCAATCGGCGCGGGATGTGAAGATCAGCCTGATCTCGCGGGCGTTGGCCTTTGCAAGCACGTCGATGGTGGATTTCATCGGACCGCAGCAGACGGTGATGGTCGAGCTGCCGGTGTCGCCGGAGCAGGCGGGCAGTTTCTTCATCTGGTGCCAGATCGAGTTGCGGATGCGGGATACGCAGCAGCAACTGGTGGCGAGCCGGGTGTTGTTCGTGAACTCACCGCCTGAGGACCCGCAGGCGCTGCCGGACTTGCGGGACATCCATACGAATCATGATTCGCTGGATCATGACACCTCGTTGCTGGGCGCGAAGGATCAGCCGTTGAGCAAAGTGGCGGGGCCGGAGACGATCAAGAACTTCAAGGATCTGCTGGAGTTCCGGCTGCCGGACAATTATTCGCCCATGGCCTTGCAGGAGGACTGGCGCCTGAACATGGCGGAGGTGATCCGCATGGTGAAGACGCGGCCGCCGCTGATCCCGAAGTCGTTCCGGCGGTATTATCACCCGGGCAATGTCCTGAAGCTCACGCCCGCGCCGGACAGCGGCATCCGCGCGATCCATTTCATCGCGTTGCCGCAGTTCCTGCTGGGCCGCTCGCGCAAGCGGGCGAACTTGGTGACGTGGTTTCATCCCATCACGCTGCCGCAGAACGAGGACAAGACGCAGCACCTGAGCAAGGTGCACGTGACGGCCAAGCATGAGCAGGGCCAGGTCTGCGTGCAGGACACGGGGAGCCGTTGCGGCACAACGATCGATGGCATGAGCATGCCGCCCTTCAATTGGCTGCCGCTGAAACAGCGCGCGATCTTGGGGCTGGCGAACGAATACTTCGTGGATGTGAAACACACGCCGAGCGGTTGCCCGCAGGGCCCGCAGATCGTGAATCTCAGCCTCTGGCCAGGGATGAACGATCCGCAGCCGCTCACGCCCTTGGGCGCAGTTTCCTTCCGCCCGCGGGACATGGAGCTGGCACATCATGAGGCCGTCTGGCTCTTCAGCGATGTCTCGTTCGGCTCTAACGCGTATAACCCCATCGTGATGAACATCGAGGGGCTGGCACCGATCCAAGGCCGCTTTCATCACTACAAAGGTTGCTTTTGGCTCGAATGTCTCGTATCCAACTACGCGCTGCACCTTAATTCCATCGTACTCAGTGACCGGGAAATTGTGCCGTTGATGGACGGTCTGGAGTTGAAGATCGGACACAACAGCTTCCGGGTGGAGATCCTCACTGAGGAAGTGGTGATGGAAGGCGGCATGGCAGGCATCGAATTCAACCAATGAACGCGTGGCTCGAAACTCCGTTTGGCGACCAGATCCCGATCGCGGGCAACTGCTCCATGGGACGTGATCCGAACAACAACTTGGTTTTGTCCGGCCATCAGATCTCGCGCCGTCATGCGATGATCCACTTGCAGGCCAACGAGGAATACTGGCTCGTGGACCTTGGCAGCCGGAACGGTGTCAGCCGCAATGGCCATCGCGTCACGCAGCCCGTGGCCTTGAAGAACCTGGATCGCCTGGAGATCGGTGGCCAGACCCTCATCTTCCGCCAGAAACTTTCCGAGGCGACGGAGGGTGATGTGACGAAGGAGACCTCCACGGATGACCGCACCGTGGGCGATCACCGCACGGGCCGGCACTGGTTGCTGCTCGCGGACATCATGGATTTCACACCCTTGAGCCAGACTATGCCCGGTGACCAGCTCGCCAAGCTTGTGGGCAACTGGATCGCCGAATGCAAACGCGTGGTGGAAAGCCACGATGGCGAGATCAACCAGTACTTGGGCGATGGCTTCCTCGCCTACTGGCCCTCACCCGATACCAGCGCGCAAAAAGTCACCGACACCATCAAGGCCCTGATGAAGCTTCGCGGCCAGACCACGCTCGCCTTTCGCCTCGTGATGCACAACGGCCCGGTGACCATTGATTATTCCATCACCGGCGGGAAGAACAGCCTCATCGGTCCGGATGTGAACTTCACCTTCCGCATGGAGAAGATCGCGGGCAAGCTCGGCGTGGATTGCATGGCCACTGCAGGTGCAGCGGACAAGTTGAAGCCCTGCGGCAACCTCATCCCGCTGGGCGAATTCGAGCTCAAAGGCTTCGACGGCAAGTTCCCCACCTTCAAGTTCGAGCCGGGGGTGTAAGCCGGCCCCGGCTGATGATCCCGGAGGGGAGGGGGCGTCTTATGGGCTTTTTTTGTAGGTCCTCCCGCAGGTGAGGGTTCAGGACGGGGCATGGCTTTTCCGCCTGGTTTTTCACCCGTCATCCTGCCGCTCCCTTGAGCTCGCGGGGTCACGTAACACAATCGTAACATTCTCGTCGTTTTCCCGTCATTCTTCACGCCTAGCGTTCGCTCGTCTGGCAGGCATCCCCTGATGCCTTCCCGCTGATTTACATGAAACTGAACGCGTCATTTTTCACCTTGCTGGGTGGCCTGTTGCTGGTCACCAGTCCGGCTTTTGCCCAGGAACCGATCGCGGACACCCGCACCGCCCTCCAGAAATGGGTGGAAACCCGCCAGCTCACGTCCAAGCTCCGCGCCGATTGGGCCGCGGAAAAGGAACTCCTCACCGAATCTGTGAAGATGTTCGAGCGTGAGGCCAAGAATCTAGATGAACTTATCGCCAAGGTGGACACCGGCAACGACGTCGCCCGTAAAGAACGCGCCGGACAGGAGAAACTGGAGGCCGAATATCAGGCCGCCCTCGATAAAATCAAATCCCTGCTCGGCGGCTTGGAGCAAAAAGCGCTCTCCTTGGCGAAGACTTTCCCGCCGCCGTTGGCTGAGAAGTTGAATGTTTTCATCAAACGCCTGGGTGAAGACCCGGCTACCACCAAGTATTCCGCCGGTGAACGCGTGCAGGCCATCGTGGCTGTCTTGGCCGAGGCCGACAAGTTCAATGGGGCCATCTCCGTGACCAGCGAACTGCGCAAAGACGCCGCTGGAACTGAGATCCAAGTGCGCGTCATCTACCTTGGCCTCGCCCAAGGCTATTACGCAGACAAAGAAGGCAAACTCGCCGGTGTCGGCACGCCTTCCGCTGAAGGTTGGAAATGGAGCAACGAGCCCTCACTCGCGCCTTCCATCACCCAGGTCATCGCGATGTATGAAAATGCCCAGCCCCCGGCATTCGTGACCCTCCCGGCCAAAATCCAATAAGCCTTTCCATGAAAATCCGTTCTCTCATTTTTTCCGCTGTGCTTGGCCTCGGGCTCGCGTTCAATGCCAGCGCGCAAGATTTCAACGCCGTCTCCGCGTCCGCCAAGGCGGATCTCGATAAGGCGCTGGCTGAACTCTCCGCCCTGCAAAAACAGGTCGGTGACGAACGTATCCCTCTCTCCCAGCAGCTCAGTAAGGCCGAGGAAGCCGTCCTCACCAAGCGCAAGGATTACGAGAAGATCCAGCGCGACCGCGATAACGACCTCGTGGGCCTGAATGACCTCAAGAGCCGGGTCGCGAAGAAGAAGGCCGAACTCGATTATCTCAACGGTTTTCTCCAGGACTTCTCCAATCTCTTTGAGTCCCGCCTGCACATCAGCGAACTTCAGGTCTATGCTGCCGAAGCCCGCGACATCCGTCAGAAATCGGAGAACCCGAATCTGCCCATTGCCGAACGGCTGCAACTGCATCTCGGCTTTGTCGAGAAGGCTATCGAGCGCGCCAACAATCTGAGCGGCGGTCACACCTTTGAAGCCGGCGTCCTTGGCGCGACGGGAGCCAAAGAAAAAGGCAAGGTCACCTTGCTCGGTCCCGTGGCGTTGTTCTCCTCTGCTCAGAGCGCTGGCCTGGTCGAGCGCCAGGTCGGTTCATTGGAGCCGGCCTTGATCACGCTGGACCCCGTGCTCAACGGCGGCATCAAGACCCTGGTGGAAACCGGCAGCGGCGGTCTGCCGCTGGACGCCTCTTTGGGCAACGCCTTGAAGATCGCGGCTACGAAGGACGGCTTCGTTGAGCATATCAGCAAGGGCGGTTTCGTCATGTATCCCATCGTCGGTATCGCGCTCGCGGCGTTGATCGTGGCGATCATCAAGTGGTTCCAACTTTCCACCATCCCGATGGCCTCGCGCCGCGATCTCCAGCTCATCCTCGACCGCCTGACCAAGGGTAATCAAAAAGGTGCCCTGGAACACGCCGAGACTATCAAGGGCCCCTCCGGCCAGTTGCTGACCACTGCGGTCGCGCACGCGCAAGAGAGCAAGGAATACATCGAGGAAGTGCTCTACGAACGCATGCTCAACGTGAAGCCTGCGCTGGAGAAGATGCTCCCCTTTGTTGCCCTTACGGCCGCCACCGCTCCGTTGCTCGGCCTGCTCGGCACCGTCACGGGCATGATCACCACCTTCAACATGATCAGCGTCTTCGGCACGGGCGATCCCAAGACACTGTCTGGCGGTATTTCCGAAGCACTCATCACCACCGAATGGGGCCTTTATGTCGCCATTCCCGCGCTGCTCGCCCACTCGGTCCTTTCCCGCAAGGTGAAAGCCATCATGGGCGACATGGAGCAGATGTCCGTCGCGTTCATCAATGGTGTGCCGGAAGAGATCCCGGCGGAACCCGTCGCCAAATAACCGCTTTCCCAAGCCCAATAACCAATAACCCTCAACTTGCCCAATCTCATGGAAGCACTCGTCCAAAAAGTCGTTCATATCTGGGTGGCTGGCGGCTGGACCATGATCCCGCTGCTCTTCGTCAGCCTTTACATCTACGGCCTCGGCGCGGCCATGCTCACCTATTTCAACCGGCGCGGTTACAAACACCTCACCGAGAAACAATGGCGCCAGTGGGTCATCAATCCGGCCAAGTCCGAAGGCGAAGTGGGCGAGATCATCCGCTACACGCAGGACGAGGTGAAGAGCGAGGATGAAATCCACAACCGCTTCTCCGAGGTCATCTCCTCCAAGCTCCCGCTCATCAACCGCCAGATCTCCGTGCTGAACGTGCTGGTGAACGTCGCCCCCTTGCTCGGGCTGCTCGGCACCGTGCTCGGTATGCTCGCCACCTTCTCCGCCATCTCCCAGGGCGGCGGCAACAAGACAATTGACGCCATCTCCGCCGGCATCTCCGAGGCGCTCATCACCACGGAGATGGGGCTCCTCATCGCGCTGCCCGGCTTCGTGCTGGCGGCCATGATCAAGCGCAAGCGTGACGAATACGAGGGCTTCCTCGCCAGTCTCGAGAGCTTCACTGTTTTGCAGTTCAAACACCGCTCCGATCTGCCGGATGATGACGACGACGCGCAGGTCGCCGATGAGCCCATGATCGATTCCGGTTCCGGTCTTAACCCTGCCACCACATGAAGTTCCGCCGCAACCTTTCAGACACCGAGGAGCTGTCGGAGATCAACATCTCCCCGCTCATCGACATGGTGTTCATTCTGCTCATCTTCTTCATCGTCACCACGGTGTTCGTGGAAGAGACCGGTGTGGAAGTGGACAAGCCGGAGGCGGCCAACGCCCAAAATCTGGAGAAGAACAGCATTCTCATCGCCATCACGGACAAGAACCAGATCGTCTATGACGGCAAGGAGATCGGCATCGCGGGTGTCCGTCCGCTGGTCAGCCGACTGACCATGCGGGATGAGATGCCCGTCATCATCCAGGCCGATGCCGTTTCTCAGGCGGGCATCCTTGTGCGCCTCATTGATGAGTGCAAACTCGGCGGAGCCAAGACAGTGAGCCTCGCGGCCAACAAGAGCAAATCCTAGTCGTACGTCCTATGCGCAAAGTCTATACCCCACCACCCGTATCTGGCGGCCGTTTCTGGCCGGTGGCCGGTGCGGTGGGTCTGTCCTTTGTGCTGTTCCTGATTCTACCATTCACGACGATGATCTCCGGCAAGAAATCAGAGACCATCGAACTGACGCAGGTCGCGTCCGTGGAGCCGCCCAAGTTCGAGGAGCCGCCTCCCATCGAAGAGGAACCGCCTCCGCCGAAAGATCAGGAGCCGCCACCGCCGGAGTTGACGATGAGCGATACCCCGCCCATCAGCATCGATCAGTTGCTCGGTGATGTCGCCGTGGGCACCGGCACCGGGTTCGGTCCGGGCGGATTCATTGACGCCGGTGACAAGGCCACCGGCACCCAGACGGATTTGATTATAAGCATGGAAGACTTGGATCAAAAGCCCGTTGCCATCGCCCAGATAGCGCCTCAACATCCCACAGCTCTCCTCAAGGCCAAGGTGGAAGGCCAGGTGGTGCTGGTCTTCGTGGTGGACGAACAAGGCCGCGTGGAAGACCCGCGCGTGGAGAACTCCTCCCGACCTGAATTCGAGAAACCGGCGCTGGATGCCGTGCGCAAGTGGAAGTTCAAGCCCGGCACCAAGGAAGGGGAACCGGTCAAGACCTATATCCGTCAGCCCATCCGCTTCTCCATCGCGACGTCCTGATCTCAATATTTTTTCTAATGAAACCGACTGAAATGAAATGGTGGTTGGCCCTGTTGCTCGTGGCTGGTCTGGTGACCGAAGCCAGCGCAGCCTCGCGTAAATCGAAGGGCGATAAGACCGAGGTCACCGTGGTGACCAACAGCATCGAGTCCATCCCGGCGCTAAAATTCAATGCACAACCTGTGGACCCCAGCAACCCGCTGGCCACTGCCTTCCAAGACCCTGTGTTCGTGAAGAGCTTTCTTGGTGGTTACGGCGTGAAGGCTGAGGTGGAACCGAAGTTCGACCAGACCAAGACGAACGAAGTCGCCTTCTACCGCGAACTGGCCAATGTCATGGGCCAGGATCTCGCGAAGGCCGCCTTCATGATCTCCACCAATCTTACGGTGGATTCCAACCCCATCTTCGAATACACGCTCGGCACTATCCAGCTCCAGAATGGCGACACCACCAACGCCATCACGAATCTGGAAAAGGCCATCGAGAAGTTCCCTACGTTTCTCCGTGCTTGGAAAAACCTCGGCATGGCGAATGTCCGCGCGGGTAACTTCGCTGAGGCCATCCCGGCCTTTACCAAGTCTGTCGAACTCGGCGGCGCGGATGGCCAGCTCTATGGTCTGCTCGGCTTCTGCTACATGAATGAAGAGCGTTTCCTCCCGGCGGAAGGCGCCTATCGCAATGCCATCATCTTCATGCCTGAGCACAAGGACTGGAAGATGGGCCTCATCAAGAGCCTCCTCGGCCAGAGCAAGTTCACGGAAGCCGGTCGCATGGTCGCCGAGATGCTGGCCAAGGACCCGAACGACATCAGCCTTTGGACCTTGCAAGCCAGCATCTACACCCAGCAGGAAGATTACTCCGGCGCGGCGGTGAACTACGAGATCCTCCGTAAGTTCGGCAAGATTGATTTCCGCCAGCTCATGGTCCTCGGCGACATCTACATGAGCCAAGATGTGAAAGACCTCGCCCTCGAAGTCTATCTCGAAGGTGCGGACAAGGAAGAGCCCGGCAAGGCTGAACGCACCGTGCGGGCCGCCACCATCCTTGCCAGCCGTGGTGCTTTCGATGAAGCCGAGCAATTGGTAAAGAAAATCCGTGCTACCCACGGCGATAAACTCACGCCGGAGGACGACCTGAAACTCTTGAAGGTCACCTCCAAGGCTTCCCTCGCCCGAGGCGAGGCTGAACAGGCCGTGCAGGTGTTGGAGAAGATCATCGAGCGCAACCCGCTCGACGGCGAGGCGCTGCTCATGGTCGGTGATTTCCATCTGAAGAACCAGGAATTTGAAAAGGCGGAATTCCGCTTCGATCTTGCGGGCCGCATCAACGGTTACGAGGCCGATGCCTTCGTCAAGAAAGCCCAGGTCAAGGTCAAGCAGCAGAAGTACACGCAAGCCGTGGACGAGTTGCGCAAGGCGCAGAAGCTCAAGCCGCGCGACAGCGTGCAGCGTTATCTGGAGGCCGTGGAGCGCATGCTCCGCCAGTCGAGCGGCGCCTGATGCCGTGACCGGGGATATCGACCGTGGAACACACAAACCCAGTGAACACCAACGCCTTTTTTGTGTCTGGCGGCGGCTGGCAACGGCTTTTATTGGCCCTGCTGCTGGCTCTCTTTCCCTTTGCGCTCACGGCGCAAGACGCGGAGACGGGAGCCATCAGCGGCCGGATCGTGGACTCTTGGCAAGGCGGCCCGCTGGCCGGGGTGACCGTGCTGGTGCGCGGCACCACGCTGGGCACCATCACCGATTCTGCGGGCAACTACACCGTCGCCAAGGTCCCGCCCGGCACCTACGCCCTCGTCTTCTCCCGCTCCGGTTACAGCAAAGCCACCGTGGGTGATGTGCGCGTCGTGGCCGGCCAGCGCACGCCTGCGGATTACGCACTCAAGCCGGAATTCTACGAGATGGAAGCTTTCGAAGCGGTGGCGGAGCCGGTGCTGGACCAAGGCAACCAGATTCTGGTTGAGCGGCAGCAGGCCAATGTTGTGATGGATGTGATGGGTTCGGACATAATTTCCCGTCTAGGTGCCGATGATGCGGCGCAAGTCGTGGGTCGCACCACGGGTGCCACCATTGTAGATGGCAAGTTCGCCGTCATCCGCGGTCTGGATGAGCGCTACACCTCCACCAGCTTGAACAAAGGTGAGATTCCTTCTGCAGATCCTTATCGCAAGTCCGGCCAGTTGGATTTGTTTCCCAGTGAATTGATCGAGTCAGTCGAAGTAAGCAAGACATTCACCCCTGACCAGCCAGGTACGTTTACTGGCGGTGCCGTGAACATCCGCACGAAATCCTTTCCCGAAAAAATGATCCTGAGCTGGTCGGTGGGCGTTACTTACAATGAGCAGGCCAATCTGAATTCCAATTTTTCCTCCTATCCCGGCGGTGATTTGGATTTTCTTGGTTTCGATGATGGCACCCGCGCCCTCCCAGATGCCTTGGATGGCACCACCATTCCGCGTCCGAATCAGGGGACAGGTGTTGTTCGTGCCGCCAACAATGCGTTGCTCTTTGGTCAGACCCGTGCTTTCAAGACCACCGAGATGGGGCCGGTCACCAGCACTTCTCCGCTCAATACAGATTTCTCCGCTTCTTATGGCGACCGCACCAAGCTGTTTGGCCGTGACTTGGGCTTCTTCGCCGGTTTGAGCTACAGCCGGAAGTACAGCTATTATGATGACGGTCAGGTATCCCGTTACAAGCCCTCCGGTGCGGGTATAGAGGAAAACCTGAACTTGCGTGATGTCCGGGGAGTGGAAGAGGTCGCATGGGGCACCGCTGTCAACTTGGCTTACAAGCTTTCTGAGAATCACGAGATCAGCGCCAACTATCTTTATACCCAGACCGGCGAGAGCGAAGCCCGCCGTTTGCGCGGCTTCAACCTCAAGCAGGACGAGAACGGCGACATCTTTGATTCCACGGCGTTGCGCTACACCGAACGGCACATGAACATGTATCAGTTCCTCGGCAAGCACCTGTTCCCCGAACTCGGTGATATGGAAACCGAGTGGCTGGCTTCTTTCGCCACTACCTCGCAGGAAGACCCTGACCTACGGTATATGTCCAAGTTTGACCGGGTGAGCGGTCTCAGCGGTTTTGCCAATACCATCTTTCCTACGACTCCGACCCGCTACTTCCGTCTCCTCGAAGAAAACAACCTTACGTTCCGCTTGGATAACACCTTTCCGATTCCGATTTGGAGTGAACTGGAAGCCAAATTCAAGACCGGCTACTACCACGCCGCCTCCGAACGTGAGTTTAACGACCGCGGTTTTTCGTATGAGAGTTTGACCGGCAGTTTCGCCCCTTGGAACACCAATGGTGACCCCAACAGTTTCATCCCCATCATGTCTGGCAGCGCCACGGTGGATGATTTCTTCATCCGGGCCTTGCCCAAGAATTCCTATACCGGCGAGCAGATCGTGCAGGCCGGTTATTGGATGGGGGAGTTGCCGGTGGTGGAGAAACTGCGCCTGATCGGCGGCATCCGTCTGGAATCCACCTATCTGGCTGTGGAATCCACTGGCGGCACGCTGGCCACCACCACGGCCAAGACACAGTTGAAGCAGGTCGATCTCCTTCCGGCAGCGGGGCTGGTTTATTCCCCGGTCACCAACATGAACATCCGTTTGCACTACTCGCAGACCATCGGCCGCCCGACCTACCGCGAGATTGCCAACGTGGAGAGTTTCGACTTTGCCGGTGGTGACATTCTGGTGGGCAATCCCAACCTGAAGATGGCCGCTGTCAATAATTACGATCTGCGTTGGGAATGGTACCCCCGGCCCGGTTACATCCTCGCGGTGGGCGCCTTTTACAAGGAACTCTCCCAGCCGATCGAGCAAGCCTTCGTCACGCTGGATCAGGAAAAGATCATCTATAACAACCGCGAATCCGCCACGGTACAGGGCCTCGAACTGGAAGCCCGGGCTTCCTTTGATTTTATTGACGACCTGCTGTCCGATTTTAGCGGCGGTTTCAATTTCGCCTATATCGAATCCACCACTGACCTTACAGATACCGAATTGCTGAACAAACGCCTGATTGACCCCGCCGAGCCGGATACGCGCCCGCTTTACAACCAGTCCCCCTACATCATCAACTTTGACCTGAGCTACGACAACCGCAAGTCCGGCACGGCGGCGACCCTTGCCTATAACATTGCCGGCGAACGGCTTGTCATCACCAACCCCTTCGGTGACGACATCTATCAGCAGCCCACCCCCAGCCTGGATTTTAGCATTTCCCAGAAACTGGGCCGTTCCCAGCGCTGGAAGATCAAACTTTCCGCCAAAAACCTCCTTAATCCCGTCAATGAGCGCACTTACGGTGCCGAACCCGGCGGCCTCATTTACAGCCGCTCCAGCCGGGGCCGCTCTTACGGTGTGTCGCTTTCCTACAGCTACTGATTTTCGGTTGTCTGCGGTTCGGCGATCGGCCTCTTAACGGAATCGTAACACGACCGCAGTTTGCACGTAACCTGTCTCTGCCACTTTGGACGCGATCGCAAGTTTACTCTGCACCAACAAAACATGATGAACATGAAAAAATTATTCCGATCCCGACTCGGATTTCTCGCCGGTCTCGGCCTGCTCGCGGGCGTAAATGCTCAGGCAGCCCAGATCGACGTATTTAACAGCAGTATCACAGGCAATGTGGTCTGGACGCGTGACAACACTTACATCCTGAAGGAGATGGTGTTTGTGGAGAACGGTGAGACGCTGACGATTGAAGCGGGCACCGTGATCAAGGGTGATGTGAACGCGACGGGTTCGCAGAAGCAGATCCCGTCGTTGGTGGTGGCCCGTGGTGGCAAGCTCTTCGCGGAAGGCACGCCGACGCAGCCGATCATCTTCACTGCGTCTACGGACGACGTGAACAACCCGTCAGACCTGGGCATCAACGACCGCGGGCTGTGGGGCGGCGTGGTGGTGTTGGGCAAGGCGGGGATCAACTCCTCCAAGAATGTGACGGGACAGGCGAGCTCGCCGAAGTATGACGTGTTCGAAGGGCTGATCGAAGAGGAAAACTTCCGTTTCGGCGGCAGCGATGACGACGACAGCTCAGGCGTGATCCGCTATGTGTCCATCCGGCACGGCGGCAAGCTGATTGAGGTGAACAAGGAGATCAACGGTCTGTCCTTGGCCGGTGTGGGCCGGGGCACGACGGTGGAGTATGTGGAAGTGTTCGCGAACGAGGACGACGGTTTCGAGTTCTTCGGCGGCACGGTGAACACGAAGTATCTGGTGGCGGCGTTCTGTAACGACGACTCCTTCGATACGGACCAAGGTTATCGTGGCAAGAACCAGTTCTGGTTCGTGATCCAGGCGCCGACGGGCACGCGCAACTACGGTGGCGAGCTGGCCGGTGACCCGGTGAGCCCGAACAACCGCACGCCGCTGTCTGACTTCACGGTTTACAACGCGACGTTCATCGGTGCCGGTGTGGGCAGTGACAACACGACGGACAACACGGTGTTCGACCTGAAGGAGGACACGGCGGCGAAGTTCTACAACTCGGTGTTCACGGACTACGTGCGTGACGCGGTGAAGATCCAGAACAACGCGACGAACCGGTTCAACGCAGGGGACATCGACCTGCGGAACAACATCTGGGGTGCGTTTGGCAATGGCACGGCGACGCCGACGACGGTGTTGAGCGACATCGTGAACGGGTCGGTGGCGCAGGCGCTCTTCACGGAGTCGATCCGGACGAACCTGTTGACGGACCCGATGCTCAAGGGCATCAGCCGCACAACCAACGGTGGTTTGGACCCGCGCCCGAACACGGGCTCTCCGGCCCTCTCCGCCGCCAACATCAAAGCCACACCAGCGGATGGTTATTACACCCCCGTGAGCTATATGGGCGCCTTCGGCCCGAGCGAATTGTGGGTGGACCGCTGGACGGCTCTCTATGAATACGGCTATACCCCGGCGGTGGGTGCTAATGTGGTGAATGTGTTCAACACGGACGTCACGGGTAACACGACCTGGTATCGCACGAACACCTACATCCTGAAGGAGATGGTGTTTGTGGAGAACGGTGAGACGCTGACGATTGAAGCGGGCACCGTGATCAAGGGTGATGTGAACGCGACGGGTTCGCAGAAGCAGATCCCGTCGTTGGTGGTGGCCCGTGGTGGCAAGCTCTTCGCGGAAGGCACGCCGACGCAGCCGATCATCTTCACTGCGTCTACGGACGACGTGAACAACCCGTCAGACCTGGGCATCAACGACCGCGGGCTGTGGGGCGGCGTGGTGGTGTTGGGCAAGGCGGGGATCAACTCCTCCAAGAATGTGACGGGACAGGCGAGCTCGCCGAAGTATGACGTGTTCGAAGGGCTGATCGAAGAGGAAAACTTCCGTTTCGGCGGCAGCGATGACGACGACAGCTCAGGCGTGATCCGCTATGTGTCCATCCGGCACGGCGGCAAGCTGATTGAGGTGAACAAGGAGATCAACGGTCTGTCCTTGGCCGGTGTGGGCCGGGGCACGACGGTGGAGTATGTGGAAGTGTTCGCGAACGAGGACGACGGTTTCGAGTTCTTCGGCGGCACGGTGAACACGAAGTATCTGGTGGCGGCGTTCTGTAACGACGACTCCTTCGATACGGACCAAGGTTATCGTGGCAAGAACCAGTTCTGGTTCGTGATCCAGGCGCCGACGGGCACGCGCAACTACGGTGGCGAGCTGGCCGGTGACCCGGTGAGCCCGAACAACCGCACGCCGCTGTCTGACTTCACGGTTTACAACGCGACGTTCATCGGTGCCGGTGTGGGCAGTGACAACACGACGGACAACACGGTGTTCGACCTGAAGGAGGACACGGCGGCGAAGTTCTACAACTCGGTGTTCACGGACTACGTGCGTGACGCGGTGAAGATCCAGAACAACGCGACGAACCGGTTCAACGCAGGGGACATCGACCTGCGGAACAACATCTGGGGTGCGTTTGGCAATGGCACGGCGACGCCGACGACGGTGTTGAGCGACATCGTGAACGGGTCGGTGGCGCAGGCGCTCTTCACGGAGTCGATCCGGACGAACCTGTTGACGGACCCGATGCTCAAGGGCATCAGCCGCACAACCAACGGTGGTTTGGACCCGCGCCCGAACACGGGCTCTCCGGCCCTCTCCGCTGCCAACATCAAAGCCACGCCCGGCACGGACTACTATCCGGCCAGCTACATCGGTGCCTTTAACACCGTAAACTGGGCTTCTGACTGGACGGCTCTGAACGAGTACGGCTTCCTGACCGCCAAAGGTGGCGGCAACCCGATGGCTCCGTCCGGCATCCCGGCCAAGGGCCCCAGCTCATCCCAAGATCCCCAGGTGGAAGCCTTGGTTGCGGGCGTGGACTTCACGGCTATCATCACCGTCGGTGACACGGCGGCGAACAGCCCCGGCTGGCGCTATGTCGGTCTCGGTGACGGTCTCGGTGCCTTCGACAACGGCAACGGTACCTTCACGACCCTCGTGAACCATGAGATCAACGAAACCTTGGGCATCGTTCGTGCCCACGGTGCCAAGGGCACTTTTGTGTCCAAGCTCGTGATCGACACGGCTACGCTCCAAGTCCTCACCGGTCAGGACCTCATCACCAATGTTTACACGTTCAATACGAACACGTTTGTGTATGAACTGGGTGTCAACGTGCTGATGGGCCGCTTCTGCTCGGCCGACCTGGCTCCGGTCAGTGCGTTCTACAACAGCGGTAATGGCAAGGGCACGCAGAACCGCCTCTTCCTGAACGGTGAGGAGTTCTCCACCCAGTCCCGCGCCTGGGCGCACATCGCCTCGGGTCCGGAAACGGGTAATTCCTGGCAGTTGCCGCTCCTCGGTCGCGCCTCTTGGGAAAACGTCGTGGCCAGCCCCTACATGCAGGACAAGACCATCGTGATGGGCATGGATGATGACGGCACCACGGATTCGCAGGTGTATATCTACATCGGCACGAAGCAGGCCACGGGCACAAACGACGTGGAGAAGGCCGGTCTGATGAACGGCCAGCTCTTCGCGGTCTCCGTCGCCGGTCTGACCCAGGAAATCGCCGGAACAACGGAAGCTCTCCGCAACTTCTCACTCGTGAACCTGAGCGCGCTGACGAACGTCGCGATCGCCAGCTTCAACGATCTGGAAACGGTCGGCAACAACGCTGGTGTCACCCGCTTCATGCGCGTGGAAGACGGCGCTTGGAATCCGCTGAATCCGAATCAGTTCTACTTCGTGACGACCGCCAGCTCTTCGCTGCCGAGCCGTTTGTGGCGCTTGACGTTCACCGACATCGCCAACCCGGAGGCGGGTGGTGTGATCGAGATGATGCTTAACGGCACCGAAGGTCAGATCATGTTCGACAACTTGGGCTTCGCGGCGGATGGCACGATCATCCTCCAGGAAGATCCGGGTAACAACGCCCGTCTGGCGCGCTTCTACAAGTACTATCCGGCCACGGATGGTTTGATCGCCCTCGGTCAGGCCAAGCAGTCGCTGTTCAAGAGCGGTGAACCCGGCTTCATCACGCAAGATGAGGAAGTCTCCGGTGCCATTGACGTCAGCAGCTTCCTTGGCGCGGGTGCATTCCTGGTGGTGAACCAGATCCACAGTGCGGCCAATGTCGGCAATGATCCCGAACTCGTGGAAGGCGGCCAGTTGCTGGTGATGCGTGTCAGCGGCAGCGCTCCATCCATCTCCTCGCAGCCGACTCCGGTGAACGTGGGCGGCGGCACGGCGGCGACCTTCACGGTCGCAGCCACGGCCGGATCGACCATCCAATGGTACAAGAACGGTGTGCCCATCGCGGGTGCGGCCGGCACCAGCTACAGCATCCCGTCTCCGACCACCGGTGACGCGGGTGAATACGTGGCCGTCGTGACCGCAGCCAATGGCTCAGTGTCCTCCACGGCGGTCAGCCTCACGGTGACCGATCTCGCCATGTATGCCGGTGTGGCTGTGGCGGGTCCGATCGGAGCTCAGTATGACATCCAGTACACTGCGAGCCTTGATGGCACGCCGGTCTGGACTACGCTGGAGCGCATCACGCTGACCACCAGCCCGACGCTCTACATCGATCAGAGCTCTCCGGGGCAGGCCAAGCGCTTCTACCGCGCTCTGGAAGTGGCACCTTAAGTGACGCATTCAAGACTCTGGCCGGGTGACCGGCCAGAGTAACTTTTCCGAGCGGGGCCTGGGGGATACTCCCAGGCCCCGCTGTTTCGCTAAATATGCACGATGTGTTGAGCTGAAAAGTGCAGTTCGTATGAAACGGTTTGCCTGCCGTCGCCAGTTTTTGTTTTTGCTTTCCTCTGCCTCGCTCGGCCTTTGCCTGCGGTCCCTCCCGGCCAGCGAAGCGGAAACGGTGGTCCAACGCTTTCTACGCAACTACGCGAACATCCTCCACGCCGCTTACACCGATTCATGGCTGGCTGCCCGGCAGATGCAGCAAGTCATTGAGACTTTTCTGAAGACCCCTTCCGAAACTGGCTTGCAGAAAGCCCGGCAGGCTTGGATTGCCGCCCGTGTTCCTTATCTGCAAACAGAAGTGGCCCGCTTCTACGATGGCCCGATTGAAGCCGTGGAAGGGTTCATCAACGCCTGGCCCATTGATGAGAATTACATCGATTACACCGCCGAAGAACCCTTGGCGGGAATCATAAACAATCCCCAAACTTTCCCTGAACTTGCCAGCGAACTGCTTGTCTCGGTGAACGAGAAGGAAGGCGAGAAGAACATCAGCACCGGTTGGCATGCCATCGAGTTCCTCCTCTGGGGGCAGGATCTGTATGAAGACAGTCCGGGTCGTCGCTCGTATCTTGATTTTGTGAAAGGGGAGACTGGCATTCGCCGTCATGCGGATAGACGGGCCGAATATCTGCGACTTACCATTGCCTTGCTGGTCCAGCATCTCAAACAGGTGGCCGACGAATGGGCTCCGGATGTGGCTGCAAATTATCGCGCCCGCTTCCTTGCCGCCACCCCGCATGAGTCCTTGGAGAAGGTGATTCGGGGCATGGGCGCGTTCAGCGGTGCAGAACTCGGCGGCGAACGCACGGTGGTGGCCTACACCACCAAGGAACAGGAGGACGAGCACTCCTGCTTCAGCGACACGACCCATCAAGACATGCGCTACGACCAGCTTGGTATCATGAATGTCTGCCAGGGGCGTTATGTGCGCCTGGATAAGACGGAGATTCGCGGCGCAGGTTTTTTAGAGGTCATCCGTGAAAAAGACGTTCCTCTTGCCAATAAACTCCAACAACAATTGACGGTCAGTTTGCAGGCGATTGACGGTATCCCGGTGCCTTTTGACCAAGCTATGAAAGGTCGCGATACCGCACCCGGACGGGTCGCCTTGAAGAAAGCGATCGATGCCTTGCAGACGCAAACCCGCACCATGGCCGCTGCGGCCAAGGAACTGGGCATCCAACTGAATCTGTGACGCTGTGATTTTATCGCCCATACCTGCGAGCAAGCCGGGGCAGAAGTTGCATGGTCTCTGCGTCCTGCTCATGTTAGGCTGTGTGTCACTTCGCGCTTCGGAAGCTGACATCAATCCGAAAACTCTATCCGGTGGGGAGACCACGGTGTTCGATGTTTCAAGGAACGCATTCACGTTTTCCGCCCGCAATCTCCATCCGGACCGCAAAGCACAGTTCTTCACCGGCAATTCCTTTTTCAATGAGAACTGGGTCGCTGCTCCGGCGTCCACTTTAGCGCGGGACGGTTTGGGGCCGCTCTTCATCGCCCGTTCCTGTTCTGCCTGTCATTTCAAGGATGGCCGCGACAAAGCACCCGCGCAGGGCGAACTCTCCCGCACGCTGGTGGTGCGTCTAAGCTTGCCCGGCAAGGACCTTAAGACGGGCGCGCCCAAGCCTGAACCGACCTACGGCGGCCAGTTGCAGACGCGTGCTCTGCCTGGTGTCAGGGGTGAGGCAGATTTGCGAGTGCAGTGGGAAGATATCCCGGGCACTTATGGAGATGGCGAAACTTACACTTTGCGCCGTCCGCGTTACTCCTTTACCAATGAAGCTTACGGTGCGCTCCATCCGGATTTGCGCATTTCCGTACGTGTCGCTCCAGCCGTCATTGGCTTGGGCTTGCTGGAGGCCATTCCGGCTGCGACCATGGACAAGTTGGCGGACCCTGATGATAAGGACAGCGATGGCATCTCCGGCCGGGTGAACCGGGTGTGGGATGCTGTGGCTGGCAAAATAGTGCCTGGCCGATTCGGTTGGAAGGCGGAACAACCCTCCGTGAGCCAGCAAGTGGCCGGTGCTTTTAATGAGGACATGGGCCTGACCAGTTCGCTTTTTCCTCATGAGAATTCTTCAGCCAACCAATCTAACTTGGTGACGTTGGCCAGTGGCGGTTCGCCCGAAGTCACGGATGCGATTATGGACGCCGTAGTGCTCTACTCTCAGACCTTGGCTGTGCCTGCCCGGCGTGAGGTCAATCATCCGCAGGTGCAGGGCGGTGAGAAACTGTTTCTTGAAATAGGCTGTGCAGGGTGTCATGTGCCGGAGTTGCGCACCGGTTCACAGCACAGTCTAACGGAATTAAATGAGCAATCCATCCGGCCGCTAACCGATTTGCTCTTGCACGATATGGGTGAAGGATTGGCGGATGGGCGGGAAGTCTTCGAAGCCTCCGGCAACGAATGGCGGACGCCGCCGCTCTGGGGCATCGGTCTTATCAAGACCGTGAACGGTCATATCGAGTTACTGCATGATGGGCGCGCCCGCAATCTGGCCGAGGCCATCCTTTGGCACGGTGGCGAGGCGGAACGGGCCAAGGAACAGTTTCGTAATCTGTCGAAAGCAGAGCGTGAGGCGCTGCTGCGCTTTTTGGAATCATTGTGAACTTTATGATGAGAAGCTGGTATATCAGATCAATAGCTGTGAGCGCTGTTGGTTTCTTGTTGTGGACGCTTTCACATCCGCCGCTCACGGGTCAGCTTCATGCGGAACCGCAGTCTGTATTCTCGCGTCCCGCGATGCTGCAAGACCTCGCCACCCGGGTGATGATTCCCGGTGTGCGCGATTTCCATGCCAAATGTCAGGCGCTTGAGAAAGTGGCCGCTAAACTGGAGTCCGAGTCGACGGAGGCAAATGTAAAGCTCGTCCAAGCGGCGTGGATGGAAGCGTGTCTCGCCTGGAAACGAATCCAGTGGATCCAGTTCGGTCCGGTGAAGGATCGGGCTTACTGGTCCGCGCTGACGTTCAAGCCGGTCTATCCGCAAAGCATCGAGAAAGTGCTGCGTGATACGAAACCCATCACCCCGGATTACTTGGCTGAGCAAGGTGCCGCCGCCAAAGGTATCTATACCCTCGAGTATTTGCTCTTCGACCTGTCGCAAGGCCAGACTGCTTGGGTAGGGGAAGATGGCAGGCCGACGAAGACCGGCAATCCTCGACTGGCGGAGAAGGGGCTGCTGGAAGGCGAGATGGCGGCTCGCCGTCGGACCTATGTGCGCGAATTGGCACGTGATTTGGTGACGCAGTTGAAAGACGCGCAGGCAGTCATCAATGCCCCCGATTTCGTGGCCAACTATGTAAAAGACGGCCAGAGCAGTGTGAACTTGGCGGTGAACGGGCTGCTGGATGAGCTGGAGAGCGGCGTGGTGAATGTCCTCCGCCTGTATGTGGACCAGTTCGCGAATCGTGCCTTGCGCTACGATCAAATCGAGGGTTATGCGGGCGGCCTTTCAGTTCGCGTAATGGAGGAAGAACTGGCCGGATTGGAAAAACTGTATCGCGGAGCGGGCGGCGTTGGCATGGATGACTACGTTAAGCACGTGAATCCCGGTCTTGCCGAGCGTCTGGAGCAGCGTCTGAAAGCCGGGCAAACAGCGTTCAAAGTATTTCGTGAAGTGCCGGTGGATCAAGCACTCGTGAAGCACTACACGGCGATGGAACGCGCGCACGATGAGCTGCGTGAGCTGGAGATTCAGATCAAGCTGGATGTCGTGAGCAGCCTTGGCATAACCCTCCTTTTCAGCTCCACCGATGGCGACTGAAGCAGTCATAGCCGTTCCTATTCAAGGCAGCAGTAAGGCCGCTTCGACCAAGTTGTTAGATGCTGCTCTTGAGCGTTGCAACCAACCCGTGGATGGAGCTTCGCTGGCTTTGTTTCGCATCCTTTTCGGCTGTGTGATGGCTTTCGGCATGGTGCGCTTGCTGCTCAAGGGCTGGGTGCAGGAGTTGTATCTCGCGCCAGCGTTTCATTTTACCTGGGAATGGTTTCCATGGGTGAAAGTATTACCGGGAGCAGGCATGTATCTGTTGGTGACGGTGCTGGCTTTGCTCGCGTTGGGAATGGCTTTCGGCTGGCGCTACCGGTTCTGTGCGATTCTCTTCTTCTTTGGTTTCACTTATCTCGAACTCATTGATCAAACGACCTATCTTAACCACTACTATTTGGTCAGCCTCCTGAGCGGATTGCTAATATTTCTGCCGGCGAGCGCCGCACGGTCGTGGGAGAAGCGCGGGCATGCGGACTCTACTGTGCCAGTGTGGACCGTCTGGTTATTGCGGTTTCAGTTGTGCGTGGTTTACTTTTGCGCCGGTCTGGCCAAGGTGAATGCAGACTGGCTGCTTGAAGCCCAACCGATGCGCATCTGGCTGGCCGCACGCAGCGATTTGCCGATCATAGGTGAATTCCTGGCGCAGACGTGGGTGGCTTATGCCGCCAGTTGGACAGGGGCGCTTTACGACCTTACAATCCCTCTCTGGCTGCTTTGGTCACGCAGTCGCCCGTGGGCTTATCTGGCCGTCATCGGCTTTCACGTCATGACATCCGTGCTGTTCAACATCGGGATGTTTCCGTGGATCATGCTGGTGGCGACTTTGGTGTTCTTTCCACCAAAGTGGGCGCGGGGACTAGTGGAGATATTTAATCAACGGATTGAATGCTCGCAGTTGCCGTCCGCCTTGGATTTTTCGATCAAGCCACCGGCATGCCGACTCAAGGCTTGGTCATTAATTACTCTGATATTCTACGCGCTCCTGCAGATTGTTTTGCCCTTGCGTTCCTATTGCTACGCGCAACAAGGCGCATGGGATGGGCGTGGCTTTAACTTTGCCTGGCGGGTGATGTTGGTGGAGAAGACCGGATATGTGGAATTCTACGCCTTCAATCCGGGTACCGGCAAACGTGAGCGATTGGGCGTGGATCACCTCATCACGCCCCGGCAAAAAGTTATGATGGCGCAAGACCCTGGGATGATTGTCCAACTGGCGCGGCGATTGGCCGATGACTTTCCAACGATGGGGAAATCTGACTGGGAGGTTCGGGCAGACGCTTGGGCCACTTTGAACGGCCGCCCCAGCCAGCGCTTGATCCGGCCTGATGTGAACCTCGCGTCACCACTGCCGACAGACTGGATTGTGCCATTGCGGGAAGACTGATAGCCTGTATCCATTCCATGAAACGCCAGCCATTTTTTCAGCGAGCAGCGCTCTTGTGTCTGTTAACTTTAAGCCTATGTGGCGAACCGGTGGAAGCCGCCCAGATTTTCCTCGGTCAGGGCATCATCGCCGGCGAGGTGAGCGCAAATAGCGTGCTTCTGCACACGCGGCTCACCGCAGCGGAGGGGTTGCAAGACGGTGATGTGCCAGGCATCCGCGGAGTGGTGCGGTTTGAAGTGGATACTGAACCTACTTTTGCGAAACCCATCCAGACCGAGTGGCTGAACGCGCGCCCCGATGCCGATTATATCGTGAAGGCGAAAATCGCGGGACTTAAGCCGGACACAGAATATCACTACCGCGTGCTTTATGGTGCGCACGAGCGGCAGGCCGTGGCGGATGTGGCGCGCTCTTTTCGGACTTTAGGGGGTGCGGCATCCACGCGCCCGGTGAAGTTCGTGCTGGGCAGTTGCATGAACTACGCCTTCTTTCACGAAGGCAAGGATGGCAAAGGGAAAGGCGCGGCGACGGGTGTGGAAAAGGATAACGGGTATATGGCCTTCACCTCGATGTATCGCATGCGGCCGGATTTCTTCATCGGGAACGGAGATAATGTCTATTACGATCACCCGAAAGATACCCGAGCCCAAACCGTGGCCGAAATGCGGCGCAAGTGGCACGAGCAGTTCGTGCAGGTGACTATCGGCCAGCTTTTCTCCTTGGCACCGACCTACTGGCTGAAGGATGACCATGATTATCGCATCAATGACGCCGACACGACGGGTGATTACGAGCCGTCGCATGAGACGGGCATCCGCATCTTCCGCGAACAAGTGCCAGTGGTGGATGTGAATGATGCCAAGGCGGTGACCTATCGTACCCATAGGATCAACCAGCATGTGCAACTCTGGTTCGTGGAAGGGCGTGATTATCGAAGCCCGAACAAAATGGCAGATGGCCCGGAGAAAAGCATCTGGGGCAAGGAACAGAAGGAGTGGCTGAAGCGCACGCTTAAGGAAAGTGATGCGACCTTCAAGCTGCTCATCTCGCCGACCCCGATGATCGGGCCCGATGATGCGTCCAAGAAGGACAACCACGCGAACCTCGGCGGGTTCCAGCACGAAGGGCGCGAGTTCTTCGAATGGTTAAAGGCGAGCAATATCAGCACGAACCAGTTCTTCATCCTTTGCGGCGACCGGCACTGGCAATATCACTCCCGGCATCCGCTGGGGTATGAGGAGTTCTCCTGCGGTGCCCTGAATACGCAGAACGCCCGGGTAGGTCCGAAGCCGGAAAAATCCAGTGACCAGAAGGGGGAGGTGAAGCAGATTTACACAGCATCCAAGCCAGTGGGTGGATTCATCCTAGTGGAGCAGAAGCTGGCGGGCAACTATCCGCAACTGATGATCACCTTCAAGGACGAATCCGGAACCTCGCAGCATTCGGCGACAAAATCCGTGATGCCTAAGCAGTAAGCTGATCCGCAAGGGGTTGCGACGGAGGTGTTGTACGCCCCTTAGCCGACGTAAGCCGTCTTTTTCTGATTTTAGTGACGACCTAAATTTCCGGGCGCACGTATAATAGTATGTAACTCAGTCCGTCCGCAGGCGTCATCAGCCTCGACGACAGTGAACGTGCCATGAAAACGACCGTCTTGAAACCGAATCGACCGCTGGGAGGCATCTTTGCCCTGGCGATGTTTGCTGTGGTCACCACTGGTCTGGCTCAACCGGCCCCACGACCTGCCGCCCCGCCAAACCCGAAGCAGTTGGAAGGCCTTTACCGCCTGCTGGATGTGAACCGGGACAACAAGCTGAGCCGGACTGAGTTCAGCAAGATGGAGCAGTATTCCCCCCGCCTGAAAGGCAATCCAGATGCGGTGGATTACATTTTTGTGCAGCTCGACAAGAACGGGGACGATCATCTGGTGATGTCGGAGTATCAGGGCATGATCGAATTGCAGCGCGCCGCCATGCTTCAGGGCAATCCACCGCCGGAACCTGTCCCCGCCACCAAACCCGCGATGAAACCGGCCATGGCCGAACGCGCGGCCACGAGCGAGGAGATCGCTTTCTTCGAGAACAAGATACGTCCGGTACTCGTGAACAAATGCTACGAGTGCCATTCCGCCGAAGCGGAGAAAGTGAAGGGCGGTTTAGCCTTGGATACGCGTGATGGCTTGCGCACTGGGGGTGATACCGGACACGGCGTCATCCCGGGCGATGTCGATGGCAGCCTCATCATCAAGGCGTTGCGCTATACTGATTCCGATCTGCAGATGCCGCCTAAGAAACAAGGTGGCCAGCTTCCGCCCGAGGTCATCGCGGATTTCGAGAAATGGGTGAAGATGGGTGCGCCCGATCCGCGCGAGAGCAAAGCCGGCTACGCGAAAAAAGGCATCGATCTCGAGAAAGGTCGTGAGCACTGGGCCTTTCAGTTGCCGAAAAAGATCGCCGCTCCCGCAGTGAAAGACACGGCCTGGGTGAAGAATGACATCGACCGCTACATCCGCGCGGAGCTGGACAACAAGGGGCTCATCCCGGTGGGTGACGCAGACAAGGCCACTCTGCTGCGTCGCGTGTATATCGATCTCATCGGTCTGCCGCCCACGCCGAAGCAGGTGGATGCGTTTTTGCAGGACGAGAACCCGAAAGCGTTTGAGAAGGTCGTGGATACGCTGCTAGCTTCACCGCAGTTCGGCGAGCGCTGGGGCCGTCACTGGCTCGATGTCGCGCGCTATGCGGAATCCAGCGGCAAGGAAAACAACATCGTTTACCCGCACGCCTGGCGTTATCGCGACTGGGTCATCCAGGCTTTCAATGAGGACAAACCATACGACCAATTCTTGAAAGAACAACTCGCGGGCGACTTGCTTCCTGCGAAGAACGAGACGGACAAAGCGCAGAAACTCATCGCGACCGGATACCTCGCCATCGGGCCGAAATCGCACAACACGCGTGATTTCCGCCAGTTCCAACTGGACGTGGCGGATGAACAGATAGATGCCGTCACGCAAGGCATGCTGGGCATGACGGTGGCCTGCGCCCGTTGCCACGATCATAAGTTTGATCCCGTACCGCAGGCGGATTATTACGCGCTCGCCGGCATCTTCATGAGCACGGAGACGCGCTATGGCACGCCGCGCTTCATCCAGAACAATCAACCCGCACAGCTCATCACTTTGCCCGCAGGGGCTAAGGTGACTCCGGCACCGCCCTTGCCTACGCAACAAGCCGCCTTGTTCAAGCGCCAGTTGGAGACCTCGAAGAAGGATCTCGAAGAGTTGCGCGCCGAAGCCCGCACCAATCGTGACCAGGCGATGTTCGCGAATCCGCGCTTCATCCGCAGCAACCTTCAGATCGCGCTCTTCGAGAAGATCTTTGACCGTTACGACAGCAACGGCCAACCGACCATGGCACTGGCGATGGGTGTGCAGGACAAGGCCACGCCGCGCGACATCGCCCTGCTGGCCCGCGGTGAACTCGACAAGCCGCAGGACGTCGTGCCACGCGGGTTTGTGCAGATCGTCAGCAGCACGAAGGAGCAGCCGAAGATCAGCAAAGGTAGCGGTCGTCTGGAATTGGCGGACTGGATCGCCTCACCGGAGAATCCGCTCACGGCCCGCGTGATGGCGAATCGTGTCTGGCTCCAACTCTTTGGTCAGGGCATCGTGGCTTCGCCGGATAATTTCGGCACTACCGGCCAGAAACCGGTGAACCAAGGTTTGCTCGATCATCTGGCGATCTCGTTCGTGGAGCACGGCTGGTCAGTGAAGCAGCTCGTGAAGCAAGTGGTGTTGAGTCACACGTATCAGCTCAGCTCGGAGCATTCATCGCACAATTACAGTATCGACCCGGACAACACCCTGAACTGGCGCATGAGCAAACGCCGCATGGATGCCGAAGCCATCCGCGACACCATGCTCGCCACGGCTGGCTTGCTCGACTTGAAACCGTTCCACGGCTCTACGGTGGCGGGCTCAGAGGGACCTACCCAAGGCTTGCTCCGGCTCGGCGTCTTGCAGCAACGCGAGAGCAACGTGCGCTCAGTCTATCTGCCCATCGTGCGGGATCAGTTGCCGGAATCACTCTCTGTCTTCGATTTCGCGGAACCCAGCCTGGTCACTGGTGATCGCGATACCACCACTGTGCCTTCGCAAGCCCTCTACCTGATGAACAGCGCCAGCGTGCAGAAAATGGCGGAGGGCATGGCGGACCGCCTCTACGCTACGGGCGCTAACGGCATGGAGTTGGGCAATAAGGCATTTGAACTCGCCTACGGCCGTCGCGCTTCCGAGCAGGAACTGGCCGCGACCAAGGTGTTTTTCGAGAAGTTCTACGCCGCCGAGACGAAGAACTTCGCCAACCGCGACCAGCTGCGCTGGGCTGCATTGACGGCCTTTTGCCAGGCTCTGCTGGGCAGCGCGGAATTTCGCATCGTGAACTGAGGCAATCCTATGAACACCGTGACTGATATGGGCTGGAACTTCTCCCGCCGTTCGATGTTAAAGACCTTGTGGTCGGGCTTTGGTTATCTGGCCTTCGCCGGTTTGGCGGCGAAAGCGGCGGAAGCCACCGCGAAGCCAGGGCCGCTCGACCCGAAGCAGCCGCACTTCACGCCCCGCGCCAAGCGCGTCATCTTCCTGTGCATGAGTGGCGGGCCCTCGCACGTGGACACGTTTGATTACAAACCGTTCCTGCAGCAGAACGACGGCAAGACCGTGAAAGCCCCCGGCCGCGGAGGCCAGGCGAAGCTGCTGGCGTCGCCTTGGAAATTCTCGCAGCACGGGAAGAGCGGACTGTGGATCTCCGAACTGTTCCCGGAAGTGGCGAAGCACGCGGACGACCTCTGCCTGATCCGCTCCATGCAGACGGATCTGCCCGCGCATCCGCAGGCTTACATGCAGATGCATACAGGCAGCTTCCAGTTCGTGCGGCCTTCGCTCGGAGCGTGGAGCCTTTACGGACTGGGCACAGAGAACGAGAACCTGCCGGGCTTCATCACCTTGAATCCACCATTGAACAACGGCGGTTCGCAGAATTACGGCAGTGCTTTCCTGCCCGCGATCTATCAGGGCACCCGTATCGGGGCAGAAGGTCCGCGCATCGGTGCCGCCCGCAGCGGGTTGGATATGGAGGCCAAGGTGGCCAACATCAATAACAGCAAACTTTCTGCCTCCGGCCAGCGCGCCCAGTTGGATTTCCTGCAATCCATCAATCGCGAACGCCTCGCGAAGGACCAGGTGAATCCGCAGGTGGAGGGCGTTATCGAATCTTACGAGCTGGCCTTCCGCATGCAGAGCGAGGTGCCGCGTGTAATGGACCTGAGCAAGGAAACGGAAGCAACGAAGGCGATGTATGGCATCGGCGAGGACAGCACCGATCGCTTCGGTAAACAATGCCTGCTTGCCCGGCGCATGGTGGAGGCAGGGGTGCGTTTCGTGGAGGTAGGTTCGGGTGGCTGGGATCAGCATCGCGATCTGAAGAATGATCATGGACGCAATGCCGAGTCGGTGGATAAGCCGATCGCTGGCTTGCTTGCGGATCTGAAACAGCGCGGTCTCTTGAAGGACACGTTGGTCATTTGGGGTGGTGAGTTTGGCCGTACCCCGTTCGCGCAGAATAACGATGGGCGCGATCATAACAACAAAGGCTTCACCATCTGGATGGCGGGTGCGGGCACGAAAGCTGGCTTCTCCTATGGCCAGACGGATGATTACGGTGCGGAAGCAGTGGAGAACAAAGTTCACATCCATGATTTCCACGCGACCATTTTGCACCTCTTGGGCCTCGACCATGAGAAGCTCACGTATCGTTACGCGGGCCGCGACTTCCGCCTCACCGATGTGAAAGGTGAGGTGGTGAAGGGGATTCTGGCCTGATCTTGATCTGAGACCGTTAGGTTCATGCCTTGCGCTGGCCACTGATCAACGACACCAGAAAGAACACGACGAAGATCAGGAACAGAACTTTGGCAATACCGGTGGCTGCCCCGGCGATTCCGGTGAAGCCCAGCAATCCCGCGACCAAGGCGATGATCAGGAAGGTGAGAGTCCAGCTTAACATATTTTACCTTTTCTCTTAGATTGTTTTGACCGTCTGTCGTGCCTAGCCATCGCTTAGCCTCGGTCGGCCTGGCTAATGGCGCGGTGAGCAGCAAGATTCGCAGGCATCATCAATGGCTTGCCGGACCTTTTCTTTGGTTTCGCCCGTGCGTTTCTGAATTCGTCCGATCAGCTCTTCTTCCTTGCCCTTGATAAAGCGCAGATCATCGTCCGTCAGCCGGGCCCACTTCTGCTTGAGCTTGCCTTTGATGATGTTCCAATTGCCTTTGATCATTAATGTGCTCATGGATTCTTTTGATTTTTTTCAGGTTTTTCATTTGTCACCGTTTCGCGTTTCCGCCGGGCAAAGACTAACTCTTTCAGGTGCAGGTAGGGTGCCAAGCTGGGCGTTTTGGAGTCATCCTGCTGCGGGTCAATCAATTAGGTGCAGAAAGCAAATGGATGGCCGATCCAACAGAGTTGCGCTTTGCATGAAATCAGGAAACGGCTGTGCAATTTATTCAGCCTGAATCAACTGCGACAGGGAAGTTAGGTCGCCTCAGTTGATTTTACCCTTCCAAGAGTCATTTAGCAGAGCAACGCCCCAAGCTGAAGCGCTGTCTGTAGGAGTAGCGATTCAACATGGCAATGCATCCTGCAATACATGTTTAGGGGCAGTATGCATTATGCGTGTTTTCATCTCACGGGAAAGTGGAAACATTTCTTCTAAGTAACTGAGGGGTAGATTGTTTTGCTGATTTCTCCAATCGGTATGAATCCCGCTGGATATACCCTTAACCACTGCCCATTTGCCTTGATGAGCATTAACCATAACAGCAGCAACGTTCTCCAGTTTATGTCGACTCAAGTGCTCTTTTGCCTCACCAGCTCCCCTCTACATGCCCATCAAGTCGTTGACTGGTTGAGGCAGGAAGGATTCCTTTCCCGTGACATCTCTGCGTGTTTACCGGGGAAAAATATGGCCGGTTCGCTCGCGTCCAATATGCAGCCACAGTCAGAAAAAGAGAGTGACGCAGTCATATGTGGTGAGATCGAGGAATGGACATGTGCCCGCCAGATCACGGTGCTGGGTCAGCGGCTGCTGAAGTCAGCGCAAGCGGTGACGAGAAGTTTCAGCGACAGTGCCAGTCTGGCGAAATTCCTGATAACCAAAGGTTTCTCTGAATCTCTGGCCCAGCGCTACGAAGCGGAGATCAAAAGCGGTAGCATCCTGATTTCAGTGCATACGGTCAGTCTGTCCAAGCTGCGCCGGGCCAAGGAGATCATGGAACTCGCGGGAACACAGAACATCGCGGAGATCACCACCGATTGCCGACGTTGGCTCCAACTGGAGCACTCAACCGCATGAAAACATCATCATACCATATCAGATGCGGCCAGGTGGGCAGTGAAGTGACGCGACACAACCCTTAACCCCTCAACTCTTATGTTATACACTTTGGCTCTCATCCTGATCATCGCCTGGTTGCTCGGACTGGTCTCAACCTACACCTTGGGCGGCTTCATCCATGTCCTGCTGCTGGTGGCCATCATCGTGGTCCTGGTGCGCCTCATCCAGGGCAAGAATGTGGGCAACTGATTGGCGCATGCCAGGCGGTCGGTTTTCCGTCGGGATTCCGCCCGTGACGATTTCTCAAACCTAAACCAGAAAAGGAACATCATGAAAAAGCATACTGAACCGTCCAGCACCGATATCGAAACCCTGGCCGAAGACGCGCGGGCCTTGCTGGCCGCCACGGCGGACGTGGCGGAAGAGCGGGTCGTGGCTGCACGCAAGCGCGTGTCTGCAGCATTGGAAAAAGGCAAGGAAGCCTTGGAACATGTGCAGGACCAGGCCATCGCCGGCGTGCACGCGGCGGATAAAACCATCCGCAAACATCCTTACGAATCCATCGGCATCGCCTTGGGCGTGGGTGTGTTGATCGGTTACCTCATCGCCCGGCGAAACTAGAGGTTTTTTATGGAAACGACCGGCAAGCTCAGCCAGATCACAGCCATCGCCAAGCGCATGCTGCATCGCTTGTTGGCCATCAGTGAGAACCGGGTCGAGCTTTTCCTGGTGGAGGTGCAGGAAGAACGCGAGCGTCTGGTACGCGTCATCCTGCTGGCGGTCGGGGTTGCGGCGTTCGGCCTGCTGGCCGGAGTGGCTCTTACCCTGGCCATCGTGGTTCTGTTTTGGAACCACTCACCGGTGGTTGTGCTCCTGGCCCTGACGGCGCTCTACGGGAGCGTGGCCGGATTTTTATACCGCCGGATGATCATGCTCCAGCGTGATTGGCAGACCCTGCCGGGGACCTTGGATCAGTTGCGAAAGGATCGCGAATGTCTGGAACAAAACCTGCCCTGACCGGGCTGCAAGCCCGAAAGCAACTGCTGCTGCTCGAAAGTGAAATGAATCGAGTGCAACTGGGCAGCGACTACGTCGCGTTGTATCAGGAGGTTTCCAGCCTGTGGCATGCCGGTCGTTCGCTGGTCGCCACGGCTGGGGCATTGCTCACCGGATTCAAAACGCTCCGCCAGTTGTGGTCGGCGAAGGAAACGCAAGGAAAGCTGCCATTGGTGATGCAACTGCTCAACATGGTGACTTCATTCTGGATGATGAAAAAAGACAGCAAGGAATAAGTGAAGCCTTGGTGACGAAACTAGGCGTGCCTTTTGCAATGTTGAACCGGGGAATGGCTCAAATCCTGCTAAAGTAATAACTCAATAATGATTGAAGCGTTTGATCGGCAAAGGCTTGTGGCTTTTGAAGCGTATGTTACGTCAACCCAGTCATCAGTTCTACAAGACGGTCGTTTCCGTCTGGCTCACCTTGTCGGTGGCCAGTGTGCTGCTGGCGGCGGTGACGTGGATACAGCTCTCCCAGCGCTTGCAAGTGGCCCGGCAGGCGATTGCCATCCGCACGGAGATGGATCAGGTCCTCAAACTCCTCTTGGATGTCGAAACTTCCGCGCGCGGTTTTGTCATCACGGGTGACAGTGATTTTCTCATTTCGATGCAACAGGCAGAGGCGGCATTGCCCGGTAAATTCGATCATCTTGCCGAGCTGACAGGCACGGACCCCGAGCTGCTGAAACGAATCATGGATTTGCGCGGCAAGGCGGAGCTGAATCTAGGCAATCAACGCAAGATGGTGGTCGTCCGCAAAGGCGATGGCTTCCTGCCGACCAAGGCACTTCTCAGTGATGGGCAGGCCAAGAAATTGATGGAGGAGATCCGGAAGGAAGTCGCCAGCATCCATAGCATGCGCGCCCATCTGATCTCGGATGAAGGCGGCAAGGAACGAGAACAGTTATGGCGGGCCAGCCTGACCAGTTTTGGGGCAGGCATCTTGGGCATCGGTGCCGGGTTGTTCGCGTTCTGGCTCGCCCGCCTGACCTTGAAGCATCAGGAGCGGGAGCGCGTCCTCGTGGAAGCCAAGCTGCAGGCTGAACGGAACAGTGCGGAGAAAACGGTTTTCCTGGCGAACGTCAGTCATGAGATCCGTACGCCGATGAACGCCATTCTGGGTTTCAGTGAACTGCTGGGTGCGGAACTGCGCGAGCCCCGGCAAAAACACTATGCCAAAGCCATCCGTTCCAGTGCCGGCTCTTTGCTCCAGTTGATCAACGATGTGCTCGATATCTCCAAGATCGAAGCCGGGGCGCTGGTGCTGCGTCCCGAGCCGACCGATCCGCGGGAGTTGTGTGAGTTCGTCCGCACCGTGTTCGCCGAGATCACGATGCGGAAGCAGATCAAGCTGAGCTGCCATGTGGTTGAAGACATGCCCCGCGCTTTGCTGCTGGACCGGCTGCGCCTGCGCCAGATCCTGGTCAACCTCGTCGGCAATGCGGTCAAGTTCACCGAACATGGCAGCATCGAGACCAATGTCAGTTTTGAAAAACAGGAGCAATCCAGCAAGGTGACCCTCATTTTCGAGATCCAAGACACGGGAGAAGGCATTCCCAAGGAGAAATTGGACAGCATCTTCCAGCCGTTCGTGCAGGGGAACACGAGCCGTGAGAAGGAAGGCACCGGCTTGGGCCTGTCCATCGTGCGTCGCCTGGTGGATCAGATGGGTGGGGCTATCACGGTCGCCAGTATCGTGGGGCAGGGGTCTGTTTTTTATCTGAGGCTGCCGGACATTGCCGTTTCACCGCGCCTGCCGGAGACTCGGCATGAGGTCCGGGATGAGTACGTCGATTTCAGTGAATTTTCCCCCGCCACCTTGCTAATTGTGGATGACAATGAGCTGAACCGGGAACTGATGGCCGGCATATTTGAAGGTTCACCTCACCGTCTGGTCTTTGGGCGCAACGGCCCGGAAGCGATCGAGAAAGCGAGTGTGGAGCGCCCGGACATTGTCTTGCTCGACATCCGCATGCCGCAGATGGACGGGCATGCGACCCTGTTGAAGATCCGGGAGATTCCCGGCTGTGAGTTGCTGCCGGTGATTGCCGTCACGGCGGCCAATACCTTCGAGCAGGACGCCGCCGCCAAGGAAAAGTTCAACGGCTTTTTGTCCAAGCCTTTCTCGCTTCGCCAGTTGTTTGATGAGCTCGCCCATTTTTTACCCCGCCGGAAGACCAGCGGATCGAACGAGGAGCTCATTGATGCAGCGATGACGGCTGAGGCCAGGGAACAGCTCAAGGGCCGTTTGCGGCGGATGTCCAAAGACGAGTGGCCGGCCTTGTGCGGCAGCCTGGGGGTGAATGAAGTGCTTACCTTTTCCGGCCGGCTGGAGGCGTTGGGCGCGCAGTTCGCCTGCGGCACCCTCCAGAATTATGCCCGCAAACTCACCGCTCATGCGGAGGCTTACGATGTGACCGAGATGGAGAAGCATCTGCAAGGGTTCCCCAAACTTATCGAACGGCTGGAACAATCATGAATGCGGTGACGACATCAGGAAGTTCTGTCAATGGCACGATGGCCGCTCCGGACTCATTTCGTGTGCTGGTGGTGGATGACCAGTCGTCCAATATCCAGGTGGTGGGCAGCATCCTGGGCAAGCTGGGTTACGAGATCGTGCCTGCGGCGGATGGGGCGACGGCCATGAAGCGCATCGCCTTGCGCGCTCCAGACCTGATCCTGATGGACGTGATCATGCCCGGCCTCAGCGGCTTCGAAGTATGCCGTCAAATCCGCGAGAACCCGGCCTGGAAAGATATCCCCGTTATTTTCGTCTCCGCGGCGGATGACAAGGAATTGGTGGTGCGGGCTTTCGATGAAGGCGGAGTGGATTATGTCACCAAGCCTTTCAACCATGCAGAGCTGCTGTCGCGGGTGCGGACGCACCTGATGTTGAAAGCTGCCCGTGACCGGCTGTATCAGTTGGCCGAGGACAAGGATGAGTTGCTGGGCATCCTGGCCCACGATCTGAAGAATCATCTGAGCGGTATGCAACTCAGTGCGCAACTGCTCAAGGAGCGCATGGGCCCGGCGAGCAATCCCAAGACCGGCCGCCTGGTGGACAACATGTGCCAGTCCACCAGCCAGTTGCTGGGCTTTGTGAAAGAGTTTCTGGCCAATGCGTCCGTGGACCACGGGTTTCAATTGCAACGGCAACGCGTGAACTTGGCGGAATCCATCACCAGTGTGGTGCAAGAGTATCAGGCGGCAGCAGCTCGCAAGAATCTGCAGCTTCATCTTGCACTGCCGCCGGAAGACACGCACGTCTATGCTGATAACACGGCCCTGAACCAGGTACTCGACAATCTGCTTTCCAACGCCGTCAAATTTTCGCTGCCCGAGAGACACATCCACATCGCGGTCCGGCCGGAAGATGAATTCATCGAATGCATCATCCGGGATGAAGGACCGGGATTTACCCCAGATGACAAACTCCGGATGTTCCGGCGTTATGGACGCCTTTCCGCCCGGCCGACGGGCGGAGAGCCCTCTACCGGGCTCGGCCTGAGCATAGTTAAAAAATTGGTGCTGGAAATGGGCGGAGAAGTGGTTTGTGAAAGCCAGCCCGCTGAAGGGGCCACTTTCACCCTCCGCCTGCCCAGCGCCGCATACTGAAATGGGAGAATGAGTTATGGACTTTCTAGTGATTGATGATGACAAGACGTTTCGGGAGGCCACCTGCATCCTGATCGACGACGAGAACCACTACGCCGAAGGCGCCCCGACCGGGGCCTATGCCCTGCAGCGTTTGAAGGAGACCAAGTTCGATGCAGCCTTGCTCGACCTGCGGCTGGGCTCGGAGGACGGCCTGGACATCCTGCAACAGATCGTGCGCAGCCAGCCACAACTGCCCGTGGTGATGTTCACCGCCGAGGGCAATGTGAAGACGGCCGTGGAAGCGATGCGGCGCGGCGCCGTGGATTTTCTGGAGAAGCCTTTCCAGCGCAAAGAATTCCTGATGGTGTTGGCGCGCCTCAACAAGTTTCACCAGTTGGGCCAGCGCATCGAGCGGCTGGAGCGGGAGGTGAGTGAGAACAAATCCCTCAATGGCGAACCCATCTTTGATTTCACCACCCCGCTGATGCAGCAGATGATGGACGTACTCTTGCGGGCAGCCCCGACGCCCGCCTCCGTGCTCATCCTGGGTGAAAGTGGTACGGGCAAGAGTGTCGCAGCCCGGGCGGTGCACCAGAACAGTTTGTGTGCGGATAAGCCGTTTGTCACCGTGAGCTGCCCCAGCCTTTCCAAGGAATTGCTGGAGGGAGAATTATTCGGCAGCGTGCGCGGAGCCTACACAGGTTCAGTGAAAGATCACTGGGGCAAGGTGAAGGCTGCCGAAGGTGGCACCCTTTTCCTCGATGAGATCGGCGACCTCCCCATGGAGATACAGCCCAAGCTGCTGCGCCTGTTACAGGAGCGCGAGTATGAACGGCTGGGGGAAAATGTCATCCGGACGGCGAATGTCCGGGTCATTGCGGCGACGAATCGCGATCTTAAAAAACGGGTGGCCGAGGGCGCCTTCCGTGAAGATCTCTATTTCCGCCTGAATGTCATCAGTGTGGAAATGCCGCCTTTGCGGGCCCGCCAGGAGGATCTGGTGCGCTTTGCGGAAAATTACGCGGCGCATTTTGGGGTACAATGCCGCCGGCCGCAGATGAGTTTTTCGCCGGAAGCGCTTACGTGCCTCCGCACCTATTCGTGGCCGGGCAATCTGCGCGAAATGCGTAATGCCATCGAGCGCGCGGTCATTTTGGCGAAGAGTGACCAGATCACCCCGGAAGATTTCCCGCTGGAGATGCGCTCGCCCAACGCCAATGTCACCAGTGCCAACGAAGCGGTGGGCACGTTGATCTCGCTCGATAAATTGGAAGAGCTCCACATCCGCAAGGTGCTGGAGAAAGTTTCCAGCCTGGGGGAGGCGGCATCCGTGCTCGGCATCGATCAAGCGACACTCTACCGCAAACGCAAGAAGATGGGGCTGGATTAAGCGGATATCTCCCGTCTGGGAGGAGCATTTCAGCAAGGCCAATCTTCGGATTGGCCTTTTGCTTTTTGTCTCGTGCTCTTCTGGAGCGGCCGGTTGGGGAATGCAGCTTGGCTTCGGCTGGCACGTTGGCTTGCCTAAACTTCGGCCGTGGTTCATGCCGAATGCATACGGATTCACCAAGGATTGCAGGATGCAATGAGATTATCGCCGGGGAGGATTTCGCAACTCGTTAATAATGAGTCGGTTACCGGAATGGTCGGCCATGGCACCTGCACTGCTCAAAAGTATTTCATGAAAACGAACACAATGGTCGTGAAACAGTTCAGCCAGTTCTTCATTGGAGCTGTGCTGGGAATCACCCTCTTGTCCGCAGGCTGTGCGGGCAGCCGCTATGAGCGCAGCACCGGGGAATCTATCGATGACCGCGCTACGGTCTCCCGGGTCAAGAGCGCTCTCAGCAATGACGCCATCTACAAGTACCCTGATGTGGAGGTTACCAGCTTCAAGGGCAGCGTGCAGTTAAGCGGCTTTGTGGACAACCAAGAGCAGAAGTCGCGCGCTGGTGACATCGCCAAAGATGTAGAGGGCGTCAAGGAACTGAAAAACAGCATCACGGTGAAACCTTAATCAGGAAGCCAGTTGATCTTGGCTGGCGCAGTGGCTTTGAGCTGCCGCCTTCAAGCCGCCAAAAAGCAACGGCACAGAATCCACCTAAACCAAACTCAATCCACTTGTGAACATCATGAAAACAAAAACATGCGTCTTGGGAACTGCACTCGTCTTGGCCGTGGCTTCATCTGCCTGGGCGGACAACGCAGGCAACGAACATAAGGATGTGGACGGTCCATATAACGCCAAGGAAATCGTGTTCGAAGGTTTTGGAACGGCCTCCTTTGGGCGTGAAACGATCGATAACATCTCGGCCAATCAGATCAAGAATGACGCCCGCTTGGGCGCGGGCATCGGCATGAGCTACTTCATCACCCGCCATTTCGGTGTCGGTGGTGATGCTTACGTGGAGAATGCGGCCCACAGCTTCGTGGACAGTGCCTCGGCCAGCGCCATTTTCCGTATGCCGATCGGATCCACCGGATGTGCTCCTTACGTTTACGGCGGTGGCGGCCACGAATTTGATCTGACTGATCAATGGTTTGCCCACGTCGGTGGCGGTCTGGAATACCGGTTCAGCCCGGCTATCAGCATCTTTACCGATGCGCGGTATGTGTTGGTGGACAAAACCGCGAACTACGGGGTAGTGAGGCTCGGCTTCCGCACGACCTTCTGATCCGTTCAACCCAATCAATAAAAGAACATCATGAAAACAAACATCATGGCAGTCACTTTCCTAGCGGCGACTGTGTTCGCCGTCGGCTGCAAACCGGCCTCCGAAAAGTCACCCAACGACAGATCGGTGACGGAAGGCATGGCCGTCACCGAGCAGCAGTTGGAGAAAGTGACCAAAGAAACCAAAGAGGCGACGAAAGAGATCAATGACTATGCCTACGCGCAACGCATGGAGTTCGCCGATAAGATGAAAGTCCAGCTGAACGACATCAAGAAGGAGCTGGACCTGCTGGCCGCCAAGCTCGAGAACGCCAATGAGGCGGTGAAGACCGAGGGCAAGGCCAAGGTGCAGGCCTTGCGCGACCAAGTGGCCGCCCTGGACAAGCAACTGGAGGGCATCAAGGATGCCAATGAATCCACTTGGGAAGAGGTTAAAGCCGGTTTCCGGAAGTCCTACGATGAAGTGAAGGACTCCTTCCAGCAGGCCCGGCAATGGTTAAGTGACAAAATCGCCCCGTAGCTTAGAACGGGGGAGGTTTTGTTCACGGTGCGGCGAGCGCGCTACTCTGCTCGCCGCATTTTCTCGTACTCATCTCCAAGCACAGGTGGCGAAGCCAGTTCAGGTCCGATGGGGTTACCGAAAATCACAAGGCAATGCACTGCAACGGATCAGTTTTACCGCCGGGTGTTTCCTGCCCTGCGCTTAGCTTGCAGGGCTAATTTGCAGCAGCGATTCGGGGTGATATTCCTTCACTTCCTGTCGCTGTCCGATGTTTTTTCCGGCAGATGCTTTGGATTTGGGGAGGGCGAACTTGGGGGTGATACTTCTCATGGCCTGAAATCCAATGACAGTCTCTCAACGAAGCGGCAACCGACCCGCTGAAGCAGGCGTGCTTTGATACGCGGTCGTACTGGGCTAATAAAGCGCACAAAACAGGCGGTTTCCCTGAGGAAACCGCCTGTAGATTTAAGGTTGGTTTAAGTTTTCTGATCGTGCTGGTGCTCAGCCGACCCGACCGGGATTGACGGTCATTTTACAGACTTTGCCGTCGATGCAACTGACCCAGATTTCTCCCGCCTTGACGTCGACGGTTGTGTCCTTTTTGTTGGCCCAGATGGAGATTTTCCATACCGGATACCCTTCTGGTCCCTGCTCCAGGGTCATATCCGTAGCCATGACTTTGAGGCTTTCCAGTACGGGTTCTTTGAGGGCGATCCCCAAGGCCCGATCAGAATCCACCGTCAGCATGGTGGCGTCCATTTCCACGTATTTGTCCGTTGGTGCTTCGAGCAGTTGGACATCACGTCTGATACTGACCAGATTGCCGGCCGAGAACTTCAGTTCGGTGCCGGTGGCGAAACGAAAGTTGCCGGCACCGGCCGCCTTGACGCTGTCAAAATAGACCACATACCAGATGGCTGGGGTGGTATTGCGGGAAGATTTTTCTGAACGGATCTGGACCACTTTGTCGTGGGATTGCTCCACGATGTATTTGTTTCCTTCCTTGATGAGTTCAAAGGCGGTGCGGTCCAAGACGGAGGCCGTCAGGAGTCCGCAGGCCATGATCAATGCAAAACCAAGAGTGAACCGGAGAGTCTGACGTGTAGTTTTCATATCAAACTCTTTTCGCACAATCCATGCCGAAGGCTTTCTGCGGTCTGGCAAGTGGCGTGGCGGACCAGGTTGAAGATGTTCCCGTTCGCTGCTATGTTTGGTGGTAACCGCATGTTTATTAAGCAGATGGACAGCACTCATGGGGGCGGCAACTGGCGCTCGCTGTTTGTGGAATGCTTTGCAAAAGAGCGTTGTCTCACAAGGTTGATTGGGTAGAATGCAAAGAGGGCCCGGTGCGTTTTGCACTGTGTGACCGGCCAAGGCTTCCGAGGACGGCTGTTTTCCGGGCCTTTGACCGCTTAAATGTCTGGTAACAGAATCCTTTTCTATTTCACGGCCACCCTCTATTTTCCCAGCGAGCCATGAGCACGCCCCAACACTTGTTGGAATATTTGCGTTCACTTCACTTTGAACCGCTGTCCATTTCCAGTGTGGTGGATTCCAAGCGGCGGCTGGCCCAAGATTTTGATCCCAGCTTTCCATTGATCGTTCGGTGCTATTCTTTTCCCAGTTATCGGGAGATGCTGGGGGCCAACTGGTTGAACTGGCATGAGCATCTGGAGATGATTTTACCAGTCACCGGCTCGGGGCGTTTCCGCTTGGGCGACCAAGTCATGGATTTCTCACCTGGTGACCTCTTGCTGGTGGACAACCAGAAGATGCACGGCATGCAGGACCTGAGCGGGGATCACCAGTCGCTGGTCATCTTTTTCATGCCTGAACTGATCTATCGGATGGGTTCTTTCCAGTGTGATGCGGCCTTTCTTTCGCCTTTTTTTGAAAGGGCTGACTCGGCGCTGCCGGTTCTGCGCGGGAATGATTCGTTGGCTGCAGAAGTCCATGCCTCCATCGCAGAATTGGTGAAAATATATTTGAGCATTGGTGCGGCCCAGGACAAGCAGGTGACGTGCAAGCTGCATCTCCTCCAGGTCTTGCACGGCTTGAGAAAGCATTTCCAGGTGCAGGGCACGGTCAGCCCGGGTTATGCCCAGCAACGGCAACGCGTGCAGCGATTGAAACGGCTCTTCGATTTCCTCAACCAGCATTTCGCCCAGAAATTGAAAGTTGCCGAGGCGGCTTCCATGGTCGGCATGAGCGAGACGCGGTTCAAAGATTTCTTCAAACGCACCACTGGTTCGACTTTTGCCCAATATGTCATCCAGCTCCGCCTTTCAAGGGCGACACAGTTACTGCGTGATACCGAGCTTTCGGTGGCAGAGATCGCCCTGCAAACGGGCTTCTGTGATCAGAGCCATTTCGACAATCGGTTTAAAGACAGCTTCGAGGTAAGTCCCAAGGAGTATCGCCAGAAGCATCAGCGCCGTTTGCAAGCTGCCTGAAGTGCGGGGGCAGGGGTGGAGTTATCCAGTTTCGGGACATGTCCCCCGATTTCGGCGGGAAGGAAGGTGGGCGTTTTTTGCAAGCATTCGGACAAATAATCCAAGACCTTCGCTCGCCTAGCCACTAAGTTCTGCGGCCAATCCCAGTTCGCCTGAGCAGCAGTTCGATGTCTCACAACGTTCCTCATGCCCGGAACGGTTCTGTCTGTCTCAGGCCATTGCATAGCCTGAAATAGCATTGGCCCAACCATGAATACCAACCTACTTGAGTCACGTCGTTCGGCCTTCACCTCTGCTTGGGTTGCCCGATTGCGATGGGCCGCTTGTTCCGTGCTGGTCGCAGCCGGTTTGTGTTGCCCGGCTTCGTCTCAGGCACAGATCAGCCAGCCGACTTTTTCCGCTGGTCAGGTGAACACCATCGTCTTCACTTTCAACAAAACGAATGTCGGTGACCGCGTGACCATCGCCGATTACCAGCATGGCCAGCTCTACATGGCGAGCGGTTCAGCGGGCACCAATGTGCGCGACAGTTGGTGGAACGTGAACAATCCACTCAGCCCAGTGCTGGTCCAGTCCATCTCCGGCAGTCATGACAAGCCGCACAACATCAGCTTCTGGAAGACCTATTTTACTGAAGCCAACAACGGCCTCACCCTGCGCATCTGGGATTACAATACACGCACGCAGGTCGGAACGCGTAATGGCACGGTCAACAGCTTGTGGGATTTCGTGCAGGCTCCTTATGCCTATACCGGCTCGCATGGTTATACTACTGGCTCGAAGATCGAGATCTGGGATGTCAGCAATCCTGCCAATATAGCGAGCCTGGGTGCGGTGGATACCGGCACGACTCCGGGCTTTCAGATCGGGGCGGTGAATGCGTTGGGCAATATCCTTACTGGTTCAGGCACTGAGGCGCCGGGTGTGGCGGTCTATGATATCAGCGATCCGATCAATCCAGTCCTGCTGGACAGCCGGGTGGATGGCACCAACCTCAACTACACGGCGCTCATCTACGGCAGCCGTATCTACAACTGCGAACGTGCCCAGATCCGGGTTTACGATTTCAGCAACCCGAACAACATCCAACTGATCGGCAGTGTCGCCACCGGCGGCACACCTCGCTATCTGGTGTTCAAGGATGGCAAAGGCTATTGCGCACCTGGAAACAATACGATCAAGGTGTTTGATGCCAATACGCTGACTGTCACCCAGACGATCAATCCGGACGGACAGGTGATGGATTTCGTTTATCCGCTCGGCAACATGTTATTGGTGGCGGGAGGCGGCAGCGGCACGGCGACTAATGGGGCGCGTTTCATGGCCTTGCAACAGGCACCGGACACAACGGGGCCAGCTGTGGTCTATGGTTTGCCGACCAACAATGCGGTAAACGTCGGCTTGAAATCCCGCATCGGCTTCTCGATGAGCGACCAGATCGATGTGAATTCACTGACTACAAACACTTTCATCGTCCGTCCCGTGGGCAGTACGACGTCCATTGCCGGCACCTATTCGACCATGATGGGTTTGATCAATTTTTCCCCGGAAATCCCGCTGGTTGGCGGGGTGACGTATGAGGTTATCCTGACCGCTGGCGGAGTGAAGGATGTGGTTGGGAACGGCATCGCCGCACAGCATCGCATCACCTTCACCACGGTACAGCCGCCGCTCAATTCGGACGGTTTGAACCACCGGTGGCCCTTGGATGGCAACTTGCTTGATGTGGTGGGCATCAACAGCGGGGTGAACAACGGAGTGACCTTCACGAACAGCCAGTCCGGTCAGGCGGGCGTCTTCAATGGCGCCAGCTATGCCAATGTCGGCAGTATCAATTTCAGCAATAACTTCAGCATCGCCGGGTGGGTTTGGGTGAACTCCGGCACGACCAATATCCAAACCATCTTGGCAAACGCTTCCGGTGGCAACAGCAACGGGTTCCGTCTTTTCGTAAACACTTATAACACCGCAGACCGCGCCTTGATTTTTGAGACTGGCAGCGGCACGGGCAATAATTCATCCCGGACGAGCACGGGTGCGATCACGTTGGGGGCATGGAACCACGTGGCGGTGACGGTTGACCGGCTGGCCGGTCTGGCTGCGCTCTATGTGAATGGCACGAATCTTACCACGGACGGAACCATCTTCACGAATTTCAATGTCAATGCGGTCACGCACCTCGGTCAGTTCACCAACAACAGTTTCCGACTCTCTGGCCAGCTGGATGAGGTGCGCACGTACAATCGCCAACTTACCGCTCAAGAGATCGGAACACTTAGCATCATGACGCATCACTGGCCGCTGGATGGTGATTTTGTGGATTATGTGGGGGCAAATAACGGAGTGAACACCGGGACGACTTTCACCAATTCCGCACGCATTGGCACTCAAGCGGGTGTTTTTGATGGAACTGACTCTGTGAACCTCGGAGCCATTGATCTGGGCAGCAACTTTTCGATCGCGACTTGGGTGAGAGTTGACCCGGGGACGACCAATATCCAGACCTTGGTCGCGAATTCCGCCGGTGGTGCCAATACCGGTGGTTTCAGACTCTTTGTGAACTCTTACAACACGAGTGACGGTGCTGTGGTTCTGGAGACGGGCAACGGTACGGGCAATAACAATGCCCGCACCAGTGCCGGTGTCGTGGGCACCAACGGCTGGACGCATGTCGTGCTTACTGTGAATCGTGCGAGCGGCACAGCCGTGATCTATGTCAACGGGGCGAACGTCACGACGGATGGCACGGTGCTGACCAATTTTACCAATTCAGCGGCCATCAATCTGGGACAGATGACCGGCGGCAGTTTTCGTTTGCGTGGGCGTCTGGATGATGTGCGTATCTATAACAAGGTTTTGTCGGCCGCGGAAGTGACCGCCTTGATCGGTGCCGGTGGCAATTCTCTGCCGGTCATCACCTCGTTCACCTCTTCGGCTAGCAAATCGCTGGTCAATGCCAGTGTGACATTCACCCTGAATGCCACCGATGCCAACAATGACGGGCTCAGCTACTCCTTCGATTTCGGCGCAGGCGGCGGGCAGGGGGCTTTCACCTTCAACAAATCCGCTGCATTCACTTATACGAATGCCGGTCGTTACACGGTGTTTGGCCGAGTGAAGGACGCTGGCGGTACGGTGACCACAAGCATGGTGCAAGTGGCGCACTATCCCCTGACCGCGACGAATGCCGTCGCTTCCAGTCAGATCATCTACGACAACTCGCGTAACAAGGTCTGGAACGTCAACCCGGACGCGGACACGGTCACAAGGATCGATGGCAACAGCTTGGCGAAGGATTTCGAGATCGCCGTGGGTGACAAGCCGCGTTCGCTGGCGTTACGCCCGGACAATTCAGAGATATGGGTCACTTGTGAGGCTTCGGATGAGGTCTATGTCCTTAATGCCAATACCGGCGCACTGGTGCAGACCATTGCGACACCGCGCGGTTCGCGGCCCATGGGTGTGGCTTTCCAGCCGAACGGGGCGGCAGCTTACGTGACCTACATGAACACCGGTTGGTTGGCGAAGTGGAATCCGGCGACGAAGGCTTTGGTCGGCACGTTGGCCGTAGGAGCGCATCCGCGCGCCTTGTCCATCTCCGGTGATTCCACGCGCATCTTTGTCGGCCGGTTCATCTCGCCGGTGAATCCCTTCAACCCGGGCGCTGAGGTAGGTGAGGTGCGGGAAGTCAGTTCAGCCAGCTTTACCATCACCCGGACGTTTACCCTGGCGCACGACACCACGCCGGACACGGAATCCACCAGCCGCGGCACGCCAAACTATCTGACACAGATGAGCATCACACCAGATGGCCGCCGTCTCTTTGTGCCATCCAAGAAAGACAACGTGGATCGCGGTGTGTGGAGGGATACGAATGCCCTGGTGCATGACCGCACGGTGCGCGCCATCGTCTCGCAACTTGATCTCGTGAACAACAACGAGGCTTTGGCCGACCGGACAGATATCGACAACCGTTCGTTCCCGCACGGCGTCGTTTTCTCACCGGTGGGTGACCTCGCCTTCGTGGCCATGCAGGGCAACAACGAAGTGGTGATTCTGAATGCTTACAATGGCACCGCCGTATCCGGATTCGCGTTGACCAATCAGCTGTCCCCGCAAGACCTGGTACTGCGCCCGGATGGCAACCGTCTTTACGTCATGAACTTCATGACGCGCAGTATCTCGGCCTACAATGTTTCCAATATTGTGAACGGCACCAGTTCCTCGCCCTCTCTGCTTGGAGTTGTGGATGCGGTCACCACCGAGAAACTTTCAGCCACGGTGCTGTTGGGTAAGCAGATCTTCTACAACGCAGCCGATACCCGCATGTCTGCGGAAGGTTACATCAGTTGCGCCTCCTGCCATCTGGATGGCGGCAGTGATGGACGGGTGTGGGACTTCACGGACCGGGGAGAAGGCTTGCGCAAGACGATCGGACTCGATGGTCGCCGGGGCACGGGTCATGGCCGGGTGCATTGGACGGGCAACTTTGACGAGATCCAGGACTTCGAGCTGGATATCCGTAATGGCTTTGCCGGCACGGGTTTCATCACCAATGGCGTGCCGAACAGTTCGCTGGGTGCGGCGAATGCGGGGCGGAGCACGGAACTGGATGCCTTGGCCGCGTATGTCGCTTCCCTGACGAAGTTCAACCGCAGCCCTTACCGCAATGCGGATGGCACCTTGACCACGGACGCTGTCGCCGGCCGTGTTTTGTTCACTCAACTGAACTGTGCCTCCTGCCATTCTGGCGCTGACTTCACGGACAGCGCGAGCAACCTGTTGCACAACGTTGGCACCATCAAGGCTTCATCGGGCCAGCGGTTGGGGGCGACTCTCACGGGATTTGACACGCCTACGCTCAAGGGACTGTGGGACAAGGCTCCATACTTGCACGATGGTTCGGCTACGAACTTGATCGATGTCATCACCACGCAGAATCCCGGCGATCAGCACGGCGTCACCAGCGGCCTGACGGCCACGCAACGGAATCAGTTGGTCGCCTACCTGCAACAGATCGATGATCTGGAAGTGGGCGGCATGACGCACCTGTGGCCGTTCCAGAACAATGTGAATGATGTGATCGGTACGAACAATGGCACGAACAACAATGTCATCTACGTGAGTGGCCAGGTCGGCCAGGCCGCGCGGTTCTTCGGGACCAACTTTGTGGGCGTGGGGGGGCTGAACCTTGGCAGTAATTTCACCATAGCTTCATGGGTGTGGATCGATCCGACTGCCACCAATATGCAGACCATCATGGCGAATTCCGTCGGCGGTTCGGCCTCGGACGGCTTCCGCCTGTTCATTAACACATATAACACCAGCGATGGCGCGGTGAACTTCGAGACAGGTAACGGCACGACGGGCAACGGTGCGAAGTCCACGACTGCCAAAGTGATGCCCGGTGCCTGGAATTTCGTGGCGGTCACCGCGAACCGCACGGCGGGTACGGCTGCCATTTATGTGAACGGCACGAACTACACCGCGGATGGCAGCATCACGACGAATTTCAACATCACCAACGCACTCTATATCGGTCAGATGGGCGTCACTGGCGGTGCCAAATTGCGCGGTCAATTGGATGAAGTGGCGATCTTTAATCGCAGCCTCACGACCAATGAGATGTCCATCCTGATGAGCGGTGATGATTCGCAGTTCCTCATGAGCATGATGAGTGGTGGTGGAGGCGGTGGTGAATCGATGATGCTGATGCAGGCTCCGGCTGGAGGAGATGCGGGAACCGAGGAAACGTCCGGCACAGCAAACGGTGCCTTGCCACCGCCATGGCTGGCGCAAGACCTCGGAACTGTGGCTGCCACGGGCAGTGACAGTCATTCGAATGGCACCTATGTCCTAAATGGTTCCGGAGCTGGCATCTGGAGCACGGCGGATGAGTTCCGGTATGTCTACCAGACTGCTAACGGGGATTGCGATATCCGCGCGCGCTTAACCGGAGTGAACGGCGATGCATTGGCCAGGGCGGGCGTGATGATCCGGGAAACGCTAAATCCGGCATCATCCCATGCGAGCATGCTGGTCACAGCGGGACAAAGTGCGGTGTTTGAGCGTCGCACTGCTACGGGTGCCACGACCGCCTCCACGACGGCGACAGTACCAGGCGGCCCAGTATGGCTGCGAGTGCAACGGGTGGGTAAAAAGTTTACGACATCCGTATCTGCCGATGAGACGAACTGGACGGTCATCGGTTCCACCAGCATCACGATGTCGCAGAACGTTTACATCGGCCTGGCGGTAAGCAGTCATGCGGATGGGGAATTGAGCACCGCGACATGGGACGATGTCACCGCAGTTCCCTGAAATCCTGAATGACAGACAGATGAACATCTCGATCAAAACCAAACACCGTATCGCACTGGTCTTTGCCACCAGTGTGATCTTGGTGTCTGCCTGGTCGTGGCTGGGGGATGATTCATTGCCGATGCGGCGAGTGGAGACTGGGGGTGCCGCACAGGGAAATTCTGCTGAGCATCTTCCAGCAGCCAGTCACTTGCGCATGCGCAAACCAGCAGGCGAGTTCTTTGCCAGCCAGAAGGAGAAACGTATCCAGCGTCTGCTGGCCAACATCCTGGCGACGTTGCCGGAGAAGGATCAGCTATTGCGGAGCGATTACTTCGTGCGTCAGGTGGAAATGCTGGAGGACGAGGATGTTCCCTTGGTCCTGCATCGATTGGATGATGACTTGCGCCATTCAGAGTTCGGCACCTTGCTGGTCAGACGTTGGACGGAGTCATCGCCCCAAGCCGCCGCAGAGTGGGTGCGGCAATTATCTGCGGATGAAGGCCGTGATGGATTGATGACACAAGTTGCAATGGTCTGGAGCAGTTTGGATCTCAATTCAGCTAACAGTTGGGCGCAAAGTCTGACGGAAGAGGGAGATCAGACGAAAGTGAAACTGGTCATGGTCGAGGAAGCCATCCGGCAAGATCCGGCTTCGGCATTGGAGCTGGCGAATGGTTTGCCTCCTGGAACCGGACGCGAGCATTTGGTCATCCGGGCGGTGAGTGAATGGGCTGCGCGAGAACCTGTGGCGGCATTGCAAAGTGTCGCAAGCGTCACCGATCCGGTCTGGCAGCAGCAGTTGCGCGCATCTTTGATCCCGACGATCGCCAGCATTGATGGCAGATCAGGAGCTCGTCTCGCTGCGACTTGGTTGACGGCTGGCCCGGAGCAGGAACGTGCAGCTGTGGCCGTGGTGCAACGATGGGCGCAAAAATCGCCAGAAGCCGCAGCCGAATGGGTGGACCGTTTTCCCGCCGGCTCCTTGCGCCTAGCCGCCTTGGACAATCTCACCCGTATCTGGAAGCTGAAGGATGCGGACGTGGTGGATGCACGTTAACTACCGTTGAACCGGCCATGGATTTCTAAGCGGCCAGCCAGTGAAACCAAGTCGATGCTACTGCGGGCACAGCTCCTCAGCTTGCATCCTCAAGGTTTCAACGTTTTCCGGCGTTCGGCGGCATACGTCTCAAACTTCGCCTTGATCTCATCGCGGACGCGGCGGAAGACGGCCATCTGTTCTTCTTCCGTGCCGGTAGCGTGGGCGGGGTCATCGAAGGGCCAGTGGAAACGGTTCACCTGGCCAGGATAATGGGGGCAGACCTGATCGGCTTTGCCGCAGACGGTGATGACGGTTTCCACCGGTTGCTGCAGGAACTCATTCATGCTTTTGGAGCGATGGTGCGAGATGTCGATGCCGACCTCGGCGAGCGCTTTGATGGAGAGCGGATGCACGTAGCCCGCGGGCTTCGAACCGGCGCTCTCGACGTTCAAGATATCACCGGCAGCGTGGCGCAAGATGCCTTCCGCGATGTGGCTGCGGCAGGAGTTGCCGGTGCAGAGGATGAGGACGGTAGGTTTGTTAGCAGACATGATTTCAAAAGGTCAGCAGCATTTGGTTCTTTCCAACTGGGGAAGCTGCGGGATGGGGAAGCTCTTTGGACTCTTGGGTGAAGGAAGGCAGATGTCCTTGGCCAAGCAATCCGTATGACGGATGCCCAGGAGCACTAACAGAGAGTTACCTTCAGATACAAAGGACGTGACCGGGAACTGTGCGATAAAGGGGGCCTCGTACTCGAAATCAACGGCGAGATCGTCCGTACCCAAAATAGAAGCTGATTTGTCCAACACTTTGAGCAACTTCTGAGCGCTGATCCGGTGCTCGGTATCATCCGCAAACCAGATCTGCATCCGGCAGGCGGATTCCTTCCGCATGGTTCCGCCGCAGTCGATGAAGTGCTTATCGATGCGCGCCACCTCAGTGATGTGTGCATGTGGCGGGATGCGTGTCCCGGTGGGCAGGACGAACTGGAGCAGCTTTTCCGGGTGCTGGTTCAGGTTTTTTTTGAATTCGGTCAGGTGCATAAATCTCAGCTTTTGTTGGGAGTATGGGTGGCCAGAGGTTTGCAGTTCGCGCAGCAGCCGGGTTCACGGATGATATGGCAACTCAGGACGGCCAGCGCACCTCCCAAGGTGGGTGCCAGCAGGTAAACCCAAAGGTGTTGCAGATTGCCGCTGATCAGTGCGGGTGCCAGTGAACGTGCCGGATTCATGGAGGCACCGGAGATGGGGCCGCCAAACATCGCTTCCAACGCAATGACGGAACCGATGGCGATGCCGGCGGTGATGCCTTTCTCCTTTGCGCCCGTGGAGACGCTCAAGATGACGAGCATGAGCAGCCATGTCATCACGAACTCGAGGACGAAAGATTGCAGGGCGGAGCCAGCAGGCTGGGTGGCACCCAAGGTAGGATGGGCCGGGAACAAGATCCGCAACACAACACAAGCGAGCAGGGCACCCGCCGTTTGCGCAATGATGTACGGCAGGACACTGCAGCGCTCAAAGCGGCCCGCGAGCCAGAAGTTGATCGTCACAGCCGGGTTCAGGTGCGCGCCGGAGATATCGCCCAAGGCGTAGATGAGCGCGAGGACGATGAAGCCGAAAGCAAGAGCGATTCCTGGATGGGTGATGGTGCCGCCCGAAACCTGGTTGATGACGATCGCGCCGCAACCGGCAAAGACGAGCGCGAAGGTGCCCATCATTTCGGCCAGAGCATGACGGGTGATCGGTTTCATCGGCAGAAAAATTCAAGAGCAGCAGGCGGAGACGATCTCGCCGGCCTGATTGCTGACCTTGGCCAATCGCTTCAGGTCGCGCTGGAAGACGGCTTCGGAAGCAGCAGTTTTGGCCAGTGCACGCAATTGGAGCTGGATGGTTTCTGCGGGTTTCTCAGCCAGTTCGTAGATGACCCAGTTCTTGTGGCGACGGTTCGCCACTAATCCGTGCTGACGGAGTGCGGCGAGGTGCTTGGAGATCTTCACCTGCGGGGCGTCCAGCACCGCCTGAAAATGACAGACGCACAGCGGACCTTGCAGCAGGAGGTGCAAGATGCGCAACCGGGTCTCATCGGCCAGCAGGCCATGGAGCTTCGCAAGCTTCATGGAAGCTATATTCCTTAAAAAGAATATACTGGCAAGAGAATATGGAAGCTGGGGCCGCCGAAGAATTAAGCCTTCACCGTCTCTTTTTGAGCCAGCTTGGTGAGGGCGTAGCGCAACCCCGCCCAGTGCGAATTGTCCCGGCGGATGCTTTTGGCGAGCTTGCGTGCCCGCTGCTGCGCGCCGGTTTGAACCGCTTCCAAAAGGACCAGCCATTCACGCGCCATGGGGCGCGGTCGCGCATTGAACTCTGGCTCCAGTTCACGCAGCAGTCGCGCCGCCGTCTGCCATTGGTCCGCTTTCTTCAGCTTTTCGCGGCATTCATCCAGCAGCCGGGCATCAAAAGGTGCCGGGCTCTCGAAGATCTGGCCGCTGATCTCCAGCAGGAAGCGGCACCGCCGGAGCAGGTCGCGCAGTTCGCTCAACTGATCCGGTGTCACCCCCTCCTTGCTGACGTGGTCAAGCTGCCGGGTCAGCTCCCGCGTGAGCCGCTTAATCTGTTGCTGATGCTGGCGGCGCAGCGGCGTATCCGTGAGCAGCTCCAGCGAATCGTGATGACCCGTCACGCTTAATTCTTTCAGCGCCCTGACCGCGCGCTCCGACAGGTTTTCCAATTGCTTGCGATGGCGCTGTTCCAGTCGCTCCACCGCCCAGGCCACGGCCGCCTGGTTCTCCGGCGTCTCCAGTTTCTGTAACAGCTTGCCCGCCGACTTCGGTTGCTGGGCTTGTTCCAGCATGAAACGCAGTTCGGTGAGCGCCGGTTGCGCCTTGGCCTGGATGCGGCGGGGCAGGGATTTATCCGCGCAATCCCGCAGTTGCTGGTACATGCGGATGAGTTTCAGGCAATCACCCGTCCGCCGGTAGCGACCGCGCGCCAGGGTTTCGAGCGCTTGCTGCAGACTCGCCACCTTGCCATCGAGCAACTGGCGCAACTGCACTACGTGAAGTTTGGCTTTCACTGGGGTCAAAGTGGTGAATCCGTGGCGGCGGCCTGGGCGCGACGGATCAAGGTGGTCACGCAGTTCACCAGTTCCTGCGGCTTGAACGGCTTGAAGATGATCTCTTCCGCGCAGAGCCGCTCACGGATGGTCGCCACGATTTCTGGTGAAACCGCAGTCAGGATGATCACCGGGGGAGTCGGCAGCTTGCGGGCATGAAGCTGGCGGGAGATTTCCAGCCCGCTCAGAGACGGCAGCATCAGGTCCAAGATAATGATGTCGAACTGATTACGCGTGGCGAGCATCAGGCCGATCTCGCCATCCGCTGCGGTGGTGGTCTTGATGCCGTGCCGTTCAAGGTGATAGGCGATGAGCGTGGTCAGGTCGCGTTCATCTTCCACCACCAAGGCTTTCGGCGGTTCTTTGGCCAACATTAAGGCTGCTTCCATAAGTCTGTGCAAATCAGACCACAGAGAAGCCTCGGCAATGCATCGGTTACATGACTGTCAGGTTACAAATGGGTGAAATGCCATGCTTGTAACGATAACGTAACCGGAAGGACGTTTGAGGGGAAAATAAACCGGGCGTGGGGATCTGGGGAAAATCCTCCACGCCCGGGGAGTTTTCGGAATTAGTACAACAGTGGGACTATGTAGATTTCCGGTCCGAGTGTGTACTCACCCAGACCGAAACTTGTTGGGCATTCAAAGAACAATCTAACGAACTAACTGCTTAGCATCTTTGCCCGAAATTTGTGCTAGTCCGAGAAGGAGAATGCCATAGAACCCCAAAACGTCAAGTAAGGGGTTTACGGTATTTTCCGATTAGACAACCATATGAGCCACCCTCCAAACACTAATAGCAGTATCAACCACCATAAGTAGCGTAGTTCACGTGCCGCCATTTCCGCGAACGCCAACGCAGGTGGAAACAGCAGGCACAATACCAGCACCAGAAATCCGGCGAGGATCAAGCGCACCCAGTAGCGTTGCTTCGAGGGTTCCATCACTAAGGTCTTCTTGGTTCAGCCGGCAGTTGCATCAAGACACCGGAGCCTTTGCCGCCGATGACCAGCGGGCTCTCGCCATCCCATTTCTCCACGATCTGCAGATCGATGTACACCGGGTTCACCTTCAGTGCTTCGCCACGGATGGTGATGGATTCTGCCTCGCCTTTGGCCTTGATGACGGATGTCTCTGCATCGATCTGCGCCTGTTGCTGGGCGAAGCGTGCCTTGTTCGCCTCCTGCTCGCGCACCATTTTCTGCTCAATCGCCGTTTCCAGTTCGTGCGAGAGCGTGAGGTCTTGGATGACCACATCCACGACTTCGAGGAAGTTGGTGCCCACCTTGCGTTGCGCCGCTTCCAGGGCGCGCATCTTGATCTCCTCGCGCTGCTTGACGATCATCTCCGCCGTGTGCAGGGCGGTGACTTCTTTCAAAGCCTCCTGCACCCGCGGGGCGATGAGGCTGTCAAACGGAGCGCCCGCGTATTCCTGGAAGATCTTCACCACGGAATTTTCGGGCACGCGATAGAGCACTTGCAACACCGCGTTAACTTGTTGCAGATCGGACGAGTAACACTCCGCCTTCATCTCATGCGTCTGTTGCCGCACCATGACCTCCTCGATGGAGCTGATGAACGGCGCCTTGAAGCCGAACCCTTCCTTCAAAAATTCAGGCGAGACCTTGCCGAGGGTCACGCGCACCCCGCGATTGCCCGGTTCCACCACATAGGTTGATTGAGCGGCGGCGATCAGCAGAAAAAAAGCCGCCACGGCGATGCCGATAAGTTTGGGCACCCAGGAGGTGGAGCGGTTGCCATCGGCATCCAGAATGGTTGGTCCGGTGCGTCTCATTGCTTGTCCTCCCGTTTGGTGGTCTGGAGCGGCAGCACCATCTGCGAGCCTTTCACATCCGGATCCAGCACGCGCGGTGTCCGCCCTTTCCATTTATCGACGATCTGCAATTCCAGGAACGCCGGATTCTTCGCCAGCGCCTCACCCTGGATGCGGATGGCCTCCGCATCACCGCGCGCCTTGATGACGGCGGTCTGCGCCTCGATCTCCACCTTCTGCTGCGTGTATTTGGCTTTGGCCGATTCCTGCTGCTGCACCATCTTCTGCTCGATGGCCGTTTCCAGCTCCTTCGTCAGCGAGATGTCTTCCACCACGAGATCGTTGATCTCCAGGATGGGGCCGACTTTCTTGCGGGTAAGTTCCAGCGCCTTGGTCTTGATGACCTCGCGGTTCTGCACGATCTGTTCGGCACTCTGCAACGCGGTGACCTCCTTCAAGGCCTCGTGCAAGCGCGGCGCGATCAAGGTGTTGAACGGATCACCCCAATAATCCTGAAATATGCTTACCGCCGAGACTTCCGGGATGCGATACAATACCTTCAGTTGTGTCTTCACCTGTTGCAGATCGGAGGAGTAGCAATTGGCCAGCAGCTCGGACGTCTGTTGCCGCACATTCACGTTCACGATGTGGGTGACGAACGGGGCCTTCATCCCGAAGCCTTCCTTGAGGAACTGCGGCGAGACTTCGCCCAACGTCACGCGGATGCCGCGGAAGCCCGGCTTGACCACATAAGTGGCCTGCGAGCCCGCGATGACCAGCGCGAACAGGATGATGGCGATACCGGTGATCCTTAAAGTGCCTGCATTCATTTCTTACCTCTTCAGACCTTCGCTTAGAAACGAACATGCGTCCTTGTCCCGAGACAAGCAAGGGGAACCGATTCCAAACAGGGCGTTCTTTTCCAGTGCCAGTGCCCGACGGCCGGTCAATCCCCGAACAGCTTCTTCAACTTCTCCCGCGCATCCTGCTCGCGCTTGTCGGCTGCGCCTGCGCCTTTCCACTCCCGGCGGGCGAACTCGAAGTATTCGCAGAAGTTCGACATGTGCTTGTCCTGCACTGGATCGGCCCGGCGTTCGCGGCACTGATAGGCCACCCGGGCATCGTAGTGGACGCAGTTCAGGCAGACTTTCATGTCCATGCCGCATTGATGGCAGGAGTCATTGCGGCCTGGTTGGCCGGGGATCTTCCATTCCCATCCGCATTTGTGGCAGTGCAGCGTCATGGACATGACTCTAAAGGAATCGCGGCCCTGGCTCAATTTTTTCGTGATGTTCCGGCCGGGCATCTTACTATGCCACCACTATGCCGGGTGAATATGACCAACTGCTCGAGGCGACCATCGAGCATCTCCAGCAGATGAAGGCGCGCGGGACGCGCTTTGTGACGGTGGATAATGCCGCGCTCAAAGCCCTCACCGCGCCCGCACCCGCTGCTGCTCCGGCCAGATCAACCGCTACTACAGCAGCAGCCCCGGCAGCGCGCTCCCTGTCCGCCTTTGCCCAGGCTGCGGCGACTCCTCCGCCAGCTCCGGCGGTGCCCAAGCCGGCTGCTCCCGTACCAGAGCGCAGCATCTTCGCTCCAGCGGCCGGCATCGTGCTGGAACCGGCCCCAGAACCCTTGGCTCCGGAAGCCAAGCCCGCCGCCATGGCTGAGCTACGCACGCGCGCAATGGTCTGCGTGAAGTGCCCGAGCCTCGTCGCCGCCCGCACGCAAGTGGTCTTTGGCGTGGGCAATGTGAACGCGGAGCTGATGTTCGTGGGTGAAGCCCCGGGAGCGGATGAAGATGCGCAAGGCGAACCGTTCGTCGGAGCAGCGGGTCAGTTGCTCACCAAGATCATCCAGACCATGGGTCAGTCCCGTGACACGGTTTACATTGGGAACATTTTGAAGTGCCGTCCGAATATGCCGCCGGGCGAGCCGGGCAATCGCAAGCCTACCCCGGCGGAGATGAAGACCTGCATCCCGTATCTCTTGGAACAGATCGACATCATACGGCCCAAGGTGCTGGTGGCACTCGGGGCGACGGCTGTGGAAGGCCTCTTCGGCAAGGCCATCCCGATCACCCGGCAGCGCGGCAACTGGATGACCTTCCGCGACATCCCCGTGATGCCGACGTTTCACCCCGCTTACCTCTTGCGCAATCAGGCGCTCTCCGAGAAACGCAAAGTCTGGGAAGACATGCTGGCGGTGATGGAACGCTTGAACCTGCCCATCAGCGAGAAACAGCGCGGGTATTTCTTGAAGGGGTGAGGTTAGTAGTATTGCAGCATCAGGCTCGTCACGTAGATGTAGAAACCCAAGGCTGCCAGCAATACTAACGTGACCCCGATAAACCACGCTGAACCCAAATAAGGATTGGGTTTTCCCTGCAATTTTGCGTAAACGTGCGCATCCAGTAAAAGCAATACAATGCTGCCCGGTATAACCCCGAATACGAAGTTGTTTCTAACGAGGTTGGAAATATTGGCAAGCTGCCTGATCGAGTCCGGAACCGATCCGAGGACGCCTGCAAGAATCTTAACATCAAAACTTACATAAGCCCACATAACAACGGCAAGGATAGCCCCATGAATGACCAGCATCACGACTACGTCATGCTTGGTGTCACCATCAGCATTGTGCCAGGGGACGAGGTTCATGATCTGTTTTTTTGAACCTACTATTTGAGATCTAAAATTGCAGTAGCGGATACGAGCACGAACAAGGGTAACAAAACGAGGAAGCCTCCCAGTGCCCACATAAAAGCTATCTTTTCACCGTAGCGAGAACGCAGATGGACATAGCCGTAAGCGTCCAGCCATCCGAGCGGTAGTGGAAATAATAAAATCAAGAACGACCAAGGCCCGGGCTTGAAAGAGAGAGCCATCACAAAACTGATGACTGAAGGAGGCGATCCTTTGCCTATGGCGTAAAAGATACCCAAGAAACAGTAGACACCAAAAATAAACACTGTCGCCAAAAACAAAAGAGTGTGAACAACGAGCATGAGCCAAGCGTCATGCTTGGTATCAGCGTCGGCGTTGCGCCACGGTATGAGGTTCATGGTCCTTGGTTTTGTTTGCGGCTTGTCCTTTACCTTGCCATAACTGGTGCAATTAGCCAAATCAGAATGTTCATGCGTCCGTTCCGATTTTTATCTCTGGCGGCGGCAACTCGCTCTTTGGAAAGCACTCTGAAGGAGTGCCAGAGTTTCTGCGACCCCATCCGGGGTCGTGCTATTTTAGGGTTGGTAACCGGAGGTGTCGTCGTTCCTCCTCAACCTCCGGCTACTTTCTGGCAGCCTTTCTGGCTGCTCTTATGTCGTGTTCGGTCAGCGAATAATTGAGACGCTTAACTTATGAGTGTTAATCAGCCCTCCTCTTCCCGCCGTGACTTCCTGAAAACCGCCGCTGTCACCGCCGCTGCCCTGGGCGTCGCGGGCAAGGTGGACGCGCAGAACCCGCCGAAGCGCCAACCCAACCTCATCCGGCAGGAGAATGCGAAAGAGGGTGCGCTAGACTGGCAATTGACCCGTGTGCGGCTCGACAAGACTGCGGGTTTTCGCTCGCCTAGCATCGAGGGCTATTGTTCGCACCAGAGCATCAAGGCGGGCGAGGAATTGCGCATCATGGTGAGCACACTCCCGGCGAAGAAGTTCACCATCGAGTTCTTCCGCATGGGCTACTACGGCGGACGCGGTGCCCGTCTGATGCACAAACTTGGCCCCATCCAAGGCAAACCGCAGCCGGTCCCGCCCGTAGGTGAGAACCGCCTCGTGGAGTGCCAATGGGAACCGAGCGCCACGCTCAAGATTCCGACTGATTGGCCGAGCGGTGTGTACTTGGGCCGCCTGACGACCGTGCAAGACTCCGCCCTCGATCCTTACTGGCAGAGCTACATCGTCTTCATCGTCCGCGATGACCGCCCGTCGGATGTGCTCTTCCAGTGCAGTGACAACACTTGGCAGGCGTATAACAAATGGCCGGACAATTACTCCCTCTATACCGATCCGCGCGGCGCACATGCCGTAGGGGTCGCCACCAGCTTTGATCGACCCTATGGCAAATACGCGCAGATCTACGAACACCCCCTCTCCATCGGTTCCGGTGAATTTCTGCTCTGGGAATTCCCCTTGCTCTACTGGCTGGAGCAGCACGGCTATGACGTGACGTATTGCTCGAACAGGGATTGCTTGCGCGTGGAGAATATCCTGCGCTGCAAGTCTTTCATCAGCGTGGGCCACGATGAGTATTGGGACGTGCGCCAGTATGATGCGGTGAAGGCCAGCATCGAATCCGGCGTGAGCGCGCTCTGGCTCTGCGGCAACTCCGTCTTCGGCGTGACGCCGTTCTCGCCTTCCTCCAACGGTCAGGCCAGCCGCATCCTCACCCGCACCGGCATCTTCGGCGGACTGACCGATGCTGAGGTGCAGGAAGAGCTTCGTGTGTTCACCAAGGATTGGAAGCGTGATAGCCGCGATGAAAGCCTCATCATGGGGGCTCGCAGCATTGTGCCCTTCAATGGTGGTGGCGACTGGGTCTGCACGAAGCCGGAGCACTGGATCTTTGCGGGCACGGGCATGAAGCAAGGCGACGCCATCCCTGGTCTGGTCGGCTGGGAGCATCATGGTTCTCCGGCCAAGCTGCCCGGTCTGGAAGTGGTGGGCGAGGGCACCTGCTGGCGGGGCGGGGTGACTCCGGCGCACTGGACGGCCACCGTGCATCCGGGACCGAAAGATAACACCGTCTTCAATGCCGCGACCATTTTTTGGGCACAAGGTCTGTCCTCGCCGCCCGGTCATATCCTGCCTTGGTCCCACTGGAGCCGCCCGCATGGGCCGGATGCCCGGGTGCAGAGAATCACGGAGAATGCCCTGAAGCGGGCTATCAAAGTCTGACAAGTAAACTTGTTTCCCAGCGTGCTTCAGCCCATAATCCTTTGGTCAAGGATATGGGGTTCCAGTGTGAAAAATGCGGAAGCGAAGCGCCGTTCAATGAACTGATGGCCCCGGATACCATCACGGGAAAGCATCTGAATCTTTGTGGCGCATGCCGTAAGCGATTAACGGACAGAAGTCTATTCATCTGGCTGGCAGCCGTTGCCGCGTTGGCCATCAGCTTATATCTCTGGCGGCACTATCATCCTACAGTTTGGCTGGCGTGCTTTGCTTGGAACATGTTTTTGCTACAGGTCGTCGAGTCACTATGCACGGTGCCTCACGAACTCGGCCATGCGATGACCGCCAGGTGGATGGGCTTCAAGGTGGACCGCATAATTATCGGTCTTGGCCGTCGTTTGGGCAGTTTTCAGTTCGCCGGGTTTCAATGGGACATCTGCGCCCGGCCATTTGGCGGGTATGTAAAGTTTGAGCAGATCGCGATTTCCAACTGGCGCTGGCGCGCGGTCGCTGTTTGGGCGGCTGGCCCTTTGACAAACATCCTTCTGGCCTGCGGCGCGTTGGTTCTGCTCCCGTCAGACGCGGGCAAAGCCTTGGATTTGGGCGGCACCGTTTCTCTTTGGGTGCTGTTCATCATCGCCAATGCCTTGATGGGTTTGATCAATCTAATTCCCTTTGTGGTAAATATGCCGCAACTAGGTCTGGTCCCTTCCGATGGCATGGGACTGTTTCAATTGGTGTTTCAAGGCAAATGGCCCCATGCGACAATTCCCCACATACCGGCTCCAAGCAGGGCTGAACCGTGGTGGAAGTGCCTTATCAGGCTGATGGCCGCCATAGGCATGGTAATAGCGGGATTTTTCCTGCTCCTGCTCTCTGCGGTCGTCTTGTTCTCCGGGCTAAGCAAAGAGCAAATGCAGTTCAAAGCTGTTTTCGCCGGGGTGGTTTTGCTGCTGGTAATGATAGGTGTTTTTTGGCTAGCCGCCCGCATTTTGAAGTCCGCCGACGGTTCGTCTCCAGACCTGCAGGCAGCGTCAACTGGGGATGGTGTGCTGGGGCAAATCTCGCCGACGGATCAGGCTAAGGACAAATGGCCAGATAAAATCTCACCCCCGGTAATGCAATTCAACTTGGTCCAATTGTACAATACCGGGGAGTTTGCCAAAGCCGAGGAGGAAGTGAACACGGTGTTGCGACAGGTACCCGACAATCTATGGCTGCAATTTTTCAAAGCTAGCCTGCTTTCAGCCCAAACAAAGAACCAGGAAGCTGAGGAGTGTCTGCACGCCGTCTTTCGGCGCGCCGACATCCAGTCCGGCACACGAATCAGCGCACTGCACGGTCGGTTGTTACTGTTAAGCCAATTAGGCCGCAAGAACGAGGTCAAAGCCGATGTGGTATCGATGCTGGAAGGACCATATACCGTTTCGGAAAAAACGCTGCTGCTGGATAATCTTTGCTGCTGGCCGTTCATGCTGGAGCGGACTGAATATCTGCCGGAAGCGGAGGTATGGATCAAGGAGGCCATGAAACTGGATCCAGCATCTCAGACCTTGCGGGGTACTTATGCAGCCCTTTTGGTGGAATCCAGGCAGAACCCGGCCGAAGCGGAGGCCCTTTTACTTAAACTTCTGGCTCAGAGCAAAGCTCCGCATGACCGAGGCATCGCTTCCTTTTACCTGGCGCTGCTGGCCAAGCGCAACGGGGATTTGGTGGCAGCAAAGGGCTGGCTGCGGCAGGCTATGCAACTTTACCGGGCAGGCTGGTTGCTCAGACGGGCTGAAAAGGAGTTTTCTGATTAGCTGACCACATGGGAACTATTTTGGCATTTCGTCAGACCGCCAACGTCCACAGCAGTTGGCTTTTCTTGCCAAAAAATGCCAAATCATACTGCCCGTTCTGGTTTGACCTTGGGGCAGGCATGGGTCCATGCTGAGGCGTGGCCTAAACGTTTTTCCAACCAGTGCGCCAGCTATTATGATCGCAAGCAAGACACACACACACACAGGTTGGCTGCGGACGACGGTGCTCGCTGTTGCCGTCCTGTTCGCCGCCAAAGTCCAAGCCGACGTCAAACTTCCTGCCATTTTCACTGACAACATGGTGCTCCAGCAGGGCATGAATGTGCCGGTGTGGGGCTGGGCGGATGAAGGGGAGGCGGTGACGGTGCAGTTCCGCGACCAGCGGGTGGCCGCGAAAGTGGTCAACGGCAAATGGTCGGTCAAGCTCAAGCCTTTGAAAGCGGGCGGGCCGGATGAATTCATCGTCTATGGCCGCAACCGTATCCAGTTGAAGAATGTGCTGGTGGGCGAGGTATGGCTGTGCAGCGGCCAGTCCAACATGGAATGGTCTTTGGCCAAATCGTTTGAATCACAGGCGGATATCAAGCAGTCGGCCAACCCGAACATCCGTTTGTTCAAGGTGGAGAACGTGAAGTCGGACGAGGCCTTGGATGATTTGAAGCAGCCGTGGAATGTCGGCAAGTTCGCCTGGCAGGAGGCCAGCCCGCAATCGACACCTGAGTTTTCGGCGGTAGCGTATTATTTCGGCAAGGCGCTGGAGAAGGCGCGCGGCGTGCCCATCGGTCTGATCCAGAGCGATTGGGGTGGTTCACCGGCGGAAGTCTGGATGAGCCAGTCGGCGTTGGAAGCGAACGCGGATTACAAGGCCAACATCCTCGACAAGTATCCGGCTGCGCGTAAGGCGTATGAAGACGCGGCGGCGAAGCACAAGGCTGAGAAATCCAAGGCCGCGGCTCCTCGCGCACCGTGGAAGCCCACGGAACTCTATAATGGCATGATCCACCCGATCTTGGGCTACGGCATCAAGGGTGCCATCTGGTATCAGGGTGAATCGAATGCAAGCCGGGCGTGGCAGTATCGCTCATTGTTCCCTGACATGATCAAGAACTGGCGCAAGGACTGGGCGCAGGGTGATTTCCCGTTCCTCTTCGTGCAGCTTGCTCCGTGGGACAAGAACAAGAAGCGCACGCTGGAAGATATCACCAAAGAGCCGGTGGAGAGTGACTGGGCCGAACTGCGTGAGGCGCAGACGCTGACACTCAAGCTGGCCAAGACGGGCATGGCCGTCATCACGGATGTGGGTGACAAGGACGACATCCATCCCACTAAGAAGCAGCCCGTGGGTGAACGGCTGGCGCTGGCGGCCCGGGCGGAAGTATATAACGAAAAGATCGTTTTCTCCGGCCCGATGTATAAGAGCATGAAGGTCAAGGGCAACGTTGTGACTTTGGCCTACGACCATGTCGGTGGCGGTCTGGAAGCCAAGGGCGGCAAGCTCACTGGTTTCGCGGTTTGTGGTGAAGACAAGAAGTGGGTCTGGGCGGATGCCGAGACGGATGGCAAGGTGGTCACGCTCAGCAATGCCGCGGTGGCCAAGCCGATCGCTGTGCGTTATGGCTGGTCTGACTTTCCGGTGCTGAACCTCTTCAACAAGGAAGGACTGCCTGCCTCGCCGTTCCGCACGGATGAGTTCCCGCTGACGACGCAGCCGAAGGAAGACGCGAAGAAGTAGGCGATAATTTGGAAACACAAAGCCCGGCCAATATTGGCCGGGCTTTTTTGTTGGATAGATGTTGTGGCAGCTTAACCCATGATACGGCTGCCGCTGGTGAGCTTGATGCCTTTGAGCTCCATCTCGAGCTGTTGCGGGTTGGACGCCTTGGCGAGGGCTTCATCCTTGGTGATCACACCCTTGTTGAAGAGATCCAGCACGGCCCTGTTGAAGCTCTTCATGCCGTCTTCCTCACCAGTTTCAATGGCGAGCGGGAGTTCCTTGAGGCGGTTTTCCTCAATGAGCTTGCGGACGATGGGCGAGTTCACGAGGATTTCCTGGGCCGGCACCATGCCGCCGCCGATCTTGGGGATCATGCGCTGGGCGACGATGGCTTGCAGCGTGCTGGCCAACTGACGGCGCACCTGCTCGCGTTCGTTTTCCTGGAAGAAGTCGAGAATACGGGTGACGCCCAAGGCCGCGTTCGTGGTGTGCAGGGTGGACATGACCAAGTGGCCGGTGTCCGCCGCACCCATGGCCGTGCGGAAGCTGATGGCATCACGCATTTCACCGACCAAAATGATGTCCGGGTCCTGACGCAGGGCGTGTTTCATGCCTTTCTGGAAGGACTCGCAATCCAGGCCGATCTCGCGTTGCTCGATGACGCACTGATTGTCCTCGTAGCTGTATTCGATCGGGTCTTCGAGGGTGACGATGTGCTTGCGGTAGTTGTCGTTCAGGTAGCTGATCATCGCCGCGAGCGTGGTGGATTTACCGGAGCCGGTGCCGCCAGCCATCAGGATGATGCCACGGGGGGCTTCGGCGATCTTCAGGGTCAACGGGTCCAAGCCCAGGCTCTCGAAGGAGGGCACTTCGTTTTTCACGTGACGCATGACGAGGGCGTAAGTGCCGCGTTGCATGAAGAAGTTGGTACGGAAGCGGCCGGCATCCGGAGTGTAGTAGGAAAAATCCGCGCCCTTTTCTGTCTCGAACTGGGGCTTGGCGTGCTTCGGGATGATGGCTTCCTCGAGAAATTCGAAATAGTCCTGATCAGGAACGGGGGCTTCGATGGTGACCAACTTGCGGTGCAGGCGGAAAACAACCGGATGACCGGCTTTCATGTGCAGGTCGGAGGCGCCGGCATCGACCGCCGCTTTCAGGATCTTGTGGAACAGGATGAGGCGTTCGTCAGTGATCGGATGGTGATGCATGGCTCCACGATTACGCAGAAGCCGGTGTCCCGTCTAGTCCAGAGAAGCGACCGAAAGCAGATTTTCCGCTGTCAGGCCACGGAGAGGGCGCTCAACCGCTGCTCGGCCTGCCGGGAGAGGTTCATGAAGATGAAAGAGACGACATAGCCGCTTTGGCGGCAGCCGTCACAGGCGACCACCACGCCGGAGCCGCTGACCTTCTTGGCTTCGGGCGTTTGGATGTCAATGGTCATCTCCGACCAGACCGGGACCGGTTTGCTGGTGAGAAATTCAATGCCGTTCTTGCGGAACTTGATCGCGTTGGACGAGAGCGAGAGGTGAACTTCGGCGGAAGACTTTTTGGCATCAAAAATGCCGGAGGTATCAAGTTTGCTCGTGCTCATCGCAATTCAAATCTACCACATCGCGGGGCGGCGTCAATTGGCAGTTACCACTACCACTCAATAACAGCGGCACCCCAGGTCAACCCGGCTCCGAAGGCCAGCAGCAGGACGAGGTCGCCGCGCTGGATGCGGCCCTGGCTGACAGCTTCATCCAGGGCGATGGCTACGGAGGCAGCGGAGGTGTTGCCGTACTTGTGCAGATTGATGAAAAGTTGCTCGGGCTTTGCGCCCAGACGGTCACCCACGGCATCGATGATGCGCTGGTTCGCCTGATGCGGGATGATGCATTTGATCTGGGAGATATCCAGTTCGCAACGTTTCAGGGCTTCTTGCGAGGCCGTGTACATGGCGTTCACGGCATTCTTGAAGGTCTCCTTGCCGTCCATGCGGAGGTAATGCAGGCGGGCATCCAGCGATTTCTGGGTGGCCGGATTGCGGCTGCCGCCGCCGGGCATGGAGAGGAGCATGGCTTTGTTGCCATCCGCACCCATGCAAGCGGTCAGGAGACCGTGCGAATGGGGGCGGTTCTGCAGGATGACGGCCCCGGCGCCATCGCCGAAGAGCACGCAGGTGTTGCGGTCCGACCAGTCGATGATGGAGGAGAGTTTTTCCGCGCCGATGACCAGCACGGTGTCATACGTGCGGGACATGATGAACTGCTGGCCGACTTCGAGTGCATAAATGAAACCGGAGCAGGCTGCTTCCAGGTCAAACGCCGCGGCTTTCTTCGCCCCAAGCTTGCTCTGCACGATGCAGGCGGTGGCCGGGAAAGGCATGTCTGGCGTGATGGTGGCGACGATGATGAGATCGATCTGGTCGGCGGTCACACCGGCACGTTCCATGGCCTTGAGGGCGGCCTTGGTGGCGATGTCCGAAGTGTATTCATCTTCCGCCGCCATGCGGCGCTCCTTGATGCCGGTGCGGGTGGTGATCCATTCGTCCGTGGTCTCGACCATCTTTTCGAGGTCGGCATTGGTCACGACCTTTTCCGGCACATAAGACCCCACAGCGCTGATGGAGCAGGTACGGCCCTGGAAATCATGGGCGGCACGCGGGTTCTTTAGCTTGCGGGAAGTGGTGTTGCTCATTTGACGGGTAAATCAGTTGCGGGGACGAGCTTGGCGCTCGCACGGTTGATCTCTTTCACGATCAAATCGTTCAGGTGGTGCTCCACGGCTTCACCGGCCACGCGGATGGCATTCATGATGGCCTTCTCACGGGCGGAACCGTGGGCTTTGATCACATTGCCGTTCAAACCGAGGAGGATGGCACCACCATAGACTTCCGGGTCGAGCCGGCTCTTAATGTTACGGAACGCGCCTCTGGCGATGAAGGCACCCATTTTATTGACCGGATTGGCGGTAAGCTCGGACTTTAGCAAACTCATCATGGCGTAGCCAAGCCCTTCCGATGTCTTCAAGACGATATTGCCGGTGAAGCCATCCGTCACCACTACATCCACGGCGTCATCGAAGAGGTCGAAGCCCTCCACGTAACCGATGTAATTGAAGTCGAGTTGGGAACAGAGCCGATGCGCTTCCCTGGTGAGGTCGGTGCCCTTGGTCTCTTCCGAGCCGTTGCTCAGGATGCCGATGCGCGGATTCTGCTTGCCGAGGATTTCCCGCGCATAGATGTCACCCATCACGGCGAACTGCATCAGGTAATCCGGCTCACAGGTCGGATTGGCTCCGGCATCGATCAGCACGAAATCACCCGTGCGCGAAGGCATCCGGGCGGCGAGGACGGGGCGTTCGACATTTTCCAGCCGCCGCAATTTTAGCGAGCCAGCCACCAAGGCACCGGTGTTGCCGGTGGAGATGACGGCATCCGCCTTGCCGTCCTGCACGAGCTCGATGGCCCGCAGCATGGACGAATCCTTCTTCTTGCGGATGGCTTCCAGCGGTTTGTCCTGCATGGTGAGGACTTCGCTGGCGTGCTGGATGCGCAGGCGGGTGTCGCGCAAGGCGATGCGTTCGAGACCGTTTTTGATTTCGGTCTCGTTCCCGACGACGATGAGTTCGTGAATGTGGGGGTAGGCGTCGAGCGCCAGCTTCACGCCGGCGAGGATGATCTCGCTGCCGTGATCCGCCCCCATCACATCCACCGCGATGCGCATAGATGGAAAGGGCGCGGAAGGTGAAACACCCGCCGCGCCCGGCTTGGGAAAGCTTAGCCTAAGGCTTCAACCGTGATGACCTGACGGCCTTTGTAGGTGCCGCAGCTCGGGCAGACCCGGTGGGGCACCGCCGGGGCGCCGCATTGCGGGCAGGTCGACAGTTGTGGCAGAGTCAAAACACTGTTGTAAGCCCGGCGCATGCGCTGACGGCTCTTAGATGGCTTACGTTTGGGTACGCCCATAAAATTTTCCTTAATCCAGTTTCAGTTTATCCAATGCCGCCCACGGCGACGGAGCCTCTTCCGTTGCTTCCGCCTGCTTGCTTGAAGACGACTTCTCAACTGGTTTTACCCAGCCTTTGCAGTCGTCTCCGCACACCGGACGTTGCGGCAATTCGAGCAGGATATGTTCCCGGATAGCCGGAGTCAAGTCCACGCAATCATTGTCCACGGTCACCGCGTCCTCCCCGCTCAAGGGCAGGTGGCAGGCCCAAGCCTCCTCAAAGATCTCAAAATCGAACGGTTTGAGGCAGCGGGAGCATTCGCATTTCAGGATCATTTCCAGGCTGCCTTGCACCAAAAGGGCATCTTCCTGCAAAGACACCTCCAAATCATACTTTAACGGTAATGGAGTGTGGATAAGCTCATCCAAGTCGGCCAAACCCAGCTCTTCGCCGGTCAATTCGCCGGTCTCCTGCCGGGAGTCTTCCTCCAAGTGACGCAGATTTACGAGTAACGCCATGGCCCCAATGTCCGTCAATGCGCCGGATTTGCAAGCTTCTCCAGCAGGGCTTTTTTGACCCCCGCCGGCACGAAGGGGGTGATATCCCCGCCCAGCCGGGCAATTTCTTTGATGATGCGAGAACTTAGAAAGGTATAAGTGTCTTTCGGCATCATGAAGATGGTTTCCACCCGCTCGTTCAGGTTTCGGTTCATCAGCGCGAGCTGGAACTCAAATTCAAAGTCCGATACGGCGCGCAGTCCGCGGACGATGGCATCTGCCCGGCGCTGCTCCACGTACTGCACGAGCAACCCGCTGAAGGCGTCCACTTCCACGTTGGGCAGATCTTTCGTGGCTTCGCCCACCAGGTTCGTGCGCTCCTGCATGGTGAAGAGTGGTGATTTCCCCTCGTTCTCGGCGACGGCCACAATCACGCGGTCAAACAGTTTCGCCGCCCGTTGGACGACATCCAGATGGCCATTGGTGAAGGGGTCGAAACTGCCCGGATAAACCACGGTGCGCATGGGGACAAGCTAATGCGCGGGAATCAGGACGGGAAGTAATATTCTAAAATGACCCAAATCGATCCGTTAAAAGGGTTGAAGGCGTTGAATCGTGAAACGGTTTAACGTTTCAACGATTTAACCATTTTAACGGCTCATCGAATCATGTCTCCAGCGGTTTCTTCAAGTCTTCGGAAGACTTGGCCAGCATCACCGTCTGGTCGGCTTCGGCATCGCTCTCGCGCCACGGCACCTCGTAGATGGGCACGGGATCCTTGATGCCTTTGACCATCACCGGGGGCAGTCCGGTGCAGGTGGCCGCCAGCTCCGGCTCATACTTCTGCAATTCCTTGTAGGTGGATTCGCCGATGATGATGCGGCCACGGCCGGAAACGCCTTCCAGGCGGCTGGCCAGGTTCACTTCCCGGCCGAAGACCGTGTAGTTCAGGATGTGCTGGTCCGAACCCATCAGGCCGACGATGCAGATGCCGGTATTGATGCCCGTGCCCAACGACAGCAGAGGCAGCATGGGCAGGGGATACTTGCCGTCGGCCGCGCGTTTGACGTTTTCCTGCTCGCGCACTTTGTTTTCTGCCGCCCGGTCCACATTCAACTTGTGCATGGCCCGTTGGGCATCAATGGCGGCATGCACGCAGGAGACCGCATGCTTTTCATTGGGCGTAGGGGCACCCCAGAAAGCCATCACGCAATCGCCCATGTATTTGTCCAGCGTGCCGTTGTGCAGCTTGATCTGGTCGGCGATGGTGGCGAGGTAGAGATTCACTGTCCCCAGCGTCTCTTGGGCGGACTGGTCGAAGTAGGCTTCGGCCTCCTTGCCTTCGAGTTTGTTATCCCTGATGAATTTTTCCGCGTTGGCCTGATTGGAATCCGTCATCTGGGTGAAGCCGCGGACGTCGGAGAAGAACACGGTGATGTGGCGGCGGCTGCCGGAGAGGTTCAGCTTCTCCGCGGTCAGCAGCTCGTTCACCACGTTCGGCGAGACGAGTTTGGAGAAGACGGCCTTCACGCGTTTCTTTTCCCCTTCCACGAACACCACCAAGTACGTCACCAAGGCGACATGGGTGAGGAAGTTGCCACCGATGACCGGCAAGGTGATGGGCAGCCAGTAGCGGTTGCCCAGATAGAGGCCGAAGGCGGCCAATACGTAGAACGCGCCGACGAGCACGACCATGATGGAAGGCCAGGGCGGTGGCAGCCGCAAGGTGAACCAGGTGCTCAGGATGCCGAGCAGGAGGATGAGCAGGAGCTCCAGCCAGATCCCGCTGCGCTGCACAAATTCGCCCGTGATGACGGAGTTGGCCACATTCCAGTGTTTGCTGACGAGATAGGTCTGCTTCTCCAGCGAGGTGGCTCCCATGTCCGAGATGTTGTTGCCCGCGCCGATGGAGCCGATGATGACCAGCTTGTCCTTGAAAGGTGAATCGCCGCCGGGCAGTTCCTTATCTTCACGGATCGCTTTGAGATACGCTCTAAAGTCTTCCATGCTTTCGTTCCGGCGCAAGTGATCCAGATTCAAGATCAGAGGAAAGGTCAGCTGCGTCAGGCGGGTTGTGTCATTCCAAGGGACGCTCCAGTTCACATAGAAGAAGCCCTCGTCATCCAGCGGGATGATGCGTTGCACGCCTTTGTCACCCAGCAGGATGATGCGGTCGTCCTGCACGATGCTCCGGGTCAGGTCGAGGCCCAGCTCCTTGGCGGCGAGCTGGATGCCCATGTGCCAGAGCCGTCCGCCATCCGGGGTGTCTTTAAAAGCCTTGGCCCGCCGCAAGACACCGTCGGAGTCGATGTCGCTGGTGGCGTGGCTGATGGCCATCGCGTTTGTCTGGAAGAGGACGTTCGGGAGGATGGGCTGCCAGACATTGGTGTAGGTCTCGCCGAAGGAGGCCAGGATCACGCGGCCCGACCGTTGCAATTCCTGGGCAAAGAAGGCGTCAGAACCAATCTCCTTGCCCCCGGGCAATTCAACATTGGTGTCCTTGTTCGGGGGATGCAGTTGATCAAACAGGATATCAAAGGCGATCGCTTTGGCTCCTTGGGCAGAGAGTTCACGAACCGCTTTACCGTAAAGCTGCCGCGGCCATGGCCAGTTGACACCGAAACCCTCATTGATGTCTTTCAGGGACTGGTCATCGATGAAAACGGCGGCCAGATTGGTGGCGGTGGTGGTGGGGTATTGGGCGGCTTTTTTCACCCGTAAATCATAAGTCCACCATTCCATCCGCTCAAAAAGTTGCAGGGCGGGTAAATCCCGCTGGAAAATGCGGAGACCGCAAACAATGAAAATGACCCCGGTCGCGATGAGCAGCGGCAAGTGCTTCTGGATTCGGGTGTTCACTGGCAGCTAGGTAAACAAAAACCCCAGAGCAACTCAAGGTCACTCTGGGGTTTTGCGAAAGTATAACCAGGATTACTGAGGGGTCTGTTGCTCTTCGTTGCCCGGGCCCGGATCTTCCTGACCCGCGAAGGCGCTCACAATCACGCGGACGTCACGGCGGCCACCGCCGCGCGGACCACCGGGGCGATCACCCCCGTTGTTGAATGCAAGGGCCAACCGAGTCGCGAGGGCGGGGGGGATGTTGATGACAATCGGCGGTTGACCCGGTAGTGGCGGCAGCACCATTTGCCCGGGCCCGAGGGTGATCGGCGGCAGAGCCACACCATTGACTACGAACGTCACCAGCACGGAACCTTGGGCGCAGATGACGCCTTGGCCGGGCAGAACCGCCCACAGGGTGCCCCGGATACCGGCGACGCCTTCGGCGTGCTTCACTTCAAAATTGGAAGCCTTGGAAAGCTTCTTCACATTGCCGATCAGGCCGCCCTTCTTCAGGTCCAGCTTGGTTTCGGCATCTTTGTTCTTGTTGAGCTTCAGCGTCTCGATCACCACCGTAGTGTTTTCCACGACGTTGAGTTCACCGCCGTTATCGCCCAAATCCAGTTTGACCTCGGAGCCGACGCCTTGGGTGATGATGGTGTCTTTTTCCCCAAGGGTGTCACCCTTCATCAAGGGCTGCGTTTTGCCATCCTTCACGAAGGTGACAGTGCCCTTGAAGTCCAGAATCTTCACCACACCGGGGCTCAGATCGGCGGCGCCGGGATTGGCGGCCTGCACGCCCGTGGCTGACAAGAGAGCGGCGAAGGCCACCAGACTGGCCGAAATCTTGAAGAACGAAAATGGTTTCATAATGAGACTCCGATACTTAGACAAGTTTCCTCGTCTATTTGATTCCTATAACTACCCCGTCCCGGACCCACCGTCAATGGCTTATTAGGCCCTGCTTTGTTACATTTTTCAGCGCCAGCCACCGGCTCCCCAGACTGGCAGCAGAATCCAAGCCATGTCTTTTTTGCGAACCCACCGGATTTTGCTCCCTTTTTCCCGGGGGACTGTGGCAATATCCATGGCCAAGGCCTGTTAACGATGAATTCTGCCGCCAGTCAACCCGTGCGGAAGACCGCCACCCGTTTCGGCGGGCGTCTGCTGATTGTCGATGACAACCAGTTGAACCGCTCGCGGCTGGCCCAGCGTCTCCGGGATAACGGTTACGAGGTGGAGACTGTCGAGGATGGTCAAAAATCACTGGAACTCGTTCACCGGGAACACTTTGACCTCATCCTGCTGGACACCATGATGCCCGGCATGACCGGCGAGGAAGTCCTCCGGGTGCTAAAGGAGGACCAAGATACCCGCGATATCCCCGTCATCATGATCTCCGGTCTGGACGAGGCCGAGTCGGTCGCCACCTGTATTGAGTTAGGTGCCGCGGACATCCTTTCCAGCCCGTTCGACCCTGTTTTGCTCCGGGCCCGCATCGATGCCTGCCTGGAAAACCGCCGTTTACGCGAGCAGGAGGCCAAGCACCTTTTGCAGCTCCAGGCGGAGATGGAGCACACGGACCGGCTCGTGAACGTCGTCATCCCCATCGGGCTCGCCCTCATGCGCGAGCCGGATTACGACAAGCTGCTGGAGAAGATCCTCATCGAGGCCAAATCCATCTGCCGCGCGGATGCCGGCACGCTCTACCTGCGCTTTGCGGACAAGTTCCTGAACTTCGCCCTCGTGCGGAATGATTCGCTGAAGATCAACCTCGGCGGCAGCACGGGCAATCCCATCAAGTTTCCGCCGCTCAATCTTTTCGATCCCGAGACCGGCAAGCCCAATCATCATCAGGTCGCGTGTCACGTGGCGCTGACCGGCAAATCCGTGAACATCGCGGATGCGTATCATGTGGAGGGCTTCGATTTCCGCGGCACTCGCGAGTTCGACCAGCGCACGGGCTACCGCTCCCAATCTTTCCTCACCGCGCCGCTCCTCAACGAGCAGCATGTAGTCATCGGTGTGCTCCAGCTCATCAACGCGCAGAACATGGAGGGCAAGGTGGTGCCCTTCGATCCGATCTTGCAGCAATCTGTGGAATCTCTCTCCCTCCTCGCCGCCGCCGCCGTGGAGAACTACCAGCGGTTGCAGAGCATCCCGGCGACGTAGCTCGTAGCCGCCGAGGTAACGAGGCGGACCCTAAAGCGTAGCAGCCGACGTGAGGAGGCTCTGATTCTGCTACCCCTTTCCAAAATCACTCCGCACCGAGATCGCCAGTCCGAACACCTCTTCCTGCTTGATCACCGGTCGCGGCACGAAGCCCGCCTTTTCCATGTACTCCTGCCATTCCACGCCGTGCTCCTCGATGGCGGGACCGTAGCGCAGATGTGCGGTGATATGCGCGGCCTCGTGGCACAAGGTCTCGAACATCAGCTTCTCATTCTCCGGCAGCAGCAGCACACCGTTCAGGAGTATCTGGCCGCTTTTCGGATCGCACTTGCCCAGCGCGAGTCCGAGTTGATCGGAGAAGGAAATCTTCGCCTCGCGGGACAGGCGGTAAAGCCCCCACAAACTGCACCACCGCTCCAGCTCGCGGTGGAGTTGCACGATTTTTTCCTGGGCCGATGTGGTCAAGCTGCTTTTGATTTGGGCTGTGAGGAGTGAGTGCGCCGGAAATGCCATGCCAGAAAAAGCATGACCAAAGCTGTCCACGCAGAAATCAGCAAGCCGTGAATGAACTTTTGGTCTGTATAGACCAATCGCACCTCGCTGGTACCTTTGGGGATGCTCACCGCTTGAAAGGCATGGTTCGCACGCATCACATCTTGCATGCGACCATCTATGCTCGCTGCCCAAGCCGGATGCCACGATTGCGCAATGACGGCTACGGTGTCGTTTTCTGCGAACGCTTGGAAAGTGATCTCGTGCGGTTTCACTACGAGATTGCTGATGGTGGCCTTGATGCTTTGTGCAGGTGGTGGCGGTGAAGGCAGTTCGGATAGCCAAACCGTTTCCCTTGGATCAAAGTTTTCGGCTAAGCTGCCAGCCAAGACCTTCTTTTCACCCGTTTCAAAAATAATTCTCTGCCCCGCCGTCACCAGCGGCATGGCATTCGTGCGCGGTGTCCATTCCACCGCTGATTTTGCGGAGGTCGCATAGCGTGCGCCGAGGAAGTCGAGCAACCCTGCGGGTGGCGGTGTGTTCGTCATGGCGTAGAGCTTGTCCTCCACTTCTTTCTGCCACTTCAGGGGCAGGGTGGAGGAGCCGTTCACCTTCGGCATGCCATCCAGCAGATTGAGATTGGACCACAGCGCCAGGCGTCGCCCGAAGAACTCGTTCTCGAAATCCGGGATGGTGCTCATGAGCAGCACGTTCTCCGCCTTCGGTGTGATGAAGACGCGGTAGAAATCCTCGGGCTTCACGGCAGGGAACTGATGCGCTTCGCGCACGGCGTTCGCGGTGAACACGCGCGCGGGCAAGGTGGGATTCAGTTTGGGATAGTGCAGGCAGGCATCGCCGATGAGCAGGGCGAGCAGGGCCAGTTGCAGGCCGCGACGACGCAAGGCATCGGCTTCCAGTAAAATAAATCGCAGCAATATCATGGCTCCGGCGAAGACGAAGTAGCGCAGGAGGGTATTGCCGCGGATGACCGGCCAGTTGTCGTAATCGGATTTGAACGCGTAGGCGATACCTATGCTGACAAGCATCAGCGCTGCCACACCGCCGTAGAGCTGGTTGAATTTCTTGCGGTCGCGCAAGCATTCGCCCGCCGGTCCCGTTGCCATCGCTTGCCAGCCGAAGGCGGCCAGCAAAACGATCGCCGGTATCGCGAGATAGACGAACTTCACCGGGAACCGGATGAGCGACCACACGGGGATGGCCGTGCGCACGGCCTCGTAACCCGGCAAGTTGCCGCCCATCGCCAATATCATGCCCAGCAGGGCCACGCCGGCCCAGAGCCAGCGCAGTTTGCGTTCACTTCGCATCACGCCCAAGAGCGCGAGCACCAGCACCGTGGCGCCGCAGTAATACGTGCTGATGAATTGCTGGCCTTCCTGGAAGAACGTGCCTTGAAACGTCATGATCTGCCGGATCATCGGCACGAAGAGGTTCACCCAGCCCCAGAGCGGGATGGACCAGTTGCTCGTGCTGAATCCCGCCGTGCGATAAGACAGTTCCAGTGTCTGGAAGAACGGCAGCAACTGTGCGGCGCTCAAGCCGCTTACCAGCACGATCACACCGGCGAACCGGCCCAGGCGATTCATCGGTCTGCCGCTGTGCCACCAATCCGCCAACATCCAGACCAGCGCGATGAACCAGGTGAACAGGATCACTTCGGGAACGCCGGAGAGCATCTGCATGGTGCCGATCACTGCGGCACCCAGCACCCAGCGGCCACCGCTGGTCCATGCGTGGCGCAAGCTCCAGAGCACCCAGGGCAGCCAGCCCAGCACCACGGCGTAGTTCGGCCACATGAGGCCGGAGAGTGTCGCGCCGTTGAAGATGTAGAGCACGCCGGCCAAGGCCGCTGCGAACTGGCCGAGCTTTAAATCTATCGCCAGTTTCCGCATGCCCATGCCGCCGATCCAGAAGTGCAGGAGGCAGAAAAAGCCGAGCGACCATGGCAGCGGAAAGAGGACCATGAGGAGGCTGAACGGGTAGAGGACCATGGTGCCCCATTGCGCGAGGAAGGGCGCGCCGCAATCGCTGTAAGGATTCCACAGCGGCAGTTCCCCGGACAGGATCGCCTCGCGATAATGATGCACGAAGCCGTAGCCGAGCACGCCGTAATCGCGGAAGAAAAAGGATTTCGCACCGAAGAAAACGCCGGGATGCGTGAGGATGAGGGCGAGCGCGAGCAAGGCCCCGAACGCACCAGCAGGATGCGCCTGTCCCCACGCCAGCAGGCGTGTGAGCAAGGAAGGCGGTGGCGAACCATTGGTCATCCGCGGTGAGTGTTGCCTGAGAGCGGGGGCGATGTCAGCCCGGAATAAAAGGGGTGGGGCGCGGGTTGTCTCAACCCGCAGCAATGTGAAAGGTCAAGCGGGTGCCAGTTGCAGATGGTGCATGCTTTGGCTTTCTCACCCCAGCCCAATGACTCGCTCGCGCCCGCTCGCTCGGTCCTAGCGGACCTTTTGCTAGCGCAAAATTCCTTCTGCCGCTTCCCAAGCGGCAGAAGTCCCCGTTGAGGGGAGAGGGAGAACATTTGGAAGCGGTCAGGCATTCTCATCCCCTCTGGTTTGCGATAGTTGCTGCGGGTTGAGACAACCCGCGCCCCATTTCCTTTGAGGCTGGCCTTGCGCTTTCATTTCGCGTAACAGACTGGGCATGATCAACCGCCGGGACTTCCATGACGCACGTGCTGAGGCGCGGCTGCGTGAGACGTCCCGTCATTATCACGAGCTGTTGCGGCGTTACTTTGCCTTTCTCATCCCGCCCGGAGTACGCGTCCTGGAGGTCGGTTGCGGCGTGGGCGATCTGCTGGCGGCGGTGAAGCCTGCGCACGGAGTCGGTATCGATTTCAGTCCCAAGACGGTCGAGCTCGCCCGGCAACGGCATCCCGGCCTCGAGTTTCATGTGGCGGAAGCGGCGGCCTTCACGGCGGCGGAGCCGTTCGATTACATCATCCTCTCCGATCTTGTGAACGATCTGCCGGATGTGCAGGCGGTCTTGGAACAGTTGCAGAAGGTCGCGCATCCGCGCACGCGCATCGTGCTGAATTTCTTCAGCAACGTCTGGCGGCCTATCCTGTCCACAGCGGAAGCCATCGGGGAAAAAGCGCCGATGCCCGCGCCCAACTGGCTTTCCAGCGGCGATATGCGGAACCTGCTGCAACTCGCGGGCTGGGAAGTGGTGAAGCAGGACGCGCGGATCTTGTGGCCGGTGCATACGCCGTTGCTCGGGCCGTTGCTGAACCGCTTCCTCGCGCCGTTGCTGCGGCCTTTGTGTCTCACCGTTTTTCTCGTGGCGCGGCCCAAACCACAAGCGGACCCGCAGCGGCATTACACCTGTTCCGTCATCATCCCGGCGCGGAATGAGGCGGGGAACATCGAGGCGGCTGTGCAACGCACGCCGGAGATGGGCAAGGGCACGGAGATCATCTTCATCGAGGGGCACTCGAAGGATAATACTTGGGACGAGATCCAGCGCGTGATGGCGAAGTATCCGGAGCGCAAGATCAAGATGCTCAAGCAGCAGAGCAATGGAAAAGGCGGGGCGGTGCGGGAAGCGTTCGCGGCCGCAACGGGTGATTTGCTGTTCATCTTGGATGCCGATCTCACGATGCCGCCGGAGGAATTGCCGAAATTCTACGAAGCAGCCCGCAGCGGCACGGCAGATTTCGTGAACGGCGTGCGGCTGGTGTATCCGATGGAGAATGAGGCGATGCAGTTCCTGAACATGATCGCCAATCACTGCTTCGGCCTGGCCTTTAGCTGGCTGCTGGGGCAGCGGCTGAAGGACACGCTCTGCGGCACGAAGGTGCTCTTCCGCAAAGACTATGAGGAGATCGCGCGGAACCGGAATTACTTCGGCGACTTTGATCCGTTCGGTGATTTCGACCTGCTCTTCGGCGCGGCGAAGCTGAACTTGCGGATCATCGACCTGCCCATCCGGTATCAGGCGCGGACGTATGGGGAGACGAACATCCATCGCTGGAGTCACGGGTGGTTGTTGTTGCGCATGGTGATCTTTGCGGCGAGGCGGTTGAAGTTTTTCGCGTGAGGGGCGCGGGTTGTCCCAACCCGCAGCAACTACCGCACACCAGTTGGGGTGAAAATACTGTTAAACCTTTAGAAGAACCTCATTTTCCTGCCGGTTGCCATTGTCCCGCAGCCATTCTGAAGCCAGCTTTGCTCAGGGACATTGCTGCGGGTTGGGACAACCCGCGCTCCACGGACTAGGGCTTCGGCGGTTGCGCTAAAATTTTGAGGAACGCATTCAAGTCGGAGAAATCGGGCAGGACAGCTACTGCACCTTCAGCTTGCAACCGCTCGGCGCGGGCATCGGTGCCGATGCCGATGAAGGGGAGGCCGAGATTGCGGCAGGCGCGGGCATCCCAGACGCCATCGCCCACATAGATGACGTGCTCCGGTTCGCCGAAGCGTGCGGTGGCGCGTTGGCGGGAGAGCTGCATGATGGTTTCGCGGTCAGGGGCGTCATCGGAGGAGGCAGCGGGATGGTCCTCGAAGCGCATGCCGGCGCTGCGCATCTTCAGACTGGCGGAAGCGCCCCAAGCGCCCGTGGCGAGGGAGACGCCGTAATCTGTCTGAGCGGTCAGATGGGCGAGCATGGCGGGTGCGCCAGTGATGGGAGTGACGGGATTCTCGGCGAGCATTTGGGCGAGCAGGGCGAGGAAGTGATCGCGGAAGGTGTGGAGTTCAGCAGTGGTGGGTGAGCGGCCAGTGCGGGTTTCGTGCAGTTCGTGCAGGAGGCCGGCATCGGTGACGTGTTGGTATTTGGACCAGTCGGTGTCCACGTCGTGAAAGTCCCAGACCTCGGCGAGGGCGCGCACGAAGCAGAGGTCGTCCAGTTGCATGGATTGGGTCAATGTGCCGTCGATGTCGAAGATGATGTGGGGCATTGAGAGTCTTGACGATCAAGCTTGGGATTCATCGACGGTCTTTGCTTCGTAGTAATCGGCACCACAACTATTGCAGCGTGAAATCTCGACGCCAATTGCATACTGTTGTTTACCGCAACTAGGGCAAATGAGCCGATTTTTACCGATTAACACGCCCAACAGGCACAAAAAGCATGATAACCCAACAAGAGGCAGTTTAAGGAAAGCAGCGAGGACGAGCAAAGGCACGCCAACCATCAATAAACTTTTAGAAGCTTTGATGCGATTTTGAGATAGTCGATGATTCGGCATAAAAGCATACAGTTTTTAATCCGTCTGCCGTTTTTCGTGGTAGCAGAGGAATTCGGAGATCTCGTGGTGACCTTCCAGCCGGGCTTTGCATTCGGCGGTTAGCTGGTCGTAGCCGCCATGCAGGCTGACATCGGCACCGGCGGCAACAAGGGCTTTCACGATGGGAAAGAAACCCTGCCACGCCGCGAGGGTCAACGGAGTATCGAAGGTGGCGTAATCACCATGCACATCGGGGTCGGCTTTCGCGTGGAGGAGGGCCAGCACGGTTTCCGTATGGCCACCGCGGACGGCATACAGGAGAGCGGTGTAGCGTTGGGCGGATTGAAGTTCGAGCTTCGCTTGATGCTGGATGAGAAGGGTGACTGTTTCGGTGTGACCTTTGAGGGCCGCATACATCAGGGCGGTGAGGCCATCGTGGTCCTGGGCATCGATGTCGCACGGGAAGGCGAGCAGGCGGGCGACTTCTTCCGCGTCACCATGATAGGCAGCGGACATCAACTCGGTCTGGGCGCGTTCCGGATTGTGGGGGTAGGTGGGCATCGTCAGTTGCTTTTCTTCACCGGGGGTGATGGCGGCGGCGTCGGAGATGATGGCAGGGCGGAGGGTCATCACTGTGATTCACTTTCGATTGCCCACGATGTCTTCGCGGCGGTATTGGCGGAAGGCATCGATGAACTCATCAGCGGTCACTTTCCGGTCGCCGATGTAGTATTTTGTTTCGGCTTTGGTTGGGCGTTCGGGGTCGTTTTCTTGTTCAGGCCCGACACTGCGCATGGCGACTTCGCCGGAGGTGTCATAGCGCAGCATGGTTAAAGTGTTGGCATGATGGTCAGAATAAATGGAGGAGACGGGGCGGCCGTTGGTATCCAGAAAGTGATGCTCGTCCATGCCATTGCCGTGGTTATACGCTTTCCGGCGCAATTGACCATCCGGGAGCCATGCGAAGTCAGGGCCGAAACGGGTCTGGCTTGAGTTGGTGAGCTTGTGCTCGGAATCTGCGAGTAGGTGGACGCCATTGAGGAGGAAGTAAGCAGAATAGGGTTTTCCGCTGGCCCGTGCGGCTTCAAAGGTGGTGGGTTCGGCTACGAAGGTTTGATCATCCTGTCGCCACTCGATGACTCGCAGATAGGTAAGGTTGCCGTTGGTCAAGGCAGTCGGCCAGTTTGTCTGGTTCAGCCAGAAAGGGTTGTGAATGGGCGATGCTTGATAATGGCGAGGTGGTGGCAAGCGTGTTCCTTCCACACCGCGAAAATCCGCAGTCCCGTCATAAAGACTTACCAGCAGAGGTGCCCAAGCGGAGCGATTGGAGGTTTTTGGAAACGGCTTTTTTAGCGGGTATTCAGAGGCTGGGAGGCGAAAGTGATAAGGGAATTGTTTTTCCCGCTCGAGGGTGAAGTGGTGAACGTTGTTCTTGGTTCCGCAATAGTAGAGGTTTTCAAAGTCACGTTGGGCGGCGATTTGCCGAAGGCGTGGTGCATCCACCAGCGGGCTGGCGCAGCCGGTGAGCAGGAGCAGGAGCAGCAATGGAAGAACCTTGGTCATCGTTATGGCTTTAAGTTAGCGGATCGGGCGTGAGGTTCAATTCCAAGATGGGGCGGGGTGTGGAATGGGGGTTGTTGGCCGGAAATGACGCAACCCGTTCCGGGTAGTGGGAATTTTAACGCGGTTACCCAGGGTAGGCCGTGACTTCACTTCGTTGCATCCCGGCCAACCGCTGGGCTGATTTATTTGAACCCCGTTGGGGTTCGGGTGGAGTGCGATCTCTCGCGCGTGTTTGTGGGCGAGCGGATGCCTCGCTTTGCTCAGGTACGTTGCTGCGGGTTGGGACAACCCGCGCTCCAATGGGGAGCAGGTGTCACTGCTTTTTATCGGCCGGTGGAGGCGGAAGCAGTGATGGGGGTGATGAGGGCGGAGTGTTGGTGCGGGTCACTTTTGCTGGAGGAGGTGGTGCCACGACCGGTTTGATGGGCAGAGCGGCGTCGAAGGTCACGGTGGCCTTTTTGTCATCGGTCTTGGTGATGATCAAAGCGGTCTGTTCGCGGAGGGCTTTTTCGAGGAGTTGGCAAACTTCGGCATTGGTCATGGGAGTATTGCCGGACACGGACACGGTGACGGTGCGTTTGCTTGCGGACATGGCTCCAGGGGAGATCACCACTTCAAGGCCTGACAACTGCTGGTAAATCTGGAACATGTCAGACGCTTCCATGTCGGTGAAAGTAAAGGCTACGATATTGGTGGATGCGTTGGTCTGGGCGTGACCGTGGCTCACGCCGAGTTGTAAGAGGATGACCAGCAGCCAAGCTCTGAGGGCAAAGTGGAGTGCGCGGATTTTTGATGGCATGGGATTTCCTTTGGTTTGAGGGGTAGTTTACCTGAACGTTTGTGGGCTGCAATGCTGGAGCAAGGCGGTGTTGTCCTCAGGGTGTGATTTCGAACGGGTGAGGAAAGGGCGGCGGTTGGGGACGGTGGAGGTTCGCTGGCTGCTTTGGGGTCCAAAGGAGAGAAATCGGTAGAAAACCTCGGCACTTATGTACATGTGCCGAGGTGGATTGAAAGGTGAGGGAAGGGTGGAGGGTGGTTGCGGGCGTGTGTCGATAGGCGAAGGTGTGCCTGCTTTGCTCAGGGGTGTTGCTGCGGGCGAGGACCCCGACCTATCGGCGCGGGGCAGCCCGCGCTCCGGGTAGAGAGGGCGCGATTTTGAGATTTTCGGTAAATTAATTTTCAGGGATTTTGGTTTTTAAGGGGTGGTTTCTGGTTTAAGTGTCTGGATTTTAATGGTTTAGGTGATTTGAAAATATTTTTAAGAAAAGGGGGTGTAGGACAGCGGATGTCCTAGTGACCTTGTTAGGCTCTTGCGCAGATGATGAAGAAAGGAACATGAGATGAAGCTCAAACCGGTTGCACCGGCTGGCCAATATATCGAATGCCGGATGTCGGGAGTGGGACAGGGGAGGTTAGCGGCGGAGGTGTCCGCCGAGAGAAGGTCTGCCGGCTGGAATCCGGCAGCACATTGGTTGAATTATTGGGCGGCGGGAGCGTCGGTTTTCTCGTTGCTTCAATGGGAAGGCGGGGGTTGATTTGTTGAT